>NZ_CYSB01000039.1 GCF_001458255.1 Thalassovita autumnalis
CGATGGTGCCGATGTTAACGTGCGGTTTGGAACGCTCAAACTTTTCCTTTGCCATTCTAAAGGCGCCTCGTGTTTAGGGGGCCCTCGCCCCGATTGATCATCGCGGGCCGTTTATTGGGTTCGGAGAGGAAAATCAAGCGTCTGTTGCATCCTCAGTGGCCTCATCGGCCCCCTGTTGCGACGTTTCGGTCGCGGTTTCTTCCGCAGCTGCCGCCTCGGTGGCATTTTCTGCCTCTTGTTCAGGGGCTTCGCCCTCCACAGCAGCATCTGCTGTCGCCGCATCCGCAGCGTCACCTTCAGGCACAAACCAGCCTTCTTCGGCATGTTGACGCTCAAGGTAGTTCTTGATCAGCCGAGCCGCATTTTCGCTGAGATTCTTGATCTGCACCTCTTTGGATTGGGTGAGGCCAGATCCGATGAAGGTTTCCCCCGACATCCGTTCCAAAACGGTGATCTGCTTGGGCTCTGCGTTCATTTTGACACCCTTGGCGTCATCCCAGACATCGAGGTTGAGGATCAACACTGATTTCGGGGAGGCCACAACGGGCAGACCGGGCTGGGCCAGCACAAACCCCTGTACTGAAACGCCAAAGTGATAGAGGCGATCGCCTTCATAGCGGTCGAATCGGGTGCCAATGGCCTGTTTCAAGGCGGTGACCCATTCTTCCTGTTCAGCGTCTCGTGACACTGGGCCTTTGACCATGTTGTTGGCCACCACGATGTTGTGACCAAAGGCGAAGTCCCCCAGCGGTTCTGGTTTTTCTTCCAGATCACCGGTGGACGAACAGGCCACCAATCCAAAAAGCGCCAGCCCCGCCAGAATTCGCATCAGCATCCCAAACCTCTCCCTTGATCCTGCAGTGCCCTCTTTGTCGAAGGCTTTCCCTGCCATACCGCAGCCACTGCGCGCAGGCAAATTGCCTCACGCGGCGCGGATGGATTGCCGTGGCAAACGTTGCACATATATCCTGATAGAGGAGGAGTGAGGATGCCCTATATCCCAGAGATCACCGGTGCCCCCAGCCATGTTGCCCTACCCGCCCATGTGCCATTGGTGCGCGAACCCTGGGGCATGTTGAAATCCCTGCGTGCGGCGCGGCAGAACCTGCTGTCGATCATCCCTGAAGTGGCGACCCGCCAACCGATGGTCAGCGGCAAAACCGGCCGGCGCTGGCATATGGTGATGGATCCCGATGCCATCCGCCGGGTGCTGCTGGAACGGGTAGAGGACTATCCCAAATCCCTGGTCACCAAGAACCTGCTGCGGCCGGCCATTGGCGAATCGTTGTTCATTGCCGAAGGCGCCCATTGGCGCTGGCAGCGCCGGGCCGCCGCGCCGGTGTTTTCGCACCGCAACGTCACCAACCTCACCCCGGTGATGAGCGCCGCAGCCGAGGCGGCCTGCGCCCGGGTCGAGGCCGCCGGCCCAAGGGCCATCAACTTGGCGGATGAAATGGTGCGCGCCACCTTTGATGTGATCAGCGATGTGACCTTTTCCGGCGATGAAGGCTTTGACCGCGCCGCCATTCACCGCGCGATTGACGCGTATATCGCTGAGGCTGGGAAGATTTCGCTCTTTGATATGCTGGGCCTGCCCGATTGGGTGCCGCGGCCGGGACGGATGGTCTCAGGCCAAGCGCTTAAAGAGATGAAGCGGGTCGCCGATGCCTCCATCGAGGGGCGGCGACAGGGTGGAGCACGGAAGGTGCCGGATCTGCTGGACCTGCTGCTGGCCGGTGAAGACCCGGAAACCAATCGACAGATGAACACCGGCGAATTGCGCGACAACCTGTTGACCTTCATCGTGGCGGGGCATGAAACCACTGCGCTGACATTGGGCTGGGCGCTTTACCTGATGGGGTTTGATCAGGCCGCCCAAGACAGGGCGCGGGCGGAGGCGCAGGCAGCCTTTGGCAAGGGGACCGCCACCGCGGCGCATCTGGAACAACTGCCGTTCCTGCGCCAGATCGTGGAGGAAACCCTGCGGCTATACCCGCCGGCGGCGATCCTGTCGCGAACTGCGCAGAAGGAGGATACGCTCGGTGGGCGTGACGTCTACCCGGGTGACACAGTGATGATCCCGATCTATGCGCTGCATCGCAATCAGCTGCTGTGGCAGGACCCGGATCAGTTTCGCCCCGAGCGGTTTGAGAACCGCAAAGCGATCCAGCGTTATGCCTACCTGCCCTTTGGCGACGGGCCACGGATCTGCATCGGCGCCTCTTTCGCGCTGCAAGAGGCGGTGATCATCCTCGCCACCTTGCTGGCGCGCTACCGGTTTACCCCGGTGCCCGGCCATACACCGAAACCCGTGATGATCCTGACCCTGCGCCCCGAAGGCGGCGTCTGGCTGCAGGCAGAGGCGGTTTAGATCGCGGAGGTATATGGGGCGTTGCCCCCTTGGCCTGCGGCCAATTCCCCCAGAGTATTTGGGAAACGTTGAAAGCGATTTGGCAGCCCGCCGAAGGCGCCAAAAATAGAGCGGGCCCCGCGAGGGACCCACATTTGAATTAGGTAAATTTCATATCACGGGGGAAGCCATACGGGGGCTTCTTGCCAACGCCGGCGCGTTTGCCCAGCCATTCGGACATATCCGGCTCATGGCGGGTTTTGCCGCCGCCCATTTCCCAGCTGAGCCCCTGTTCCCAGGTGAAGGTGGTGATGTCCGACAGGCCGCCGTCCAGCTCCAACGTGCCCTGCCGGCCGCGCGCCATGTTGTATTTCTGCAGGCGCACCCCTTTGCCGCGAGTCATCTCTGGCAGTTCTTCCACCGGGAAGACCAGGAATTTTCCGTTCTGGCTGACAATGGCGACGTGATCGCCCGCGATGGGGCGAACCAACTGGGCCTTCACATCGTCTTTGACGTTCAGCACCTGTTTGCCGGTCCGGGTCTGGGCCAGGATCTCATCCTCGGGCACCATGAAACCGTTGCCTTCGGTGGAGGCGACCAGCAGTTTCTGACCGGGGCGGTGAATGAAGAGATCAATGATCTCCGCCTCATTCGGGATATCCACCATCAGGCGCAGCGGTTCCCCCATGCCACGGCCACCCGGCAGGTTCGACGATTGCAGGGTATAGAAACGCCCGTTGCTGGCAAAGACCAGCAGGCGATCGGTGGTTTCGGCGTGGAAGATGAAACGCGCGCCGTCGCCGTCTTTGAACTTCAGCTCACGCTTCAGATCGATATGGCCGGTCATGGCGCGGATCCAGCCCATCTGCGAGCAGACGATGGTGATCGGTTCGCGGTCGATCATCGCCTCCAGCGGCACCTCTTCGGCTTCCACGGCTTCGGCGAAATCGGACCGGCGTTTGCCCCCTTCGGAACTGCGGCCAAACTGTTTGCGGGTCTCTTTCAGCTCTTCGCTGATACGGATCCATTGCAGGTCTTCACTGCCCAAGAGTTCCAGCAGGCCGGCGCGTTCTTCCAGCAGGGCGTCGCGTTCGCGGGTCAGCTCGATCTCTTCCAGGCGGCGCAGGGAGCGCAGGCGCATGTTGAGGATCGCCTCGGCCTGAACCTCGGTCAGTTCGCCCACACCTTCGCCCGCAGGCAATGGGGAGCGGTAATCGCTCTCATCCGTGGCGCGCGGTTTCTTGTCGGCCCAGTTTTCCGCCATCAGCGCCTGTTTCGGCGCATCGTCATAGCGGATGATGTCAATCACCCGGTCGAGGTTGAGGAAGGCAATGATCAGGCCTTCCAGCACCTCAAGACGGTGATCGATCTTATCCAACCGATGTCTGGACCGGCGTTGCAGCACATCCCGACGATGATCCAGGAAGGCGCGCAGCACCTCTTTCAGCGAACACACTTTGGGTGTCACGCCATCAATCAACACGTTCATGTTGAGCGAGAATTTGATTTCCAGATCCGAGTTGCGGAACATCAGGTTCATCAGAACCGCCGGATCTACGTTCTTGGACTTGGGTTCCAGAATCAGGCGGATGTCATCGGCGGATTCGTCACGTACATCGGCCAGAATCGGGATCTTCTTGGTCTGGATCAGCTCAGCGATCTTTTCGATCAGCTTGGACTTCTGCACCTGATAGGGGATCTCGGTGATCACGATCTGCCAGGTGCCACGGCCCAGATCCTCAACCTCCCACTTACAGCGCAGGCGGAAGCTACCGCGCCCGGTGGCATAGGCTTTGGCGATGTTTTCGCGCGGCTCCACGATCACGCCGCCAGTTGGGAAATCCGGCCCCGGCACATAGTTCAGCAGGGTCTCATCCCGGGCATCGGGTGTCTTGATCAGATGCAGGCAGGCGCCAATCAGCTCTTCGATGTTATGGGGCGGAATATTCGTCGCCATGCCCACGGCGATCCCTGCGGCGCCATTGGCCAGAAGGTTCGGGAAGGCGGCGGGCAGAACCACAGGTTCGTTGAGCGTGCCATCGTAGTTTTCGCGGAAATCAACGGCGTTTTCATTGAGGCCTTCCAGCAGCGCCTCAGCCGCGGCGGTCATCCGCGCCTCAGTATAGCGCGAGGCCGCGGGGTTATCACCGTCAATGTTGCCGAAGTTGCCCTGACCGTCGACCAGCGGGTAGCGTACGTTGAAGTCCTGCGCCAGACGCGCCATGGCGTCATAGATCGCGGCGTCCCCGTGCGGGTGATAGTTGCCCATCACGTCGCCCGAGATTTTGGCAGACTTCCGGAAACCCCCACTTGCCGAGAGTTTCAGCTCACGCATGGCGTAAAGGATTCGCCGATGCACCGGCTTCAGCCCGTCACGCGCATCCGGAAGCGCCCGGTGCATAATCGTGCTGAGTGCATAGGTGAGATAGCGTTCGCCAATGGCCCGGCGCAGAGGCTCGGCCACTTCCAGCTGGTCCATATTGGGGTCGTCGGTCACGTCAGTCATAGATGCTGTGTAGCCGCGCAGGCTGACCCCGACAAGCCTTGCGCCGTTGAATTTGCTGCTTGCACACGCCGCCGTGCCAGATTCGCAGCACCCCACCACCTAGGGGGGAAGTTTATCAGCAGAGTCCCCATGAGGGGCACTGATATGGTAAGATACTTGCATTGATATCATTTCCTTTTACTCCCCCCGAAGGAGGTGCGGCATGTCGCGCTTCGTTTTTCTATCTTTGATCTTTATGGCGCTGGCTTTTTATGAGTTGAGCGGCGGCGATAGTTTTGACCCCGAGGCTGAGGGCGCGTTGCGTCAGGCCGCACGTGGCGCGGACTCCGCACCACCAACCGCCGGCCAGCCCACGCCCGAAGTGGCCCGTCAGGCCGTCGACATCAGCCTGAGCATTCCAGCAACGGACCGGGCCGCGCCCGCCCCAAAACCCGTGCCACAGCGGGAGCGTTTCGCGCAGATGCCGCTGCCCCGGTTTGAGGTCGCGCGCCTGCCGCTGGTGCGGGCCACAGATGTGCCCGTGCAGGTTTCCGTCGCCAACCCGCAGCCATCCGCAGGACCCGCCACCCTGACCGATGATGCCACCAGCGCCGACATCGTCGCAGCGATTGCAGCCGAGGTTGTGGCTGAGCGTCAGGCGGGATTTGATCCCCAGCGCACGCAGGTGATTGACGCCGTGCCAGAGGTCGACCTGCGCCAAGTCATCGTCAGCCGCGCCAATATGCGCAACGGCCCCGGCACCCGGTACAATGTCCTGCTCAGCCTGCCCCGCGGCACCGCCGTGAAGGTTCTGCAAGATCCCAGCACCGGCTGGCTGAAGCTGCAGGTGCGTGATGGGGTGGCAGAAGCAGGACGCATCGGCTGGATCTCCGCCAAGTTGCTCAGCGCCAAGGTCACGCCGCCGGAAACCGCGCCCCCCCGCTGACAGTGCAGAGATTGCGTCAGCCAACTGAATGCCCTAGCCCTTTTGCCAGCAGTGCAAACAGGGAAGAGGCGCATCACGGCCATGGCACAAAAAACCATTTTGATCACCGGCTGCTCTTCAGGCATCGGCTATGACGCCGCGCATGGGCTAAAGGCCGAGGGCTGGCGCGTCTTTGCCGCCTGCCGTCAACAGAAAGACTGTGACCGGCTTGCGGCGGAAGGTCTGGAAACCGTGCAGCTGGATTACAGCGATGAGGCTTCGATCACCGCAGCCCTCACCCATGTGCTGGACCAGACCGGTGGCACGCTGGATGCGCTGTTTAACAACGGGGCCTATGCCTGCCCCGGCGCCAACGAGGATCTGCCGCGCGGCGCCCTGCGGGAGGTTTTTGAGGCCAATGTCTTTGGCTGGCACGATCTGACCCGGCAGGTGATCCCGGTGATGCGGGCGCAGGGGCATGGCCATATCGTCAACTGCTCATCTGTACTCGGGCTGGTGGTTGCGCCCTGGCGATCGGCCTATAACAGCAGCAAATTTGCACTGGAGGCGCTGACCGATACGCTGCGCATCGAAATGCGCGACACCGGTATCAAGGTGGTGTTGATCGAACCCGGCCCGGTCACCTCCAACATTCGCAAAAACGCCATTCCGCATTTTGAAAAATGGATCGATTGGGAAAACTCACCGCGGGCGGATCAATACCGGGCGACGCTGAACAAGCGGCTGTATAAGGACAGCGACAAGAAAGACACCTTTGAGCTGCCGCCCTCTGCTGTGACCGCCAAGCTGCTGCGCGCATTGAACAGCGCCAATCCGCGGCCCCGTTATTATGTCACCACGCCGACCTATATCATGGGCACATTGCGCCGCCTCCTGCCGACACGGGCGCTGGATTGGCTGCTGGCCAAAGGCTGACCTGCCCCTCCGCGCAGCAGCCCGCGACGAATTAGGGGCTTGCACGATGCGCCCGCACCTCTACATCAGGGAAAACCGAAAAAAGGGAATTGGGGATAATGGCTGACGATCCGCTGTTTTACGTTGTGGCCTTTGCCTGTCTGGGCGTGCTGGTGATCCTGATGTTTGGGATCGGCGGCTTTGCCAAAGGGGGCGAGTTTAACAAGAAATACGCCAACAAGCTGATGCGCTGGCGCATCGCGGCCCAGTTCATCGCTGTTGTGCTGATCCTTGGGTTTGTCTGGCTGCGCGGGGGTTTCTGATATGGTGGTCCTGAACAAGATCTACACCCGCACCGGCGACAAGGGTGACACAGCACTTGGCAACGGCACCCGTGTGGCGAAACATTCGGCGCGGGTGAACGCCTATGGCACCGTGGATGAGTTGAACGCGACGCTGGGTGTGGCGCGGCTGCAGGCCGAGGGTGAGATGGACGCAGCGCTGGGGCGGATGCAGAACGATCTGTTCGATCTGGGCGCCGACATGTGCCGCCCCGACATGGACAAAGACGCCGAGGCCGAATACCCGCCGCTGCGTGTCTCCGACGCACAGGTCGAACGGCTGGAAGCCGAGATCGATGCGATGAACAAGGACCTGAGCCCGCTGCGCAGTTTCATCCTGCCCGGTGGCACCGCCCTGTCCGCCCATTTGCATGTCTGCCGCACCGTGGCGCGCCGCGCCGAACGTCTGGCGGTGGAACTGGCGGCGGATGAGCTGGTGAACCCGGCAGCGATCAAATACCTGAACCGTCTGAGCGATTGGTTCTTTGTCGGCGCCCGCGTCGCCAACGAAAATGGCGCCGACGATGTGCTCTGGGTGCCGGGCGCGAACCGGTAATCGGCTTAGCAGGCCTAGGCAGGGGCGCTTGCAGGCGCCTCTGCCAGCCAGGCTTCAGCGGCCTTTTCCTGATCCAGATCGAAGGCTTTGATGTCGATGCCACCGAACAGGCTGCCTTTCATCTCGGCGGCAGATTGCAGCCAGCTGGCATCGGTTAGAACGGCACAGCGATCGTAGCAGCTGAGCAGACCAAAAAGCGCAGGCAAGCGCGTCATCTCCACCCCGATGGCTGCGAAGCTGGGCATCGCAAAGTCTGGGATCCGGTAAAGCATGACGCCGCCGGTAATGCCTTCGGAAAGGCTAATCAGGTCATCCAGTCCTTTGCGCATTTCTTCAGCGTCGACCTTCCCGCTCAGGGTCAAGTCTACTCGGTTCGGGGCAATCTTGGTCACAGCTAACATGGCGGTCACTCCTTTCCCCAATAGGATAGCAGCCGCCCGCACGACATACCCTGATCGAGGTCAAGGCTGACAGCCCCTCCGCAATGACCGGGTGATTCCTTTTGTGGCGCTCAACGCGCGCGAGGAGCCTACGGCCAGAACACGGATTCGCGCTGATATACAGCCGCGACACTCAGTTTCACCCTTCCCCAGGGGAAGCTGCAAAATTTCAGCAACTTTTCTGTCGCAAAAAATGCGGAACGCGGCGTCCTTTGGCGCTAACGTGACGATTTTGCCCTGTTTTGCCATCGCGCAAGAATATAACAAAGGCACATAGCATTTCGGCACTGCAGCAATTGTGGCGCCAAGCACTGAAGGGAGACCACGAAATGAAGGTACTCGTACCTGTCAAACGTGTGATCGACTATAACGTGAAAGTTCGCGTGAAAGCGGACGGCAGCGGCGTCGATCTCGCCAACGTCAAGATGTCAATGAACCCATTCGACGAGATCGCCGTCGAAGAGGCCATTCGCCTGAAAGAAGCAGGCAAAGCCGATGAGGTCGTTGTGGTCTCGATCGGTGTGAAGCAAAGCCAGGAAACCCTGCGCACTGCACTGGCCATGGGCGCCGACCGCGCCATCCTGGTGAACGCGGCTGACGATGTACATCAGGACATCGAACCGCTGGCCGTTGCCAAGATCCTGAAAGCCGTTGTCGACGAAGAGCAGCCGCAGCTGGTCATCGCCGGTAAACAGGCGATCGACAACGACATGAACGCGACCGGCCAGATGCTGGCGGCGCTGTTGGGTTGGGGTCAGGCGACCTTTGCGTCCGAAGTGGACGTGGATGGCGATGCTGCCACCGTGACCCGCGAAGTGGACGGCGGTCTGCAGACCATCAAGGTGAACCTGCCGGCGATCATCACCGCCGACCTGCGCCTGAACGAGCCGCGCTACGCCTCGCTGCCGAACATCATGAAAGCCAAGAAAAAGCCGCTGGATGAGAAAACCGCCGCCGACTACGGCGTCGACACCACCCCGCGTCTTGAGGTCGTGAAAACCGGTGAGCCGGCAGAACGTGCCGCAGGCATCATGGTTGGCTCGGTTGATGAGCTGGTTGCGAAACTGAAAGAAGCGGGGGCTGTATAATGGCTGTTCTTCTGATTGCTGAAGTTGCAAACGGTGCACTGGCCGTTGATGCGACCGCCAAAGCCCTGACCGCCGCCAAGGCCCTGGGTGACGTAACCGTTCTGTGCGCTGGCGCAGGCTGCAACGGCGCCGCCGAAGCCGCCGCCAAGCTGGATGGCGTTTCCAAAGTGCTTTGCGCCGATGACGCGGCCTATGGCAACGGTCTGGCCGAACCGATTGGTGATCTGGTTGTGTCGCTGGCTGGCGATTATAGCCACATCGTTGCGCCCTCGACCGCGGCTGCGAAAAACCTGCTGCCGCGCGTGGCTGCCCTGCTGGACGTGATGGTCCTGTCGGACGTCACCGCCGTTGTGGACGCGGACACGTTTGAGCGCCCGATCTACGCTGGCAACGCGATCCAGACCGTCAAATCCTCGGATGCGACCAAGGTTCTGACCGTGCGGACCTCGACCTTTGATGCCGCTGGCGAAGGTGGTTCGGCTGCTGTCGAATCCATCGCTGCAGCTGGCAACCCCGGCCTGTCCGAATGGGTTGAAGACAAGGTTGCCGAAAGCGACCGTCCCGAGTTGACCTCGGCCGGTGTGGTTGTTTCCGGTGGTCGTGGCGTTGGTTCCGAAGAGGACTTCGCCCTGATCGAGAAACTGGCTGACAAGCTGGGCGCCGCTGTTGGCGCATCGCGTGCCGCAGTCGACTCGGGCTATGCCCCGAACGACTGGCAGGTGGGCCAGACCGGCAAGGTGGTGGCACCGGATCTCTATATCGCTGTGGGTATCTCGGGCGCGATCCAGCACCTGGCAGGTATGAAAGACTCCAAGATCATCGTTGCGATCAACAAAGATGAAGAAGCACCGATCTTCCAGGTTGCTGACTTTGGTCTGGTCGCCGACCTCTTCGCGGCTGTGCCTGAACTGACCGAGAAACTCGGTTAAGTCGCACGACTTGCGAACGTTCTGGCCTGATGCCGGAACGGAATAGATCCCGAAACGCCCCGCATCCTCATGCGGGGCGTTTTGTTTCAACACTTCACGTGATGGCGAATTTCCCTCACATGCCAGTGATATGCGCTGTAACGCCGCAGCCCACTGCCTATTTGCGCTACACTCAAGGCGCGCTCTGCCGTTCCTGAGTACATGATTTAAGTGTGAGGAGAATTCGAATGAAAGCTGTATTGATCGCCGCCCCTGCCCTTTTTCTGGTCGCAGGATGTATGACCACCGAAGGGGCCGATAGCCGACCGCAGGGCCACTCAAACGGGGTGACCATTGTCGGGGCAACGCCGCCGAATGCTCAGGCAACCGGCGCGCAGCCACGGGTCATTTCGGAACAGGAACTGCTGACATCTGCCGGGTCCGGCACCGGGACGACGGGGTCGACTGGCACGTCATCCAGCTCAACCGGTATCTCCCGCGACAATATCGTCGGGACCGTGTCCATCCCCACCACAAACCCTGCTGGCACCGTTACCGCTGGCGATCGGGTGTTTAACCCGGCAAACCTCTAATCCAGCTTAAGGGCGGCCCGTATTGGCAGGTCCTCCCGGGTCTTTCCAATCGGGCCGCTAGCCGCGTTTGGCCGCCAGGGCCACGCCCAGCAGCACAATGCCGGTGGCCAGCAGGAATTCGAAATCCGGCCACTCCGCCAGCAATAGCGCGCCGCCTAGAATGGCCAAAACGGGCACGCTCAACTGTGCCACGGCCGCGCGTCCTGCCCCCAGTTGCGGCAGTAGCGCATACCACAGCGCATAGCCCAGCCCCGATGTCACCGCGCCCGAGGTGATCGCCAAGACAAGCGCGGGCGTGGACATATGCCAATCCGCCCAGATCAGCGCCACCATGCCAAAGGGCACCGCCAGCACGAAGTTTGCCGCCGTATCACCCAGAGGATCCTTCGCGCCCCGGCCGATCAGCGAATACACCCCCCAGCCAACCCCCGCGAGGGCCATCATGCCAGCGGCACCGCTGGACAGTTGCGCCCCCTCCCCCGGCCACAGCAGCCAACAGAGCCCGGTCATCGCAACGCCCACGCCCAGCCAACGGGTGACCGGGATTACCTCACGCAGGACCAGTGCACCAAGGAACATCGTGACCTGCACCATCCCAAACAACACCAGCGCCCCGGCCCCGGCATCCAGTGCCTGATAAGCCAGTGAAAACCCAAAAAGGTAGAGCAGCAGGCTCGCCACCCCAAAGGCACGGGACGGCTGCAGCCATTGCACCGTACGCGGCCGCAGCAGCACCAACAGGCCAAGCATCCCGGCCCCAGAAAGCAGACGCACAACGGCAAAGCCCAGAGCATCCGCACCCGCCTGCACAATGCCTGCCCGGTTCAGCAATGAATTGGCCGCAAAGGCTGCCATTGTCAGGGCGACAAGCAGGAACAGCCGCATCAGACGGGTTTCACAAACTTGCGCCGCGCCTCGGCAGCTTTTTCGCGCATCGCGCAGCCTTCGGCATGGTCATTGATCAGCCCCATCGCCTGCATGAAGGCAAAAACCGTGGTTGGGCCAACGAATTTCCAACCGCGTTTTTTCAACGCTTTGGATAAAGCAACCGAGGCCGGTGAAGTGGATTGCGTCTGCGGTTCGCCCAGCTCTTCGGGGGCGGGCTCAAAGCTCCAGACAAAGGCGGCGATGGATCCGGCCTCGGCCACCAGCTCCTGCGCCCGGGCCGCGTTGTTGATCACCGCTTCGATTTTGCCACGATGGCGTACGATGCCAGCATTGCCCAACAGACGCTCCACATCCTGCGGGCCATATCGGGCCATCTTGTTGAAATCAAACCCATCAAACGCCGCGCGGAAGTTTTCGCGCTTGTCCAAAATGGTGCGCCAGCTGAGGCCTGACTGAAAGCTTTCCAGACAAAGCTTTTCAAACAGCCGAATATCATCGCCCACCGGATAGCCCCATTCGGTGTCATGGTAGGGCAAGAACGCCTCCACCGTGCCTGCCCAGGCACAGCGATGGCGCCCATCGGGACCTTCGATCAATCGGCTCATCTGTCTCTCCGTCAAACAATGACGGAACATTAACAGAACATCCGGTGAGGGCAATTCACCAATCTGTCATTCCAAACGAAAAGGGGCCGCCCAAAGGCGACCCCAATTCTTCCGGATGGAAGGCGTGACTTACATCATGCCGCCCATGCCGCCCATGCCGCCCATGTCCGGCATGCCGCCGGCAGCTGCGCCACCGTCTTTGGACGGTTTGTCAGCAACCATTGCTTCGGTGGTGATCAGCAGACCAGCAACCGAGGCCGCATCTTCCAGAGCGGTACGGGTTACTTTGGCCGGGTCGATCACGCCGAAGGAGAACATGTCACCATATTCTTCGGTCTGAGCGTTGAAGCCAAATGCGGTGTCGTCCGATTCACGGACTTTGCCCGCAACAACGGCACCGTCAACACCGGCGTTCTCAGCGATCTGGCGCAGCGGCGCTTCGATGGCTTTGCGAACGATGTTGATGCCTGCGTTCTGGTCAGCGTTGTCGCCTTCCAGACCTTCCAGTGCTTTGCCAGCCTGAACCAGTGCAACACCACCACCAACGATGACGCCTTCCTGAACAGCAGCGCGGGTCGCGTTCAGAGCATCGTCAACACGATCTTTACGCTCTTTCACTTCCACTTCGGTCATACCGCCAACCTTGATCACAGCCACACCGCCGGCCAGTTTGGCAACGCGCTCTTGCAGCTTCTCACGGTCGTAGTCCGAGGAGGTCTCTTCGATCTGGGTGCGGATCTGGCCAACGCGGGCTTCGATCTCAGCCTTCTCACCAGCGCCGTCCACAACAGTGGTTTCGTCTTTGGTGATGGTGACTTTCTTGGCGGTGCCCAGCATGTCCATGGTGACCGACTCAAGCTTCATGCCCAGGTCTTCCGAGATGACCTGACCACCGGTCAGGATCGCGATGTCCTGCAGCATGGCCTTACGGCGATCGCCGAAGCCCGGAGCCTTAACAGCAGCAATTTTCAGGCCGCCACGCAGTTTGTTCACAACCAGAGTTGCCAGGGCTTCGCCTTCAACATCTTCGGCAATGATCAGCAGCGGTTTCTGCGACTGGATCACCGATTCCAGCAGCGGAACCATCGGCTGCAGCGACGAGAGTTTCTTCTCGTGCAGCAGGATCATGCAGTCTTCCAGATCTGCGATCATCTTGTCAGGGTTGGTGACGAAGTAAGGCGACAGGTAACCGCGGTCGAACTGCATGCCTTCAACAACATCGGTCTCGGTTTCCAGACCTTTGTTTTCTTCAACGGTGATAACGCCTTCGTTGCCAACTTTCTGCATCGCGTCTGCGATCTGCTGGCCGATTTCGGCTTCGCCGTTTGCCGAGATGGTGCCAACCTGGGCAACTTCGTCGGAGTCTTTAACTTCACGGGCCGAGGCAACGATGCCTTCAACAACCTTGGCGGTTGCCAGGTCGATGCCGCGTTTCAGGTCCATCGGGTTCAGACCAGCTGCAACCTGCTTCAGGCCTTCGCGAACGATTGCCTGTGCCAGAACGGTTGCGGTGGTGGTGCCGTCGCCTGCTTCGTCGTTGGTGCGGGAAGCAACTTCCTTCACCATCTGGGCGCCCATGTTCTCGAACTTGTCTTCCAGTTCGATTTCCTTAGCAACCGATACACCGTCTTTGGTGATGCGCGGTGCGCCGAAGGATTTGTCGAGGACCACGTTGCGGCCTTTCGGGCCCAGGGTCACTTTCACGGCGTCAGCCAGAATGTTTACGCCGCGCAGCATTGCGTTGCGGGCATCGGTGTCAAACTTGACGTCCTTAGCAGCCATTGTGCTTGCTCCTGTTACTTAAATTCTGTCGTCGACAATCAGGCAATGATGCCCATGATGTCGGATTCTTTCATGATCAGCAGCTCTTCACCGTCGACGGTGACTTCGGTGCCGGACCATTTGCCGAACAGGATTTTGTCGCCTTCTGCAACGTCCATGGCAACGCGGTTGCCCGCATCGTCCTTGGCGCCTGCGCCAACTGCAACAACCAGGCCTTCCGCCGGCTTTTCCTTGGCGCTGTCGGGGATGATCAGCCCACCTGCGGTTTTCTCATCGCTCTCTACGCGGCGAACCAGCACGCGGTCATGAAGCGGTTTAAATGCCATCTCTGAGGCTCCTCAGCTCAAAGTTTGTCCCGGTCCCCTTCTCATGAAGCAGGACCGTTAGCACTCACCAGTGTCGAGTGCTAACGGAGGCATAGTTAGGAATGGGTCCAAGGGGAGTCAACAGTTTGTGAGGCGATTTTTTTGACAGGGCTGAGGCGAATGGTTTACTTAAAACCAAGCCGCATTTGCGTTGACAGTTTGTCTTTGGTGAAAGTTAGAACTTTGTCTCAGCGAGACGACCTCCCCTTCACTCCGGGCCAAGCCCACAGCTACCGATGGTTCATCGATGAGCTTGCCGCAGTCGCGAGAAACTCAGTTCTATCTCGCCGCATCCAAAGAAATGGCCATCCGGTGCGGAATGCAGATCCCGAAGGCTTACCCCTCTCTGAGGGTGAAACAGCACTGCGCGATCTCTTTTTATCGCTCACACCTGCGCAACGCCGAATTCTAACCGCGTTGATCGAACAATCTCGCCAATCTGCGGCACATGACCTCGCCGTATTTTTGGAAGATCAGATTGAATCGGGAAAGGTTGCTCTGTCCATAGATGGCGCTCCGCTAGCAGAAAGCCCATACAGCGGCTATGCCTTTGATCTGACGTGCAGGCTAGCCGGTGATGATTGGCCGGAGCTGCCCTGAACTACCCCACAACTTCCCGCCCCGCCTCTGTCAACGCATAGATGCCTTTTTCCACCCGTTCGAACCAGCCGTAGTGATTATCGGCCATGATCCGGGTGGCGCGGGTCACCTCGGCGCCTTTGGCAACCAGCGCGCCTTTGGTCGGGCCGTGTTCGGCCAGATAGGCGGCGCAACGCAGCGCCTCTTGCCGGTAGGAGGTCACAAGGCCAGCTCGGGTAGCACCGCCTTGGTTTGGGTCCCCTTCGCGGCGCTCAAATTCCGCCATCAGCGTAGTTTTACGCCGTTTCACTTTGCGCGGCTGAAACGGGGCTGGATCGTGATGCACCTGCACTGCGCCCTCGGGTGAGATGCTGATCACCCCAAGCCCCAGACGTTTGCAAAGCCCCAGATTGCCCTTGAACGCCTTATAGCCGGGCCGCCCCTTCCAGCGCGGCACCGCCAGATAGACCTGATCCGTCACCCGCTGCCGGGCAACGCCTTGCTGCAGCAAGGTCAGCGAAAACCCTGTTTTCAGTTCAACAATCACTGGGGGTTCATCGCCGCGCAGGGCAACCACATCCGCCGCGCCAATCTCAGCCTTAACCTTATAGCCCAACGCCTCAAAAAACGCTTTGACGGGCGGGTACAGGTCGGTCTCGGAGATTTTGCTCATGTGGATTTCTAGATCGGTTTGACGCGGTGACCAACCCCTGCTTGCACGCGCGATTGGATCGGCTATCGTGACCACAATTAGTTAACCTAAAGGTGTGTCGTGATCCGCATTTTCCTCTCCACCCTGTTGGTCTGCTTTGCCAATCTGGCCCATGCACTCTGCAACGAAGAGGCCACCCTGCCGGCAGATGTATTGCAACGGTTGCGCGCAGAAGCGGCGCAGCATCCGTTCCATCAGGGCAACCTGTGGCAGGTCGAAAAGGACGGCATCACCTCATACCTCTTTGGCACCATGCACCTTCATGATCCCCGCCACGCGGGCTCGATGGCGCGGTTGAAACCGCTGATCGCGGCCTCAGACACCGTATTGGTTGAGATCACCAAAGCGGGGGAAGCGGAGCTGCAGAAAGAACTGATCGGCGATCCCAACCGCTACCTGATCACCGAAGGCGACAGTTTGATGGACCGTCTGGGCCCGGAAGCCTGGGACAAGCTGACCGTACAGCTGGATGGCCGCGGTATCCCGCCCTTTATGGCGGCGAAGTTCCAGCCCTGGTTCCTGGGCTTTTCCATGATGCTGCCGAAATGCGCGATGGAGGATCTGCAGGCGGGACGTTTTGGCATCGATAAGGCGATTGAGGCTGAAGCGGTCGCAATCGGGAGGCCGGTGGGCGGCCTTGATGATGTGGCGGCGCTGATCGCCTATTTTGCCAAAGATCCGCTGGATCAGCAGGTTGAGGAACTGCGTTGGAGCCTGATGCTGGATCTGCCGATGGATCCCGGCAGCGCAGGGCTGAGCAATTTCTATTTCGCCGAGGAAACGCAGCTGGCTTGGCACTATAGCCTTTATGAGGTTGAGCGCGTGACCGCGGACCTTGCCCAAGCGGATCAGGACAGGCTGACGGCGCTGGTATCCGAAATGCTGGACGACCTGATATCAGGTCGCAATCAGCAATGGATGGAGCAGCTGTTGCCAACGCTCAACCAGACCCGCAGCTTCGTGGCCGTCGGCGCGCTGCACCTGCCGGGGGAACAGGGGCTGTTGAACCTGTTGCATCAAGAGGGGTTCTCGGTGACCGCGCTGTCGATGGATCAGCGCTAATGCCACAGCCCCAATGGAGCGGCATTTTGGATTGGTGACAAACCTAATGGTCGCGCCTATAAGCCCGGCCAAGCCTCTGATATTTAGATTCTCAAGGATCCTCCTATGACCACCCAGGTTTTTGGCCACAAATCCCCCGACACTGACTCCACCGGCTCGCCCATCGTTTGGGCCTGGTATCTGAACGAAGTCAAAGGCGTTGCTGCCGCCCCGAAACTGCTGGGCGAACCCAACACCGAAGCGCTGTTCATGCTGGACCGCTGGAACCTCGACAAACCGGAAATCATCGACGGTGTTGAAGCTGGCGCCCCGGTTGTCATCGTGGACACCAACAACCCCGCTGAACTGCCCGAGGGCATCAATGACGCGGACATCACCGCGATCATCGACCACCACAAGCTGGTGGGCGGTCTGGAAACCAAAGGCCCGATCGATATCACCATCCGCCCGCTGGCTTGCACCGCAACCATCATGTACGATCTGATGGGCGAAGATGCCGCCAAGATGCCCGAAGCCGTCAAAGGCGCAGCCCTGACATGCATCCTGTCGGACACGCTGGAATTCCGTTCGCCCACCACCACCGACCGGGACCGCGAAGTTGTTGCCGCACTGGCCGCAGATCTGGGCGTGGACGTTCCGGCCTACGCGGCTGAGATGTTCGCCGCTAAGTCCGATGTTTCGGCCTTCTCGGATGCCGAGCTGATCCGCATGGACTCGAAAGAATACGAAGTTGACGGCACCAAGTTCCGCGTCTCGGTTCTGGAAACCACCGCACCGGAAATCCCGCTGGGCCGCAAAGACAGCCTGATGGAGACCTACAAAACCGTTCAGGCCGAAGATGGCGTGGATGAGGTTCTTCTGTTTGTTGTCGATATCCTGAAAGAAGAAGCCACCCTTCTGGTGCCGAACGATCTGGTCAAAGGTGTTGCCGAGAAGAGCTTCGGCGCCACCGTGGAGGGCGATCTGGTTGTCCTGCCCGGCATCATGAGCCGCAAAAAGCAGATCATCCCGAACCTCAAGGTCTGATCACCTGCCTCAGCAGAGATACAGTAAAAATACGGGCGCCCTTCGGGGCGCCTTTTTCTTTTGTTTTCAGCTGGATAAATCACATCACTGCGCGGACATGTAATCGCTTACACAGCTTATTTCTATAGTTCTGCGCCCTGCTGCCGTTAGCGAACGAAAGAACGTCCAACAGCATCGGTGATGATTATGACCCCCAAATCTGTCCTCCTCGCATTGGCCATCTCCTCGATCGCCACCTTCGGTCACACCCAGGAAACCGTCACTTTCCAAGCCTCGCCCATTGAGCCCACTGCCTTCAAAGTGAAGCGCGCCAAGGCAACAGGGATTGAACTGAAGGCCACCCCCGGGATCGAACTGTCGGGCCAGTTTTTTGCCTCCTCCGCGGGTGGAAAATCCCCGGCGGTGGTGATCTTGGTAAGCGGTGACGGGCTGCAGGACTCGCATCTGAATTGGGCCGCGCATCTGGCCGAACAGGGCTACGCGGCGCTGGTGGTTGATAGCTTTGGGTCCCGCGGCGGGTTCAACGCGATGGACACCGCAGGCGTCGACTACAACGACGATGCCGTCAGCGGCTACCGTTACCTCAGCAACCGCGATGATGTAGACGCCAGCCGGATCGCCGTGCTTGGCTTCTCCACCGGTGGGGCGCAGGTGATGTCTGTCACCAATGAGGCCACGGCGCGCATCCCGGACAGCTTCACCCCCTATGCAGCCGTCTCGCTTTACCCGATCTGCCCGCCCGATGGCGTCAACAAATGGCCGCTGCTGATTGTGGCCGGTGACGCGGATCAGATGATTTCCCTCTCCAGTTGTACCGCCCATGTGGAAAACAGCCAGTCGCAAAATCACCCGGCCCAGCTGGAAGTCTACCCCGGCGCAACGCATTTCTTTGACAACCCGATGTATGCCGCTGACGGCGATCTGGGCATGCTGGGCTTTGACTACAGCGAAGCCGGCCATCAGGAAGCACTGGCACGGGTGGTCGACTACCTGAACACCGTGGGCAGCTAACAACCGCCACCGCAACACACCAAGGGCGCCGGATCGGCGCCCTTTTTCTTTGCGCCACCGTCAACCCAGCGGCGGCAGCCCCTCAAATTGCGGCAGATCTTCGGGGATTTGGTGAAACGGTTGTTTCTCCCCCACAAAGATTGCCGCGCGGGGCGCTTTGAAATCCTCAGGCGCGTCCAATGTGCCCACCTTGATCATCACCAGCGCCATCCCCTTGCGGCGGCTGACCAACTGGGTGCCACAGGTGGCGCAGAAATCCCGCGTGGCCTTAGCATCCACATCGCGGGTGAACTGGGCGGGTGTGCCAGCTGTGTAGCGAAACCCAGCCTCGGGCACAGCCATGAACAGGTTTGGTGCGCCCCCGGCATAATGTGTACAGGCCCGGCAATGGCATTGTGCCTTAAAAACCGGTTTGCCCGAAACCTCATAGCGCAGCGCGCCGCAATAACATCCACCTTGCATTTCTGCCTCCTGTCTTTGGATTCAGCGGCAGGCTGGACGGGCGGCAGGCAAAACGATAGCGTCACATATGACATTATCCTGACCGTATGTGACAAATATCCTGGCTTTGACATGACCGCCCCCCTGAACGTGACCCTCCTGCGCCCTGATCCACATCAGGCGTCCAGCTTTGCGATCTGTGTTGAGATGGTTGAAACGGCAAACCGTGTCGCCCGGATGCATGGGCAATTTGATCGCTTCAAACTGACCATCACGGCCCCGCCCGAGGTCCCACAGGGCACTCAGCTGGTGCTGGTGCCAGGGCTTGGGCTGGCCACCGTGGGTGAGTTACGGCGCACCATGGTGCAGCCGGGGTTTGAGGCACTGATCACCGCATTGCGGCAGATCCCAAATGAGACGCCCATCGCCGCTGCCTGTTCCGCCACATTTGCCCTTGGCGCTGCCGGGTTGCTGGACGGGCAGCACACAACGGGCCCCTGGTGGCTGATGCCGCATCTTGCGCATCTGTTTCCCCGCGCCAAACTGCGCCAGGGCGACCTGATTGTTGAGGACGGGCGGATCACCACCGCCGGGGCTGCCTTTGGCCAAATCGATCTGATGCTGCACCTGATCACCCGCTATGCCGGTGCCGCAATTGCCGAGGATTGCCGGCGATTCCTCATGGCGGACAGTCGGCCCAGCCAGCAGCCTTATGTTTCAGTCGCAACGCTGGTGGCGGGGGATCCGGCCCTGCAACAGGCCGAGCTTTACCTGCGCCAGAACCTCGCCCAGCCAATCACCGTTGCCGATATGGCAGCGGCTGCAGGTCTGGGCCAACGCAGCTTTGCCCGGCGCCTGCAGAAACACGCGGCGCTGACGCCGACAGAGCTGCTGCAAAGTCTGCGGATCAGCGAAGCGATCCGGCTGGCCCGCAGCACCCGCCTGCCACAGGAGGAAATTGCACATCGGGTTGGCTACGGCGATGCCACCGCACTGCGCCGCCTGATGCGCAAACGCGGCATGGGCACCCTCGACAGCTACCGTTAATCGCCCTGTTGCCACCCTGCGCTTTGGCATGGGATAGCCATTTCCCCACAGCTGTGGCATGCAAGCCCCAACGCTTTTTGCAAAGAGACGCACCCATGACCCAGATCATCACCGCCCTGTCCGAGGTTTCCAGCCAATATGACGCCCTGTTCGTCGATCTCTGGGGCTGTGTTCACAACGGCGTCACCGCCTACCCTGAGGCCGTGGCCGCCCTGCAGGACTACCGCCGCAAGGGTGGGATTGTGGTTCTGGTCACCAATTCCCCCAAACCACGTGCGGGCGTTGCGGACCAGCTATCGCAATTTGGTGTGCCAGATGATGCCTATGACACCATCGCCACCAGCGGTGACAGCGCACGGTCCGCTATGTTCTGTGGTGCGGTGGGCGAAAAGGTCTATTTCATGGGCGAATGGCAGCGGGACGCCGGCTTCTTTGAACCGCTGAAGCTGCTGGACAACCCGGTTGAGATCACCCGCGTGCCCCTGGCGGAGGCCGAGGGCATCGTCTGCTGCGGCCCGTTTGACACCATGGCCGACCCGGATGTGAACCGTGCCGATTTCCTTTTGGCCAAACAAAAGGGCCTGAAGCTGCTGTGTGCCAACCCTGACATTGTGGTGGACCGGGGTGAGGTGCGCGAATGGTGCGCCGGGGCGCTGGCCAAGCTTTACACCGAAATGGGCGGCGAAAGCCTCTACTTCGGTAAGCCGCATCCGCCGATCTATGATCTGGCGCGGCGCCGCCTGAACGCGATCGACAAGGACATCGAAGACAGCCAGATTCTGGCCATTGGTGACGGTCCGCACACTGATATCTCGGGCGGTATGGGTGAAGGCATCGACACCCTGTTCATCACCGGCGGTTTGGCACGTGCAGAAACCAAGACCACCGACCAACCTGATCCTCAGGCGTTGTCAGACTATATTGCCCGCGAAGCGGTGGCGCCGACCTACAGCATCGGTCAGCTGCGGTAAGTTTTCGTTACATTAGGGCTTGATTTTCTGCAGCTGCGAAGTAATAAAGTTGCAACTTTTCGCACCCTGAGGTCCGAAAATTACGCACTCGATTCTTATGGAGGGTCAAATGTTGGATAACATGCCACGCGGCACCATCTACATCGAAGATCTGGAAGTGGGCATGAGCCGTTCACTGCGCAAGGTCGTCACCGATGAAGATATTGAGATGTTCGCCCAAGTCTCGACCGACCATAATCCGGTTCATATGGATGAGGCCTATGCCAAAGACACCATCTTTGGCGGCCGCATCGCCCATGGCATGCTGACTGCGGGGCTGATCTCGGCCGTGATTGGCGAACAACTGCCCGGTCATGGCACCATCTACATGGGCCAATCGCTGAAGTTCATGGCCCCGGTGCGCCCCAATGATATGGTGCTGGCCGAGGTGGAAGTCACCGAAATTGACCTGAAAAAACGCCGGGTCGAATTGGACTGTCGCTGCCTTGTGGGTGGCAAGCCGGTGCTGAAGGGCCACGCGACCGTTCTGGCCCCCTCCAAGAAACTGGATTAAGGCATCGGGCACCTAGGTGCCCGACAGTGCGATCCTGCACAAAACATCACGCTTGATCCCGGCGCAGAGGGCAGATACCCCATGCCCCATGCGTATCATCCGAGACTACAGCTTTGTCACCGAAGAGGACCGCGGCGCTGCTGCGGCCATTGGGAATTTCGACGGGGTCCATCTGGGCCACCAGTCGGTGATTGACCTCACCCGCGCCATTGCTGCGGACAGCGGTGTGCCGCTGGGGGTGATGAGTTTTGAACCACACCCGCGCCAGTTCTTTGCCCCGAAGGCCCCCGCCTTCCGCCTGATGAGCCCCGAAGCGCGCGCCCATCGGTTGGACAAGCTGGGGGTGGAGCGCCTCTATGAACTGCCGTTCAACGCCACGCTTTCAGCCCTGACACCTGAGGAGTTTGCCAGCAAGGTCATCGTGGATGGTCTGGGCCTGACTCACGTGGTGGTGGGCGCGGATTTCTGTTTTGGCAAAGGTCGCGCCGGGTCCGTCGAAGATCTGAAACGCTTTGGCGCGGACATGGGCTTTGGCGTCACCGTGGCCGAACTGTTGCATGGCCATAAGGGCGAAGTCTCCTCCACTGCGATCCGCGACGCCCTGACCGACGGGCGGCCGCGTGATGCGCAGGCCATGCTGGGTCACTGGCACCGGATGGACGGTGAGGTGATCGGCGGCGATCAACGCGGCCGCGAGCTGGGCTACCCCACCGCAAACATGTCGATCGACGGGCTTCACCGGCCCAAACTGGGGGTCTATGCCGTGCTGATCGACGTGTTGGATGGCCCACACGCCGGCAGCTACCACGGTGCCGCGTCGCTGGGCGTGCGGCCGATGTTTGGCGAGAACAAACCCAACCTTGAAACTTTCATCTTCGATTTCTCCGGCGACCTTTACGGCGCGCAGATCTCGGTCGGTCTGGTCGACTACCTGCGCCCCGAGGAAAAGTTCGATAGTCTTGAGGCGCTGATTGCGCAAATGGACGCGGACTGCGCCAAAGCACGCGACATTCTGGCGGCGCTGTGATGCCGCTGAACCTGCGCAAAAACTTCTGGGAGAAAGTCCCCCTCACCAAGATGAGCCGCCCCGAGTGGGAGGCGCTGTGTGATGGCTGTGGCAAATGCTGCCTGAACAAACTGGAGGATGAGGACACCGGACAGGTGGCGCTGACCAATGTGGCCTGTCGCCTGCTGGACGATCAGACCTGCCAGTGCAGCCAATACCCGATCCGCCATAACTTCGTGCCGGAATGCATCGTTCTCAGCCCCGACAACATGGAGCAGAACCTCTACTGGATGCCGGAAACCTGCGCCTACAAGCTGATGTGGAACGGCCAGCCGTTGCCCGATTGGCACCCGCTGAAAACCGGTGACCCTGAGAGTGTGCACAAAGCAGGGGTTTCCATGCGGGGGCGAACGGTGCCAGAGTTCGAGGTCGATGATGACGAGTGGGAAGACCACATAATTGAGGAACCAATCTGATGTTTTTTGCGTCCGATAACGGGGGACCGGTCCACCCGCAGATCATGCAGGCCCTGGCAGCTGCGAACGAAGGCTACCGCGTCGGCTATGGTGCTGACGCTGAGATGGATCGCGTGCGCGACATGGTGCGCGAGATCTTTGAAGCGCCTGAGGCCGCCGTTTATCTGGTGTCCACGGGCACGGCCGCCAATTCGCTGGCGCTGGCGACCATGTGCAAACCCTGGGAGACGATTTTTTGCTCGACCCGCGCGCATATCCATGAGGATGAATGCAACGCGCCAGAGTTCTATTCCGGCGGTGCCAAGCTGACGCTGGTGGGCAAAGGGGACAAGATGACGCCTGAGGCGCTGCGCACCTCCATCCTGCTGGAAGAAAACCGCGGCGTGCATGGCCCGCAGCGCGGCCCCCTGTCGATCACTCAGGTGACAGAACTGGGCCATGTCTACACACTGGACGAAATCAAGGCGCTGACCGCAGTTGCCAAGGAATACGGCATGTCCAGTCATCTGGACGGGGCCCGTTTCACCAACGCGATGATCACGCTGGGCTGCTCGGCCGCTGAAATGACCTGGAAAGCAGGCATTGATGCCGTCAGCTTTGGCGGCACCAAAAACGGCTGCATGGGTGTTGAAGCTGTGGTCTTCTTTGACCCGTCGCTGGCCTGGGAATTCGAACTGCGCCGCAAACGGGGCGCGCATCTGTTTTCCAAACACCGTTATCTGTCGGCCCAGATGCTGGGCTATCTGGAGGGCGATCTGTGGCTGGAAACCGCACGGCAGGCCAATGACAGCTGCGCCCGTCTGGCCGAAGGGATGCGGGCGATTGACGGCGTGAATTTCACCACCACGCCAGAGGCCAACCTGTTCTTCGCCGAACTGCCGCGCCGCCTGCACAAGAAGGCGTTTGAGGCCGGCGCCTACTACTACATCATGTCCGGCGAGCTGGAAGGCGACGACCCTGAGGAGATGCTGCTGGCCCGCTTTGTGGCCGATTGGTCCATCGGTGCCGAGGGCGTGGATGCCCTGCTAGCCGCATACAACGCCTAAGCCAAGCTGGTGGGCCGCATGGCCCACCAAATGCTGCACCTAGCCCTGTGCTGCCAGAAACGGCCGCATCACCGCTGCCACTTGCGGCGCGTGGGAAATGGCCACCATATGGCCAGCCCCATCGATTACTTCGCTTATCGCCCCGTCAATACGGCGGGCCAGCGCTGTGTTGATCTTCTCCACATAATGCGGTGAGTTTGCGCCGGCGATCATCAGGGTTGGCACCTTCAACCGGTCCACCGCGCCAGAGGACAGCACACCAGCGCTATCCAGCCCAATCTCATCATGGGCCGCAGTGATCAGATGGATCTGCTCCATCGCTTTCTGGCGCATCTGTTCAGGCAGATCGGCCCATCGCATACCGTTGCCCCATTCGCGCAGGAACAACCGCGCGGCGGTTTCGCGATCCCCCGCTTCAATGGCATCGGCCACCGCGCCCATCTCGGCGCCATGCTGCTCCAGAAGGCCGGGATGATCGGCATAGGCGGCCGCAAAGAACACCGGCTCAATCAAGGTGAGCGAGCGCACAAGATCCGGCCGCTCACAGGCCAGTCGCAGGGCCACAGTACCGCCAAAGGAATGACCGATCAGATCCGTCGGCCCGTCCAAGAAATCCAGCGCCATATCGACCGTCTGGCGCTGCAAGGGAACGCTGCCGTCCCAATCTCCGCTGCGCCCATGCCCGGGCAGGTCAAAGGCCGTCATCGACAGCATGTCCGCCAGCCCGGCCGCCAGACCGGCCATTGCGCCAGAATGCGCCATCGAACAATGAATCATCAACGCCTGACGCGCGCCCGGTTCTGACAAACCAAAATGGCGCGCGAAGGTGGGGAACCCGCCCCGCAAAACTGTAGAGGTCACTTAGATGTCGCCCCCAAGATGGGCGTCCAGATCATCAAGACGGTCCTGGCCCCAGAATTTCTGTCCGCTGTCGCAGATAAAGAAGGGGGAACCAAAGACGCCAGCCGCAACCGCCTCTTCCAGATTGGCGGCGTAGATCTCGGCCCCGGTCAAGAGGCCACTGTCCGCAAGACCCGGATCAAAATCTGCCTCAGCCAGACAGGCCTTGATCACATCATCCTGCGAGACGTCCTTTTCCTCAGCCCAGCAGCTGGCCAGCAGGCGGTGCACCAGCAGCGGCAGGTTGCCGCCACCTGCCTTTTGTGCGGCGATAATGGCGTAGGCCGACGGCGCAGGGTTGACCGGCCAATGGGCGGGCTTCAGATTGAAAGGCATGTTCAATCGACGCGCCTGCCGGGGCAGCTCCTGCGCGCGGTATTCTACGCGCGCTGGGTGGCGTTCCGGCAACGGCACACCGCCGGTGCGGCCAAAGGTGGAGATCAGATCGACGGGTTTATAGGTCACGGTGGCGCCGCGGCGCTGCGCGATCTCTTCCAGACGGGGGCCCACAAGGTACGCATACGGTGAAACGGTTGTGAAATAGTAATCAATGTGCGGCATCTGTGCGCCCTTTCGTCGGCATAGCTTTGATTGAGCGTATCGAAGTGCTAAGCGGTGTCAACGTTACGAATCTGTCATCTCGACCAAATCTTGGGGAACTGTCGATATGCCCTCCATCACCGAACCGAAACTGATTTCTGGCAACGCAAACCTGCCGCTGGCCAAATCCATCGCACGCCGTATGTCAATGCACCGCGGCACCAACTTGGGTCTGGTAGACGCCCGGGTAGAGCGCTTCAACGACGGCGAAATCTTCGTCGAAGTGTTCGAAAATGTCCGCGGTGAAGACATGTTCATCATCCAGCCAACGTCAAACCCGGCCAACGACAACCTGATGGAGCTGCTGATCATGGCCGATGCGCTGCGCCGCTCCTCGGCCAGCCGGATCACCGCTGTGATCCCTTACTTCGGCTATGCCCGTCAGGACCGCCGCACCAAGGCGCGTACGCCGATCTCGGCCAAGCTGGTCGCCAACATGCTGGTCGAAGCTGGCATCGAACGGATCCTGACGCTGGACCTGCACGCCGCGCAGATCCAGGGCTTCTTCGATATCCCCGTGGACAACCTCTATGCCTCGCCGATCTTTGCGCTGGACATCAAAGAGAAGTTCGCAGGCAGCCTGAGCGACGTGATGGTCGTATCCCCCGATGTGGGTGGCGTGGCCCGTGCACGCGAACTGGCCAAACGAATCAACGCGCCGCTGTCGATCGTCGACAAACGCCGCGAGAAACCCGGTGAAGTTGCTGAGATGACAGTCATCGGTGATGTGACCGGCAAGAAATGTATCATCGTCGACGATATGTGCGACACCGCCGGCACCCTGTGCAAAGCGGCTGAGGTTCTGCTGGAGCACGGCGCAACCGAAGTCCACGCCTATATCTCACACGGTGTGATGTCCGGCCCTGCGGTTGAGCGCGTGACCAACTCGGTCATGAAATCGCTGGTGATCACCGACTCGATCCAGCCGACCGAAGCTGTGAAAGCCTGCCCCAACATCCGCATCCTGCCGACCGCGCCGATGTTTGCGCAGTCGATCCTCAACATCTGGAGCGGCACCTCGGTCTCCTCGCTGTTTGAGACCGAAACGCTGGAGCCGATCTACGAAGGTCAGTTCCCAGACTGATCGGGTGAACAGTTTGACACAACGAAGGGCGCCCCTCAGGCGCCCTTTTCATTTCCGCAGCGGCCACAAGGGTAGCTTAGGGGATGTCCCAGTGATCGTCGTCATCCACAGCACCTATGGCCATCCAGCTGACGCGGGCGCGGGCCATGCGGGTGTTGCCCCAGGTGCGGAAAACAATGTCAAACTGGCCTTTTGAAATGCTTTCGGCCTCAACATCCGCACGAATGTTGGTGGAATAATCCACGTCCCACAGTGAGACAGAGACCATCACATTGGGTGGTTCGCGAAACCGTTCTGAAAACCGGACGGTGGCGCGACGTTCGCGGCTGCCTTCCCCGGTCCACATATCACCGCCATTTTCAAAGTCGGAGAAAAGCGTTTCCTCCCCCTGATCGATGCCGATGACGTTGCTGTTAATCTTTTTCATGCCCCTTTGATAGCGCAGCCCCCTCCCCTCAGGTCAACCAAAACACGAAAAAAGGCCCCGTTCCGGAGAACAGGGCCTTTTGAATGTGTCTCATCCTGCGCGTTTACAGGTTGGTGTGGAACCCGAGATCTTCGGCGATGTGCATCAGGTCCGCCACAAGCTTGTGGGTTTCGTGATGGTTATCGACCTCAGCCGCGTCATGCGCCGCCTGAGCCTTGCCCAGAAGATCCGACACGATTTCCTGTGTCACCTCTGCCTTCGGAACAGCCATTTCGGCCAGGACCGAAATCGACTCCGACGACAGCTCTGCGAAACCGCCGGTGACGAAATAGACTTCCTCACCCGATGCGCCAGTCGCGGTCACCAGACCGGGACGCAGGGTAAGGATGGTCGGCTCATGGCCGGCCATCGCTGTTAGGTCACCACTTGCACCCGGGATCTGCACCTGCTCCGCAACCAGAGACGCAAGTTTGCGCTCAGGAGAGACGAGATCGAATTGGACTGTATCAGCCATGAATGGCCTCCTTCCGGGTTACGATTAAGCTGCTTCCGCGGCCATTTTCTCGGCTTTTGCGATCACTTCGTCGATGCCGCCAACCATGTAGAAGGCCGCTTCGGGCAGGTGGTCGTATTCGCCAGCCACAACAGCTTTGAACGACGCGATGGTGTCTTCCAGGGAAACCTGAACACCGTCCGAGCCGGTGAACACCTTCGCAACGTCGAACGGCTGCGACAGGAAACGCTGGATCTTACGGGCACGGGCAACGGTCAGTTTGTCTTCTTCCGACAGTTCGTCCATGCCGAGGATCGCGATGATGTCCTGCAGCGACTTGTAGCGCTGGAGGATACCCTGAACCTCGAAGGCCACCTTGTAGTGCTCTTCACCAACAACTGCCGGGTCCATCAGACGCGACGAGGAGTCGAGCGGGTCAACCGCCGGGTAGATGCCCAGCTCGGAGATTGCACGGTTCAGAACGGTGGTTGCGTCCAAGTGAGCAAAGGTGGTTGCCGGTGCGGGGTCGGTAAGGTCGTCCGCAGGTACGTAAACCGCCTGGATCGAGGTGATCGAGCCGTTCTTGGTCGAGGTGATGCGTTCCTGCATCGCACCCATGTCGGTTGCCAGGGTCGGCTGGTAGCCCACCGCCGAAGGAATACGGCCCAGAAGCGCCGAAACCTCAGAACCTGCCTGGGTAAAGCGGAAGATGTTGTCCACGAAGAACAGAACGTCGGTACCGGACTGGTCACGGAACTGTTCTGCCAGGGTCAGACCGGTCAGAGCAACACGTGCACGTGCACCCGGAGGTTCGTTCATCTGGCCGTACACCAACGCAACCTGCGATTCTTCCAGGTTGTCAGGCTTAATAACGTTGGATTCGATCATCTCGTGGTAGAGGTCGTTCCCTTCACGGGTACGCTCACCAACACCTGCGAACACCGAGAAACCCGAGTGCACTTTTGCGATGTTGTTGATCAGTTCCATGATCAGAACGGTTTTGCCAACACCGGCGCCGCCGAACAGACCAATTTTACCACCCTTAGCGTAGGGGGCCAGCAGGTCGATAACCTTAATACCGGTCACCAGAACTTCCGACTCGGTCGACTGTTCTGCGAATTCCGGGGCAGGCTGGTGGATGGCGCGGGTTTCGTCCGCGTTTACCGGGCCCTGCTCGTCAACGGGCTCACCCACAACGTTCAGGATGCGGCCCAGGGTCGCGTTACCAACCGGCACCGAGATCGGGCCGTTGGTGTCGACAACTTCCTGACCACGAACCAGACCTTCGGTCGCGTCCATAGCGATGGTACGAACGGTGTTCTCACCCAGGTGCTGGGCTACTTCCAGAACCAGGTTCTTACCGTTGTTGTCGGTGTTCAGTGCGTTAAGGATCGGCGGCAGTTCGTCTTCGAACTGTACGTCCACAACGGCGCCGATCACCTGAGTGATTTTGCCTTTTGCGTTTGCCATTATTTCGTCTCCGTTCTCTTAGAGCGCCTCAGCGCCCGAGATAATTTCGATAAGTTCGCTGGTGATGACGGCCTGACGCGAGCGGTTATACTCGATGGTCAGCTTGTCGATCATCTCACCCGCGTTCCGGGTTGCGTTGTCCATTGCAGACATCCGCGCGCCCTGTTCGGATGCACCGTTTTCAAGCAGCGCCGAGAAGATCTGCGTGGCTACGCCGCGCGGCAGAAGGTCAGCCAGGATGGCCTCTTCGTCCGGCTCGTAGTCATACAGGCTACCTTCACCAGCATCTTCCTGATCCTCAAACGAGGCCGGGATGACTTGCTGCGCGGTCGGGATCTGAGAGATCACCGACTGGAAGCGGTTGTAGAAGATGGTCGCCACGTCAAACTCACCGGCATCAAAGCGCGTCAGCAGATCGCGTGCGATATCCTGTGCGTTGACGTAACCGATGTGTTTCACCTCGGACAGATCGACATGGCCGATGAAATAGTCGCCCAGGTCACGTTTCATCTGCTCACGGCCTTTTTTACCAACGGTCAGGATCTTGACCGTCTTGCCCTGAGCGATCAGCTCATCGGCTTTGGCGCGTGCCAGTTTGGCGATCGAGCTGTTGAAGCCACCGCAGAGACCACGCTCTGCTGTCATGACCACCAAGAGCTGCACCTGGTCGGAACCGGTGCCCGCCAGCAGCTTAGGAGCGCTGCCGGAGGTGCCAACCGAAGCTGCCAGCCCACCCAGAACGGCGTTGAACCGTTCTGCGTAGGGACGCGCGGCTTCTGCAGCATCCTGCGCGCGGCGAAGTTTCGCCGCGGCAACCATCTGCATGGCCTTGGTGATCTTACGAGTGTTCTTCACACTCTCGATCCGAATTTTTAGGTCCTTGAGACTCGGCATTGCCTTATCTCCCCTTAAGCGAAGTCAGCTGCGAATTCGTCCAGCGCGGCTTTGACTTTGTCGGCCAGCTCACCCTTAACCTTACGGTCGTTGTCGGTGATGTCGGCCAGCAGGTCGGCGTGCTTGCCGCGCAGATGCGCCAGCAGGCCCGCTTCGTAGCGTGCAACGTCGCTTACTTCGATTTTGTCCAGGTAGCCGTTGGTGCCTGCGAAGATCATGCAAACAATCTCGGCGTTGGTCAGCGGCGAGTACTGCGGCTGTTTCATCAGCTCGGTCAGACGGGCACCACGGGCCAGCAGCTGCTGGGTCGAGGCATCCAGGTCGGAACCAAACTGAGCAAAGGCCGCCATTTCGCGGTACTGAGCCAGCGACAGTTTAACCGGACCGGCAACCGACGACATCGCTTTGGTCTGAGCCGAGGAGCCCACACGCGATACCGACAGACCGGTGTTCACTGCAGGACGGATACCCTGGTAGAACAGTTCGGTTTCCAGGAAGATCTGACCGTCTGTGATCGAGATCACGTTGGTCGGAATAAACGCCGAAACGTCGCCGCCCTGGGTTTCAATGATCGGCAGCGCGGTCAGTGAGCCTGCGCCGTGATCTTCGTTCAGCTTTGCCGAACGCTCCAGCAGACGCGAGTGGAGGTAGAAAACGTCACCCGGGTACGCTTCACGGCCCGGCGGACGACGCAGCAGCAGCGACATCTGACGATAGGACACAGCCTGTTTGGACAGGTCATCATAGATGATCAGCGCGTGCTTGCCGTTGTCACGGAAGTATTCGGCCATCGCGGTTGCGGCATAGGGTGCCAGGAACTGCATCGGCGCAGGGTCCGAAGCGGTTGCAGCAACAACGATCGAGTATTCAATCGCACCGGTTTCTTCCAGCTTCTTCACCAGCTGAGCAACGGTCGAGCGTTTCTGACCAACTGCAACGTAAACGCAGTACAGTTTCTTGCTCTCATCGTCGCCGGCGGCGTCGTTGTAGGATTTCTGGTTCAGGATCGCGTCCAGAGCAACGGCAGTTTTACCGGTCTGACGGTCACCAATGATCAGCTCACGCTGGCCACGGCCAATCGGGATCATCGCGTCAACCGATTTCAGGCCGGTTGCCATCGGCTCGTGAACCGATTTACGCGGGATGATGCCCGGGGCTTTCTGGTCGGCGATGCGACGCTCAACCGCTTCGATCGGACCTTTGCCGTCCAGCGGGTTGCCCAGACCGTCAACAACGCGGCCCAGCAGACCTTCACCGGCAGGCACGTCAACGATCGAGTTGGTGCGCTTAACGGTGTCGCCTTCTTTAATGTCACGGTCGGTACCGAAGATAACGACACCAACGTTGTCGGCTTCCAGGTTCAGCGCCATCCCGCGGATACCACCGGGGAATTCAACCATTTCACCAGCCTGGATGTTGTCGAGGCCATAGACGCGGGCAATACCGTCACCGACGGAGAGCACGCGACCAACCTCAGCAACTTCGGCTTCCTGACCGAAGTTTTTGATCTGGTCCTTCAGGATCGCAGAAATCTCTGCAGCTTGGATACCCATTTATCCGACCTCTTTCATTGCATTCTGGAGGGAGTTGAGCTTGGAGCGGATCGAGGTGTCGATCATCTTCGAGCCCACTTTAACGACAAGACCGCCGATGAGTTCTTCATCAACGGTCGCATTGATTTTCACGGTTTTGCCAACACGCGCAGCCAGAGTTTTTGACAGTTTCTCAGACTGGGTCTTGGTCAGTGCTTTCGCCGAAGCCACCTCTGCGGTCACTTCACCCTTCTCTTCCGAGATCAGGGCAGCCAGCTGAGCCAGCAGCTGCGGCAGCACGAACAGACGGCGCTTCTGCGCCATCAGAGCCAGACCGTTGGACAGAGCGGCCTCAAGACCCATTTTCTGTGCGACGGAGGCGATTGCTTTTTCTTGGTCGTCACGCGACACCAGCGGCGAACTGATCAGCGCCGACAGGTCTTCGCTTGCCTCAAGGGCAGCAGCAAGTTCGGTGACATTGGAATCGAGATTACCAAGAGCGTTGCTCTCTTTGGCAATCTCAAAGATCGCGGTGGCATAGCGCGCGGCGATGCCTGAGGAGATCGAAGCTGGTTCGGACACGTCCACCCTTCCGACATTTATGGCCCCGCTCCGGCGCATACGGAACCGACACGGGGGCGTTTAGACCTTAGACTCCCGCCTAAGTATCGAAATCGGCGTGGGTGTAGCAGAGCAACCGCATCCTATCAACCTGTTGTGAAAACTCTGCATGCAAAAGAATACCACATGTTTTCATGCGGTTACCCATGGTGCGACGCTTTGCGGCGCAAATCGGTCACAAAAAGCGACCACTTCTCCGCATGTTTTTCGATTCCCCAGCGGAAATCGACAGGCTGAAACCCAATCGGCACAGACATAAAACCGTGGCACGGGTGCAACAATTGCTGCGGGCCCAGCCAATCCGATTGGTCTCAGATCGGCTTTACCTCTTTAGATGGGTTCGGCGTCAGGATGCGCAAGGGGCGGCTGACGGCCTCTTTCAGGCCCGGGCCCATTGGCGCGGGTGTGCGTTTGGACACCTCCACCATGATCACGCCGCCCGCAGCGATCATGGAGACCGAATGCCCCAACTGTTCCAGCATCTGGCCGGTTTTGCGCCAGAACCGGCGTTGTGACGGCGGCTGGTAGAGGCCGAATTCATGCCGTTCAATGCTGAACTGGTGATACTTCAGCTGTGCCTCCAGCTGGCTGAGCGTGTAAGGACGGCCATAACCAAAGGGGGTGCGATCGCTGCGCGACCACATGCCACCGCGATTCGGGACGATGAACATCGCCTTGCCGCCCGGCCCCAGCACACGGAAACATTCTTCGAGCAGACTGGAGGGTTGTTCACTGGTTTCCAACCCGTGCATCACCACCAGCTTGTCAACATGGCCTGTGTCCACCGGCCAGTTCACCTCTTCACATAGCACCGCCATATTCGGCATGCCCGTTGGCCAGGGCATCACCCCCTGCGGCCCCGGCATCAACCCCGTGACCCGGCGCGCCTCAGCGATATAAGGCCTGAGCAGCGGAACGGCGAAGCCAAAGCCGACCACAGTCTGCCCTTTGGCTTCAGGCCAAAGACGGACCAATTGATCACGCACCGCTTTCTGCGCCGCACGGCCCAGCGTGCTGCGGTAATAGAAATTGCGCAGATCCTGTACATCAAGATGCATTGCAGCCGGCCCTCTGATCCGCCACTCTGGTCTCACCATAGCGATCACCGAAGGAAACGCCATGCCTCTTGAGCTTGTGACCATCCCCTGCCTTGCCGACAACTATGCCTACCTCATCCATGATGCGGAAAGCGGTGAGACCGCGCTGGTGGATGTGCCCGAGCCGGGACCGATCGATGCGGCGCTGAAAGAACGGGGCTGGCACCTGTCACATGTGTTGCTGACCCATCACCACTGGGATCATGTCGACGGGCTGGAGCCCTTGTTGTGCGATCATCCCGCAAAAGTGATCGGCGCCGAAGCTGACAGCCATCGCCTGCCCAAACTGGATGTCTCCGTCGCCGAAGGGGACCGGATGGTGCTGTGCGGTGAAGAGATGCAGGTGATGGATGTCTCGGGGCACACGATTGGCCATCTGGCCTTTTATTTTGCAGGCTCCAAGCTGGTCTTCACCGCTGACAGCCTGATGGCGCTGGGATGTGGCCGCCTGTTTGAGGGCACGCCGGATCAGATGTATGATAGCCTGTCAAAGCTGGCCGATCTGCCGGGCGATACGGTGGTTTGTTCAGGCCATGAGTACACGCAATCCAACGGCAAATTCGCGGCAACCATTGACCCTGACAATCCAGCCCTTATCTCTCGTTTAGAGCAAGTTGAACAGGCCCGTGCGAAGGGTGAACCAACCGTTCCCAGCCTGTTGTCAGAAGAATTGTCAACAAACCCTTTCCTGCGCTGCAATGATCCGGCAGTTCGGGCTTCGGTTGGCATGATCGATGCAGAGCCTAGTGCAGTATTTGCGGAGATCAGAAAACGTAAAGACACCTTCTGAATTCCTGCCCTGCGGATCGGCAAAAGACGAATAACTAAGGTTTACCGGTAGAAAAGACTTGAAGCCCCAGCCATATCGACCAAACTTTAACAGTATAGAGTTATGGTCGTTAGAGTAGAGGACACCGCACTTCACGGTCTTTCGACCCAAATCAGGAAGGAGCGCTAACTGTGCCTTCATTCTCGAACACGCTGGAACAGGCGATTCACGCAGCCCTGGCCCTGGCCAACGCGCGCAAACACGAATTCGCAACGCTGGAGCATCTGCTGTTAGCGTTGATCGATGAGCCGGACGCGATGCGTGTTCTCAAAGCTTGCTCGGTAGACACCGAAGACCTGCGCAGCACGCTGGTCGAATTCATTGACGATGATCTCAGCAACCTGGTCACCGACGTCGAAGGGTCTGAGGCTGTGCCGACCGCCGCCTTCCAGCGGGTGATCCAGCGCGCCGCGATCCACGTCCAAAGCTCGGGCCGCACCGAAGTGACCGGCGCCAATGTGCTGGTTGCGATCTTTGCCGAACGTGAATCCAACGCCGCCTACTTCCTGCAGGAACAGGACATGACACGCTATGATGCGGTGAACTTCATCGCCCATGGCGTTGCCAAAGATCCCTCTTACGGTGAAGCACGCCCAGTCAGCGGTGCCGAAGAAAGCACTGAGGAAAGCCTGCATGGCGATATGGGCAGCGCGGAAACCGTGGATCCGAAAGAATCCGCGCTTGGCAAATACTGTGTGAACCTCAATGAGAAGTCGCAGAAGGGTGACATCGATCCGCTGATCGGCCGCACCCATGAGGTGGAACGCTGCATTCAGGTGCTGTGCCGCCGCCGTAAGAACAATCCGCTGCTGGTGGGCGATCCCGGTGTTGGCAAAACCGCCATCGCAGAAGGTCTGGCGCGCAAGGTTGTGGCCGGCGAAACCCCTGAGGTTCTGTCAAACACCACCATCTATTCGCTCGACATGGGCGCCTTGTTGGCCGGCACCCGCTATCGCGGTGACTTTGAGGAACGCCTGAAGGCCGTGATGACGGAACTGGAAGAGCATCCCGACGCCGTGCTGTTCATTGACGAAATTCATACCGTGATTGGGGCTGGCGCCACCTCGGGTGGGGCAATGGATGCCTCGAACCTGCTGAAGCCTGCGCTGCAAGGCGGCAAGCTGCGCTGCATGGGCTCCACCACCTATAAAGAGTTCCGTCAGCACTTTGAAAAAGACCGCGCGCTCAGCCGTCGTTTCCAGAAAATCGACGTGAATGAGCCGTCGGTCGAGGATTCGATCAAGATCCTGAAGGGCCTAAAGCCTTACTTTGAGGATCACCACGGCATCAAATTCACCAATGATGCGATCAAAAGCGCTGTCGAACTGTCCTCGCGCTATATCAATGACCGCAAACTGCCGGATAAGGCGATTGACGTCATTGACGAAGCGGGCGCCGCCCAGCATCTGGTGGCGGAAAGCAAGCGCCGCAAAACCATCGGCGTGAAAGAGATCGAAGGCGTTGTGGCCAAGATCGCCCGTATCCCACCAAAGAACGTCTCCAAGGACGATGCTGAGGTGCTGAAAGATCTGGAGAAATCGCTGAAACGCGTTGTCTTCGGTCAGGATCCGGCCATCGAAGCGCTGTCGAGCGCCATCAAACTGGCCCGTGCCGGTCTGCGTGAGCCTGAAAAACCCATCGGCAACTACCTCTTCGCCGGTCCGACCGGTGTGGGTAAAACCGAGGTGGCGAAACAGCTGGCCGATCAGCTGGGTGTGGAACTGCTGCGCTTTGACATGTCCGAGTACATGGAGAAACACGCGGTATCGCGCCTGATCGGTGCCCCTCCGGGCTATGTTGGCTTTGATCAGGGCGGCATGCTGACCGACGGTGTGGACCAGCATCCGCATTGTGTGCTGCTGCTCGATGAAATCGAAAAAGCCCACCCGGATGTCTACAACATCCTGTTGCAGGTGATGGACCACGGCAAGCTGACCGATCACAACGGCCGCACTGTGGACTTCCGCAATGTGATCCTGATCATGACCTCCAACGCGGGTGCTGCGGAAATGTCAAAAGCGGCCATCGGCTTTGGTCGTGACCGCCGTGAGGGTGAGGATACCGCCGCGATTGAACGGACCTTCACCCCGGAATTCCGCAACCGTCTGGATGCAGTTGTCAGCTTCGGCGCGCTGCCGAAAGAGGTGATCCTGCAGATCGTTGAGAAGTTTGTGCTACAGCTTGAGGCCCAGCTGATGGACCGCAACGTGCAGATCGAACTGACCCGTCCCGCCGCCGAATGGCTGGGGGACAAAGGGTATGACGATAAAATGGGCGCCCGCCCGCTGGGCCGTGTCATTCAGGAACACCTGAAGAAGCCGCTGGCCGAGGAGCTGCTGTTTGGCAAGCTGACCAAAGGCGGCGTCGTCAAGGTCGGCATCAAAGATGGCGAGCTGGATCTGCGGATCGAAGGGCCGAAAAAGGCGCAGATCGCGGGCGACAAGCCACCGCTGCTGACCGCCGACTGATCCGCACATCATAGACAATTGGAAACCGGCCCATTCGCGGGCCGGTTTTCTTTTGCGCGGGTCTGATCAGATCACGCCTGCGCGGTTTGGCGTTCCCGGCGTGCCGAGAGGAAGATGTAGGTGATGATGAAGATGTTGCCGAGGTTCCAGACAATGCCGTTCCAGAACGCCAGTTGGTAACTGCCGCTGATGTCATAGATCACCCCGGACAGCCAACCGCCGAAGGCCATACCAACGATGGTCGACATCATCACAAAGCCCACCCAGCGCCCGGCCTCTTTCGCGGGCATCAACTCCCGCACGATCACGGCGTAGGAGGGCACAATGCCGCCCTGCGCCAGGCCAAAGATCGTCGACACCACGTAAAGGGACACCAACCCGTCAAACGGCAGGTAGAGAAACAGCGCCAGCATTTGCAGCGCCGAACCGATCAGCAAGGTGGGGATCCCCCCCAGCTGGTCCGCCAACAGGCCCGAAATCAATCGCGAGGCCACGCCACCCAGCAACATCAGAGACAGCATTTCTGCCCCGACCGCCGGTCCAAACCCGAGATCCACACAAAGCGCCACGATATGCACCTGAGGCATCGCCATCGCGACGCAACAGGCAATCCCGGCAACGCCAAGGATCAGCGCGATTTGGCGCGGGCTCAGGCCACCGATCCCGCCGGCAGCGGCACCTTGGGCCACAGCGGCAGACATTTCTGACAGGGGTAGACGGCGGCGCAACAGCAGCGTCAGCGGCGGGACGGAGACGGCGATGATCAGCGCCAGCACCATATAGACACCACGCCAGCCGTCACTGGCCAAATGCCCCGACAGCACCACCGGCCAGAAGGCACCCGACAGGTAGTTGGCACTGGCGATGATCGCGATCGCAATGCCGCGCCGACGCTCAAACCAAAGTGAGATATCTGCGATCAACGGGCCAAAGCTGGCCGCCGTGCCCAAGCCGATCAACAAATGCAGCACCGAGACGATGAAAAAAGTTGGGGTCACGGCGGCAAGGGCAAAGCCCGCGGCCATCACAAGGCTCATCCCCGAAAGGACCCGTACGATCCCGTATCGATCCACCAACAGACCAATCAGGTAATTGCCAAGGGCAAACCCGACCATGGTCCAGACATAGGGGTAGGATGCTTCGGCGCGTTCCAGATCAAACTCAGCCTGAATGTCGGGCATCACCATGATGACCACCCACATCCCCACATTGCCAATCAAACCGATCAGCAGGGACAGGGCCAAACGCCCCCAGGAATAACGACTGTCGAGTACGGATGTTTGCATCCCGGCACTATGCGCCTGTGACGACAACAGGAACAGACCGTAGATTTACCTACGGGCTGCGGCCCAAGCCGTGATCAATCGCTGCCAGACACCTTGCCGCGCAGGGCTTTAACCTCACCGCGTTGTTTCTTGGCCTCAATCCGGCGGCGTTGGCTGCCCTTGGTGGGTTTGGTGGGAATGCGGCGTTTCGGGCGATGGGTGGCTTTTTCGATCAGCTCCACCAGCCGTTCCCGCACCAGATCGCGATTGCGGGCCTGACTGCGGGTTTCATCACAAAACAGGATCACCGCACCGTCTTTGGTCCAGCGCCGCCCGGCCAGTCGCTTCAGACGTGCCTTCACAGGACCGGGCAGATTGGGCGACCGCTCAGCCTCAAAGCGCAATTCGACCGCGGTGGAGACCTTATTGACGTTCTGTCCACCGGGGCCCGAGGCCCGGATGAACTGTTCGCTCAACTCCCAGTCGGCGATGCTGATTTCGTCGGTGACACGTAACATGAGCCCTAAATCGTCGATCCAGCCGCAAAAAGAAAGGGAGGCAAAAGAAAAGGGCCGCACCTGATGACAGGCCCGACCCCAAGGGTTGAAGGAGGTGGTCCGGTTAGGTTCCTACCAACTCCAGCGGCTCATGAGCCAAGGGTTGCCTCAGCTCCGATCCTCCAGAATTGTCCCGATACCGTTCTCCATGATCCCATTAGACACTAGAGCACCTCCTTTCTGAAGTTTTGGATAACCTCAGCGTGACACAGATTTGCTCAATGTCAAAACAAAATCATGTGGTGCGTGCAGTAAGCGACCCCACGATGATGCGAAATGGCACAAGTGCCAACAAAGCCAGCGACAGTTTCACCAACCAGTCCGCGAAACCCAGCGACACCCAGAGCGGTGCAACCGGACCTGCGCCCAGCAGCGGCAGCATTTCACCGGCCCAGGACACATCATTGCCCGGCTCGATGAAGGTCAGCGCGCCCGAGAATGCAATGGTGAAGAAGATCGCGGTGTCGAGCGACGACCCAATCAAGGTCGAGGCCAGAGGCGCCCGCCACCATGCGCCTTCACGCAGGCGGTTGAAGACCGCAACGTCGGTCAGTTGCGCCACCAGGAAGGCGGTGCCAGATCCAATAGCGATACGCAGCGTGACCGCCGGATAGGTGTAGCCATCGCCCTGCAGCATAATCTGCGTGCCGATGAGCGAGCAGATCACACCAACGATGAAACCGGCGACAACAACGCGACGGGCCGGGCCCACGCCATAGACGCGGTTCATCACGTCAGTGACGAGGAATGCGATCGGATAGGTAAAGGCGCCCCAGGTCAGCCATTGGCCGTACAGGAATTGCACCAGGATGTTTGAGGCGACAACAACGGCCGCCATGGCAAGAATGCCAGGGAGATATTTGTTCATGTCAGTTTTCCGTTTTGACAAGGTAGCGGCGACTTGGCCCCTTTTTCATAAAGGGACGGGCGGCGTTTAAAGGCTCGCAACCATCTTGGCAAGGGGTTTGACGGCGCTTTGGGCCTTGGGTTCCGTCAGGACATATTCGACGATTTCGCTGGTCTGAAAGAACTTGAAGTTATCATCAGCCACCATCGTCAGACGGATTTGCCCGGTGTCATCGCGCCAGACGGACAGGCCTTCGAGGTTGTCATGCCGCCCCACCGCCGTGGTCAGCAGGCGCTCACCCACCGGGTCAAAGGCGCCAAGATCAAATCGGCGCAACTGGCTGCGAAAGCCGATGCCGCTGAACTTACGCTCCAGCAGGTAAAACTTGCCATCCGGGCCAAAGTCCGCCGCGACAGGGTCGAAGCCATCCACCGGCGCGATGAAAAAAAGGATCTGCCATCCCTTTGACGTCAAACGGTAAAGCGGCAGGCCATCGCGGTTCTTCGGGCTGGATTCAGGCACGGTGTAGATCTGACCGCGCCGATCAATCGCCAGTGCCTCCATCCCGGCATTGCCATAAAACGTGCGAAAATCGGGATGCTGCGGCAGCTGTTTTGCGGCCCCAAAGGCGCGATCATATCGCCAGACTTGGTTCAATCGTTCGGTGCTGACAAATAACGTCCCGTCCGGGCGCAGCGCCAGGCCTTCGGAATCCCTATGTCGCGCTTTCAGGGTCATGCCCTTGGGCAGTTTCAACGGCTCATGGCGCAGCAGTTCCACACCAGAGATCCGGCCATTTTCGCGGCTCAGACGTCCCTGCAACAGGATCATCCGATCGGTCAGCGCAAGAAAATCACGACCGTTATCTGCCAGTTCCAGCGCGGACAGCCCGCCGAAACCAGCAAACTGTTCTTTCCAGACAACACGCGATTCGAACTGCAGCTTGGAAAAGGTCTGTGCGCTACCCGCAAACGTGAAGGCCAGCCCGATCAGCGCCGCTAGCGCGATTGCAAAACGTTTACGCATTGGGCAGGCAAGCTCGCCATTGTGAGTTCTTTTCTGGGTTTGGGTTTCGGCGCGTTGGGATCAACCGGCGGCGGTGGCGGCGGGTTCAAAATGTCCTGCACCCAGCTTTCTGCCGCTTCACAGCCGTCGCCCGCAGGAATGGGCGCCTGATCTTTACAGCCTTTCACACCCTTCGGGCAGGAGAGGCGCACGTGGAAATGATAGTGATGTCCCCACCAGGGCCGGATTTTGCGCAGCCAACTGCGATCGCCTTTGGCGTCTTTGCACATCTGCACCTTGGCCCCCGGGAAGACAAAGATCCGGGCAACCCGCGGATCAGAGGCCGCGGCTTTCAGCACCTCTTGATGTTGCGCAGTCCAGAAACCGTTCACATAGGCGCCCTTGGCCCGGCGCAGCGAGATGGATGAGATGTTTTCCCGCTCCGCCTCTGTCAGGTCCAGACGGGTGGGCGGCAGCATCCAGATATCAGCATCCAGCCCCAATTGGTGACTGCGATGCCCGCTGAGCATCGGACCACCACGCGGTTGGCTGATGTCACCGATATAAAGCCCCTCCCACCCCGGCAGGGTGGCGGCCTTGGCCGAAAGGTCTTTCAGAAAATCGATGGTGTCAGGATGGCCCCAATTGCGGTTGCGGCTGAGCCGCATTGCCTGCCAAGTGGGCCCAGTTTCCGGCAGTTCCTCTGCCCCGGCGATACAGCCATTGGCGTAGCTGCCATGGGGCTTTGGCGCCTGCTGCGATCCTTGTGCCTTTGCCCCAAACAGCTGTTTGGCGGGCACTTTTCGCATTTCGGCGGGGATTTCCTGCTGGCTGGCAAGGGTCACCTGGCGGTCCTCGCCGCCCATACAGGCGGTGAGCACTGCGGTCAGTGCGATCAGCCCCGTGATCAGCCCGGCGCGTTTTCTGACTGGTCTTGCCATGCGGGTTGGTCCCCTTCTGGTTTCACCCAGCGTAGCAAGATCAGACCCAAAAGGAAAAGCGCGATAAGCGGAGAAACGCCAAGTTGCTGGCTGCCCGTCGCTGCCGTTGCCACACCAATGAGCGCAGGTGCCAGGAACGAGGTCGCTTTGCCCGCCAAAGCATAGAGGCCGAAGCTTTCCGCCATCTTTTCGGGATTGGCCTGACGCACCATCATGGTCCGGCTGGCCGATTGGATCACGCCACCCGCGGCACCGATCAGCGCGCCCAGAACATAAAAGGCGATGTCAGGCAGTTTTGAGCCCTCCGCAACCGGGACGCCATAGACGCTGTCGCGAGACACAAAAACGATTGAGATCGCAACGAAGCTCAGCACCAGAATACAGAGCGTGATCACTGGCTTGGGACCAAAGCGCGCGTCAGCACGCCCCCCAACCCAGGCAAAAATCGCGCCCGAGATGATCGCCAGAATGCCGAAGATACCGGTGTCCACGACGCTCCACTTCAGCACACCGGCCGCGTAGATGCCGCCGAAGGTGTACATGCCGTTCAGCGCATCGCGGTAGAACATCGAACTGCCCAGATAAGCAAAAAGCGATGGCGTCTGTGGCAGGCCTTTCAGCGTTCCGGCCAGGCTGGTCAGCGCGCCTTTGACGGCCCCTTTTGCCGCTTTGGCTGGTTTAGGATCGCGCACCCAAAGGAAGAAGGGGACCATAAAGACGATGTACCAGATCGCGGTCAGCGGCCCGACAAAACGCGTGCCTTCACGCGCTTCGGCGTCCAGTCCCAGCGCGGGGGACAGGCCGACAAAGGTTTTGCCAGTTGCTGCGCTTTCGGCAAAGAACACCAGCATCACCACCAGCGCAACCAAGCCACCCAGATAGCCAAAGGCCCAGCCGTTGCCCGAGATTTTGCCGATCTCTTCTTTGCTGCCCAGATCCGGCAGCATGGAGTTGGTGAAAATCGTCGCGAATTCCATCCCGATCATGCCAATGGCAAACAGGAACAGGGTTGTGGTCAGATCAAAACTGTCCGGCGCGGCGAACCACAGCCCGAAGGAGCCGATCACATACATCAGCGAAAAGCCCCAGATCCAGCGCAGGCGGTTGCCCCCCGCATCCGCAAGGGCCCCAAGGATCGGTGCCAGCAGTGCAATGACAAAACCGGCGGCGGCAATGCCAAAGGCCCAGGCCGCCTGTGCCTCTGCCCCATCACCGATCAATTCCTGAACGTATGGTGCAAAAATGAAAGTAATCAGAAGTGTGTTGTAAGGCTGTGACGCCCAGTCAAAGAAAAACCATCCCCAGATGCGCTTGCGCATGTCTCGCCCCTCAAAAATTCTCTCTTCCCCAGTGGGGTTATGGCAGGCGAAATGTAACGCTGGCAAGTCTATCTTGGACTGAACCGCCCTGCCCTTAGGGGAAGGGGGCGGGCGGTGCCAGCAGCCTTATTGCGGCGGCCAGGGGCGGTTGTCTTCGGCGGCAAGCCACTGTTTGACCCAACCCGGCAGTTCCTGATTGGCGGCCTCAGATCCGACATCCAGCCGCACCACCTCGGGGGAGATCATGCCATTGCGATCGGTAACCGCCGTGCGAAAGACCGCGTGGTTGGCGCATTCGCCATTTGCCTTCCAGATCTGCTGATCGATGTAGAAAAACCGATCATCCCAGCCCAGCCCCTTGGTGCGCATCTCAAACCGTTCAAACGGGCGCAACCGGCGGCGATAGCGCACACATACACCGGCCACGGCCAAGCCCCAACCATTGCGGCGCAGCGACTTCATCAAACCCGCGCGCATCCCCATGGTGAAACGACCCAGATCATAAAGCATCAGGGTGCGGCCATTGTTCAGCTCCATGAACTGATCGATGTCCCAGGGCCAGACCCGGTGGTGCGAGATATGGGTATCGTTGAAGTCCAGCGGGGCGGCGTTGCGGAATTTCACGAATTCTTTGAGCAGGCGCAGAAAGGGGTACATGCGGCAGGTCCTGTTACGACGAGAGGAGGTTTTCTGAACCGCTCAGTTTAATTTTACCCCACCAAGGTCAACCAAAACCCCGCGTCAACATGCGCTGCAGACTTGCGCCAGAGGCTTCTGGCGCTTACCTCTTGTCGGAACGTTCAATTTGAGGTCCTGCCTATGCTGTCCCTGATCCAGATCCTTCTGCTGGTGCTTGATATTCTTTGGTTCTTCCTGATCGCCCATGTGATCATGTCCTGGCTGATCAACTTTCAGGTTCTCAACGTCCGGCAGCAGCTGGTGGGCCAGATCTGGTACATGTTGAACCGCATTCTGGAACCCATCTACACCCCCGTGCGCCGCATTCTGCCCCCGATGAGCGGCATCGATCTGGCGCCGCTGGTGGTTCTGGTCGGCATCTACGCCATCCGCATCATCCTGATGAACAACATCTCGGCCTTCTATTAAGCCGACGCGCGACGGGCATCTGCGCCAACACGTGACGGATGAATTTGACAGGTCCGGTCTTCCGGGCTTGTCCCCCTAGCCTTGGTATGGGAAAACTGCTGCAAGAGCAGATATAGACAATCTTGCAGGAAACCATGCCAAGCGCTGCCACGCTTCTGAGCGATTATTTTGGCTTTGACGCCTTCCGCCCCGGGCAGGAAGAGGTTGTTGAAGCTGTTGCCAATGGCCAGAACACCCTGGCCATTATGCCCACGGGTGGGGGCAAATCCCTGTGTTTCCAATTGCCTGCCCTGATGCGCGACGGCGTCACTGTTGTGATCTCCCCGCTGATTGCTTTGATGCGCGATCAGGTGCGGGGCCTGCGCGAAGCCGGGATTGAAGCTGGCGCGCTGACCTCTGGCAACACGCAGGAAGAAACCGATCAGGTCTGGCAGGCGCTGGAAGAAGAGCGGTTGAAGCTGCTCTATATCGCGCCGGAACGGCTGAGCGCCGGGTCGGCCCTGGGAATGCTGCGGCGGATCAACGTCAATCTAATCGCCGTGGATGAGGCACATTGTGTCAGCCAATGGGGGCATGATTTCCGCCCCGACTATCTGCGCATTGGCGAATTGCGCCGTACGCTTGGCGTGCCTCTGGCGGCCTTCACCGCCACCGCAGATGCCGAAACCCAGGCTGAGATCGTCAATCGCCTGTTTGATGGCGAACAGCCCGCCACCTTCCTACGCGGCTTTGACCGGCCCAACATCCATCTGGCCTTTGCTGCCAAGAACAACCCGCGCACCCAGATTTTGAACTTTGCCGCCGCCCGCAAAGGCCAGTCCGGCATTGTTTATTGTGGCACCCGTTCGAAAACCGAAAAGCTGGCCGCCGCCCTGCGCGAAAACGGCCATGCCGCCGCGCATTATCACGGCGGGATGGAGGCCGAGGATCGCCGCATCACCGAAGCGCGGTTCCAGAAAGAGGATGGGCTGATCGTGGTGGCCACCGTGGCCTTTGGTATGGGGGTGGATAAGCCCGATATCCGCTGGGTCGCCCACGCGGATCTGCCGAAATCCATCGAAGCCTATTATCAGGAAATCGGTCGCGCAGGCCGCGATGGTGGACCAGCGGAAACACTGACGCTGTTCGGCCCCGATGACATCCGCCTGCGCCGCAACCAGATTGACGAAGGCCTTGCTCCACCCGAACGCCGCATGGCCGATCACGCACGGCTGAACGCATTGCTGGGTCTGGCCGAGGCCTTGGAATGTCGGCGCAATAATCTGCTGGGGTATTTTGGTGAGACCGAAGTGACCTGCGGTAAATGCGACCTCTGTGATACTCCGCCGGAGCTGTTTGACGGCACCCAACCGGTGCGTATGGCGCTGTCAGCGATCCTGCGCACGGAGGAATGGTATGGTTCCGGTCACCTGATTGAGATCCTGCTGGGCAACACCAACGACCGCATCCGCGCCCGTGGGCATGACGACCTGCCGACCTTTGGGGTGGGCAAGGCCTATACCCGACCGCAATGGCAGGCGATTTTCAGGCAGATGATGGGGCATGACCTGATCCGCCCTGATCCCGAACGCCACGGTGCCCTGCGCATGACAGACACCGCGCTGCCGATCCTGCGCGATCAGGAAAAGATCACCCTGCGCAAGGACAGCATCACCTCAGCCAAACGCCGTCCCGCCGTGAAGGCGCTGGTCAGCGAAGAAGACGCGCCGCTGCTCTCGGCGCTGAAGGCCAAACGTCGGGCGCTGGCCGAGGCCGGCAACGTGCCACCCTATGTGATCTTCAACGACCGCACCCTGATCGAAATGGCCGAGACGCGTCCGACCAATCTGGACGGCATGGCACGGATCAACGGGGTGGGCGCCAAGAAGCTGGAACGCTATGGCGCCGATTTCCTGGCCATCATCACCGGCACGGTTGAGGACGTGCACCCGCAACGGCGCAAACTGGCGGGCCGTGAGGCCGGGTCGCTTTATGATCGTCTGCTGGAAGTGCAGGCCGATCTGAGCCGCGGACCGGAAGGGCTGGATAAGCCGCTCAGCTGTTCCGCGTCGCTGCTGGCGAAGGTCGCGCAGATGAAACCGCAGGACCCTTCTGCGATGGAACGATTGCTGGGGGACAAACGCGCCGAAAGATTTGCTGCGGCTTTTCTGGACGTTGTGCTTGAAGCCGGTTAGAACGATTCTAAGTTAGAGACAGACCAGACCAAACCGCAAGGATCCAACGCTGCCATGCTGATCACCGTTTCGCCCGCCAAAAAGATGGACATGACCCCGGTTGAGGGCATCAAGACCACCAAAATGCGGTTTCCTGAACGGGCGGCAGAGCTGGCAGAAGTGGCGCGCGATCTATCCGTCGCGGACCTGATGAAGCTGATGAAAATTTCTGAAGCTCTGGGCAAGCTGAACGCCGAACGCTTTGCCAACTATGGCGCGCAGGAAACGAAGGCAGCGGCACTGGCTTTTGCCGGCGACACCTATCAGGGACTTGAAGCCTCCTCGCTTGAGGCCGAAGAACTGGCTTGGGCACAGGACCATTTCTGCATTCTGTCCGGTCTTTACGGTCTGCTGCGCCCGCTGGACGCGATTGAGCCCTACCGTCTGGAAATGGGCAGCCGCCTGGAGAACCCGCGCGGCAAGAACCTCTATGAATATTGGGGCAGCGATATCGCCGAGGCGCTGAACGCGCAGGCTGAGGTGATTGACACCGACACGCTGATCAACTGTGCCAGCCAGGAATACTTTGGCGCAGTGGATCTGAAAGCGCTGAAACCGCAGGTGATCACGCCTGTGTTCATGGAAGAGAAGGCCGGCGTGCCGAAAATCGTCAGCTTCTACGCCAAACGGGCGCGTGGGTCGATGGCGCGGTTCATCATCCAGAACCGTCTGGTCGATCCGCAGGCGATCAAGGATTTTGACCTTGGCGGTTACCAGTTCCAGCCGGATCTGACCGAGGGCAACAACTGGGTCTTCCTGCGGGATGAGGCCGCTCAGGCCAAAGCCGCCTGATCCCCGGACAGATTAATCGAAAATATCAGCGGGGGTCTGAGCCGGATTCCGCGCCCCGGCATCGACCGGTGGAAACCCCACCTTGCTGATTCGGCCTGTGGCTGGCAGCATTCTCTTCATATTCAGGGCATTGGATTTGAGGAGGATCTTCATGAAACCGGTCATTGCGGCACTTTTGAGTGCGCTTTCACTCACCTTATCCATTCCCAGCCCGACCCTTGCCGAGGGGGAACTGCCAGAACGCCGCCTGCTGCTGTCGCGTGATACGGATTTCTATGGCTCAGACCTGCAGGCGCTGTTTGATACGGAATATGGCGCTTGTGAACGGCTGTGCCTGAACGATCCCAGCTGCAAGGCCTTTACCTTCAACCAGAAATCCAATGCCTGTTTCCCAAAATCCCAGATCACCGATCGCCAACCCTATGAAGGTGCCTGGTCCGGGGAATTTCTGGCCACCCTACCCGCACTGAAAGCCATCGCCGCAGCGCGTGCGGCCGCCGCAACCGCCTTCCTTGGCCCCAATGATATCAGCCAGGCCCGCGCGCAGGCTCAGAAACTGGGCTGGACCCATCCCGGCGGGCATTACCCGGTTGAAACACTGCTGAGCAGCGCCGCCTCGCGCCGCCAGGCGGGCGATTGGGTCAACGCAATGCGTTGGGCCGGCGCCGCGCTGTCGCACACGGATGCTGCCGATCAATGGGTGGAATACGCCCGCCTGTCCTTGCGCGCTGCGAATGTCAGCAATGACACCCGCAGCCGCTATGAACGCCGGGGCCTCTGGGCGGCGATGAACGGCTACCTGCGCGCAACCAACACCGCCACCGCCGCGGATGCGCTGATGGTTCTGGCCGATGCCTTCCAAATCCGCGATCGCGGCCGCGATATGGTGCCAGCACTGCGGTTGGCCAAGGATCTGGAACCCGGCTGGCAAGAGATTGACGAACGTCTGGACGATGCGATCGGCAAATATGGCTTCCGCATCACGGAACACGACGCTGAAAGTGACAATGCCTCGCCCCGGGTCTGCGCCGAGTTTTCGGAGAAGCTGAAAACCGCAGGCTTTGACTACACCCCCTATCTGAAACTGCCCAGTGAGGATCTGGCGGTCAGTGCCAGCGGCAAACGCCTGTGTGTGGAGGGATTCACCCATGGCGAACGGGTGCAGATTACCTACCGCGCCGGTCTGCCTGCCGACAATGGCGAGGTGACAGCCAAAGATGTGACATTGGCCCAGTATATCCGTGACCGCTCGCCCAGCGCCCGCTTCCCCAGCCGCGCCTATGTGCTGCCCAAATCGCCCGATGCTGGCCTGCCGATTGAAACCCTTAATCTGGACCGGCTGGACCTGAAACTCAGCCGGGTCAGCGACCGCAACCTGCTGCGGGCTGTTCAGGAACAGTATTTCGGTCGTCCGCTTTCCTACTGGGAGACACAGGATTTCAGCGCCAATATCGCGGAAACCGTCTGGGAAGGCGAAGGGGAGGTTCAAAATGAACTGAACCGCGAAATGACCACCCGCCTGCCGATGGGTGAGGTGATCGCCGATCTGCCCGCTGGCATCTATGTGCTGCAGGCGCAGGTGCCCGGTGCTGACCCCTATGATGAACCGGACGCGATGCAATGGTTCGTGCTGTCCGATCTGGGCGTCACCACATTCGCGGGCACCGATGGCCTGCATGTTTTTGCCCGCGCGCTCAGCTCCGCGGAGGCGCTGGCCGGGGTGGAGGCGACGCTGATCTCACGCTCCAACCGGGTGCTGGGCAAAGTGACCTTGGATGACGCAGGTCATGGGCTGTTTTCCCCCGGTCTGACCATGGGCCAGGGATCTGCCGCACCTGCCCTGTTGGTGGTGGAAAACGGCGATGCGGATGTGACCTTTCTGTCGTTGAAAGATGCTGCTTTCGATCTGTCGGACCGTGGCGTTGAAGGCCGCGCGCCCAGCCCGGCAATTGATGTTTTTGTCAGCACGGATCGCGGCGCCTACCGCGCCGGTGAAACCATCCATGCCACCGTTCTGACCCGCAGCAACCTGGCCGAGGCGCTGGAGGATCTGCCGATCACCGCCATCCTGACCCGTCCGGACGGCGTGGAACACAGCCGCCACCTGTCACAGGGTGCAGTGGCGGGCGGTCATGTCTTTGCCCTACCGCTCAGCCCCACCGTGCCGCGCGGCAGTTGGCGGCTGGAGGTGAAAGCCGATGTCGACGCCCCTGCCTTGGCCAACGCCAATGTTCTGGTGGAGGATTTCCTGCCGGAACGGATCGATTTCGACCTGAGCCTGCCCAAGGGTACCATCCGCCCGGGGGACAGCCCGCTGATGACGGTGGAGGCACGCTATCTCTTCGGGGCCCCCGCTGCCGGATTGACGCCGCAAGGCACGGTCATTCTGCGCGACGCGGGTGAGGTGCAGGACTATCCCGGCTACCGCTTTGGCCGTCAGGATGTCCGCTTTGCCCCCCGGACCGAGTTTTTTGGCGGTGCTGACACCGACGCGGATGGACGCTCCACCGTGCCCGTTGCCCTGCCCGAATCCAGCAATGCCGATCGCCCCCTGCAGGCTGAGGTGATCGTTACATTGGCCGAAGGGTCTGGCCGCCCCGTGGAACGTAGGCTCAGCCGTGATCTGGCGCCCGCGGGCCCGATCATCGGCATCAAACAGATGTTTGAAGATGTGGTTCCAGAGGGCACAACCGCCGACCTGCAGGTCATTGCGCTTGGCCCGCAGATGGAGCCGGTGAACATGCCCGTGCGCTGGACGCTCAACCGCGTTACCACCCGTTACCAGTGGTATCAGCAATGGGGCAGCTGGGAATGGGAACCGATCACCACCCGCAAGCCGGTGACATCAGGTATCGCAACGCTGGGGGCACAGCCCCTGACGGTCACCGTACCGGTTGATTGGGGCAATTACGAATTGGTGGTGGAAAGCACCGAAGGCGATCCGATCTCCGCCTCCAGCAGTTTCTACGCCGGTTGGTACGCACCGGCTGATACCTCCAAAACGCCAGATACGCTGGAGCTGTCGCTGGACAAACCCGCCTATCGCCCCGGCGATACAGCGCAGTTGCGACTGGTGCCGCGCTATGCGGGCAAGGCCCTGGTCACCGTCATGTCCAACCGCGTCATCGCCATGCAGGCGGTGGAGGTTGAGGCCGGTGAAAACCTGATCCCGGTGCCTGTCACCGATGACTGGGGCGCCGGGGCCTATGTGACCGCGCAGGTGATCCGCCCGATGGATGTGGCCGCCGGGCACAACCCGGCCCGCGCCCTTGGCCTGTCCTACGCGCGGGTGGATCCCGGCGACAAACAGCTGCGCGTCAGCATCGACACCCCCGCCGAGGCCAGCCCACGTGGACCATTGAACGCAGCCATCAAGGTGGCTGGCGTGCCCCCCGGTGAAACCGCCTATGTGACGGTAGCTGCGGTGGATCTGGGTATTCTGAACATCACCGGTTTTGACAGCCCCGATCCCTCCACCCACTATTTCGGTCAACGCCGTCTGGGGGTTGAGATCCGCGATCTTTATGGCCGGTTGATCAACGGCATGGATGGGGCGATGGGGCAGATCCGCTCGGGCGGGGATGCCAGCAGCAGCAACGCCTTCCAGTCCCCACCCCCGACCGAGGAGCTGGTGGCCTATTTCACCGGTCCGGTGACTGTTGGCGCTGACGGACGGGCAGAGGTGCAGTTTGACCTGCCGGCCTTCAACGGCACGGTGCGGCTGATGGCAATAGCCTGGTCCAAAACCGGTGTCGGTCAGGCCGAGGCCGATGTGCTGGTGCGTGATCCCGTTGTGGTGACCGCCAGCCTGCCGCGATTCCTGGCCCCCGGGGATCGGTCCCGCCTGTTGTTGGAAGTGGTGCATGCCACCGGCCCTGCAGGTGAGATGCGGCTGGATCTATCCGCTAGCGGGCTGCAACTTGACACCAGCGGCGTGCCGCAGACCGTGTCGCTGGCCGCTCAGGGCAAGGCGGTGTTTGAGGTGCCCGTCATCGCGGCAGATGTGGGCGATCACAGCCTGCGGGTTGCCCTGACCACACCCGATGGCAAACAGCTGATCAAGGACTTGACCCTTGGCGTGCGCAACAATGATCCGGTCACCGCCACCACCCGACGGTTTGATCTGGCCGCCGGGCAAAGCTTCACGCTGGATCAGAACGTCTTTGCCAATCTGCGGCGCGGCAGTGGCGCGGCAGTTCTGTCCGCCGGCCCGCTGGCCAAACTGAATGCCCCGGCCCTGCTGGCGCGTCTGGATCGCTACCCCTATGGCTGCACCGAACAGGTCACCAGTCAGGCGATGCCGCTCCTTTACCTCAGCTCCGTGAACGAAGCCTTGGGCTTGGGCGGTCAGGACCGGATCCAGCTGCGCATCGATCAAGCGATTGAGAAGGTGCTCACCCGGCAAAGCCGCAATGGCGCCTTTGGCCTGTGGCGACCGGACAGTGGTGATCTGTGGCTGGACGCCTATGTCAGCGATTTCCTCAGCCGGGCAAGGGCTGCCGGATATCAGGTGCCTGATCTGGCCTTCCGCATGGCGATGGACAATCTGCGCAACCGAGTGAACTACGCCGCTGATTTCGACGAAGGCGGCGAGGCATTGGCCTATGCGCTGATGGTCCTGGCCCGCGAAGGCGCTGCCTCGATGGGGGATCTGCGCTACTATGCAGATGTGAAAGGTCAGGCCTTCACCACCCCAATGGGGGCGGCACAGCTGGGGGCGGCGCTGGCGCAATATGGCGATCAGACCCGTTCTGACGCGATGTTTGCCTTGGCCGCGGCCCAGATCCGCGCCGAAGCCGGGCCCGAGCGCAACATCTGGCGTGCCGACTATGGCACCCGACTGCGCGACAGCGCCGCGGTTTTGTCGCTGGCGGTTGAGGCAGGGAGCACCGCCGTGGATCAGCCCCGGCTGATGCAACGCCTAGGTGCTGCCGGGCCCGAAATGTCGACACAGGAAACCGTCTGGTCCCTGATGGCGGCGCAGGCCTTGGTGCAGCAGCCCAGCCTCAGCGGGCTGACTTTGAACGGCGCCACGGTCGAAGGACCATTTGTGCGCATGGTTGAGGATGGTCTGGACCTGCAGCCGCTGACCGTGACCAACACCAGCAGCCAACCCACGCAGATCACCCTCACGACCGAGGGCGTGCCCGCAGGCGCGACCGAGGCGCGCGGTTATGGCTACCGGATGAAGCGCAGCTACTACACGGTGGAGGGTGAAAAGGTTGATCTGTCATCGGTGAAAACCGGCGACCGGCTGGTCACGGTGCTGTCGATCTACCCGGCCGAAAAAGGCGGGGCACGGCTGATGGTCAATGATCCCTTGCCAGCCGGATTTGAGATCGACAATCCCAACCTGCTGCGACAGGGCGATATTCGCGGCATGGAATGGCTGGACCCGGTGGAGGGCGAACATAGTGAGTTCCGTGCCGATCGCTTCCTGACCGCGGTGAACTGGCGGTCGGACCAACCCTTTGATCTGGCCTATATCGTGCGGGCGATCTCACCGGGTGAGTTCCACCATCCAGCAGCAGTGGTTGAGGATATGTACCGGCCAGAATATCGCGCCAACACGGCCTCTGGCCGTTTGGTCATCGCGCAGTGATGCGCCGCACCGCCCCTTTTGTGCTGGTCGCGCTCCTCTGGGGGGGCGCGGCTCTACGCGATATCGGGGCGGACTGGATCGCAGCAACTGTGGTGCCGCCACTGGCGCTGGAACAGTCAGTCGAGGTGCGTGATCGCAACGGCGCCTTGCTGCGCGCCTATACAGTTGCTGATGGCCGTTGGCGTCTGCCCGTCACACTGTCGGATGTGGACCCCAGCTTTGTCACCCTGCTCACCACCTATGAGGATCGCCGGTTCTGGCAGCATCAGGGCATCGATCCGCGCGCCATGCTGCGGGCGGCGTGGCAGGGGCTGAGACATGGCCGGGTGGTGTCAGGCGCCTCAACCCTGACAATGCAGGTGGCCCGCCTGCTGGAGGGCGGCCCCACCGGGCGCTGGTCTGGCAAGATCCGGCAGATCCGGCTGGCACTGGCGCTGGAACAACGGCTCAGCAAGGCTGAGATCCTGACGCTCTACCTGAACCTCGCCCCCTATGGTGGCAATCTGGAGGGGATCCGCGCCGCAACGCTGGCCTATTTTGGCAAGGAGCCGCTGCGCCTCACCCCGGCGGAGGCCGCGCTGCTGGTCGCCCTGCCGCAATCGCCGGAACGCCGCCGGCCTGACCGCCATCCCATCCGGGCAGAGGCCGCCCGTGACCGGGTGTTGGAGCGGGGCAAAACCTTTGACCAGCTAAGCGACGAAGATCTGGCGGTGGCGCGATTTGATCCGGTGCCGACCATCCGCCATGCCTTCCCGGTGCTGGCACCTCATGCGGCCGATCTGGCACGCACCGCTGCACCTGACAGGCAACGCCATGACCTGACCCTGGACGCGGGGCTACAGGCAGAAATCGCCCGGCTTGCCGCTCAGGCGCTGCGGGGTAGGCAAGACAGCCTGTCCATCGCCGTGTTGGCGGCCGATCACCACAGCGGTGCCGTTCTGGCCTCTGTCGGGTCGGCGGGCTACAGGGACGGTCGCGGGCAGGGCTATGTGGATATGACCCGCGCGCTTCGCTCCCCCGGATCCACGCTGAAACCGCTTGTTTACGCCATGGCCTTTGATCAAGGTCTAGCACATCCCGAAACCCTGATCGATGACCGTCCCGTGGCCTTTGACGGCTATGCGCCGCAAAACTTTGACGGTGCCTTCCGGGGCGAGATCCCGGTCCGTGAGGCGCTGCGCCAATCGCTGAACATCCCGGTGGTTCTGCTCACTCATGAGCTGGGGCCGACCCGGTTGATGGCGCGGCTGCGGGCCTCAGGCGCCGCGCCGAAACTACCCGGCGGCAAGCCCGGTCTGGCATTGGCTCTGGGGGGCGTTGGCATCAGCCTGTGGGATCTGGTGCAGCTTTACGCCGGTCTGGCCAATGGTGGTCAATCGATACAGCTGCATCAACAGGCCCTCAATGATCCGGCTGCGCCACAGTCCCTGACCAGCCGCGCCGCCGCCTGGCAGGTGGGCCATATCCTCGCCGATCTGCCGCCGCCCGCAGGCGCCGCGCCCTGGCGGATCGCCTATAAGACTGGCACGTCCTACGGCCACCGTGATGCCTGGGCCATCGGCTATGACGGCGATCATGTGATTGGCGTTTGGATTGGCCGCCCCGATGGCACACCGGTGCCCGGGGCCTTTGGCGGCGATCTGGCAGCACCGGTGCTGTTTCAGGCGTTTCAGCGGCTGAAACCCAAGGCGACCCCCCTGCCGCCACCGCCCCCCGAAACACTGATCCTGACCACCGCAGACCTGCCGCAGGCGCTGCAACGGTTCCGCGGCCGCAAAGCGGTTTTTCAGGCGGAGGCTGACGCGCCCAAGATCGCCTTCCCCCCGGATGGGGCCCGGTTGGCGTCGGGGGATTTTGGGCTGGTCACCAAGCTGCGTGATGGCGCGCCGCCTTTCACCTTCCTTGCCAATGGCACCCCGGTTCTGACCGGCGCGCGGCTGCGGGAGGTGGCACTGCCCACACCCGGGCCGGGCTTTGTCACGCTTACCGTGATTGACGCCAAGGGCCGGTCTGACCGGGTTCAGTTGCAACTTGAGTGATCCAGCAGACCGCAATGACTGGACCCCATTAAACCATGCTGCCACTTTATGCCCCACACCACCGGAGACCCTTATGCGCCGCCGCATGACCGCCGCCTGTTTGACCACTGCCTGTCTGACCGCTGCCTTTCTGACCTGCCTGCCCTCAATGATGCTGGCGGATCCGGTCATGGTGCAACCAATCGACTGCACCTTGGGTGAGGACTGTTACATCCAGTATTACGTGGACCGCGACGCCAGCGACGGGGTGCAGGATTTTGGCTGCGGCGCCCTCAGCTACAATGGGCACAAGGGCACCGATTTCGCGCTGATCTCATTGGATCAGATGGCGCAAGGGGTTGATGTCCTCTCGGCCGCGCCGGGTGTTGTGCGGGGCACGCGTGATGGCATGGCGGATCAGCTTTACAGCAAGGAAACCGCCGGGGCGATTGCTGGCCGGGAATGCGGCAATGGCGTTGCGATTGACCACGGGGGCGGCTGGGTCACCCAATATTGCCACATGAAAAAGGGATCACTTCAGGTGAAAACCGGGCAGCGCGTGGCGGCCAATGCTGTGCTGGGTCAGGTTGGATTGTCAGGCAAAACGCAATTCCCGCATCTGCATATTTCGGTGCGCCAACAAGATCAGGTCGTGGATCCCTTCGCCCCCTATGCCACCAGCTGCAACGCCGGTCTGGACGCAGCGCTGTGGCGCGACGTGCCCGCCTATCTGCCCGGCGGGCTGATCGATCTGGGCTTTGCACTGAAAGTGCCCGAGTATTCTGAGATCAAGGCAGGCCGCGCACACACCCATCAACTGGATCAAAGTGCGCCGGCGCTGGTGACCTGGGCCTATGCCTACGGCAGTCAACCCGGCGATATCTTGCACCTCAGCCTGTTTGGCCCGTCTGACGGCGATGCCCCCGGCCCACGTGTGCTGGAGAAACGGATCTTACTCGACAAAGCCCAACCGCTGTTTTTCCGCGCCATTGGCCGAAAACGTCCCGCAACCGGTTGGGCACCAGGGCGCTATCAGGCCACTGCAAAACTGATCCGCAACAGCGCGGTTTTGGCCGAAAGGCAGGTCTGGGTGAAGCTGCGTTAACGCTCAGTCAGTTTCAGCTCAATCCGACGGTTCTGGGCGCGCGCCTCAGCGGTATTGGCCGGGTTCACTGGCTGGAATTCCCCAAAGCCATTTGCGCTGACGCGGTTTGGCGGGATGCCCAAACGCTCCACCAGGAAACGCACCACCGACAGCGCCCGGGCTTGGCTCAGTTCCCAGTTGTCAGCAAAGACGCCACCAACCCCAAGCGGCTGATTGTCGGTATGGCCATCAACACGGATGATCCAGTCAATCTCGGCCGGGATGTCACCGATCACGCCGCGCAGGATTGAGGCGACTTTTGCAATTTCCTGCGCGCCTTCCAGCGACAGATCGGCACTGCCCGAGGCAAAGAGCACCTCGGAGGAGAAGACAAAACGGTCACCGACGATCCGCACACCTTCCTGATTGCCTAGGAGGTCACGCAGACGGCCAAAGAAGTCAGAACGGTATTTTTCCAGATCCTGTTTTTCGGCTTCCAGCTGGCGTTTCTCTTCCTCCAGACGCAAGCGCTCAGCCTCTTCCAGCTGGCGGCGCTTGCGTTCCTCGGCGGCGGCGCGGGCCAGGGCAGCGTTCAGATCCGCGCCCAGCGTTTCCAGTTGCACCTTGGCAGCGGCGTCGCGGGCTTTGTAATCATCAATGATTGCCTGCAGGCTGGACAGTTGGGTGCGCAGGGCGGCCAACTGCTGGTTCAGCAGGGCCTGTTGTTTCTGCGCCTCTGACGCCAGTTCTTCCTGTGCGGCCAGGGTGGTTTTGGCGGCGGCCAACAGGGTTTCCTGCCGTTCAGCTTCACTCAACGCGTCGCGTGCTTGTTGCTGCGCTGCCAGTTTTTCGGCCAGAGCTTTGGCCAAAACGTCCTGCAATTCCGCTTCGGTCAGGGACATGGCATCGCGGGCTTCCTGTGCCTGCGCTTCGGCAGCCTGTTGCGCCAATTTCGCCGCTTCAATAGATTTCTCAGCCGCCAGTTTGGCAGCCAAGGCTTCGGCCAAAGCCGCTTCGGCGTCTTTTACACCGGCCTCCGCCTCCAGCTTGGCGGCCAGGGCTTGCGCCAAACGCTCCTCGAGACTGGCGCGTTCAGCGGCCAACTGGGCCTCCAACTCCTCCGCACGGCCGTTGGAGGAGGCCAGCTGCGCCTCAGCCTCAGAAAGGCGGGTGCGCAGGTTGGCGATTTCCAGCGTGCCCTCATCAATCTCAGCCAGGGCGGCAGCCAGTTGGTTTTCCAGATCCGACAGGCGTGATGCCGTGGCTTCAGCGCCACCACGAGCGGCCTCCAGATCCTTGCGGGCGCGATCCAGTTCGGCGGCAACATTGTCCTGCGCCAGCAGCGCTGCGGCCAGTTTTTGGGTCAGATCCGCGCTTGCGGCCTCCGCTGCGGCAAGCAGGGTCAAGGTCTCCTCCGCCTCACGCCGCTGCTGTTCCAACGCCAGCGTCAGCGAGGTCAGTTCCGCATCCGCATTCTGCAGCCTATCGCGCAGCGCCTCGGCCGCAGCCGCTTCGGCGAGCCGGGCCTTTTCTTCTTCGTTCAGGGCCTGTTCCAGATCCGCCAGAGCTTTCTCCAGCTCGGCTTTATTGGTGATCAGGTTGGCATTGTCACCTTCAAGCCGTTCCAGCTGCGATAGCAGGGCGGCGTTCTGATCAGCGGCGGCGGCGTTGTCAGATTGCAGATCGGCAATCAGGGCTTCCATCGCCTCACGTTTGGCTGCGGCCAGTCGCGCCGCCTCAGCGTGGGCGTCAATTTCACTGCGCGCTTGAGCCAGCGCCAGGTTCAGCGCGTCACGCTCCCCTTCCAGTGTCTCAATGGTCGCCTGATTGTCAGCACGTTGCTGTTCCAGATCCGTGATGGTGGCCAGATTGCGCGCCTGACTCGCCAGCAGCGTTGCCACCTGCGCCTCAAATTCGGTGATCTGGCTCCGCGCCGCGGCAAGGGCCGCAACCTGCGCATCCCGGTCCGCGGTGAGCGATGCGATCAAAGCCTGCTGCGCCGCTGCGGTGTCACGTGCCTCTGCCAGCGTTGCGTCCAGCTCACCAACCTGCGCGGTCAGATCTGCGGTCTTCTTCTGCTCCAACCCCAGCGCATCGGCCAATGCGGCGATTTCCAGCGACAGGTTATCTAGCTGCGCCTCCTGACCGGTGATGGTTTCGCGCAGCACAAACTGCACCACCATGAAAATGGTCAGCACAAACATCAACACCAGCAAAAGGCCGGTCATCGCATCCACGAAACCCGGCCAGATAGAGTTCTGGAATCGTTGCCCGGTGCGGCGCGACAGGGCCATGTTTAGCCCTCCTTGCCCTTAATGCGGGGGCTGCGCAGGTTAGGTTGATCATGTTCGGCGATGCGGCCCTGCGCCACCAGACGGGTGAGCGAGGCGATATCCATCCGCAATTCGGCCATGGTTTCCTGCCGGCCCGCGCTGATTTCTTCCAAGATCCGCAGCAGCTGCACATCAATCGACCGCAGGCGCATCCGGCTTTCGGCATCCATCCCTTCACCAGCGGTCTGGCTGAGGGTTTCAACCATCTTCTCCTGCCCGTCCGCGACCCGTTCCAAGGCGGAGTTCACCGAACGGTCATCGGCCATGCGATCGGTCAGCCGTTCAATCGAATGAGCCAGCGCGCCAAGCTGCGCATCCACCTGGCTGCGCCCGGCCTCTGACTGCTCAAACATTTGCCGCATCCGGTCCATCTGTTCCAGCATGTGATCCAAAATCTGCACCGCCGCGCCATATTCGCCCGAGGTTTCGCCCTCACCCGATGAGAAAGTCACGCGCGTGATCGTGGACAGCCATTCCTCCAGCTCGCGGTAGAACCGGTTCTGGCCGTGACCGGCGAACAGTTCCAACAGGCCCACAACCAAAGATCCTGCCAGCCCCAAAAGGGAGGAGCCAAAGGCAACGCCCATGCCCGAAAGCTGTTGATCCAGACCGCTCATCAGGCGGCCAAATACCTCCACACCGCTTTCGCCTTCAGCCGGGGCCAGACCGCGAATGGTATCAACCAGCGCCGGAACGGTGGTGGCCAGACCATAAAACGTGCCCAGAAGACCAAGGAAGATCAGCAGGTTAACGATGTACCGGGTGATCTCACGCGCCTCATCGATCCGGGTCGCCACGGAATCGAGGATTGAGCTGGTCGAGCTTGCGTTAATTTCCATCCGGGCCGAGTGTTTACCCAAAAGCGCCGCCAGAGGCGCCAGCAGCCGCGGCGCACGGCGATGTTCCAACTGCTCACGCTCTGAAACGAAGCCTTCGATCCAGCGCACCGAATTGAACAGCTGCGCCACCTGCCAGAAACAGGACAGCACCCCGACGCCAAAGACGAACAGAATGAACCCGTTTAGATAGGGGTTGGCCTCAAACACGGGCAAGATGCGCGGTAGCGCCAGAAACACCACACCCGCCGACAACCCAAGGACCAGAACCATCGAAATGATCTGGCGCACGGGCGGTGAGAATTGCGGCTCGACCTCATGGTCTGTCTGTACCATCCGGACAGATCCCGACTTGTTATTCCTTGGCCAAACTCTATGCCGAAGCCATCAGCAAGCCAAGGACTTATGCGATCAAGCCACGCACACGTTCCGTCAGCCAGTCCAGCTCTGCGTCCTGAATGCCCAATTCGTGCAAATGCGCGGAGGTATTGAACAAATATTCCGGGTTCGGGCCACGGCCGCCGACCGCATGCGCAATGATATGGGCCTGTTCTTCCAGCTCCAGACCGCCGCAATACTGCACATGATCGGGGTCGATCACATAGGTCACCGCCTCCACCCGGCGGCCATCGGCCAGATCGACCTCCAGCACCTTTTCCAGATAGGCGGAGCTGACTAATTCACGTTCGCGCAGGTAATCAAGGACCTTGGCCTCTTCCCCCGCTTTCACCGCAAAGGCCAGACCGTCACAGGAGGCGCCGGTCAACTCATCCAGCGCCAAGACCAGCCCCGGTTTTTCTTCGGTACCGCGATGGTGGATGGAGCGCATGCAGAAGCTGCGGTGATATTCCGGCAGTGATGCCAAGGACTGCGCCGCCGGGGCAAACCCGGGGTTCCACAGCAGTGATCCATATCCAAACACCCACATCGTCATGTTACTGGCCCTTTTTCCTTTGCCCCTGTAAACACCACTCACCCCGGTTAGGAAAGGCCCCAGCCCCGTGAAACGTCTGCTGATCCTCATTGTTGCTGCCGCCACCCTATGGGGGGCCTATTGGTTCATCGGTGCCCGCAGTGTTCAGGCCGGATTTGAGGCATGGTTTGACGCCCGTCGGGTTGAGGGCTGGGTGGCCGAAACCTCAGATCTGAGAGTGCGCGGTTTCCCCAATCGGTTTGACACCACGCTCAGCGATATTGCGCTGGCGGACCCAAACAGTGGCTGGGCCTGGGAGGCGCCGTTTTTCCAGATCTTTGCGCTGTCCTATAAGCCCAATCACATCATCGCCACCTGGCCGAATGAGCAGCTGCTGGCCACGCCTTTTGCCAAATATGACATCAGCAGCGCGCAGATGCAGGCCTCGGTCGTGACCGAAGGCACCGCGCTGGCGCTGGCCCGGACTAATCTGGCGGCTGACACGCTGCAGATCACCGGCCCTTCGGGCGATGGCACCAATATGACGGCGTTCCGCGCAGGTCTGGTCCATGAGGGCGAGAACCTCTACCGGTTTGCGCTGACCGCGCAAGATCTGGCCCCGGCCCGCGCCTTCCGCGCGCTGGTCGATCAGACGGGGAAACTGCCGCGCACGCTTTCGGCCTTTTCCGCTGACATCACCATGCAATTTGATGCCGCTTGGGATCGCCATGCCTTGGAAGATGCCCGGCCGCAGCCGCAGGCGCTGAACGTCAATCTGGCCGAGGCGAAATGGGGTGAATTGGAATTGGCTTTGGCCGGTGATCTGGTGATCGATACCCAAGGCTGGGCCGAGGGCAAACTGACCGTCAAAGCCCGCAACTGGCGGGAGATTGTGCAAATGGCCGTTGCGGCGGGCGTGCTGCCAGACGGCTGGGCGGAAACGCTGACGGGGGGGCTGCAGATGGTGGCCGGCATGTCGGGCAATCCAAACACGCTGGACCTGCCCCTGACCTTTTCCGGTGAAACGCTTTACTTCGGGCCGATCCCGCTGGGCCCTGCCCCCAATTTCACCCTGCGCTAAGCGGCGTTACCGGCAATAGCTGCCGCCTCGATGGCGCGCGGTGTCAAAGTGGAAGTGATCCTTGTGGAACCGGTCACTTTCCGGCCCCAGAACGGTGCCAAAGGGGCCACAAGCGGCCCGATGGGCCTTGCGTAGGATTTTTCCCTCTCGCCGTTGGTTCCAGCCCTGCAGCACGGTGATCGTTGAGCCGTCTTCAAGGAAAATGGCGCTGATATCGATCGCTTTACCTTTGCCGTGCTCCGAGATTTTGGCGCCTTTGCGGTTGTTGCGGGTGCGGCAGGAATAATGCGCTGCTACGCGCAGCCCTTTGACCCCGCCCCTGGTGCGCCCGACCGCAGGCTTCAGCCCCTTCTCAATCCAGCTTTTCAACGCTTTGGCTGTTGTGCAATCCATGATCGAGGGCTGGCTGAGCGTCACCCCTGCCACCTCGCGCAGACGGATCGCATCTTTCACACCACAGCCGGACAGTTTACCGGGCACCCGGCCAACCTCTTCGCCGCGCAGGCTGCGATCACGACAGACCGAACCGCGCTTGGGCAAGCGTTTGGCCGCTTTGGCTTGGGTGACTGCCGTCGAGGCCGCGACGGCTGCAGCAGGCCGCGCCACCGGGCGCAGGCTGCGGGACAGTCCGGCGGTCTTGGGCTGCAGGATGGCAACCGATCCCGGTCGGGCCACCGGCCGCAGGCTTTCGTCCACGGGTTTGGCGCTGGCGCTTGTTGTGGCCATGATCAGCCCAAGTATCGCCAGCATGCCCCTCATGACTGCGGCACACCACGCCCGAAATCGGGCGCTTCGGTATCTTGGCCCGCTTCGATAATGCCGCGACGAATCTCACGGGTGCGGGTGAAGTAATCAAACAGCTGATCGCCGTCACCCGTCCGGATTGAACGCTGCAAGGCAAACAGCTCTTCGGTAAAACGGCCAAGGATTTCCAGTGTCGCGTCTTTGTTGGTCAGGAAAACATCGCGCCACATGGTCGGGTCCGAGGCCGCAATCCGGGTGAAATCACGAAAGCCTGCGGCCGAAAACTTGATGACTTCGCGCTCAGACACCCGGCGCAGATCATCCGCCACACCCACCATCGTGTAGGCGATCAGGTGCGGGATATGGCTGACCACGGCGCAGACCTGATCGTGGTGACCAACCTCCATCCGTTCGCAGTTGGCGCCCAGGGCTTGCCAATAGGCCTCCAGCTGCTGGGTTGCCCCCTCATCCGCGCCATTGGGCACGATCAGGCACCAGCGATTGTCAAACAACGTGTCAAAGCCGGATTCTGGCCCCGAATGCTCGGTCCCGGCCATCGGGTGGGCGGGCACGAAATGCACACCTTGCGGCAGATGCGGTTCAATCGCTTCAATCACCGATTTCTTCACCGATCCCACGTCGCTGACGGTGCAGCCGGGTTTCAGATGCGGTGAAATCTCTTCAGCAATGCGCCCCATGGCGCCAACCGGCACGCAGAGCACCACCAGATCAGCGTCTTTCACCGCCTCAATCGCGCTGTCGCAAACCTGATCACATAGGCCAATGCGCCGCGCGGTGTCGCGTGTCTGTTCCGAACGCGCATAGCCCGAAACCTCAGCCGCCACGCCTGCGCGTTTCATCGCCCAATACATGGACGAGGCAATCAACCCCAAGCCGATCAAGGCAACACGGTTGTAGATCACGCTCACGCCGCGCCCTCCTTGAACTGGCCGATGGCATGGGCCACGCGGCGGCAGGACGGCTCATCCCCGACAGTGATCCGCAGGCAGTTGGGCAGGCCGTAGCCCGCCACTTTGCGCACGATCAGACCCTGCGATTTCAAATAGGCGTCGGCGGCGTTTGCCTCTTTCTCATCCGCAAAGCGGGCCAGAATGAAGTTTGTGAACGACTCGTCCGCCTGCACTCCATGGCCAGCCAGCGCCTCGATCAGCCAGCTGCGCATGCGGGCATTTTCAAGCCGGCATTTTACAGTGTATTCGCGATCGCGCAGCGCTGCCTCAGCGACCTGCAGCTGCAGATTGTTCAGGTTGAACGGCTGACGCACCCGGTTCAGAACATCGATCAGCTCTTTGGGGGCATAGCCCCAACCAACCCGCAGCCCGCCCAGACCAAAGATCTTGGAAAAGGTGCGCGTCATGATCACGTTGTCACGGCTTTCCACCATGCCCGCGCCGCCATCATAGCCCTCAACAAATTCGGCATAGGCGCCGTCCAGCACCAAAATGGCCTGTGGCGGCAACCCTTCGGCCAAGCGCTTGCAATCCTCCATCGGGATCATTGTGCCGGTCGGGTTGGCCGGGTTGGCAATGAAAACGATACGGGTTTTGTCGGTGCAGGCGGCCAGGATCTTGTCCACATCCACCACACGGTCGGTTTCATCCACCTTGACCGGCTTGGCGCCACAGGCATGGGCCAGGATCGGATACATGGAAAACCCGTGTTCGGTATAGATCACCTCATCCCCGGGTCCGGCAAAGGACTGCGCGATGAACTGCAACACCTCATCCGATCCAACGCCGCAGATGATGTTTTCAGGATCCAGCCCGTAGACCTCACCAATGGCTTTGCGCAGCCCGGCGTGATCGGTGCCCGGATACCGATGCAGGTCCAGCCCCGCCTTGCGCAGCGCGTCAGTCGCTTTGGGGCTGGGCCCGAACGGGTTTTCGTTCGAGCTGAGCTTTACCACATCGGTGACGCCAACCACATGGGCCGCACCACCTTGGTAGAGGGCGATTTCCATGATGCCTGGCTGTGGCGTGATCTTGGTCATAACGGGACTCCTTCGTCGCCCCCTAATACCGCCCCCCCCCCAAGAGGAAAAGCGACAAGATCACGCGGCCTTCACAACACGCGAAGGCTGTCCCGTTTGTGCATCAATACGGTAGTGGCCGATGTGATCGCCCAGACCCAAGCTGAGGTCATTTACCGCCTTCACGATGCGGTGCACGGTCTCTTCATCCATCATGTAGGAGAAATTCAACCGCACCCAGCCCGGTTTCTCACGGGTGTCCCCCGCCCGGATGCTATCACGCATCTGATGTGACATTTCTTCGCCAATCCCCAGCAAACGATGGCCATACGGCCCGGCACAGGAACAGCCGCCGCGCACCTGAACGCCGTGAATATCGCTGAGCATCATGGTGTACAGCAGCGGGCTGACCACCGCCATCTGATCGTCCCGCACAAGGAAGGAAAAAATCGGCAAGCGATGTTCAACCTGCGTGCCCAGAAGCTGAATACGGGGGTTGTCCTTCCAACCTTCCAGCCCGATGGCCGCATATCGCGCCTCACGGCGTGCGATTTCTTCGGTGCCGATCACGTCTTTCACGATGAAGGCCAGCGCCGCGCGGATGTCACCGATGATGTTTGGCGTGCCCGCCTCTTCGCGCGCCTCAAGGTTCTGCGAATAGTCATGCCCCCAGGAGGACACGTAGGTCACAGTGCCCCCGCCCGGCCAGCTGGGCTTCTGTGTGGTGACGGCGTCCTTGTTGACGATCAGCAGGCCCGACGCCCCCGGTCCACCGGGGAACTTGTGCGGGCTGACCACAATGGCATCTTTCTGGGCATCGGTGCCCGACATCATATCGATCGGCAGGTAGGGGCCACCACCGGCATAATCCCAAACCGACAGGGCGCCATGGGATTTCAGCAAGCGGGTGACCGCCGCCGTATCCGTCACGATACCCGTCACGTTCGAGGCGGCGGAGAAGCTGCCGATCACCAGATCGCTGTCCTTTACCTCAACCAGCACCTGTTCCAGCATCGCCATGCAGGGGCCGCCGGTTTCGGCCTCGGGGATCTCAATGATCCGCGCCTTGGTTTCGCGCCAGGGCAGGATGTTTGAGTGATGTTCATAAGGACCGATCAGCACCACCGGATCCTGCGCCTCAGCAACCCCAAAAAGGGCAATCAGACGGTTGATCCCGGCCGTCGCCCCGGAGCCCGCAAAGATCACCGCATCCTGCGGACCGGCGCCGCAGATCTGGCCGATCTCAGCCCGTGCTGCATTGCGCAGCGCCGTCATATGCGCCCCGGTGAAGGAGCTTTCGGTGTGGCTGTTGGCATAAAAGGGCAGGACGTGTTCCTGCACATAGGTTTCGACCTGCCGCATCGCCCGGCCTGAGGCGACGTAATCGGCGTAGGTCAGCGACACATCACCATAAATCCCAGGAATCATCGCACCTTCACCGATGACGCCCTGATACAGGCTGCCATCCTCTTTGGCGGTTTCGATCATCTGACGGAACAAGCTGAGTGTCATAACGGAGGCCCCTTATTGTTGTCCTGCCAGTGTGAGCGAATGATGCTAAGGAAACCTCCCCTATCTTTGCGCCGATAGCGCTGATATGTTGTCATTTGATCGCTCATGAGGAAAATTATGGATCAAATTGACAAACGCCTCCTCGCCGCATTGCAACAGGATGGCGCCCTGTCGCAGCGGGAACTGGCGGAACGTGTGGGCCTTTCGCAAAATGCCTGCTGGCGGCGGTTGAAGGCACTTAACGAAAACGGCGTTCTGCAGGGATCCACGGCCCGGATTGACCGGCAGAAGCTTGGACTGGATCTGGTGGTCTTTGTACTGCTGCGCACCCGGCACCATTCGGCCAAGTGGCTGGATGAGTTCCGCCGCCACGTGCTGACCATCCCTGAGATCGTCGATTTTCACCGCATCAGCGGCGACTATGATTATCAGCTGAAGGTCGTGACCGAAGACATGGCCAGCTATGACGCCGTCTACCGCCGCCTGATCGAAGGCGTCGATCTCGACTCGGTCACCTCATACTTCGCGATGGAAGCCATCGCCGAAGGCCGCCCGCTACCGCTCTAGACTCAGACAAAGAAAACCCGCCTCGAAAGGCGGGTTTCTGTGGCCTCAGATCATTCGGCCGCGTGTTCTTCAGCCAGAACCTCCTGTTTCGGCTTGGGATTTGTCTTTGGGGCCTTCACAGCGCCTTCGACCAAACCGGCGACGCCATCTTCCATTGAGACGCCCAGCTCTTCACCCAAGGCTTTCAGCGCAGGCATCTGGACGGCCATGCCCATGATCGAATCAAGCGCCTGATTGACCACCGGCTTATCACCTGCCGCGCCTTCACCCGGCCCAGTTGCGCCGCCGCCAAAAACGCCACCAACCTGATGGATCTTGATCGAATCGATCTTCTCCGCTGGTTTGACCATTTCCGCCACGATGCCCGGCAGGGCCTCCAGACGGGCCAGATCCACCTTCATCGAGACAATCTCGGCCGAGATGGAGTTTTCAGCATCCACAATGGCGCGGCGACCTTCCGCTTCGGCCAGCATGTCAGCTTTCTTAGCTTCTGCCTTGATGGTCAATGCATCCGCTTCGGCCTTGGCTTCTTCACGACGCGCCTCGGCACGGTCCTGCGCGGCCTCCTTCTCAGCCTCGGCAGACAGACGCACGCGGGTTGCTTCCCGTTCCGCTTCACGCTGGGCCTCAATCAGAGCGATCTGCTTTTCACGCTCAGCCTGTGCCACGGTCCGGGTGGTTTCCACCTGTTCTGCCGCACGGGTCGCCTCGGCGCGCGCTTGGTCGGCTGAGGCACGGGCCTGGCTTTCTTCCTCGGACTTTTTGGCAATGATGATGCGGCGCTCTTGTTCCGCGACCTCCAGCTCTTTTTCCTTCAGAATTTCCGCCGAACGGATTGCCTCTTCTCGTTTGATCCGGGCTGCCTCGCTTTCACGCTGGGCATCTTCGCGGCGGGCGGCAACCTCAGCCTGCTGCGCAGCTTGCAACGTGGCAACCTCCTGCTCTTGCTTGATCTGCGCGGCCTTTTCATCCTGTTCGATCAGCAGGCGCTGGCGCTCCGCCTCCATCGCGGCGCGACGGACGGCAACATTGGCCTCAGCATCAATTTCAGCACGCTCTTTCTTTGAGTTTGCAATGACTTCGGCCAGCTTGCGCATGCCCACCGCGTTAAAGGCGTTGTTTTCATCCAGCGCTTCAAACGGCGTTTGGTCCAGGGCTGTCAGCGAAACCGCCTCCAGCTCCAACCCGTTTTTCAACAGGTCCTCGGACACAGCATTTTGCACCTCCTGCACAAACTCGGCGCGATTTTCGTGCAGTTCATCCATGGTCATCCGCGCCGCAACCGAGCGCAGGCCATCAACCAGCTTACCTTCGATCATCTCACGCAGTTGTTCGACGTCAAACGTACGATCACCCAGGGTCTGAGCTGCGCGGCTGATACCTTCATCCGTCGCGTTGACCGAGACGTAGAATTCCACGCCAACATCCACACGCATCCGATCTTTGGTGATCAATGCACCATCATCGCTGCGCTGCACTTCCAGGCGCAGGGTCTTCATGTTGACCGGGCGCACCTCATGCACCAGCGGGATCACAAAGATACCGCCGTCCATGATCACTTTTTTCCCGCCGGCCCCTGTTTTCACAAGGCTGACTTCGCGCGTGGCGCGGTTGTAGAGACGGTTCAACACCATGCCGATGAAAACCAGAGCAACCAGAGAGAAGCCCACGACAAAAATTAGGAATTGAAGTTCCATTTTTCCTCCAAATGTAAGTAGTTATGAATGGTCTGCGGGCGGGAGGGCCCGTCAGCTGAGCGGCAGAATGCGATAGCCGCCATCGCGCAGATTTCGCAGCACCAGCACTTCGGTGCCCTGTGCGATCTCCGCGTCTTTGTCCAAAGGTTCAGCACGCAGGTAGTGATAGTTCCCGTGCCCATCCAGCACACGAACCTGCGCCGGGTTGCCCTGTTTGGCAGTGCCCTGTGACACAATCCCACGACGGCGCCCCAGGCTGCGCTCTGAGAGTGCCGTGCTTTCGCTTTGCGGCACAAGCCGGGCAAATCCTGCCGCGAAAGTCCGGGCAAAAAGTACCCCAGCTGGCAGGGCCAGCGCCCCAGCAACAAGGGCTGGCATCAACGCCCCAAACCCGCGCAGGGCTGCAATCTGCAGCGCTGCACCACTCAGGCCAAACGCCAACAGGAAGGTTGCCAGCCAGACAATGAACGGGGCCTTGCCGATACCCAGCCACCCAAGGGGGCCGGCCGAACCCGGCGCGACCGCTTCAACCTCAGCCGAAACATCGCCCAGATCCGCGATATCGTATTCCGCAAGTTCGACACCATCTGCACCCAGCTCAGGCAGATCAAGATCAGCAAGATCCGGCGCTTCTGGCAAAGACAGGTCCGTGTCCGGGGCCTCTGACGTGATCAGCGAGCTACCCAGCAACAGGAACACAAGTTCCAAAACAAACAGGCCAAGCAGCAAACCAAGAGAAACAGCAAACGGCGCCATTTCCGGTGTCAAAAACAAATCGAGCACGGATCCCCCTCTGAATACTTTTGTATACAATCAATATGGGAAGCAACTATGAGCTTTTCAATGGGGCCCCCTTCAATCAAATATCGAATTACCGCAATACTATGACAAACAAAGAAAAACCCGCCACAAAGGGCGGGTTTTCCGAAAACTTCCGAAGTGGATCGGCGAAGATTAGTTCTTCGCGTAGAATTCAACCACCAGGTTCGGTTCCATAACAACCGGGTACGGCACGTCGGACAGGCCGGGGGTGCGTACGAAGGTTGCGGTCATTTTCGAGTGGTCGGCTTCGATGTAATCCGGAACGTCACGCTCGGGCAGAGCAACGGCTTCCAGCAGGGCAACCATTTGCTTGGAACGATCACGTACCTCGATCACGTCGCCTTCTTTAACGCGGTAGGACGGGATGTTCACACGCTTGCCGTTCACCAGAACGTGGCCGTGGTTTACGAACTGACGTGCAGCAAACACGGTCGGTACGAATTTGGCGCGGTAGACAACGGCGTCCAGACGACGCTCCAGCAGACCGATCAGGTTTTCACCGGTATCGCCTTTTACACGCTCGGCTTCGCCGTAGATGCGACGGAACTGTTTCTCGGTCAGGTCGCCGTAGTAGCCTTTCAGCTTCTGTTTGGCGCGCAGCTGGATACCGAAGTCGGACAGTTTGCCCTTGCGGCGCTGGCCGTGCTGGCCGGGGCCGTATTCACGACGGTTTACCGGCGACTTGGGGCGACCCCAGATGTTTTCGCCCATACGGCGGTCAATTTTATACTTGGCAGACGTACGCTTAGTCACGGCTGATCTCCTTCTTGGAACGCTGCCCACATGGCAGCTATGAAGGGCGTTGTCCTCTTGTCTTGCGACATGACAGGAATCCCCTTGCGGGGGCCACCAACACCAATGAAGCGCGCTTATACTGCCGATCGACGAAGAGTCAACGCAGCCCAGCGCTGTTTTTCAAGAAAACTTGGGGGAAACGGCCCAATCAGGCCGCTTCATGCATAAAGATCGCGGCCTCGGACTTTGACAGGTTCCGCCGCGCGTAACCGCCATAGCTCTGCGGGTCGGCCTCAATCTCAGGATATTGCGCCAGAAGCCGCATCCGGTCGGTGTCATCCAACGTCGACAGCGCCGCATTTGAGGGGTGGAAGCTTTCGGTTTCAACCCCATTGGCCCAGAGGATCTGATGATCCGACAGGAGGAGGTGAATATAGGTCACCTCTTTCAGCTGGCTGTCGATACGCACCCGTTTGCCATCGATCAGGTCGCTTGCGGCCACCAGCACCTCGGGCGTGTTGAACAGCGCACGGGCTACCTGACCACGCACCAGCATCCGGTGGCTGGGTGAGACCAGCAATTCCTGATCCGGGCGATGCACCCCCAGCGCGCCTGCACTGATCCGAATCGGACGCAGCTTGGGCATCGCGAAAAGCCGCGCACCGGTCATCCGGCGCGAGCCGATCCACAGCACCTCTTGGGCGCCATTATCCTTGGTCTGAACCAGATCGCCCTCACGCAGGTCCTGCACCAGCCGAGCGCCCTGGGGCGTCTCAATCCGGGTGCCGGGGGTAAAGCAGATCACCCCGCCACTGCTGTCGGTGATGTGGTTGTCCTGCATCGCATCCAGCGTGTGATGCACCACCCACAGGTCACGCCCCTTTGGCGGCATCGCGCCCAGGAACATCAACAGGGGCTGCGCCCTCGCCCCGACCTCAATCAGCGTCAGAGTGTAGGTCGCGGTGCCATCGGTCACCACGATATTGCTGTCCATCAGGGGGTCATCGACCTCGATCCCGGCGAGGTCGGTTCGGTTTTGCTGCGCTGCCCCGACAAGGCGGCGCACCATCCGCGCCGCGCTACGACGCAAATTGGCCTCGCCATCCGCCTGGTCCAAACGCAAAAGCCCACTCGGCCCATCCACTCGCACCGCATCGCCTGACCAAGACCAAGCGGTCCCGACGTCCAGCGCATGCAATGGAGCGGCCCCAATGCCGTCCACCTTCGTTTGTGTCCAGGAGATGACGAACGTGCCGCGAAAGCCCGTTCCCATGCTCGTTTCCTGCCTACGTTTTTATAGTTTTTTATGTCTTGTTTTCCCGATGCATAGCAGAGCCGGACCTTACTGCAAAGCCCCGTCAAGAATTCGACACATCATTTCGAGAGAACTAAGGCCGAAACGCAACAGCGCGCCCTGGAGCGCGCCGCAGATACTCCACTTTGAATGCAGAATCAGAAGTTTAGGTTCAACCGAAGGGAGCCAACGACCTGGCCCTCACCCTGGCCTTCGAACTCTTCGCCCAACCAGGTCACACCATAGAAGATGTTGGTGGTTTCACCCTGCCAATGCACCCCGGCGCGTAGGCGGCTGCGGGTGTCGTTCACAGTGTAGCCGTCTGCTTCGGGCAGATAGGCGGAGTCACGCACCTTGGCGATATCCCCACCGACCACAAAACTGAATCCCTCTTCAGGGTTCTGAATCACCCGGTAGCGCTGGCCACTGACCGGATCACGCACCTGCAGCTCGTCCGAGCCGACCCGGCCAAAACTGATGTCCGCGCCAGCCCGCAACATGGTTTCCACCCCGGCCCGCGCCTCAACAAAGGGGCGCAGCTCAACCTGTTCCCCAATCGAAAACGTACGCCCCACCTCGATCACAGCAGTCGGGTGCACGGCGTTATCGATCTGAGAGGCAAGTGTGCTGTCAGACGCTTTATCGACGCCCAGCAGATCATGCAGCGCGCCCTGGAAGTCACCCAGCAAAGTCATCTCACCCGTTAGGACCATATCCAGACCAACGGCATATTCGATGTTGCTGCGCTCATAATGCGTGTGCAAACCAAAAGAGAGGCTGCCCGCATAGGGGCGATCACCAGCGGCAGGTGTCACCAGATTATCCGGCGCAATGATCTCGGCATTGATGCGAAATTCCAGCAGTTCACCAAAAGCCTGGGGCAAGCCGACTTGGCCTTCTGGGCCCCAGACACGGCTGGAAGCAACCGACCCTGTGCGCCAGCGGTCTTGTCCGTCGCCAATAAAATCATTCTGAATGAGGCGGCCATAGCCGATCTGCGTCCGCCCTTCCGCAATGGATTGGGTGGCAAACACAGATAGCCCGAGGGCAAAGAAACCAAGTACACGGATCATACGATCACCTTTCTCAACGCCCCCCAGCGCAAACGTTGCGTAGCGCAACCGGGGCGCGTTAACCAGAAAAATCCGCCCCCTGTCAGACATTCTACAATGGGCGTTGCCGATGTGCCGATTCTCTGACGTTCGGCGGTCACACCGTCACGTTGCTCAGCAGCAGACTCGATTCGGAATTGGTGACCCCCTTCACCTCGCGGATTTCGCGCAGCACCCGGTCAAACTGCGGCAGGGTTTCGGCACGAATCTCCACCACCAGATCCCAGGCGCCATTTGTCGAATAGATCATCGTCACCTCAGGGATCGCGCGCAGTGTCCGGATCACCCCGCGGGACATAGACCCCTGCAGTTCGACCATCGTGATGGCCCGCACTTGTTCGTGATGGTCTGAATCTGTTTCAATGGTGAAGCGTTTGATCCGCCCCTCCTCCACCAAGGAATCAAGTCGGGTCTTCACCGTAGTGCGTGAGACACCGGTGATATGCGACAGTTCGGTGATCGAGGCGCGGGCGTTGTCACGCAGTGCAGCAATCAATCGGCGATCGGTGGTGGATAGGTCGCTCATGAGGCTCCTCACGCTCACTTATTTGTCAAATTGAAACATAAGCCGTCATTTGGAAAAATGGAATGCGCATTTTGCGCAATTTTTTGGCTGACCTGTTTCGATCAGATCAGCACCCTAAGGTCATCCCCTCATTCAGGAGCAGACATGACCCCGCTTTGCCAGATCATTGGCGCCCCGGTTCAGACCGGCGCTTCACAACCCGGTTGCCTGATGGGCCCCGCCGCATTCCGCACAGCCGGCCTGCCGGAAACGCTGACCGAACTGGGTTGGCAGGTTGAAGATCTGGGCGATGTGACCCTGCCGCCACTGGCCCCTGTTGCGCATGAAAACCCGGCACTGAAAAATCTGGCCGAGATGATCGAATGGACCCGCCTGCTGTCCGCTGCCGCTTATGAGGCGGCCAAGACCTGCGACCGCCCGATCTTCATCGGCGGCGATCATTCGATGGCCGCAGGCACCGTCAGCGGGGTGGCAAAACATGCCGCTGAACAGGGCCGTCCGCTGTTTGTGCTGTGGCTGGACGCCCACCCCGACCTGCACACGCTGGACAGCACCACATCGGGCAACCTGCATGGCACCCCGGTGGCCTATTACACCGGCCAGCCCGGTTTTGATCAGTTCCCGCCCGTCGCCGCTGCGGTGGATCCGAAAAACATCTGCATGATGGGCATCCGCTCGGTCGATCCAGCGGAACGACAGCGCATCGCCGAGCTGGGCCTAACTGTACACGACATGCGCGCCATTGATGAGCGTGGCATCGTGGGTCCGCTGACCGAGTTTCTGGCCAAGGTACAGGCGGCAAACGGCATGTTGCACGTCAGCCTCGACGTCGATTTCCTTGACCCCTCGATCGCCCCGGCGGTGGGCACCACCGTGCCCGGCGGCGCCACCTTCCGTGAGGCCCATCTGATCATGGAAATGCTACATGACAGTGACCTTGTGACCTCGCTCGATCTGGTGGAGCTGAACCCCTTCCTCGATGAACGGGGCCGCACAGCCAAGCTGATGACAGACCTCACCGCCAGCCTGTTTGGCCGCCGCGTGCTGGATCGCATGACCCGGAGCTACGCATGAATCCGCAGGCCCCGCGCGCGGTGGTCATGGTGCGGCCGCATGCCTTCCGATCAAACCCTGAAACGCAGGGGGACAACGGGTTTCAAACCGCTGGCACCGTCGATGCTCAGCAGGCCTTGGCCGAGTTTGACGCTGCCGTTGCAAAACTGCGCGCGGCAGGTGTGACAGTGCATGTCTTTGACGATCACGGTGACAGGGACACGCCCGACAGCGTGTTCCCGAACAACTGGTTTTCCACCCATGCCGGCGGCCATGTTGCGCTTTACCCGATGCATGCCGAGAACCGCCGCCGCGAACGGCGCAGCGATGTGATTGAGCTGCTCAAGACCGACTACCGCGTGCAGGATGTGATTGACTATTCCGGGCTGGAACAGGATGGGCTGTCCTTGGAGGGCACCGGCGCGATGGTGCTGGATCACCTGCACCGGATTGCCTATGTGGCGCAGTCCAATCGGGCCGATCCGGTGCTGCTGGAACGGTTCTGCACCCACTTCAATTACGAACCGATGGCCTTTGCCGCCGCAGATCCCGACGGGCTGCCGGTCTACCACACCAATGTCATGATGGGCATCGGCACTGACTACGCGCTGATCTGCCTCGACATGATCCAGGATCCCACCCGCCGCGCCGAAGTGGCCGCCCGTTTGGGCGAAACCCGCGAAGTCATCAACCTGACGGTAGATCAGGTGACACATTTCGCAGGCAACGCGCTGGAGCTGACGGGGACTTCACGCCTCCTGGCGCTCTCGGCCCGGGCCTGGGACGCGCTGCGCTCTGACCAGAAAGCGGTCATCGAGCGCAGCGCCACCGCTTTGCCATTGAGCATCCCCACACTTGAAACTGCCGGTGGATCGGTCCGCTGCATGCTGGCCGGCATCCATCTAACACCCCGTGAAAGGTTCGCCGCATGACGATTGCCCCTTCCGAGAAGGCCCTGGTGCCCTTCGTATCCGTTGAAAACATGATGAAACTGGTCAATGCCATGGGCGCAGAACCCGTGCTGACCGAACTGGCCAGCTACATCGAGGCGGATTTCAAACGTTGGCCCGAGTTTGACAAAACCCCGCGTGTCGCCAGCCATTCCACCGATGGTGTGATTGAGTTGATGCCGACGGCGGATGCGGACAACTACGGTTTCAAATACGTCAACGGTCACCCGAAGAACATGAAAGAGGGGTTCCAGACCGTGACCGCCTTTGGCGTGCTGTCCTCGGTGGCCAACGGTTACCCGATCCTTTTAACCGAAATGACCGTTCTGACCGCGCTGCGCACGGCGGCCACCTCAGCGCTGGTGGGCAAGTATCTGGCGCCCAAAGGGTCGAAAACCATGGCGATGATCGGCAACGGGGCGCAGTGCGAATTTCAGGCGCTGGCGTTCAAGGCGATCTGCGGCATCGACACCGTGCGCCTTTATGACATTGATCCTGCCGCAACCGAAAAGGCGGCGCGCAACCTTGCCAATTCCGGCCTGACCGTTGTGTCCTGCAAAAGCGGCGAAGAGGCGATGGAAGGGGCAGAAATCATCACCACCTGCACCGCCGACAAACAATATGCCACCATCCTGACCGACAACATGGTGGGCAGCGGCGTGCACATTAACGCCATTGGCGGCGACTGCCCGGGTAAGACGGAGCTGCACAAGGACATCCTACTGCGGTCCGAGATCTTTGTGGAATACCCGCCGCAGACCCGCATCGAAGGGGAAATCCAGCAGCTGGCCGAAGATCACCCGGTGACCGAGCTGTGGCAGGTCATGCTGGGCGAAGCCGAGGGCCGCAAGGATCCGCGCCAGATCACCCTGTTTGACAGCGTTGGCTTTGCCATCGAGGATTTCAGTGCCCTGCGTTATGTCGCCGAGAAGATCAAAGGCACCGAGTTCTTTGATATGCTGGACATGCTGGCAGACCCGGATGATCCGCGGGATCTGTTCGGGATGCTGCAGCGCGCCGGTTAAGCCGCGTTATCGCGCCCCAAACCAAGGGCTGTGGCGGCGCTTTGCACCGCCTCAGCCACCTGTGACAGCTGTTTTGTCAGGGGATTGCTGCGCCGCCAGATCATGCCGATCTGCCGTTTCGGCTGCGGCTCAGGGAAACGCGCTACCGCCACATTGGCGGATCGCGTTTCAACTGGCACCGCCATATCGGGGATCAGCGTCACCCCAATCCCAGCCCCCACCATCTGCACCAAGGTCGACAGCGAACTGCCATCCAGCAGTTCCCGCGGGGCCGATGCGCTGATCGAGCAGAACGACAGCGCTTGATCGCGGAAACAATGCCCCTCCTCCAACAGCAGCAACCGCATCTCGCGCAGACGGTCTGGCCCCGGCACCGGCTGATCCGCGTCGGCCTCAGGCCGGACCAGCACAAACTGTTCCTCAAAGAGGGGCACCTCGGTGAAGGCAGGTTCTGAAATGGGCAGGGCGACGATGGCGATGTCCAAAGCCCCCTCCTTCAATTCTTGCAGTAACTTCGGTGTCACGGTTTCCCGCAAACGCAGGTCGATTTCCGGATGGTCCCGCGCCAGCGCTTCAACCACCCGCGGCAACAGATAGGGCGCCACCGTGGGAATCACCCCGATGCGCAACCGCCCCACCAGACGGTCCTGAGAGGCCCGCGCCAATTCCCCCAGCTCATCCACCGATCGCAGAATTTGCTGCACCCGACCGGCAAACTCCTCACCAAAGCGGGTCAGTCGCACTTGCCGCGCCCCCCTTTCAAACAGTTTGGCGCCCAGGGTCTCTTCCAACTCTTTGATCTGCACAGACAAAGCAGGCTGAGACACGGCGCAAGCATCGGCGGCCTGACCGAAGTGAGACAGCCGCGCCACGGCCTCAAAATAGCGGAGTTGGCGGAGGGTAATATTGATCATAACCTGAAACTATCGCAGCAATCAGAAAATGCAATTTTTTCTAATTGAGATTCTGCCCTAGCTTAATCCCCAAGACAGGTTGGGGCCTGCGACCGGGCCCCGCCATGCCAGATTCACAAAAAGCGATTCCAGCAAGGAGACTGATAATGGACGGAAATGACATCAAACCCACCGGCTGCCCGGTGATGCATGGCTCCGCCAGCCTCAACAGCCGTTCCAACCGTGACTGGTGGCCGAACCAGCTGAACCTCAAGATCCTGCATCAACACGGTGCTGACACCAGCCCGATGGATCGGGATTTCAACTATGCCGAAGCGTTCAAAGCGCTGGACCTGAAAGCGGTGAAAGAAGACCTCTATGCCCTGATGACGGACAGTCAGGATTGGTGGCCCGCGGATTACGGTCACTATGGCGGCCTGTTCATCCGGATGGCCTGGCACTCGGCCGGGACCTACCGCACTTTTGACGGCCGCGGCGGCGCCGGCACGGGCAGCCAGCGTTTTGCACCGCTGAACAGCTGGCCGGACAACGGTAACCTCGACAAGGCGCGCCGTCTGCTGTGGCCGATCAAACAGAAATACGGCAACAGCCTCAGCTGGGCGGACCTCTACATTCTGGCGGGCAACTGCGCGCTGGAATCCATGGGCTTCAAAACCTTCGGCTTTGCTGGCGGTCGCGAAGACATCTGGGGCCCCGAAGAAGACATCTACTGGGGTGCGGAAACCGAATGGCTAGCCACGTCGGACAAAGAAAACAGCCGCTACTCGGGCGACCGCGAGTTGGACAACCCGCTGGCCGCCGTGCAGATGGGCCTGATCTACGTGAATCCCGAAGGCCCGGACGGCCAGCCCGACATTCTGGCCTCAGGCCGCGACGTGCGCGAAACCTTTGCCCGCATGGCGATGAACGATGAAGAAACCGTGGCCCTGGTTGCCGGTGGCCACACCTTCGGCAAGGCGCATGGCGCAGGCGATCCCGGTCTGGTCGGCCCCGATCCCGAAGCCGCCCCGCTGGAGGCCATGGGCTTTGGCTGGATCAACAGCCACGGCACCGGCAAAGGCGATGACACCACCACATCGGGCATCGAAGGCGCCTGGACCGCAAATCCCACCCAATGGGACAACGGCTATTTCGACCTGCTGTTCGGCTATGACTGGAACCTGACCAAAAGCCCCTCAGGCGCTTGGATCTGGGAACCTGTTGGCGTGGATGAGGATCACATGGCCCCGCAGGCGCATGATCCCTCAAAGAAGGTCAAAACCATGATGACCACCGCCGATATGGCGATGCGCATGGATCCGATCTATGGCCCGATCTCGCGCCGGTTCCACAAGAACCCGGAAGAGTTCGCCGATGCCTTTGCCCGCGCCTGGTTCAAACTGACCCACCGCGATATGGGCCCCCGTGCGCGTTATCTGGGCGCAGAGGTGCCGGCAGAGGAACTGATCTGGCAGGATCCGATCCCGGCGTCGGAAACCGATGTGACCGATGCTGACATCGCAGCACTGAAGGAACAGGTGCTGGCATCAGGTCTGAGCGTGTCTGAGCTGGTGAAAACCGCATGGGCCTCTGCCTCGACCTATCGCGGATCGGACATGCGCGGTGGCGCCAATGGTGCACGTATCCGTCTGGCCCCGCAAAACAGCTGGACGGTCAACGAACCGGAAAGCCTGAACAAGGTCCTGAACGTGCTGGAAGGCATCCGCGCCGGGTTTGGCAAGCCGATTTCCATGGCGGATCTTATCGTGCTGGCCGGCAACGCCGCAGTGGAAGCAGCCGCCAAAGCCGGCGGTCAAGACCTGACGCTGGCCTTCACGCCAGGCCGGGGTGATGCAACCGCTGAGCAGACGGACGCAGAAAGCTTTGAGGTGCTGGAGCCCTTTGCCGACGGTTTCCGCAACTACAGCCGCAATGCCAAGGCCAACACGGCTGAACAGCTGGTGGACAAGGCGCAGCTGCTAGGCCTCAGCGCACCTGAAATGACCGTTCTGATCGGTGGTCTGCGGGTGCTGGGCGCCAACTTTGGGGACAGCCAGCATGGTGTCTTCACCGATCAGCCCGGGGTGCTGTCGCAGGACTTCTTCCGCACGGTTCTGGATATGGGCCTGAGCTGGAGCAAGGCCGATGACGGCAGCTATGAGGGCCGCGATGCCTCGGGCGCTGTGAAATACACCGGCACCGCGGTGGATCTGCTGTTCGGGTCAAACTCGCAGCTGCGCGCACTGGCCGAAGCCTATGCACAGGATGACGCCGCCGGCCGCTTTGCCTGCGATTTTGCCAGCGCTTGGACCAAGGTGATGATGGCGGATCGTTTCGACGTCGCTTAAGCACAAGCCTTCAGAAACAACAAAAGGGCGCGGCCAACCCAGCCGCGCCCTTTCTATGCTCTGCGATGGTGCATTACTTCTTCTGGAAGAAGATCATGATCAGCGCCAGACAACTGGACCCCAGCATCAGCAGCAGCGACACCGCGTTCAGCAGCGGAGTCGAGCCTTCTTTCAGGCGGTCAAACATCGCAATGGTCAGCGGCGCGTCCGAGCCGACCAGCATCAGCGTGGTGTTGAAGTTTTCAAAACTCATCAGGAAGGAAACCACAAAAGCCCCCACCATTGCCGGTGCCAGATAGGGCAATGTGATGGTGCGGATGGCCACCAACCGCCCTGCCCCAAGGTTCAGCGCCGCCTCTTCCAGCGTGCGGTCAAACTTCTGCAGGCGGGCGCCGATCACCAGCGTGGCAATCGTGGTGATGAAAGAAAACTGCCCCAAGATCACCAGCAGAAGGCCCGGGCGCAGTGCTTCGATATCAATGCGGTAACCATCCCAGAGGCCATTGGCCACACGGCTGGAAAACACCAGAATGGAGATGCCCAGCACGATGCCCGGGATCACCAGTGGCAGCAGCATCAGCACGTAGAGAATGCCCTGACCACGGAACTTGTACCGGTTGAACAGAAAGGCATTGGACAGGCCAACCGCCACCGCAAGCGCCGACACCAGCACCGCAACAAGGATCGAGGTGCCGATCGCACGCAGGATCGAACGTTCATGGAACACACCGATCATGGGGCGTTCATCACCGAAGAACCAGTTCCAGGTGAACCCTTCCCACGGCAGTGACGGGAACTGGCTGTCGTTGAAGGCAAAGCCTGCAACCACCAGCAGCGGCAGCGCCAGAAAGACAAAGAAGACCACGATATAGGCCGCATAGGCGGTGGTCAGGAAACGGGATTGGGGAATAGATGGAATCATGAAGTCTCTCCCTTAGCCCATTGTTTTCTCAAGCGACTGACCGGTCAGCTTCAACATGCCCCAGACAATCGCTGAGGACAGGATCAGCAGCATGAAGCCAAAGGCAGACCCCAGTTCCCAATTGAAGCGCACGATGAACTGCGAATAGATCAGCTCGGTGAACCACAGGCTTTCCTTGCCGCCCAGCATAGTGGGGGTCAGGTAGTTGCCGAGGCTCAGCATGAAGACCACGATGCAGCCCGACACGATGCCCGGCATGGCGTGGGGGATGATGATTTCACGCAGGACACTCAGGCCGGAACCGCCAAGATCATAGCCCGCTTCAATCACCTCATCCGGAAGGCTTTCCAGTGTGGTCACCAATGGCACCACCATGAACAGCATCGAGGTATAGACAAGGCCCAGCATGATCGCGCCGTCATTGTACAACATCTCGACCGGCCCGTCGGCGAGGCCAACAAACTGCAACAGGTTCGAAAAGATGCCGGTTTCCCGCAGCAGGATCATCCAGCCGAAGGTCCGCACCAGTTCCGACACCCAGAACGGCACCAGACACATCAGGAACAGCGCCGATTGCAACCGGCCCTTGACCATTTTGGCGATGTAGTAGCTGACCGGAAAGGCGATCAGCAGGGTCATCAGTGTCGCCAGGATCGACATCACAGCGGTGCGCAGGAAGGTCCAGAGGTACAGCGGTTCCTGAAAGAAGGTCAGGTAGTTCGCCAGACTGGTCTGGTATTTGCCCACCCCGATGCGTTCCTGCAGCGAGACGATGAACATATCAACATGGGGGATGAAGATCAGTAGCGACAGCCACAACAGCAGTGGCGTCAGCAGAAGACCCAGCCCAACTTTGGCTTCGGTCCGCATCAGTTGCCCCCTGCCTTGAAACAGTTGCCCTGATCCGAGGCCCAGCCGATGTGGACCGCGTCGCCCTTGGCGATGGAAGAGAACTCACCGGATTGCGGCAGGTTCACTTCGATCTCTTCACGGCCATCTTCGGAGCCCACAAGGATCCGGCTGGCAGCGCCATTGAACAGGAGCGAAGTCACACGACCGGAAATTCGGTTGTCAAAATGCGCCAGATCGGCGGCGTCATGGGCGATCCGGATCGCTTCGGGGCGCACAAAGACATCGGCCTGCTGACCGTCACTCAGATCCCGCCCGTGGGTCGCGCCGCGCAGGGTCAGACCGTTTTCGGTGACCAGCTCGATCGCGTCGCCCTCTTTGCGGGTGACCTTGCCCTGCCACCGGTTGGTGTCGCCGACAAAGCCCGCCACAAAGGCACTTTCGGGCCGGTAGTAGAGATCCTGACCGCTGCCCATCTGTTCAAACTGGCCGTTGTTCATGACGGCGATATTGTCGGACATGACCAGGGCCTCGGACTGGTCGTGGGTGATGTAAACAAAGGTGGTGTCAAAAGCGGCCTGCAGCGACTTCAGCTCAACCTTCATGCGTTCGCGCAGCTTCAGATCCAGCGCGCCCAGCGGTTCATCCAGCAGCAGCACATCGGGTTCCAGAACCATGCAGCGGGCAATGGCCACACGCTGTTTCTGACCACCGGACAGCTCATCCACCTTTCGGCTGCCGATGCCCGGCAGGCCGATACGGTCCAGCGCCTCGTCCACCTTGCGGCCGATCTGGGTCTTGTCCATGCCCTGACGGCGCAGGCCATAGCCGATGTTTTCGGCAATATTCATCATCGGGAACAGAGCCAGATGCTGGAACACCATGTTCACCGGACGTTTGTTGGGCGCCACGTTCAGGACCGATTTTCCCTTGATGCGAATGTCGCCTTCGCTGGGCTCCAGAAAGCCTGCGATCATGCGCATGATGGTGGTTTTGCCACAGCCCGACGGCCCGAGGATCGAAAAGAAAGACCCAGGCGGCACCTGGAAGGAAACGTTTTCAACGGCGGTGGTGTCGCCAAACCGTTTGGTCAGCGCAGAACATTCAAGATCGGGAGTCATCATCGGGTCCGTAAAATGTGCAGACGCCCGCCCCAACAGGGGGCAGGCGTCACGTTTGATATCAAAAAGGCTTAGTTGGCCGCTTTCACGCGATCCAGAACACCACCTTCGATGGCTTCCAGACCGGCAGGAACCGGCGGGTACCATTTGATGTTGTCGATGGCTTCCTGCGGGAAGGAGGCCTGGTAACGGGCTTTCAGCGCGTCATCGGCATAGGCGTCAGCGCCTTGCGATGCGGTGAAGTTGCCAGCGGCGGCAGTGATCATCGCGGCCACTTCCGGCTGCATCACGAAGTTGATCCAGGCATAGGCCGCGTCATCCGCTTTGCCTTTGGCGGGCAGAACAAAGGTATCGATCCAGCCCAGTGCACCAGCTTCAGGCGCAACAAAGGTGATGTCGGCCATGTCGGCATTCAGCTTCCAGCCGCCGGTGTCCCAGGCCATCGAAGCAACAACTTCGCCCGAGCGCAGCAGGCCCATCAGCTCATCACCGCCACCCCAGTAGGTTTTGACGTTGGCTTTACATTCGATCAGCTTGTCTTCGACTTTGCCCATGATCTCGGCATAGGCGGCTTCGTCACCATAGGCGGCAAACGGATCCAGACCCATCGAGTAAGCGAAACCGATCAGGGTCGGGCGCTTCAGACGGTAGGAAACCTTGCCGGCAACATCCGCGTTACACAGGTCGGTGTAATCTTTGACCGAACTCGCTTTGGCGGTGTCAACAACCAGACCCGAGGTGCCCCAAACGTGGGGAACGCCATAGACTTCGCCGTCAACGGTGGTGTTGCCTTTGGTGGCTTCCAGCATCGAGGGGATGAACTGCGAAGCGTCGATCTTGCTCAGATCGATGGGCTTGTAGATGCCGAACTCGGCCTGCGGGCCGGCGATACGGTCCTGCGACGGCTGAGCCAGGTCAAAACCGCCGCCACGGGTGGCGCGCAGCTTGGCGATCATTTCTTCGTTGTTCGATTTGGTCACCTCAACGGTGTGGCCGGTTTCGGCCTCAAACTTCGCAACAACCTCTTCCGGAGCGTAACCGCCCCAAGTCAGCAGGCGCAGCGTGTCTGCCGAAGCAGCCGAGGTGCCCGCAACAACAGCAGCGACAGCCGCCGAAACAATAAACGAATGGGTTTTCATGTGTCTTATCCCTGTTAAAGACTCGCATATGATCATGCGACCATGCGCCGGTACTCTGGTGGGTTTTGACCCTCTGGTCAAACGCAAAGCCGCGCCAAAACGCGATTACAAGTCGGTCAATCGCAAAAGAACGAACAGGAAAGCGAAACAAAATCAATGCGGCGGGCGGACCATACCCGTAGGTCTACTGCATCAATCCGCAATCAGTCAGTCCCTCTGCCCAAATCCTGCGCCGCTGCGCAAATTCTAAGCTTTGGGCGTTTTTCAGGCATAGCGTCTGTGATGGAACACCGGTCACGCCCCCTGTTGGGCAGCGGCCCCCGCTCGGCACACTATGCTTTTAGGGGATTGCAAATCCCTAGTGTTTTTGTCAGTTAATAGTCAAACCAAGTCAGCCCTCCCTCGGTCAGCCAGGTCCCTGCACTCAGTTACCGTTTGGAAAGGACCCGAAATGACACTGCACCCAACTGCATTGACCGCTTGCACCCAACGCGTAGACGGCTGCCCCTACGACGCGTTTGAAATGGGGCTGCTGCCGGTCATCCGTCACATGCTCACCACCTATCGCAGCCCGGAAACCCAGGCCTGGGTCCGTGCCCAGACCGTTGCCGTAGAACGCTGGGGCGAAACCGTGGGGTTGGCCCTGTGTCAGCGCATGCAGGGTGTCATCCGTATGCTGTGGGAATGCCGCAAGTCGGATCTGTCGTTCATGGATCCCCTAGATCTGGATCAACGCGCCCTACTCAGCGATGACGAAGAGGCGCTGATGGACATGCTGCACCATATGCGCCGTGATCAGACGCCCAAAGCGCGTGACGCGGTTGAGCGGCTAACCGGTGGTTTGATGGACCCGCACCTGATCCGCGAAGGCCTGAAACTGGCCGCCCGGTTCCCCGCCGTTGGTGAGGCGACCCCGTCACGCCACAGCGGCCCGCGCCTCAGCGTTGTGGGGGGCACTGCATGAGCAAACAAACAGCGTTTAACGCACAGCGCCGCATCCGCCCCGCCGTGTTGCAACTGCGCGGCCAGCTGGACGGTGCCGGACAGGCCGGTAGCTTCCGCCAGGTGACCGAGGCCCTTTCGACAGCAGCGCAGGTGCTGTCGCATGATGCCAGCCATTTCTATGCCGAGACGGAGTTTGGCACCATTGAGGCCTGGCGTGCGGAGCGGCAGATGCAGATTCTTCTGCGTAGCCCCCATCACACCCGGCTGGATCGGATGCGCCAGCAGGTTGATCAGGCCTGTGCCCCGTTGCCGACAACGCAACGGCCAATCTGGCAGGCGTAATCACGCCCCCAATCGCGGGATCCCTCCTTGGCCTGCCCCGTTGCGGCGCCGGGCTTGATGCCTCTATGTGAGGATATGACGAACCCAGATATCCTCATCCAGCCGCTTGGCGCTGACCTTGCGCCGGCTGCCTTTGATTTGGCCACTTCTGTTTTTGTGGCTAGCAGCACCCTGCATCAGGCGCTTGGCATCACGCTAGAGGCCTATCGCACCTATTTGCAGGACGGGTTTCAACAGATGGTGCAGGAGGGCCTGTCCGTTGTCGCGCAGCACCAAAAGACGGGGGAGGTGCTTGGCTGTCTGATCGTCACCGATTTTCATGCACATCTGTATCCGACGCCACCGCAGGATGCAGCCTTTGCCCCGCTTGCCGCATTAACCGCAGCGCTGGCTGCCAAGTACCGCACCCAACGCAGCATCGATCCGGGGCATGTGATCTTGGTGGATATGGGCGCAGTGAGCCCCGCCGCCCGGGGGTTGGGCTTGTACAAATCCATGCGTCAGGCTGCGCATCAGCGGGCCAAAACTCGCGGTTTCACCCATGTCGTGGGGGAGCTGTCATCTGCTACAACCCAGGCCTATGTGCTGGGCCAACTGGGCCATCAAACCATCGCTGAGGTCCCGTTTCAGAGCTTCGAACACAACGGCACACACCCATTTGCCAAGATAACGGACCCGCAGTGTCTGGTTCTGGCCGAGGGGCGCCTGACCGATTAGGCCGCATCTGAATTTCCGATGGTCACATTTCGCAGCAGCTTTTCACGTAGTTCGGCCAGTTCCACCGGTTTGATCAGCGTGTCGTCCATACCCGCCGCCCGGCATGCCTCATGTTTGCCCTGAATGGCATCCGCCGTAAGCGCCACAATCGGGGTGGGGGTCAGATCCTCACGCTGCTCCTGCGCGCGGATTGCGGCGGTCAGCTCAAACCCATCCATAATCGGCATGAAGCAATCCGACAGCACCAGATCGTAGCTGTTCTGACGCCAGAGATCCAAACCCTCATGACCATTGGCCGCCATGTCATATTCCACGCCCAACAGCTCCAGCTGTTTGGCCAACACGGCCTGATTGATCATGTTGTCTTCGACGGCAAGGATTCGCAGCCGCTGATCCAGCGGGGCAACCCGGCTCGGGACGTTGGTTTTGGGCTCCGCCTCGTTGTGATCGTCTCGCGTCATTTCCTCGATGCCGCTCACCAAATCAGACACAAGGATCGGACGCACTTGAACCATATAGGTGTCTTTGTTGATCCGGCCGTAACGCGCCGCCCGCGACACGCCAAAGACCACAAATCGCGCGCCTGGCAATGCGGTCCTTAGGAAAGACATGGTGGCCTCATCTTCGTCCCGGTCTGACTGGGTTAGCAGAAACACTGGGCGCTCAACCAACCGCCCGGCTTCCAACGCCTCTTCGCGTGTATAGACGTACTCGGCCTCGACTCCCTTGCGATCAAAAAATTCTCGCAGGTACTTTTCGGCAGCATCAATGATTGCAGACAGACAAATCACATGACGCCCTTGCAGGTCTGCATGAGTTGGGGGACCATCTGCAGTCACAACAGGCAAGGTCACTACAAACTCAGACCCTTCGCCTTCCTTACTTTTGACCTCGATTTTTCCTCCCATTAGCGTCACAAGATTGAGCGTAATCACCAAGCCAAGCCCGGTGCCTTCAACCTGGCGCTTTGCGGGCGCCTCGCCTTGCGAGAAAGGTTCAAACATCTCCGCCTGAAAGGCGTCACTCATCCCGATGCCATTGTCACGGAAGGTGAAGCGGATGTTGCCGGCTTCATCCAGATCCGAAATCATCCATACGACACCGTCACGACCGGTCAGGCGTTTGGCGGAATACTTCACCGCATTGCTGAGAAGGTTTAGCAGAACCTGCCGCAAACGGCCCGAGTCAGAAACGATCCAATTGGGCATATCGGGATGGATGAAGTGGCGGATCCGCACCTGATTTTCGTCAGACATCACCCGCAGGGTCTGCGCCGCCCCTTCAATTACCGGGATCAGCTCCATCCGGGAATTGGCCACATCCATTTTGCCCGCTTCGATCTTGGAGGCATCCAGAATGTCGTCAATAATCCGCAACAGAGACAGGGCTGAGTTTCGGATGGTCCCGACCAGCGGTCGCTGCTTGGCTTTCAGCCCTTCCGCCTCCAACACCTCCAGCATGCCGATCATGCCATTCATCGGCGTCCGGATTTCGTGGCTCATATTGGCCAGAAACTCCCCCTTGGCCTTGGCCGCCTGCCGGGCATTGTCAATCGCGTGCAGCAGGCCGTTGGTCAACTTGCGGTTGAGGTAACCAAAATAAAGCATCTGCGCGATCAACATCGCGACGGTGGTCATGCGAACGCCAAATTCGATGCCGGCCACCTCCTCCGGGGGGCGTGCATCGGTTGGTGGGTGCAGCCCAAGATAATCCATCGACAACACGAAGATCACCGAGCCAGCGCAAAGCGCCGACATCACCAATTGGGTGCGCCGTTCCGCAAGGGAGGAAAACAGCAGGAACGGCATCGCCAGCAGCCAGAATGAGGAAATCTCATTGTCGACATGCTGGCCAAACTGGTAAGCGCGCGACACCAGATTATAGCACAGTAGATTCAGCCAAACGAGGCGACCGATGTAGTGGAAGCGGGTGAACAAAATGCCCACAACACACAGGGTTGGCAGGATCGCGAGGGCAGTGTTGTACACACTGGTCCAGTCCCGCTGATACACAAAGTAGAGCCCCCAGGGCAGGATCAGAATGATGTTACAGAAGGCAACGAACCGGCCGAAATACAGGCTTCGGCGCAGATCGCTTTCTCTCACACTGTCTTCATCAAGATAGTCTTGCATCAAACGCTCCGGCCACGGTGGGGGGTTAATTGACCTATACTCACACAAACGAACCTAAGGGCCGCAGCCCCCATCAGACGCAGCGCTTTCAACTTTCGGGCCAGATTTTGGGGCCGCGACATTCTGAATTGACGTTGCGCAAACAAGTTGCTGGCGCATTAGACCCATGGCTCAGGCAGTTCAACCTATACCAAGTTGGGTCCCCATACCCCCCTACGGTCAATATCCGTAACGGCGGCAGCGCTTCGCCATCGCTTGCCCCCACCCTAAACAACTGAAAGTAAAGCTGTCTAGCTATTGGTACCGCAAGGAATGAGTGCCCGCCGAGGGTGACACTGTGCCCCAGGTTTGGGACGGAAAGTCGGGACAAGGGTTGGGGCCCGGTATCAACGTCGTGACATGAAAGGTGCGGCGTCCCCCTTCTGAGTGACGCCGCCCTGATGAGCCGCTTCGGTTAACCTTACTTCTGCCGGTCAGACAGCAGCCCCTTGAACAAGGACACACACATCAGAACCAGCACGATCGCAAAGGGGAAGCCAGTGGCAATTGCCGCCGCTTGCAGGGCTGCCAAACCGCCGCCCAGCAACAGGGCGATGGCAATGGCCCCTTCCAGCACACACCAGAACACACGCTGTGCCGTGGGCGCGTCGGTTTTGCCGCCCGCAGTGATCGAGTCGATCACCAGTGAGCCAGAGTCAGACGAGGTGACAAAGAACACGATGACCAAAACGATCCCTATGAAGGACAACACACCAGAGAGCGGGAAGCTTTCGAACATGACAAACATCTTCAACTCCAACCCTGCGGCTGAAACTGCCTCACCCGCTCCAGACATGACCTGATCCAGTGCCGCGCCGCCAAAGACCGACATCCACAGCGCCCCAACGATGGTCGGGATGATCAGCACGCAGATCACAAATTCCCGAATGGTGCGGCCGCGGGACACCCGCGCGATGAACATGCCCACAAAGGGTGACCAGGAAATCCACCAGGCCCAGTAGAAGGCCGTCCAGCCCTGCATGAAGTTGGTGTCTTCCCGTCCGATCACGCCGGACAGCGCTGGAAGGTTCACAACATAAGACCCGATGTTGCTGAAGAACCCGGTCAAAATGGCAAGGGTTGGTCCAACAATCAGCACCAAGATCAGCAAGGCCGCCGCCAGTACCATGTTGACCTCGGACAGGCGTTTCACCCCTTTTTCCAGACCGGCCACCACCGAAACCAAGGCAAAGGCGGTGATCAACACGATCAGCAGCACCTTGCTGCCATCTGAGATGCCGAAGCCAAACAGGTGGTTCAAGCCGGCCAGCGCCTGTTCTGCGCCAAGCCCGAGCGATGTTGCCAGACCAAAGATCGTTGCAAAAACGGCCAGTACGTCGATGACATGGCCGATGGGCCCCCAGGTTGCCTCACCAAAGATGGGGTAGAACACCGACCGCATGGTCAGCGGCAGGCCCTTGTTGTAGCCAAAATAGGCCAGCGCCAGCGCCACAACCGCATAGATCGCCCAGGGGTGCAGACCCCAGTGGAAAATCGTCGCCGCCATCGCAAGCAATTTGGCCGCCTCGGGGTCATTGGCCGCAGCACCCAGCGGCGCCCAGTCGGTGCGCACCCCGCCATCACCCAGCGCAGTGCCGCCAAGCGACGCCCCATAGTGCGAGATCGGCTCGGCCACACCCCAAAACACCAGACCAATGCCCATGCCCGCGGCAAACAGCATCGCAAACCATCCGGCATAGGAATAATCGGGTTTGGCATCATCACCCCCCAATCGGATGCGGCCAAAGGGGGTCACGATCAGCAGCAGGCTGAACACCACAAAGATGTTGCCAGCCAACATAAAGACCCAATCAAACTGACTGGTCAGCGCAGGCCGCAGCCAGCCAAAGAACGACCCTGCTTGCTCCTGAAACACCAAAGTAAAAAACACAAAAGCAAGGATCGTCAGGCCTGAGACAGCAAACACTGGATTGTGGATGTCTAGGCCGAAAATCTGGACGTTATCTTGACCGACTTCATAGTCGGTATCGGTATCGTCTGACATGTCTTCCTCCCATTTTATAATGTGGATCCACGGTATTTTGGGAGGTTTGGCTCAACCGCTCTGTTCCGACAATTTCGCATGGAAAAACGTCGAAAACGACAGGGTGCCCCTGTAAATATTGGTAGTTTGGCGCGGCAAGCCCATCGCCAAAGAACACTCCGGCCCCCAAGATGAGGGCCGGAGGGTGCGCATTTCACCGCACTAGATGCGCAATCGTATGGTTTGCCTCTTGGTCAGGTGATCAGCTGCCAAGGATCCCCGGCAGGCGTAGACCATGCTGGCGCGCGCAGTCCTTGGCGCTTTCATATCCGGCGTCTGCATGACGCCAAACGCCCGAGGCCGGATCATTCCACAAAACCCGCTCCAGCCGCTTGGCCGCATCGTCAGTGCCATCGGCGCAGATCACCACGCCTGAATGCTGTGAGAAGCCCATGCCGACGCCACCACCGTGGTGCAGCGAGACCCAGGTGGCGCCTGAGGCGGTGTTGACCAAGGCATTCAGCAGCGGCCAGTCCGACACGGCGTCAGACCCATCCATCATCGCCTCAGTCTCACGATTGGGTGAGGCAACCGAACCCGAATCCAGATGATCCCGGCCAATCACCACCGGCGCTTTCAACTCACCGTTTTTGACCATCTCATTGAAGGCCAAGCCAAGGCGATGGCGATCGCCCAGACCCACCCAGCAGATCCGGGCCGGCAGCCCCTGAAAGGCGATACGTTCCCGTGCCATGTCCAGCCAGTTGTGCAGGTGCTTGTTGTCCGGCAACAGCTCTTTGACCTTTTGATCGGTCTTGTAGATGTCTTCCGGATCCCCCGACAGCGCCGCCCAGCGGAACGGACCAATGCCGCGGCAAAAAAGCGGGCGAATATAGGCCGGCACAAAGCCTGGGAAGGCAAAGGCATCTTCCAGCCCCTCCTCCAATGCCATTTGACGGATGTTGTTGCCATAATCGACGGTCGGCACGCCATCGTTGTGGAAGGCAACCATGGCCGCCACCTGCACCTTCATCGAGGCACGCGCGGCGCGCTCCACCTCTTTCGGGGCGGTTTCGATTTTGGCGCGCCATTCGGCAACGCTCCACCCCAGCGGCAGGTAGCCGTTCACCGGATCATGCGCGCTGGTCTGGTCGGTCACGATGTCGGGTCGGATGCCGCGTTTGTGAATCTCGGGGAAGATATCGGCGGCGTTGCCAATCAGGGCGACCGATTTGGCTTCACCCGCCTTGGTCCAACGCTCAATCATCTCCAGCGCTTCATCAAGGCTGTGGGTTTTTTCGTCCACATAGCGGGTGCGCAGACGGAAATCGGCGGATTTCTCATCACATTCCACCGCCAGACAGCAGGCCCCGGCCATCACTGCCGCCAAGGGCTGGGCGCCCCCCATGCCACCCAGACCACCGGTCAGGATCCAGCGCCCTTTCAGGTCACCGCCATAATGCTGGCGTCCAGCCTCCATGAAGGTTTCATAGGTCCCCTGCACGATGCCCTGACTGCCGATATAGATCCACGAGCCGGCCGTCATCTGGCCGTACATCGCCAGACCTTTCTTATCGAGCTCATTGAAGTGATCCCAATTCGCCCAATGCGGCACGAGGTTTGAGTTCGCGATCAGCACGCGCGGCGCGTCTTTGTGGGTTTTCACAATGGCCACCGGTTTGCCGGATTGCACCACCAAGGTCTCATCCGCCTCAAGCTGTTTCAGGCTGTCGACGATCAGGTCGAAATCCTGCCAGGTGCGCGCGGCGCGGCCAATACCGCCGTACACCACCAGCTCATGCGGGTTTTCGGCCACATCGGGATGCAGGTTGTTCATCAGCATCCGCAAGGGTGCCTCTGTCAGCCAGCTTTTGGTGGTCAATGTGGTGCCGGTGGGCGGGTAAACATCCCGGCTGTTTTTGCGAGGATCGGTCATCATGCGCTCCCTTCGGAAGTAATGGCGCCCGAGAGGGCAAGGGTTGTGAGGTGGTCCAACATCTTCTGCAGCTGCGGCCGCAGATCCGCCGCACGGGACGGACCCCAGGCCCAGGGCGCAGCTTCTTGCATGTAGGCGCGTTGGGCGATTTCCATCTGGATGGCGTGGATGTTTTGGGCCGGTTGCCCATAGTGGCGCGTGGTCCACCCCCCTTTGAAACGGCCGTTCAGCACCGCGGTTCTGCCGGAGGCCCGGGCGATGTCATCCACCGCGGCCTCAACCGCGGGCGCACAGGTGGTGCCCAGATTGGTGCCGGTGTTGAAAATGGGCAGTTCGCCCTCAAACAGAAACGGAATATTTGACCGGATCGAATGGCAATCAAACAGGATCGCCACGCCATGTTTGGCGCGCACCCGGTCCAACTCGGCCGCCAAGGCATCGTGGTAAGGCGCATGGTAGGCCAGTCGCCGCGCTTCAACCTCATCGGCTGAGGGCTCCTGCCCCGCGTGCCAGATCGGCTGCCCGTCAAAATCGGTCAGCGGCACCAGCGTTGTGGTGTTCTGACCGGGATAAAGCGACACACCGGCCGGATCGCGGTTGGCGTCGATGACATAGCGATGCACATGTGATCGCACCATCGTCGCGCCCGGCAGCAGCCCCTCATAGAGCTGCGCGATATGCCAATCCGTGTCCGCCAGCTGCGTGCCATTGGGGTTCAGGCGCCCCGCAATCGCCCCGGGCACCTCGGTGCCACCATGCGGCTGGCCCAGTACAATCGGGCTATCGCCCCGGATGACGTCAAATACCTGCATCAGGCCAGCTCCGGCAGTTCTGCCGTCAGCCCGTCCAGCAAGGCCCCGTATGCTACCAGCGCTTTGGCCGCCTCTAGGTCCGGTGCCATGTAGCGGTCCTCTTCCAGTCGGGTCACATCCTGACGTAGCCGGGTCAGCACCTGTTGCAGCACCGGGCTGGTCTGCAGGGGCGCGCGGAATTCCACCCCACGTGCGGCGCAGAGCAGTTCGACCCCAAGGATGTAATTCAGGTTTTCAGCCATCTGCATCAGACGACGCGCACCATGGGCGGCCATGGAAACGTGATCTTCTTGGTTGGCCGAGGTCGGCGTGCTGTCGGTCACGCAGGGGTTTGCAAGGTGCTTGTTTTCACTCATCAAAGCGGCGGTTGTCACCTCGGCGATCATCAGGCCCGAGTTCAGACCCGGATCCGGCGTCAGGAAAGGGGGCAGATCAAAACTGAGGGTCGGGTCCACCATCAGCGCGATGCGCCGCTGGCTGATCGCGCCAATCTCAGAGGTAGCCAGCGCAATCATATCCGCAGCGAACCCAACCGGCTCCGCGTGGAAGTTGCCGCCAGAAACGATCAAACCGGCCTCTGTCAGCACCAGTGGATTGTCCGTGGCGGCATTGGCCTCAATCAGCAGCGTCTGCGCGGCTTGGCGCAGCACATCCAGCGCCGCGCCGGTGACCTGCGGCTGACAGCGGATGCAATAGGGATCCTGCACCCGGGTGTCATCATCCCGATGACTTTCGCGGATTTCCGATCCGTCCAAAATGGCCCGCATCGCCTCAGCGGCCTCGATCTGGCCGCGATGACCGCGCAGGCCGTGGATTTCAGGCTGCAGCGGCGCCGTGGATCCCATGATCGCATCCGTCGACAGCGAGGACACGACCAATGCATTGCGCGCCGCGCGCCAGATCTCAAACAGACCGGCAAGACCGTAGGCCGTGGAAAACTGGGTGCCGTTGATAAAGGCCAGCCCTTCCTTGGGGCCCAGCTCAATCGGCTGCAACCCGGCCCGCGCCAACGCCTCGGCACCGGGCAGCACCTCACCCTGATATTCGGCCTCACCCGCACCGATCACCACGGCGGTCATATGTGACAGCGGGGCCAAGTCCCCGGATGCGCCAACCGATCCTTTGGCCGGGACCACGGGTGTCACCCCCTTGGCCAGCATATCCTGCATCAGCTCAATCAGCGCCCAGCGCACGCCGGATGCGCCACGCCCGAAGCTCAGCAATTTAAGCGACATCATCAGCCGCACCATCCGGCGCGGCATCGCCTCACCCACGCCGCAGCAATGGCTGAGGATCAGGTTGCGCTGCAGGGTGGCGGTGTCCTCAGGCGCGATCTTCATGCTGGCCAGTTTGCCAAACCCGGTGTTGACCCCATAGACCGGCGCGTCCCCGGCGGCGGCGGCGGCAATGCGATCAGCGGCAGCCTCAATCGCCGGGCGACAGCTATCGTCCAGACGGATTGTTGCTTCGGTGCGATAAATCTCTTCAAGCTGCGTCAGGTCGACCTGACCGGGTGTAAGGGTGAGAGGGATCACGCTTGACCTCCAAAGATACGTTTGTAGAGCGGGTTGAACCCGATGCGATAAGACAATTCGGCGGGGTGGCTGACATCCCAGATCGCCAGATCAGCACGGTTGCCAACGGCGATCACGCCCCTGTCTGACAGGCCAAGCGCACGCGCTGCATGGCAGGTGACGCCCGCCAAGGCTTCGGCCGGGGTAAGGCGAAACAGGGTGCAGCCCATGTTCATCGTCAACAAAAGTGAGGTCAGCGGTGAGGATCCGGGATTGCAATCCGTGGCCAGCGCCATAGGCACCTTATGGGTTCGCAGCAGTTCCACCGGCGGTTTTTGTGTTTCTCGCAACGTGTAAAAGGCCCCCGGCAGGACAACCGCTGTGGTCCCCGCCTGCGCCATGGCCCGCACCCCGGCCTCATCCAGATATTCAATATGATCAGCAGAAAGCGCCCCGTAAGCGGCCGCAAGCTTGGCGCCCCCCAGATTGGACAGCTGTTCGGCATGCAGTTTGACCGGCAGGCCCAAGGATTTGGCAGCCTCAAACACCCGCGCGATCTGATCCGGCTGGAAGGCAATCCCTTCACAGAAACCATCCACTGCATCGACCAGACCTTCCTGATGCGCGGCAATCAGCGTTGGGATGACAACCTCATCGATATAAGCGTCATCGCGCCCCTTATATTCAGGCGGCGTGGCATGGGCCCCCAGATAGGTGGTCTTGACGGTGACGTCCCGACGCTTGCCGATCTCCCGCGCGGCCCGCAGCATCGTCAGCTCGGCCTCACGCTCCAGCCCATAGCCCGATTTGATCTCAAGCGTGGTCAGCCCTTCGCGGATCAGCGCATCCACCCGTGGCAAGGCGCTGGTGACCAGATCCTCAAAGGCGGCCTGCCGCGTGGCCTTCACGGTTGAATTGATGCCACCGCCAGCGCGGGCGATTTCCTCATAGCCCGCCCCGTTTAGGCGCATCTCAAATTCCTGCGCGCGGTCGCCGCCGAACACCACATGGGTGTGGCAATCAATCAAGCCCGGCGTCACCAACCGACCCGCAAGATCCTCCGCCGCAGCGCCAACATATTGCGCGGGCAGATCCTGTTCGGCCCCGACCCATTCGATCTGCCCATCAGACAGAACCAGTGCCCCCGCATTGATCATCCCATAGCCAACAGCGCCCTCATTGATCGTCGCAATCTTGGCGTTTCGAAGGATCAGTTTTGGACTCATGTCAGCCATTCCAAAGTTGCGTGAAGCGATTTTTTAGGTATAGGTCTAAAAATTAAATGTCTATACAAAAAGAGATCAACATGAAGGTTTACGCCAATCAGGTACTATGCGGGCAGCAGTGGCTTTCCAACTGCTGCGTCACCTTTGTTGATGGCATCATCACCGGCATCGAAGAAAACGCGGCCGCGACCGATGCGGACCATAGCGTCGACGTGTTGCTGCCAGCGCTGGCCAATTTGCACAGCCATAGTTTCCAACGCGCAATGGCTGGCATGACCGAGGTTCGCGCCGCAGGGAAAGACAGTTTCTGGACCTGGCGCGATCTGATGTATCGGTTTCTGGATCATCTGACACCCGACCATGTTGAGGCGATCGCGGCCCTGGTTTTCATGGAGATGCAGGAAGCAGGCTATGCTGCGGTAGGTGAATTTCACTATGTGCACCATCAACCCGGCGGGCGCGCTTACGATCAGTTGTCTGAGCTGAGCAACCGGATCTACGCCGCCGCCCATCAGACCGGCATTGGGCTGACGCATCTGCCGGTTCTTTACAGCTATGGCGGTGTTGATCAGCAACCGCTGGCGGGTGGTCAGCTGCGGTTCGGCAATGATGTCACGCGCTATCTGGATCTGGTTGAGGCCTGCAAAACCGGCCTAACCCACCTGCCGCCTGACGCACGGGTTGGCATCGCCCCGCATTCCCTGCGCGCCACAAGTCCCGGCGACCTTGCCCAGGTTCTGGAGGCCACGCCGAACGGGCCGGTGCACATCCATATTGCGGAACAACAGAAAGAGGTCGCGGATGTCACCGCAAGGCTGGGCCAACGTCCGGTCGCCTGGCTGCTGGACAACGCCGAGGTCAATGAACGCTGGTGCCTGATCCACGCGACCCACATGACAGATTCAGAAACCATCGCCATGGCAAAAAGCGGCGCGGTGGCCGGCCTCTGCCCCATCACCGAGGCAAATCTGGGCGATGGCCCATTCAATGGGCCGGTGTTTTTGGAACACGGCGGGCGCTTTGGGGTCGGCTCAGATTCGAACGTTCGGATCGCGCTGGGCGAAGAGCTGCGCAGCCTAGAATACTCCCAACGTCTGCGCGACATGGCGCGCAATGTGATGATCACGGGCGAAGGTTCGGTCGGCACATCGCTCTACCTGAATGCAGCGCGGGGCGGTGCACAGGCGCTGGATCGTCAGGCAGGCACAATCGCACCGGGGCAACTGGCCGATCTGGTCGCCATTGACAGCAACCACCCCGCGCTATGCGCCTTGCAGGGGGATCAATTGCTGGACGGTCTGTGTTTCGCCGCACCTGAGGGTATTGTTACTGACACTTGGTCCGCCGGACGCCACATGGTTCAGGCAGGCCGCCACGTGGACCGCGATGCCGTCCTGCGCCGCTACAGCGCAACAATTGCAGACCTGCTGCCACGCATCTGAACTGTGAAGAAATAAAGTGGTCGGAGTGAGAGGATTCGAACCTCCGGCCCCTGCCTCCCGAAGACAGTGCTCTACCAGGCTGAGCTACACTCCGACTCCGAATCGCGGTCTGTCTTGGGGCAGGTTTCGGGCGCCTGCCAACACGCGTTTCGTTGGGTGCAGGCTCTATCCAGCATTCGCTACATATTGTCAACCATCGCCAGTGACAATTTCGAGGCGCTGCCATGGCTTGGAACGGCACACAGAATTAGCCAATAAACTAGGAGGTGACACACAGGTTACATCCGAAAATTCAGTAAATCACCTGCATCAAGCCGCGCATTTTACCCGTGCTAAAAAAGGAGTCCGCCTTTACAGCACATCCTGATACCCTATCCTAAAGTGGTAAGTTTTCAGAGGATAAAGTGCACGCCGACCAACCAGATATCCCCTTTGCCAAAGAGGAGTTGCGGCAGCGGCTGCAAACGTTTCGGTTTACCATCTGGTTACAGCTTGCCCTGCTTGTCCCGTGGTCGATTTTCCTCTTGTTGGATGGCGATACCGCACGGCTGAGCTTTATGGCCCTGTTATTGGCCATCTCCGGCCTTGTGATGCTCCTCCTGCGGCAGGGGTATCACTATGTGGCCCGGGTGTTCTGGATCATCACGATTGGGGTAATTTTCCTCATCACCTCTCATATCTTTGGGGCCAACACTAGCGCGGAGCTGAGTGGCTTCATGCTGCTTGGCCTGCCGTTGTTGGTGTTCTCCTGGCAGGATGAGTTTCGCACTGCACTATGGCTTTCCGGCCTGTCCCTGGTGCTGTGTACACTGATCTTTGCACATGATGTGCTGCCTTTGCGTGGAATGTTCTTCCCGATCCAGGATCACACCCCCAGCGATATCACCGCCAATATTCTGATGGTCCGCCTGTCCGTCGCCGTCCTGCTGATTGCCCAAATCTGGCACTTCAGCCGCCGCAGCTACATTGCCCAGCGCGGTGCCCGGCTGGCGCGCGAGAAGGCCCTTGGCGCGACCCGGGCCAAGGGTGATTTTCTGGCCAATATGAGCCACGAGATCCGCACCCCGATGAACGGAATCGTCGGGATGATTGAGATTTTGGAAACCATGCACCTCAGTGTCAGCCAAAGCCGCGCGGTGGGCACCATCCGCAGCTCGGCCTTTGCGCTGCTGGGGATCATCGATGATATTCTGGATGCCTCCAAGATTGAGGCGGGCAAATTGTCCATCGAACCAAGTGACTGCGAACTACAGCCGCTTGTGGAACAAACCGCCCTCACGCTGCAGCCTTTGTCGGATGAGTTGAACGTGCGGCTGCACCTGCTGATCCATCCGAAACTGCCCGAGTGGGTCGAAACCGATGCCGGGCGGCTGCGCCAGGTGCTGCTGAACCTTTTGTCCAACGCCATCAAATATTCCGCCACCAAGCTGACCCAACGCACCGGCAGCGTGCGGTTTCATGTGGAACCCGGCGCCAAGGAAACCGTGATCTTCACCATCTCCGACAATGGCATCGGGATGAGTGAGGCCGTGCAGCGCGAGCTGTTTCAGCCCTTTGCCTCTGGCGAGTCATTCTCGCGCAAACAGGTTGGGGGCACGGGTCTGGGTCTGGCCATCACACATGAGCTGGTCACCCTGATGAACGGCAAGATCGTTATCCGCAGCACCGAAGGGCGCGGCACAAAGATCACGGTCATCCTGCCCCTACCCACCGCCCGTGGCCCCAAGGTGCGGCCCACGATTGCCGGCTGCAACACCTACCTTGTTGCGCCGCAGACCCAGTATGAACGCCAGCTTTATCACACCCGCATCGCTGAGGCGGGGGGCCATCTGGAGTTTGTGGAAGATCCGACGCTGTTCCTGGAAATGCTGGAGGAACCGAAGCCAAATCCGATCTTCCTGCTGTCGCCAGCCGCGCGTTCCAATCACCCGGACCTGCGCGAACGCATTGCCGCCAAGATCCCTGATGCCCGGTTCGTGATCCTATCCTCGGTCCGGCATGCCGACTTTGGCCAGCTTGATCCGCGCGCCTTTCAGATACAGACGCATCCCACCATGGCAACCGACCTCTATCGTGCTTTGGGGCAGCTATCTGGCGCCATCCCCACCCTTGCGCCGGTTGAGGCCGCACCGCGCGCCACCGTCCGGGAAAACGCCCAACGCAGCATCGATTTCGCCAACAAATGTGTCTTGGTGGTGGAAGATAACGCAATCAATCAAACTGTCCTGTCCTCGCAGCTGGAGCAGCTGAACATCGACCATGCCGTCGTGTCCAACGGGCTTGAGGGCATCAGGTCCTGGCAGTCCGGCCTCTACGATGTGATTTTGACCGATTGCCATATGCCGGTGATGGATGGTTTTGAAATGGTAGGGCGTATTCGCGAGACCGAGGCACAGCTAGATGCCCGGCCAACCCCGATTATCGCGATCACTGCAAACGCGCAGTCCAGCGAAGCCAAACGCTGTATTGAGGCCGGGATGAGCGCCTTTCTGGCCAAACCCTTTGAGCTGCAGCAGTTGCGCCGTACGTTGGCGCACGCACTCAATCTGGACTGATCCGGCGCCGCCGAACGGTCCGTCCTCCCCTTCAACACACAACCTTTACCAGATCAAACCGGCGCCTCACAGGCGCAGGTATAGCGATTTGACTCCTGCGGATGGGTCGGGAACAGTAATATAGTCAAACCCGAATACGGCAGAGGATCGCCGACGCACCCCCTATGAACCAGGCAGACATAAGATCAATTATCCGCGCCCGTGACGTTGCCCGTCGGGCGCAGCTGGCCCGCGTCGCCGTTGTGATTACAAGTGCGATCTGCCTGCTATGGATGATTGTCTTCCTAGCGCTCGGCGATACCAGCTCAGCCTTGGCAACAACCTTTGCGGCCTGGCCCACATGGGCGGCCTTTGGCCTATATATGCTGGGGATGCACAGACTGGCGCGGGCGTTTTGGCTGATCACCTTCCCGGCCACCTGCCTGCTGGCAACACTTTACTACAGCACCAATATCAATCCCGAACTGGTCTTCCTCAGCATTATCGGCGTCCCCTTCCTGTTCTATTCATGGGACGCGGAGAAGCGGCAACTTTGGGGGATGGTCGCCTATCATTTCATGCTGACCGTTGTGGCGTTGGGATTTGACCGATTCGGTGACCCCAGTTGGTTCCCCACCGGGCTGTCGTCTTCGCTGATGGATCCCACCACAATCGACTGGGGCGTGCGGATGACTGTCGCCAGTGTGCTGCTGGTGGAACTGACATACTTTGCCTATCTCACCCAGCGTTCGGCCAGTGAGACTGAAAAAGCGCTGGAAGATGCCCATGCCGCCGCCAAGTCCCGTGGTGAATTTCTGGCCAATATGAGCCATGAAATCCGCACCCCGATGAACGGGTTGATCGGCATGATCGAAGTGCTGGAAACCATGGATGATGATCGCAAACATGAGCGTTCCATCGGCATGATCCGGAACTCGGCCTTTTCGCTGCTCCGCATTATCGATGACATTCTGGATGCCAGCCAGATTGACGCGGGCAAGCTGAAGGTTGAGCGCACCAAAGTGGAATTACGCCCCCTTGCCGAAGGGGCGGCGCAGACCCTGCAGACCATGGCGGACAGTCTGGATGTTGAGATGCGCATGTTGGTCGACCCAACGCTGCCGGAATGGATCTGGGCAGACTCGGGCCGGTTGCGGCAGGTCTTGTTGAACCTTCTCAGCAACGCCGTGAAATATTCCGCCAAACGCCTCACAGGGCGCCGTGGTCGGGTGTTGTTGCACGTCACCCATTGCCCCGATGGCGGACTCCGTCTTGAGGTGCGCGACAACGGCACCGGGATGAGTGCCGAGGTCATGGCCGATCTGTTCCAGCCCTTCGCCGCTGGCGAAAGCGCATCGCGCCAGGTTGTTGGCGGGACAGGTCTGGGTCTGGCGATCACTCGTTCGCTGGTGGAGTTGATGGAGGGTGAGATCCAGGTTAAGCCCGGCGAATCCGGTGGGACCCAGGTTTTGATCAACCTACCGATGGAGGCCGCTGAAGGACCGCAGAACCAACCCAGTCTGAAGGGGCTGCAGGTGGTGTGTTTCGATCTGCTTGACCAAGAAGTACGCACCGGCATGGATGAAATCCTAAAAGGTGGGGGCGCGGATCTGCATTTCGTCAGCACCGTTTCGGACCTGAAGGATCTGCTGCCGCTGAACGGGCCACCACCGATCTTCATGTTGCCAACCCCGGATGAGGCAGAGGCGGACCGGCTGCAAAACGGCATCGAAGATTATGTGCCTGATGCCCGCATCATCCGCTTCAGCGCCTCACGCGCTGCGCGGTATGGGTTGCAGAATGAACGGGTCTATCTGATCCAGATTTTCCCGATGATGGGCACCGAATTGTTCCGCGCTCTGGCCGGGCTTGGGGGCACCCTGCCCAAATCAGAGGCCAAGCCAAATCCGGCCTCGGATCTGGATACAGAAAGCCTGCCTCCTGCCGCGATTGAACGTCAAACGCAAACCCATCACGAAGCGCCCAAAACCGCCCCATCCGCGACCAACACCCGGCTGTTGGTGGTAGAAGACAATGAGATCAACCGACAGGTTCTCAGCAAACAGCTGGAAATCTTGGGCTACCCCCATGATCTGACCGAACATGGTCAGGAGGGTTTGGAGGCCTGGCAGCGCGACCGCTATGATCTGATCCTGACCGATTGCCAGATGCCCCTGATGGATGGCTTTGAAATGACCCGCCACATTCGCGTGGCCGAAGCCGACACAGGCGCTCCCCGGATCCCGATAATCGCTATCACTGCCAATGCCTTGAAAGGCGAGGCCGAGCGCTGTCTGGCGATGGGAATGGATGACTACCTGTCCAAGCCCGTGGAAATGGAGAACTTGCGCCGCAAGCTGGAATTGCACCTTTCTAAAGATGACGGAGCGGCCTAAACTTCTCCTATTACGACCTCACCCATCCACGCTTTTCTGCCGGACTATCGCCCACAAAGGCCATTCAATGACGTCACCGCCCAATTCTCCGGCCCTCACACGCGATCTGATCCGTCGGATCAAAGCCGCCTATGTGGCCGTGGGACTGTCGATCTTTGCCGGTGTGCCTTGGCTGATCTACTTCCTGTGGAACGGGATGTATGCCTCGGTTGTCTACACGCTGATATCCCTCGCGCCTTACTTCGTGATCGTGTTGCTGTTCTGGCGCGGATACCACTATCTGGGCAGGGTGTTTTGGCTACTGGTGGCTTCTCTCGTCAGTTTCTTAACCGCCCTTGCTGGCGGCGATCACGCCAGCCCCGAAGTCTACTTCTTTGCGCTGCTGGCCTTCCCGTTCCTGGTGTTTTCCTGGGAACGCGAACGGCGCACGATGATTGTCATCGGTGCCTATCTGATAGTGCTGGCGCTGCTGGCACTTGGGTCTGATTTTCTGGGGCTCTCTGAGCTTTTGCTGCCCAATCTGCCCAGCCAGCCACAGGCCAACACCGCGGCGCAAAATGCCCAGACCGATTTCTTCATTCGGATGACCGTGGCCATCATCCTGATGGCGGAGCTTGGGTATTTTGCCTATCTGACCCGCCAATCGAACACCGAAGCCGCCAATGCCCTGATCCAGGCCCAGCAGGCCAGCCGCGCCAAGGGCGAGTTTCTGGCCAATATGAGCCATGAAATCCGTACCCCTATGAACGGGCTGATCGGCATGCTGGAAGTGCTGGAAAGCATGGGCGTGGATGAACGTCAGGCCCCGACTGTTGGTACAATCCGCAACTCAGCCTTTTCGCTGCTGCGCATCATCGACGACATTCTGGATGCGTCCAAGATCGAGGCCGGAAAACTGGATGTTGAACTGAACCGGACCGAGCTTTTGCCGGTGATCGAAGGGGTTGCGCAAACCTTGCGGCCGCTCGCCGATGACTCCGACGTCCGGCTGCGGCTTTTCATTGATCCACGCATTCCGCATTGGGTGATCTCCGACTCGGGCCGTTTGCGCCAGATCCTCCTGAACCTTGCAAGCAACGCCATCAAGTTTTCCTCGCGCCGGCTGACCAATCGCGATGGTGAGGTCTTCTTCCGGGTGACCAAAGTTGGCGACAATCGGGTTGAATTTCGCCTATCCGACAATGGCATCGGCATGGACGATTCGATGAAAGATCGCCTGTTCCAGCCCTTTAGCCAGGCTGAGGGTGCCTCCAAGATGCATATCTCGGGCACCGGGCTGGGGCTGGTGATCACCAAAAATCTGGTGGAGCTTCTCGGCGGCAAGATCAACGTCGACAGCCAGCCCGGTATTGGCACGGAGATCACCGTCACCCTGCCATTGCGCAAGGCCGACGGCCCCAGCCGCCTACCCGACATCACAGACACCGAAATCGTCTGCTTTTCGCTCAGCGATATCAACATCGATGACGGGCTACGCAAAATGCTGCAGCGGAGCGGCGCCAAGATCGACTTTGTAAACTCGGTTGAGCAGCTGAGCCGGCTCAGGTTCGCACAGACCCCTATCATTATCCTCCCCACCGACGACGTGGTGCTGGGCAATGAGGTTCAGCGCACCGTTGAGCGGATGTTGCCCGGCACCAAGTTCCTGCGGTTCACTTCAGATCGCTCCGCCCGCTACGGGCTGACCCATCCAGACAGCTATCTGGTCCAGATCTTTCCCTTGATGCTATCGGATCTTCTATTGGCCATCGCCACCCTGGCTGGCCGTCAAACCGTCGAGGAACCAACGCCAACGCAGCCCCCCGTTGAACCGGCGCCAGAGGCCGCTGGCACAACCCGAATCCTTGTGGTCGAAGACAATGAGATCAACCAAGTCGTTCTAAGTAAGCAATTGGAAATAATAGGCTTTCCACATGACATCGCCAGCAACGGCGCTGAAGGCCTGAAGCGTTGGCGTTCCGGTGATTTCCATCTGGTCCTGACCGATTGTCACATGCCGATCATGGATGGATTTGAACTGACGGCCGAGATTCGGGAAACCGAAAAGTCGCTGCAAATGCCCCCCACCCCTATCATCGCCATCACCGCAAATGCGCTGGAAGGTGAGGCAGAGCGGTGCCTGCAGGCGGGCATGGACGGCTATTTGGCGAAACCGATTGAGTTGAACGCGCTGCGCCAGAAACTCATCGAGGTGATGGCCAGCAGCTGACGCCCCGGAAGCGTCTTAATCACCGCGTCAAACCAAAACACCCGCCCCTTTGCAGGGACGGGTGTAATTCTTTCAGATCAGCGATGGATCAGAGGCTGGCGTCCAGCGCCGCAATCACTGCGTCACCCATGCCCGAGGTGCTGACCGGGGTCACACCTTCCTCACCCAGCAGATCTGCGGTGCGCACACCGTCCGCCAGAACCCGCTCAACCGCGGCTTCCAGACGATCGGCTTCAGCGCCCTGATCGAAGGAGTAGCGCAGCGCCATCGAGAAGCTGAGGATACAGGCGATCGGGTTGGCTTTGCCTTCACCGGCGATATCCGGCGCCGAACCGTGTACCGGTTCATAAAGTGCTTTCGGACGGCCGTTGGCCATCGGCGCACCAAGGCTGGCCGAGGGCAACATGCCCAGCGAACCGGTCAGCATCGCGGCGGCATCCGACAACAGGTCACCAAACAGGTTGTCGGTCACGATGACGTCGAACTGTTTGGGCCAGCGGCAAAGCTGCATCGCGCCAGCGTCTGCATACATGTGCGACAGCTCAACCTCGGGGTAGTCTTTCGCCACCTCGGTCACAACTTCACGCCACAGAATGCCCGATTCCATCACGTTGGCTTTTTCCATCGAGCAGAGTTTTTTGCCACGACGCATCGCCAGCTCAAACGCCGAACGGGCCACACGATCGATCTCAGATTCGGTGTAGCGCTGGGTGTTGATGCCAACACGCTCATTGCCCTCTTCGATGATGCCGCGCGGCTCACCAAAGTAGATGCCCGAGGTCAGTTCGCGCACGATCATGATGTCGAGGCCCGCGACCACGTCTTTCTTCAGGGATGAGAAATCAGCCAGTGCGTCAAAACACTGCGCCGGGCGCAGGTTCGAATAAAGGTCCATTTCCTTGCGCAGGCGCAGCAGGCCCCGCTCGGGCTTCACCGAGAAGTCCAGCTCATCGTATTTCGGGCCGCCAACAGCCCCCAGCAGAACCGCGTCCACCGACTGGGCCAGTTCCATGGTTTCGTCGGTCAGAGGGGTGCCATGCGCATCATAAGAGGCGCCGCCAACCAGGCCTTCGCTCACGTCAAATGACAGGTCGCGATTGGCGCCGAACCAGTCAATGATCTTGCGCACTTCTGCCATGACTTCGGGGCCAATGCCGTCACCGGGCAGGATAAGAAGCGAAGGGTTGGTCATATTGCTTTTCCTCGGTTTTATCTGTTGCCAAACGCCTACCCGTTAAGGCGAAAATGGTCAAGAAATGAAGGGCCTCAAGCCGCTTTCAAGTACCTGCCAAACCGTGGAAATACGGGGGATATTGCGCAGCGCCTGCGGTGTGGCCAGCCAGACCGGCAAAGCGGGCACTTCAAGCCCCAGATCCAGCCGCCGCACTTCCGGGGTTTGATCGATCAGCCAGCGTTGGCCGAAGCCGATTCCGCAGCCCGATTTGATCAGCTCCCAGTAGGTGTTTTGGGCATCACAACGGGTGGCAAACCAATCGCGGGTCGCCGGCCAGCCCAGATCCCGCATGCCACGCAGGATCAGCTCACTTTGATCATAACCCACCAGCGCATGATCCTGATCCAACAGATCCTGCGGCTGATGCGGCATTGGCCTGTCTTGCAGGTAACTTTCCGCCGCGCAGACCGCCAGTTGCATGTCACCCAGCTTGCGGGTGACCACTTCCAGCTGGGTGGGGCGATACATCCGGATCGCGATGTCTGCTTCACGAAACAGCAGATTATCACTGCTGTCGCTGGCGGTCAGGTCCAGCGTAATCTCGGGATGACATCTGCGCAGCTGGCCCAGGATCGGCGGCAGGATCTGCTGCGCCACGACCTCACTTGCGGTGATCCGCACAGGGCCGCGGGCTTCGGTGTCCCGGCCCGCCACGGTCAGGGCAATCTCACTCATCGCTTCCTGCATACGCCGCGCCGCGGGCAACATGGTGCGCCCGGCCTCTGACAGGGCCAGCCCACGCGGCTGCCGCAGGAACAACGTCACGCCTAGATCCTGTTCGATCTGTTTCATCTGTCGGCCCAATGTCGGCTGACTGACCCGCAACTGCCGCGCCGCCGCCGAAAGCGATCCTGCCTCGGCCACAGCCAGAAAATTGCGCACAAGGGTCCAGTCGAGGTGGGTCAAGCTATCCATTCATTCATGAATACATAAGATCCAAACTTAGGCAATTTTTTACGATCAAAATCTGCGCGAAACTGTGAGGGATGTTTTTGAAAGGACGATGGAATGACCCAAACTGTTTTAATCCTTGGCGCCACTGGCCGGTTTGGCCGCCATTGCGGCAGCACCTTTGCTGCTGCGGGCTGGCAGCTACGCCGGTTTGATCGGGCACGTGATGATCTGGCTCAGGCCGCCCGTGGTGTGGATGTCATTGTTGCAGGTTGGAATCCGCCCTACCAGAACTGGGCTGCGGAGGTCCCCACCTTGCACGAACAGGTGCGGCAGGCGGCTTTGGCCAATGATGCAACGGTGATCCTGCCCGGCAATGTCTATGTGTACGGCCCCGATGCGCCCTTTGGTTGGACCGCTGAAACCCCGCATCTGGCCCGGAACCCTTTGGGCCGGATCCGCGTCCAGATGGAAGCGGCCTATCGTAAAGCAGGGGTGCGGACGATCCTCTTGCGGGCGGGCGATTTTCTGGACACCGAAGCCTCAGGTAATTGGTTCGACAAGGTGATGGTGCCCAAGCTGCCCAAGGGCATTCTGACCTATCCCGGCCGCCCAGATGCCCAGCATGCCTGGGCCTATCTGCCAGATCTGGCCCGCGCTGCTGTTGCCCTGGCTGACAAGCGCGCAGCCTTGCCGCGCTACTTGGACCTGCCGTTTCCGGGCTACACGCTGACAGGGCAGCAACTGGCAGATGCGCTGTCCCAAGCGCTTGCGCAGCCCGTTCACCTGCGCCGCTTGTCATGGGCGCCGCTACATCTGATGCGCCCGTTCATGCCGATGATGAAACATCTTTTTGAGATGCGCTATCTTTGGGATCTGCCGCACCAGCTGGATGGCACCGCCTTCCAGAACTGGTTGCCTGAGTTCGTCCCCACCCCGGTGGAGCACGCCCTGCAACAGGCAACGCGCCACCTGCCGGGATCAGCTGCGGCACAGGTCACGGCGGCTTGATATCCACCCAGACCAATCGATGGCGACTGGCAGCGGGATCAGCATCGCTGATCCCCGCCGCAATCACCGTCACATCCCGCGACGGCAGCACATAGTCCACCCGCATGGGCCCGGTTTGGACCCAATTCACTGTTGGGCCCTTGGCTGCCAGTGGATCCTGCAGTTCAGGATGGCGGAGCAGGGCCAGCAGGGGTGGTTTCTGCCCCTCGCCCAAGGTCGGGTCATTGTTGGCATCGCCCAGCAAGACCACAGGACCATCGGGCACCGGACCAAGTTGACCGGCCAGCAGTGCCAGCCACAACCGCAGCTCATCCGCATTGCGGTAGCCATTGCGATCCTCTGGACCGTCAAACACCGGCGGGCTGGCATGAAATGCCAGCAGGTTTACCCGGCCCTTGGGGGTGGCAACGGGCACCAGCCAATGGGCCACCGCACTTAACCGCTGCACCTCACGGAACGCATCCGGCAACACTTCAGGCCGGGTGGCCCCCTCAGCCCCGGGCAATTCCGCCCACAGCAGCGGGGAGAAATCCCTGACGCCCTCCTCCTCCACCGGGTAGCGCGACAGGAGGGCCATGCCGCCCTGCCCCGAAAACTGACCATAGCCCTGCGCATCACGGGCGTGCCCCAATCGCCCGTCACCGTCCAGATCCAGCCCCGTGGGCCGGCCAGAATTGGGGCGAAGCGCAAACACAAAAGGGTAATCCACACCTTGGGCGCGCAAGAGATCGGCAAAGGCCGTCAGCGCCTGCCGCCCATGGTCAAAATCAAAGTCCTGCAACAACACGATATCTGGCTGCATTTCCGCAATGACAGCGACCACCGCCTGCACCTGCGCCTGCCCACGCAGGATGTCACGCAGCAGCAGCCCAGGCCCTTTGCGCGAGAGTTCCGTGTTGAAAGTGGCAATGCGCAGCCCCTGCGCAGGCGGATCATCTGCTGAGGCGACCCCTGCAAAGATCCCAAAGATCACGACGGCGATCAGTCGCCGAAGAGCATCTAGGCCGTATCGGCCAGTTTGGCCTCGGCATAAGTGCGGCGACGCTTTTCGTCGATCATCTCGGCGACGCGACCAATGGCGACGCCACGCAGAATCATATTTGCCGGCAAACAGGCCCATATCATCATCGACCAGATCAAAACATGCGGGTTCATCAGCACGTTGAGGTCAATCCATCCCGACAACCCCTTCAGCACTGCCGGGATCAAGAATGGCAGGATAAAGCCTAACATTACGTTAATGCGGGCATCGCGCTGCAAACGCAGCAGAACATCGCCTTTGGTCGGATCAAACATCGGCAGGTTGACCCAAACGTTGAAGGCGCCGCCCCGCATCGGCCAGCCGGAAAACCGCACCACCGCCAGGAACACCAGCAAGACACCACCGGCCAGGCTATAGGCCACCGCGGCCGCAACCCGCACATGATCGATCAGCGCCTGTGGGGCATCGGCAGGCAGCGCCAGCAGCGCCAGACGCACCGGCGAATAAGGGAAATCGGCCCATTGGCCCAGCAGACGACCAAGCGCCTGCAACAACAGGCCCAGCTGCGAAGGATAGACCTCCGCCCGCAGGATCAGGGCCAGCACCAGAACCACAAGGAACACCGCCGCAAACCGCATCCGGTTGAACGGCGCCGCATCGCGGAACTCAAGAACCGATGGAAACTCCGTGCTGTATTCAAGGAAGGTCATCAGCCCGGCAAGGAAGGCCAGCAGGACAACCAAAGCCGTGGCATCGCCCAGCCCCAAGGGCAGCAGCAAAAATGGGACGGCCACCAGAAGTGCCACCCAGAAAGCCCGGAATACCGCGCCTGCCACACGTTCGATCACAACCCGATCCCTTCATGTTGGCCAGATGCGATACGCTGCCACATCCGTTGTCCAACTTGATGCCGCCCGGTTTGGGCGGCCTGCCTCATTCTTGCCCCAATTCTGCCTTGTTTGAGGCATGCGCTCAACCCGGGCGGCGCGAAACACCTGAGATTTCACCGACTTGCCGGCCAGAGTGGTGCCCGATTGCATCAATCAAAGGGAGGAATTTCCGGCAAAATACCAGATTTAGTGGGTCACCTGCCCAGATGCACAGCCTGAATCAGTTGGGCAGGCGACATAGGTCTAGCCGGTAACGTGGCCTCAGCTTTGGTCGACACGACGCAGGAAGAAGGCCACAAAGATCAGGCCGAACCCGTTGAACAGCATCTCAATTCCAAACAGAACCCCGATGAGATTCAGCAGCCAAGCAGGATCTTCGGCGGCGTTCAGCCAGATCATCCCGGCCAGCACAATCGACAGGATCCCGGAAATCAGCATGGGCCAGAAAAACTGCGACCCGCGCATTTGCAGGGCGTAGATCACCCGCGCGCTGCCGCCGATCACGAAGAGGATCAGCACCAACATCGACAGAGACATGGTGCCCTGCAGCGGGTTTGAGATGAAGGACCAGCCCAAAAACAGCAGCACAATGCCCAGAATGATCGAAAGCGCTTTGTTGCCAAGGCCATCCACCATGAAGCCGCCAACAACCTGAAAACCGCCGCTGACCAGTAACAAGATGCCCGTCACTGCGGTCACCGCGATGGACGCCACCACCGGCGCGCCAAGAATAAATACACCAAACATCAGGGACAGAAGCCCCAACAAAAGCAGCTTCACCCAGTCACTCATGTCTCAACTCCTCTAAAAATGTTTGAAATACTGACAGCAGCTAAGACCGAAATGAGGCCTGAGTAAATCAAACATCGGCTGAGCAAAAATTTAGCCCGGTAAATCCCGGGCAAAAGAAAACCCCCACCGGTGCCGGCAGGGGTTTCAAAGACGTTATGTTTGACAGGATCAAACCCAGGGGCGTTCGGCGGTCAGCTTCTGCTCATAGGATTTGATCGAGTCGGCCTTTTCCATGGTCAGACCGATGTCATCCAGACCATTCAGCAGGCAGTGCTTTTTGAACGCATCCACTTCGAAGCTAATGGCAACGCCGTCCGAGGTGGTGATTTCCTGCGCTTCCAGATCGACGGTCATGCGTGCGTTTGCACCTTTCTCAGCGTCGGCCATCAGCACATCAACCTGTTCCTGCGGCAGAACGATCGGCAGGATGCCGTTCTTGAAGCAGTTGTTGAAGAAGATGTCGGCGAAAGAGGTCGAGACGATGCATTTGATGCCAAAGTCTGCGATCGCCCAAGGCGCGTGTTCACGCGAGGAGCCACAGCCGAAGTTGTCACCGGCGATCAGGATTTCAGCGTCGCGGTACTGCGGCTTGTTCAGCACGAAATCTTCGATCTCGGTGCCGTCGCGGTTGTAACGCATTTCGTCAAACAGGTTCACACCAAAACCGGTGCGCTGGATCGACTTCAGGAACACCTTGGGGATGATCATGTCAGTGTCGATGTTGACCAGCGGCATAGGGGCCGCAATGCCTTGGAGTTTTTCGAATTTTTCCATTAACTCAGTCTCCTGGGTTCATTCATGTTTCTTGCGGGTGCCACAGCGCTGTGTCCAGCGGCGCGGGACGTGGGATTTGCCCGTCCCGTTTCAGCACCCAATGATAGATGTCTTTGATGTGTTTGGCCTTGGCGGCCCATGTGTAATGCGTTTTGACCTTTGCCCGGGCGGCGGCTGCCATCGGCGCCAGCATCTCAGGATCTGACAGAACCCCGGCCAATGCAGCGCGGAACCCCGCCACCACATCAGCGCGCGATCCCATCGCCACCTTGATGCCAGTTGCCTCATCCACCAATTCCGAAGGACCTGCGTAGTCACAGATCACCGGAACCACACCCAGCGCCATTGCTTCCAGCACCACGCCGCCGCCGAACTCCCGCACAGAGGGGAAGGTCAGCATATCGGCGCAGCCAAGGGTGGACTGCACATCTGCATGTGCGACCCAACCATGGAAGGTGATCGCCTCGTCGACGCCCAAATCTGCAGCTTGCGCATTGAGCCCCGCCAACATCGGACCATCGCCGATGATGTCCAAGACAAGCGAGCCATCACGCAGAAAGGGCACAGCCGCTTCGATCAGCATATCCGGCCCCTTGTAGGGCACCAGACGCCCGACGAAACAGCCGCGCAGCGGGCGTGTTGCCCCCCGTGGTGGCAAATCGCCTTGCAGATCGAACCGGTTGGGATCAATGCCGTTTTCCGGCACCAAGGTCACCTTGCTTTGATGCTGTGCAGGCATGTCACTCGCCGTGAAGCGAGAGCCCGCAATGATCGCCGAGGCCGCATCCAGCATCCGCCGCCGCGCACCGGAGAGCTTGTAGGCCCCCCGCACATAGGACAGCCATTCGCGTTCGGCCCGGCGTTCACGCTCAAAGCCTTTGGGCCAGGGCACGCCGCCATTCAGCGGCCCCATGACAAACGGCACAGACGCCGCTTTGCACTTGGCCGCCAACAGGCTGTTGGCGGTTGGGGTCAATGGGGTCACCCGATGCACGATGTCATAAGCCCCGGCCCGGATCTGCGATCCGAACTGACGCCAGACTTTGCGCTCAAACACCGGGTAAGCCAGACGGGACGACAATGCTGTGACCATCGTCCAACCTTTGCCTTCGCCCATCCGCAGCGCTTCGCCCAGACGGTAGATGCCACGCGCCACCGATTCCGTGTCGATGGCGGTGAAATCCTGCCCTTCCACCAGACCTGCCCGCAGGAAGGCCTCACGGTTGCGCACCTGTGTGACGATATGCACGTCACATTCGCTGCGCAGGGCATTGGCAAGAGACCAGCCGACCAAAGGTACACTCACCCATTCAGGATTGGCCGCTTCCGCGATGACAAGCACGCGGAGACGGTCAGACGTTCCAGAAGGGGTGAGCGCCGCACACATGGGTTACATCAGCTCACGTACATCGGTCAGCTTGCCAGTCAGCGCTGCCGCAGCAGCCATACCGGGGCTTACCAGGTGGGTACGGCCCTTGTAGCCCTGACGCCCTTCGAAGTTGCGGTTCGAGGTCGAGGCACAGCGTTCATTCTCGGACAGCTGATCGGGGTTCATCGCCAGACACATCGAACATCCCGCCAGACGCCACTCAAAACCGGCCTCTTTGAAAATGTCGGCCAGACCTTCTTCTTCGGCCTGCGCACGCACCAGACCCGAACCCGGAACGATCATCGCGCGGATGCCTTCTTTGATCTTCTTGCCTTTGACCACTTCGGCAACGGCGCGCATGTCTTCAATCCGGCCGTTGGTGCAGGAGCCGATGAACACGGTGTCGATCTCAATATCCGAGAGTTTCTGACCGGGGGTCAGGCCCATGTATTCGATCGAGCGGCGGGCCGCTTCGATTTTGCCGCCTTCAAAGTCTTCCGGCGAGGGCACAACACCGGTGATCGGCAGAACGTCCTCAGGGCTGGTGCCCCAGGTCACAACCGGTTCGATGTCTTCGCCGCGCAGGGTGACAACCTTGTCGAAATGCGCGCCTTCGTCGGTGAAGAGGGTCTTCCAATACTCCAACGCCTGTTCCCAAGCGGCACCTTTCGGCGCGTGGGCGCGGCCCTTGCAGTATTCAAAGGTGGTCTCATCAGGGGCGATCAGGCCTGCACGTGCGCCACCTTCGATGGCCATGTTGCAGACGGTCATGCGGCCTTCCATCGACAGATCGCGGATGGCTTCACCGCAATATTCGATCACATAACCAGTGCCGCCGCCGGTGCCGGTTTCACCGATCACGGCCAGGGTGATGTCCTTGGCGGTCACACCCGGCTTCAGTTTGCCGGTGATTTCCACCTTCATGTTCTTGGACTTCTTCTGGATCAGCGTCTGGGTGGCCAGCACGTGCTCCACCTCAGAGGTGCCGATGCCGTGGGCCAGTGAGCCGAACGCGCCATGGGTCGCGGTGTGGCTGTCGCCGCACACAACGGTCATGCCCGGCAGGGTCCAGCCGTTTTCAGGGCCAACAATGTGCACGATGCCCTGACGCACGTCAGACACCGGATAGTAATGCACACCAAATTCTTTGGCGTTCTTATCCAGCGCTTCAACCTGAATGCGGCTTTCTTCGGTCATCTGTGCAGGGTCTTCACGGCCTGCAGTGGTGGGGACGTTGTGGTCCGGCACGGCGATGGTTTTTTCCGGCGCGTGCACCTTGCGGCCTGCCATGCGCAGCCCTTCAAAGGCCTGCGGGCTGGTCACTTCGTGGACCAGGTGGCGGTCAATGTACAGCAGGCAAGTGCCGTCTTCCGCTTCGTGGGCAACGTGGGCGTCCCAGATTTTATCATAGAGTGTCTTCGGGGCGGTCATGGTCCTCTCCCGTGGATTGTCTTTGGATGTAGGGGTGATGAAACGACAAAGGCCCGCCACAAGGGCAGGCACCCAGCCTTATAGGCAGGCGAGCACGGCGCGCTTGGCGCCAAAGAACCGCCAGGGCAGAAAGCTGCGGTCGTCGATATCGAAAATACGTTTCATTGCGCCCGTCCTACACCGAAGGGCAATTTTCCGCAAGGCACGGTGCGCAGGGCAGCGGGTCAAATTCGGGCGAAAAACACCGCTGACATGCCCAATCCGATCAGGATAATAAAGCCGCGCACCACCGCTTTGGGCAGGATTTTAGCCAGATGGGCGCCAGCGAATCCCCCCGCAATGGCCGCCACCGCCATGATCAGCGCCTCATTCCAATGCACGATCCCCGCCACCGCAAAGGTCGCCACCGAAATTGCCGAGATCACAAAAGACAGGGCGTTTTTCAGCCCGTTCATCTGATTGAGGCTCTCCATCCCCCACAGCGCAAACAGCGCCAGGAGGACAATCCCCAGCCCCCCGTTGAAGTAGCCACCATAGATCGACACCGCCATTAGGCCGAAGGTGCCGTAGGGTGTAGCCTTCAGCGCGGTGCCGCGCATCCAGTTCTGGATTTGCGCCTGAAAGGCAAAGGCCAGCGTGGCCGCCAGCAACAGGAAAGGCACCAGAACCGCAAAAACCTCATTGGAGGAGACCAACAGCAACAGCCCTCCGATCAGCCCGCCAATCAAGGTCACCAGGCAGGCCCGCATCAGGCTGGCGCGCGGCAGTTCGCCAATCTCGCGTTTGAAGCCCAGCGCCGCCGACAGATAACCGGGGAAGACCGCAACCGCGCTGGTCGCATTGGCCGCCACCGGCGGAATGCCAATCATCACCAAGGCAGGGAAGGTCAAAAAGGTACCGCCACCTGCAAGCGCGTTGATGATGCCGGCCCCAAAGCCAGCTGCGAGGATTAGAAGAATATCAAGCATGGCCAGATGGTTATAGATAGATCAACAGCGTTGCAATGGCGCTTGCAATACTCATTCGGATAGGGGCACAGCCTCCAAGAGATCCCCCGGCTGACACCCCAGCACATCACAGATCCGCGCCAGTGTCTCAAACCGCACGCCTTTGACTTTGCCTGATTTCAAAAGCGAAAGATTTTGTTCGGAAATCCCAATCCGCTCTGCCAGCTCCCGCGATTTCATCTTACGCAGGGCCAGCATCACATCGAGGCGCACCACAATCTCCATCAGACAAAGGCCTTGTTTTCAGCCGCAACCGCAGCTGCTTCCCGCAAGGCACGGCCGATTACGGTCAGCAATCCCGCCAGCAACAAAAGACTCGCATCGTTGCTGGATAGCGCCAGGGAGACCGCTCTTTGGCCCACCGGGTTGGCCGAGGTTAAAAGCACCGTCAGAACCGGATGGGCAAGGACAGAGGCAATCGCCAACAACAGCGTCCCCTTGCCAATCCGCGAAATCCGCGTGGCCGCGGCGGCGCTCAGCAGATCGCCTGCGCGGTAAATGTCAAACAGCTGGTGGGCCTGCAGCAGCACATAGATCGCCACCGCCATCACCCCAGCCGCCACCACAACGCTACCCAGCCAAGCCCAGAGCGATAGATCCCCCAGAATAGGCACATCCCCCCGCGCCAAAACCAGCACCTCAGGGTTTTGATAACTGGCCCAGACACCTATCAGCATTGTGGCCAACAAACCCGCAATGGCCAGTCTACAGCCCCAGAGAAGCAGCAAGGATAGATTTCGCGTTGTCACGGTTGACTCCATGCAAATTAGTAAACACTTATCGTTTTACATTAAATTTTACGCGAATCAATGGAGAATTCTATGAAGCCAATATTCCCTGCCCTCCTCTTTCTAACGGCTTGCGGGTCGATCAACCCGCTGACCGTCGCCAGGCTCAGCCAATTGGACCCGCTGACCAGTGATCCCGCCAACCTGGCCGCCCAGGTGACATTGCCACCTGATATTGCGATCCCGACCGGCGGGATGGAGATGTATTTTGGCGCCACCCGTAACGGGCAAGAGAAAGGCGCCACGGTGCAGCTGGATCAACATGGCGACATCTGGCGGCTCAGCCCTGAAGACGTGATTAGGCTGGAAGCCCTGCAACGCGAAATCGCGATATGGAAGGCCGAAGATTCGGACGGCACCGAAGGCACCCTCTCAATCAGCATTGCAGGTTGCAGCCTGACCGGCACGCCCGATCCACAAGGGGAGATTTCCGTCCGCCTCAGCTTCGACGGCGGCACGCAGTTCCGTCCCTTCCTCACCGGGCTCACTGTTGCTGACATGATGCAACAAATCGGTGCGGGCGAGACATTGGATCGTTGCAACGGGCTTTGACAGTTCAAGCGGTTGCCCGAAGGCGCCTTCTGTGCACCAATAGGCACAGAGGGAGCCTATGAACGAAGAAAGCAGCACAACCTTAGACGAAACCGCTGAAGCTGCCGCTGACACCGCGCCCGCCGCTGCGCAGGAGATGGCACAGGATGTGGCGTTAGGGCTGGCATCGGACTTAGAACGGTTTCTCACCGGGCTGTTGCGGCCCTGGAACGCATATCAGGTGGCGATTGCCCTGGGGCTGGTTCTGGCGACCTTCCTGCTGACCCGTGTTCTGGGCCCACGACTGCATGACTGGATGCGCACCCTCACCGGCTGGCCCACCTGGCGGATGCGCATTCTGGTGATCCTGCACAAACGGCTGAACCTGATCCTGTTTGCCGCGCTCATCTGGCCGACCGTCTGGATCATGCGCGAAGTCACCTGGCCCAGCCGCAGCTATATGCTGGCGATCATTGCGCAACTGGCGCTGGCCTGGCTGGTCATTGCCTTCCTGACCCGACTGATCGGCAACAAATTCCTGCGCTCCGTGGTGCGATATACCGGCTGGATCTGGGTCACCCTCTCGATTTTGAACCTCACCGACGAAGCGCAGGCCCTGCTGCAAAGTGCTGCCGTCGATTTTGGGGATTTGCAACTGTCGCTCTGGACGGTCGTGCAGGGCATCGCCGTGGTTGGGGTGCTGATCGCAGCGGCGCGGTTTCTGGCCCGTGTCACCACAGACCGGATCCGCCGCAACGCTGAGATTTCCCCCTCGATGCAGGTGCTGCTGGTCAAGGTTCTGCAATTGGCGCTGTACTCCGCCGCGCTTTTTGTCGGGCTGAAGGCGGTTGGCGTTGATCTCACCGGGCTTGCCTTCCTGTCAGGCGCCATTGGTGTGGGCCTTGGTTTTGGCCTGCAAAAGGTGGTCTCAAACCTTGTCAGCGGCGTGATCATCCTACTGGACAAGTCAATCAAACCAGGTGACGTGATCTCGCTCGGGTCCACCTTCGGCTGGATCGAAGCCCTTGGCGCGCGCTATGTCAGCGTGGTCACCCGGGACGGCAAGGAATACCTCATCCCCAATGAGGATCTGATCACCGGTCAGGTGGTCAACTGGTCCCATTCCAACGACTATGTACGTCTGGATATCCATTTTGGCACCGCCTATCACGATGACCCGCATCAGGTGCGCCGCATCGCCATTGCAGCGGCGCTCAGCGTGGATCGTGTGCTGGAAAAGAAGCCGCCCGTCTGCCACATCATCGGCTTTGGCGACAGTTCGGTGGACTACGTGCTGCGGTTCTGGATCGAAGACCCAACCGGCGGGCTGACCAACATCCGCGGCAATGTCTATCTGGCGCTTTGGGATGCTTTCCAGGAACATCGCATTTCCATCCCCTTCCCACAGCGCGAAGTTACCATGCTGCCGTCAAGTTTGCCCATGGATACCGACTGACCGATTGGGGCCTTGCCCCAAACCCCAGAGTATTTGCAAAACCGTGAAACCGCCTTTCAACGTCCCCAAATACTCTCGCCGAAGGCAAAACCCGCCAAAAAGCGGCGCAAAGGCGTGAAAATGGGCAAAACGGGGCGTTTTCCTGCTTGAAGGTAAGATTGAGATTCCACATATCCGGTGCTAATCTGAATCTGTCCAGCGCCGGGACGCAGAACGGCGTTTGCAAGAAGGAGGACTATGTCCTGTCTCTCAACACCAAAGCGGAGTCCGCAATGAGCCAATCCGCCAAAGATGTCACCAGCGAAGAGTTGCTGGCACACATCCTTTCCACTCTCGAAGATGAAAAGGCCGAGGATATCGAGCAGATCGATCTGCGCGGTAAAACCTCGATCGGCGATTACATGGTGGTCTGTTCCGGCCGCTCCTCACGTCAGGTTTCGGCCATCTCAGAAAAACTGGTGGACCGTCTGAAACAGGATCTGGGCCGTGCCTCCCGTGTGGAAGGCAAGGCGACCGGTGACTGGGTGCTGATCGACACCGGCGACATCATCGTGCATGTCTTCCGCCCCGAAGTGCGCGAATTCTATCAGATGGAAAAAATGTGGCGGGACGGCATTTCGCCCGACAAACCGCAGGGCTAAGCCCATGCGGGTTCACATCTGCGCCGTGGGCCGGTTGCGCACCGGCCCTGAAAAGGCGCTTATTGACGATTACACCCAACGTTTTGACCGCACTGGCCGGGCCCACGGCCTGGGCCCCCTCACCTTTCATGAGGTTGAGGATAAAAAGGGCGGCGGCATGGCGGCGGAGGCCGCGCTGCTGGAGCGTGTGATCCCCAAGGGGGCCCTGCTTTGCGTGATGGATGAACGCGGCAAGGTTCTGTCTTCGCCGCAGTTTTCTGACAAGCTGGGCGAATGGCGCGACAACGGGCGTCAGGATCTGGCGATTGTGATCGGCGGCGCGGATGGTATTGATCCCAGCCTGCGGGCCAAAGCTGACTTTGCCATTTCCTTCGGCAAGATGGTCTGGCCGCATATGCTGGTGCGGGTGATGCTGTCCGAACAGCTTTACCGCGCGGCCTCCATTCAAGCGGGCAGCCCCTACCATCGGGTCTGATCAGCCCCGCCTGAAAGCTTGGCCTGAAAGCTTGCCCCCTTCCGCTCAGCCGCTTAGATAGCAAGTAAGAGCGAAAGGGCAGGCTATGACTCATCCAAAACCCGTTGTTTTGTGCATCCTTGATGGCTGGGGCAAACGCGCGGAAAACGGGGCCAATGCGCCCGCATTGGCAAACACCCCCGGTTTTGATCGGATCATGGCCACCTGCCCCTCGGCAGAGCTGATCACCCACGGTCCCGATGTTGGGTTGCCGCGCGGTCAGATGGGCAACTCTGAGGTGGGTCACACCAATATCGGCGCAGGCCGGGTGGTGGCGATGGACCTTGGGCAGATTGACCTGTCGATTGAAGAAGGCACCTTCCAGACCGAAGCGGCCCTTGTCGATTTCATCGAGACGCTGAAAACCTCAGGCGGCACCGCGCATTTGATGGGCCTGGTCTCGGACGGTGGGGTGCATGGTCACCTGACCCATATCATCGCGGCGGTGAAAGCCGTGACAGATGCCGGTGTGCCGGTCGCGCTGCACGCCGTCACCGACGGACGCGATGTGGCGCCTAAATCCGCCCTTACTTATCTGGCCCAGCTGGAGGCAGCGCTGCCCGACAACGCCCGGATCGCGACGGTAACGGGCCGCTACTACGCGATGGATCGCGACAATCGCTGGGAACGGGTCTCCACCGCCTATGCCACGATGGTGCAGGGCCAAGGCGCCGCTGCGACCTCCGCCGCAGAGGCGGTTGAGACCTCCTACAGCAAAGACGCCAGCGATGAATTTGTGGCCGCGACGGTCATTGGTGATTACGCCGGCGCCAAAGACGGCGATGGCTTCTTCTGCCTCAACTTCCGCGCAGACCGTGCCCGTGAGATCCTGCGCGCCATCGGCGAACAGGATTTCGCAGAATTTGACGTCAGCCCGCGCCCGGATTGGGCGGCGCTCCTGGGGATGGTTGAATATTCCGAAGGCCACAACGCCTACCTCTCCACCGTGTTTCCCCCGCGCAATATCGTGAACACGCTGGGCGCCTGGGTTGCGAAACAGGGCAAACGGCAGTTCCGTCTGGCCGAGACCGAGAAATACCCCCATGTCACCTTCTTCCTGAACGGTGGCAAAGAGGATCCTGAGGTTGGCGAAGATCGCTATATGGCGCCATCGCCCAAGGTTGCCACCTATGATCTACAGCCCGAAATGAGCGCGCCGGAAGTGACCGAAAACTTCGTCCGCGCCATCGAAGAAGGCTATGACCTGATCGTCACCAACTACGCCAACCCCGATATGGTGGGCCACACCGGCGATCTGGATGCGGCGATCAAAGCCTGCGAAGCCGTGGATCAGGGGCTGGTCGCGGTGATGGCGGCGCTGGAAAAAGCAGGTGGCGCGATGATCGTGACCGCAGATCACGGCAATTGCGAAACCATGGTGGATCCCGAAACCGGTGGCCCGCACACCGCGCATACCGTGAACCCGGTGCCTGTGGCGCTGGTTGGCGGCCCCGCCGGGGCAACTCTGCGCAACGGGCGCTTGGCCGATCTGGCACCGACATTGCTGGAACTGATGGGCCTGCCGCAACCCGAAGAGATGACTGGCCGGAGCCTGCTGCAGGAATGATCCGCGCGCTGATCCTCCCGCTCAGCCTGAGTGTTGGCCTGACCATCGGCCTGATGAACGCGGTGGCGGCCGAAACCTCGCCCGCGGCCCTGGCCGAAGCCGCGGCAGCGCGGCTGGATCAGGCAGGGCAGACGCTGGCCGCTGCGGAAAAAGCACGAGATCGGGTCAAAGCGTTGACCGAAACCCTGCGCGCCTTTGAGGACGGGCTGGAAGCGATGCGCGAAGGATTGCGCCGGGTGTCCCTGCGGGAGGCGCAGCTGACCCGCGAACTGGACGCGCGGGAAACCGAGATTTCGCAGCTCCTAGGGGTTTTGCAATCGATCGCCGCCACGCCGGATCCGGTGCTGGCGATGCACCCCGACGGGCCAACAGATACCGCGCGTTCAGGCATGTTGCTGGCGGATGTCACCCCGGCGCTGACCGATCAGGCCCAGGCGCTGCGCAGTAAACTGCAGGAAGTGGCGATTCTGCGCAGCCTGCAGCAAAGCGCGGTAGATACGTTGGCGCAGGGATTGGACGGCGTACAACAGGCCCGCACCGACCTCAGCCAGGCCATTTCTGATCGCACAAACCTGCCCAAACGCTTTACCGAAGATCCGCTGAAAACGGCGCTTTTGGTGGCCTCGGCGGAAACATTAACGGGTTTTGCCTCAGGCCTCAGTGAGATTGCTGAAGGCGAAGCACCCGGTTCCTTGCCCGATATCAGCCATCGCAAAGGCAAGCTGCCGCTGCCGGTTCAGGGCACGATCCTGCGCCGCGCGGGTGAGGCGGACGCAGCTGGCATCACCCGCCCCGGTCTGATCCTGGCGACCCGCCCACGTGCGCTGGTGACAACCCCAACCGCCGCAACGCTGCGCTACCTTGGTCCGCTGCTGGACTATGGCAATGTGGTCATTCTGGAACCGCAGGCTGGTCTGTTGCTGGTGCTGGCGGGGTTGGATGTGGTCTATGGCAGCGCCGGTCAGGTGCTGCCCTCGGGCAGCCCGATCGGCCTTATGGGCGGCGAAGAAGCAGAAATTGGCACCATTCTGTCACAGGCTGGTGAGGGGGCTGGAACTGAGGCCTCAGAAACGCTCTATATAGAGGTGAGAGAAAACAACGCCCCGGTGGATCCGGTCGCGTGGTTCGCAACGGGGAAGGATAAGTAACCTATGAAACGATTTCTGATGGCCGCATTGGGCGGCACTCTGGCCGGGGTGATCGCCACCACCCAGGTCGCAGGCCCGCTGCTGGCGCAGGAAAACCAAGCGCAAACCAATGTCTATGAACAGCTGGACCTGTTTGGCGACATCTTTGAACGGATCCGCGCGCAATATGTTGAAGAAGTTGATGAGAAAGAGCTGATCGAAGCCGCGATCAACGGCATGCTCACCTCGCTTGATCCCCATTCCAGCTACCTGTCGCCCGATGATGCCGCCGATATGCGTGTGCAGACCCGCGGTGAATTTGGCGGCCTTGGCATTGAGGTCACCCAGGAAGAGGGTTTCGTCAAAGTGGTCTCGCCCATCGATGGCACCCCGGCCAGCGAAGCAGGTGTTGAGGCCGGTGACTTCATCACCCATGTCGACGGTGACACGCTGCTGGGTCTGACCCTGGACGAAGCAGTGGAACTGATGCGCGGCCCGGTGGGCAGCGAAACCATCATCACCGTTGTACGTGAGGGTGAGCCCGAGCCCTTCGACATCTCAATCATCCGTGACACCATCAAATTGACCGCCGTGCGCACCCGCACCGAAGGCAACACCGTTGTGCTGCGGGTCACCACCTTCAACGATCAGACCTACCCCAACCTCAAGGACGGGCTGGAAAAGGCTGCCGCCGATCTGGGCGGGCTCGACAATGTCGATGGCATCGTTCTGGACCTGCGCAACAACCCCGGCGGCCTGCTGACCCAGGCAATCCGCGTCTCCGATGCCTTCCTGGAAAGCGGTGAGATCGTGTCGACCCGTGGCCGCAACCCGGCCGAGGGTGAACGCTATAACGCCAAAGAAGGTGATCTGGCCGAGGGCAAACCAATTGTGGTGCTGATCAACGGCGGATCCGCTTCGGCGTCAGAAATTGTCGCTGGCGCCCTGCAGGATCACCGCCGCGCCATTGTTGTGGGCACCAAAAGCTTCGGCAAAGGCTCGGTTCAAACCGTGATGCCGCTGCGCTCCAACGGGGCCATGCGCCTGACCACCGCGCGCTACTACACCCCGTCGGGCCGCTCCATCCAGAACCTGGGCGTGTCGCCTGACATCGTGGTGGAACAGCCGCGCCGCACCCCCGAGGCGGAGGCCGCGGAAGAAGAGGCGCGCAGCAGCCGCTCCGAGGCGGATCTGCGCGGTTCGCTCTCCAACGACTCGCTCAGCGAAGATGAAATCCAGCAGATCGAAGACGAACGCGCCAAGGCAGAAGAGGCCGCCAAGCTGCGCGAAGACGACTATCAGCTGGCCTATGCCGTGGACCTGCTGAAAGGCCTGACCGCGCTGGCATCGCAGGACTAAGCCGCGAGCCAAAGCTACACAGCAACTGACAAGATCAGCCCCCGGGGATCCCGGGGGCTTTTCTATATCGAACTTCCATGCCAGACAGGGTCAAACCTGCCCTCAGAGGATCCGGACATGACACCCGAAGAGATCGCCAAACTGCCCTATCGCCCCTGCGTGGGGGTAATGCTGATCAATGCTGACAACCACGTCTTTGTTGGCCAGCGCCTCGACAATGACGCCCCCGCCTGGCAGATGCCGCAGGGCGGTGTCGACGAGGGCGAAGCGCCACGCGCCGCAGCCCTGCGCGAGCTTTGGGAAGAAACCGGCGTCACCGAAGACAAGGCCCAGATCATCGCCGAAACCGATGGCTGGATCGCCTATGACCTGCCCCATGACATCGTGCCCCGGATCTGGAAAGGCCGCTATCGTGGGCAGGAACAGAAATGGTTCCTGATCCGTTTCAACGGTGAAGATGCCGATGTGAACATCGAAACCGATCATCCGGAATTCTCCGAATGGCGCTGGCTGCCTGCCGATGACCTGGTGGCCAACATCGTGCCCTTCAAACGCGAGGTCTATGCCAAGGTGGTTGACGCCTTCGCAGCACATCTTTGATAACAAAAGGCGCCACATCGCTGCGGCGCCCTTTCAATGTTCCCAAAATACTCCCGCCGGAGGCATCCTGCTGTCAGAGCAGCGCCGCCGCCGGCCGGATCGCGCCGGTCGCCAGGCCATCCCAGTTGCGGATCATCGGGGTCATGAACTTCTGTGCCGCCGGGTGGTTGGCGTCCAGAATGCCCAGTTTCACCAGAATAGCGGCAATCGCCGCTTCGGCGCCGCGGGTGGTGCCATCCATGATCTTCAGCGCCACACCCAGTTTCTTTTCCGGAATGATGGCGATGAAAAACGCCTCAGCCCCGGTTTTCAGCGCCACACGGCCGTCGCAGGCCCGCATCAGCTCGGTGCAGGCGCGGCCTTCGCCGGCGACCAGTTCCGGATAGGTCACCATCGCCTGCCGCAGACGCGCTGCGGCGTCCTGACGGGCATCGCCACCTTCTTCAGCAGCGGCGAAAAACGCCATGGCGCGGGCGATGCCATGCAGGGTGGCAGCGTGGTTCGGTGCCGAACAACCATCAATGCCAAAGCCTGGGCTTGTTTCCTCTGTCACCTCCTCAAAGGCAGACAGGCAGGCCTGCTGCACGGGGTGATCGATCTGGCAATATTCCGCACCGCCGCCCAGATGCTGGCTCAGCGTCAGAAAGCCTGCGTGTTTGCCCGAACAGTTGTTATGCACCCGGCAGGCGCTTTCGCCGTTGCGGATCATCTCAATGCGCAGGTCATCGTCACGGCTTTCCTGCGGACCACAGCGAAAGTCATCATCGCCGCATCCGATGTCTTTCAGCCAGGCATTGACCCGCTCAACATGGATCGGTGCGCCATTGTGCGACGCACAGGCCAGCGCCAACTGTTCTCCTGTCAGGCCACGCGCGTCTGCCGCGCCGCTTTCGACCAAGGGCAGCGCCTGGATCATCTTTGACGAAGACCGCGGCAGAACCACCGCATGGGGATCGCCCCAAGCTTCGACAATCTCGCCATCGGGGCCACAAATCACCGCATGACCGCAGTGCAGGCTCTCCAGAAAGTCACCGCGCCAGATCTCTACCAAGGGGACGGCTGCCACCATGGGTCTTCCTCCTCAAACTTCTGCGAAAATCCGCCAATCGCCCTTTCGTTGCTGGCAGATTTTGCGCTAATGTAGCAATGTCGAGACAGATGTGCCTTTTTCCGACACGAAACGCCAGTAGAAGCTTTGGCAAAAGGCAGTAAAGCAAATTTGAGGCAAGGACAGCTGGAGGCTGGAACACATGGTATCACGTATTGCACGCACCCTTATCGGGGCAGCGATGGTACTGTCTGCATCGGGCGCCGCCTGGGCACAAGAAAGCAGCACCAATGAGGTCGCCACCAAAACCAATTGGAGTGTCTTTGAAGACAAAGACCCCAAAGAGTGCTGGGCAGTGGCCGCCCCTAAGGAAACCGTCAACACCCGCGAGGGCCGGATCGTATCTGTAAAGCGCAGTGATATTCTGCTGATCGCTTTCTATCGCCCCGGCTCAGGCATTCAGGGCCAGATCGCCTTCACCGGCGGCTACGGCTTTGCCCAAGGTGTGGATGTGCTCCTCAACGTGGATGGACAGGAATTCAAACTCTTCACCGAAGGCGAATGGGCCTGGACCCAAAGCGCAGCGGATGATGCCAAGATCATCACCGCGCTGAAACGTGGCCGTGAAGCCGTGGTCACTGGCCTGTCAGCGCGCAGTCGCACCACGACCAAAGACACCTTCTCGCTCTCCGGATTCACCGCCGCGATTGAAGAGGCGCAGACCCGCTGCAAGTAACACGGGAATACGGCGGATTTCGGCCCGCGACTGTGGGCCGAGCCGCGACTTTTTCGTCATTTATTTGAACCTGACAATTATTTCCTTGCACTGTGGCCCCTCTCGTCTATGCGGGTTTGAACGCTAAAAGACGAAAGACCCGATGTTAGACTCCCAAGACAGCCGCACCGTTGAAACGCAAGAGAAACGCAAAGCCCAGCATTGGGTCCGAGTTCTGGCTCAATACCGCGAACCCAGCACTGGCCGCAGTCTGACCGAGGTGGCGATCACCCTTTTGCCCTTCATCGGCATCTGGGCGCTGGCCTGGTGGGTGATGTCCTACAGCTACATTCTCGCCTTTGTTCTGGGCGCGGCAAACGCGCTGTTCCTGCTGCGCCTCTTTGCGATCCAGCATGACTGCGGTCATGGCGCCCTGTTCAAGAACCGCCATCTGAGCGACTGGACCGGCCGGATCATCGGCGTGCTGACCCTGACGCCCTATGACGTCTGGCGCCGCACCCATGCGGCGCACCACGGCACCGCGGGCAATCTGGACAAACGCGGGATGGGCGATATCCACACCATGACGGTTGAGGAATACCAGGCCCTGTCGAAACTGGGTAAGCTGCAGTACCGCCTGTATCGCAACCCGTTTGTGCTGTTCGGTTTCGGCCCCAGCTACCTGTTCTTCCTGCAGAACCGCCTGCCCATTGGCCTGATGAAACAGGGGCGTTACTGGGCCTCTGCCATGACCACCAACCTGTCGATCATCGTGCTGTTTGGGGTTATCTGGTACTTCGGTGGCCTGGCACCGCTGCTGCTGATCGCCCTGCCCTCAATCCTGATTGCCGCCACGGCCGGAATGTGGCTGTTCTATGTGCAGCACCAGTTTGAATGCACTCAATGGGCGCCTGATACCGATTGGCAGATGCACCACGCCGCACTGCATGGATCGTCCTACTATGTGCTGCCCAAGGTGCTGCAGTGGTTCAGCGCCAATATCGGCATCCACCATGTGCACCATGTCTACAGCCGCATCCCCTTTTATCGCCTGCCTGAGGTACTGAAGGACCATGCGGAACTGGCCAAGATCAACCGCATGAACATCCGCGAAAGCCTGCGCAACGCGCGGCTGCATCTGTGGGATGACAAGACCCAGCGGTTGCTCAGCTTTGCGCAGGCGCGTCAGCTTTACGGTTAAGCCCGCCTGCATAGCAGCCATGCAACGCCAGAGCCTATGCCATATAGGCTTTGGCAAACCCATCCGAATCCTGTATGGAACGCGCTCATCCCATCTAGGAAGCGCGATATGACGGCCACTGCACCGATTACTCAGGATGTCAGAACATTCCCCCGGAAACTGCCGGAGGGGCCGAAGAACATTGTCGGCCTGACCCGTGCCGGTCTGCGTGAGGCGCTGATCGAAATCGGCACCCCTGAGAAACAAGCCAAGATGCGGGTCAACCAGATCTGGCAGTGGGTCTATCAGTGGGGCGTGCGTGACTTTGCCGAAATGACCAACCTCGCCAAGGCCTACCGCGCCAAACTGGCCGAGCATTTCGTCATCGAAATTCCTGAGGTTGTCAGCAAGCTGGTCTCGACCGATGGCACCCGCAAATATCTGGTACGCATCGCCGGCGGCCATGAGGTGGAGGTGGTCTACATCCCCGAAGAGGGCCGCGGCACGCTGTGTGTGTCATCGCAAGTGGGCTGCACACTGACCTGTTCTTTCTGCCACACCGGCACCCAGAAACTGGTGCGCAACCTGACCGCTGGTGAGATTGTCGGCCAAATCATGATGGCGCGGGACGATCTGGACGAATGGCCCGAACCCGGTGTCGGCACTGGCGATGCGGGCCCCCGCCTGCTGTCCAACATCGTGCTGATGGGCATGGGTGAGCCGCTTTATAACTTCGACAACGTGCGCGACGCGATGAAGATCGCGATGGATGGCGAGGGCATTTCACTCAGCCGCCGCCGCATCACCCTATCGACCTCAGGCGTGGTGCCTGAAATTGCTAAAACCGCGCAGGAAATCGGCTGTCTGCTGGCAATTAGTTTCCACGCAACCACGAATGAAACCCGCGACGTTCTGGTACCGATCAACAAGAAGTGGAACATCCACGAACTGCTGACCGCACTGGCCGAATACCCCAAGGCCTCGAACTCGGAGCGGATCACCTTTGAGTATGTGATGCTGAACGGTGTCAACGACAGCGATGAGGACGCCCATCGCCTGATCCAATACCTGAAGGATTACAACATCCCGGCCAAGATCAACCTGATCCCGTTCAACGAATGGCCCGGTTCGCCCTACAAATGTTCGTCGAACAACCGCATCCGGGCCTTTGCCGACATCATCTACAAAGCCGGCTACGCCAGCCCGATCCGCAAAACCCGCGGCGATGACATCATGGCGGCCTGTGGCCAACTGAAATCGGCCACCGAACGTGCCCGCAAGTCGCGCAAGCAGATCGAAGCCGAAGCGGGCATGAACAGCTGATTTTGGGGAGTAGGCCGCAAAAGACCGACCGGAACCGGCGATCTTGATGGGCCTATTTTCCTGATTTCCTGAACCGAAATCCAGCCGGGAATTGGTAAAACCGCACCCCCTTTTGGGGGTAGCGGCATCGAAGTTTCACATAATTACCTGAATAGGGCGCTTTTCCGCATACGTAGATCTACGGTCTACTGAAGCTGTGAACCATGTTGGAGATCAGTGTTATGTTTGCGAGTATCCATGAATCAAATACCCTAGAAACTGTCGCCGTGATGGAGCTTATCCGCGAAGAGCGCCGCAAGTCGGTCTCGGTCCGCGAGTGGAAGCACCGCCTGTTCGGCTACGGCTATGGTGTCAAACACACCGACCACGGTGATGTGATTGAGAACCTCAGCTCCCACGAAGAAATCTGCGAAATCCCGCAGGAGCTGCTGCACTAATCCACCGCCTTAGCGGCCCGGGATCACGTCCCGTTTGGTGCCAGCCCCTTCCCAGTTGTCGATGATATCCACCGCCTCTTGCGCGGTTTCGACAAAGCGGAACAGATCCAGATCCTCAGCCGAGATGGTGCCTGCCTCTGAAAGGGCCTCCCAGTTGATGATCGACCGCCAGAAGGCTTCGCCGAACAGCAGGAACGGCACCCGTTCCATGCGGCCGGTCTGGATGAGCGTCAGCGCCTCAAAGGTTTCATCCAACGTGCCAAAGCCACCGGGGAACACCGTGACAGCGCGCGCCCGCATCAGGAAATGCATCTTGCGGATGGCAAAGTAATGGAAGTTGAAGCAGAGATCCGGTGAGACGAACTCATTCGGGGCCTGCTCATGCGGCAGCACGATGTTCAGGCCAATAGACACGCCGCCCGCATCCTGTGCGCCACGGTTGCCTGCCTCCATCACGCCGGGACCGCCACCGGTGCAGACAACGTATTCGCGCCCCTCTTCCTGCATTCCGCGCAGGGTCATCAGCCGGGCAAATTCGCGCGCTTCGTCATAGTATTTAGACAGATCCGCCAAGGTCTGGGTGCGCGCCTGATCTTTGTTTTCTGGCCGCGGAATGCGTGCGCCACCAAACAGCACCACGGTGCTGTCGACGCCATATTCATCCATCAGCAGCTGCGGTTTCAGCAGCTCCAACTGCAGCCGCACCGGCCGCAGCTCCTCCCGGCAGAGGAAATCATCGTCGTTGAACGCCAGCTTATAAGACGGTGCCCGCGTCTGCGCGGTATCGGGCACCTCATGCGAGGTTTCGATATCGGTGTGGGCATCCCGGAAACGGCTACGACGATCATCTTTCATGCTCGGAAATCCTTATTCTCATGTTTATCTTTTCAGCCTAGCGCGCCCTCCGGGGGGAGGCCAGTGCATCTCATGCGATCGTGACAGGAACGGGCGGGGAATTCCGGCAGAACAGCGTCATTTCGCCAGTTGTCGCCAAAGCGATGGGAAATTATAGATAATCTATGTCCAATGCCACCATCGCCGACCGCATCTACGATACCCTGTCCGAACAGATCATCCGTGGCAGCCTGCCACCGGGGGAGAAGCTGCGTCAGGACCACATCGCGCGTGCCTTTGACACCAGCCATGTGCCCGTGCGCGAAGCCTTCCTGAAACTGGAAGCCCATGGTCTGGCGGTCAGCCTGCCCCGCCGTGGCACCCGGGTCAGTGAATTGGATCCGGCAGAGCTGCGCGAAATCACCGAAATGCGCACCGCGCTTGAGGTTTTGGCGCTGCAACATGCCGGTCTGGCGATGACAACGGCCGAGCTGCATCTTGCTGAAGAGGCCCGCAAAGCCTGCGATGCGGCCGAGGACCTGCCCACCTGGGAGGCGCGCAACCGCGCCTTTCACCGCGCCATCCTGACGCCGTGCCGCATGCCACGCCTGCTGGCGGCGATTGACGACCTGCACATCGCCTCGGCCCGTCACCTGCTTGCGAACTGGAAAAGCGGCTGGAGCCAGCGCGAGGATAAGGATCACGCTGCGATTCTTTCGCTGCTGCGACGGCGCGATGTGAGCGCCGCCTGTGAGCTGCTGCGCCGCCACCTGCGCCGCGCAGACCGCATCACCCTGCGCTAAACCCTCATTTTATAGACAAAAACTATTTTCTCAAAGTTATGCCTTGCCAAATTATCTATTTTATTAATGATGCAACGCAGCATACGGGATATTTTATCTATAAAAGGAGGCCCCTGCTATGAAATCCACTCTCGGACTCTCCGCCACCTCGCTCAGCCTGACGGATCAGGTGATCCGCGTTGCCACTGGCGTCGCCCTTTTGACCGTCAGCGCCAAGGTACAGGTGCCGTTCTGGCCGGTGCCGATGACCCTGCAGGTTGCCGCGCTGATGATGATCGCCGCCACCTACGGGATGCGTCTGGGCACCTCGACCATGGCGGCCTATCTGGCAGCCGGGGCTGCGGGCCTGCCGGTGTTCGCTGGCACACCTGAGAAAGGCATCGGCCTAGCCTATATGATGGGCACCTCAGGCGGCTATCTGGCCGGCTTCCTCGTCGCTACGGTGATCGTGGGCTATGCAGCCGACAAACTGCCGAGAATGGCGCTCTGGCCGGCAATGCTGGCAGGTCTGGCTGCGATCTATGCATTGGGACTGGCCTGGCTGGCGCAATTCGCCCCTGACGGCAAACTGCTGGCCTGGGGCTTCACCCCTTTCATCGCTGGTGACCTGGTGAAGATCACCCTCGCAGCCGTTGTGGTGCTGGGCGCACCGGCGGCCCTGATTGCCAAAATCCGCGGGACCGCTTCGGATGCTTGATAATCCCCAGAAAGCATCCGCCGTTCGGGCCGAAATCCGCTCGGACTGGACCGTGGATGAGGTGGAGGCGCTGATGCGCCTCCCCTTGTTGGAACTGGTCGGACAGGCCAGCACTCTGCACCAGCGCCACCACAGCGCCGATGACATTCAAAAGGCCAGCCAGCTGTCGATCAAAACCGGCGGCTGCCCCGAGGACTGCGCCTATTGCCCACAATCTGCCCACCACAAAGAGGTGGATCTGGACAAAGAAAAGCTGATGAACCCGAAACACGTCATTTCCCTGGCGAAACGGGCCCAGCAGGCAGGCGCCGAACGGTTCTGCATGGGCGCGGCATGGCGCAAGGTGCAGGATGGGCAGGAGTTTGACAACGTGTTGGAAATGGTGCGCGGCGTAAACGATCTGGGGATGGAGGCTTGTGTCACCCTGGGCATGCTGCAGCCCCATCAGGCCGAAGCCTTGGCCGAGGCTGGGCTGAAAGCCTACAACCACAACCTCGACACCAGCCCTGAGTTTTACGGCGAAATCATCGGCACCCGCACCTATCAGGACCGGTTGGAAACCCTGTCTTACTGTCGCGACGCCGGACTGGATCTGTGCTGTGGCGGCATCATCGGCATGGGCGAAAGCTGGCGCGACCGGGCCAGCATGTTGCAGGTTTTGGCAAATTTTGACCCGCACCCCGAAAGCGTACCGATCAACGCGCTGATCGCCACCAAAGGCACGCCGCTGGAACACCGCGAAAAGGTGCAGGCCTTTGACCTGCTGCGCATGGTTGCCACCGCCCGGATCGTGATGCCGAAAACCCGCGTCCGCCTGTCAGCAGGGCGATCGGATTTTTCCACCGCAGAGCAGGCGCTGTGCTTCTTGGCCGGGGCCAATTCTGTGTTCTACGGCGATGTGTTGTTGACCGCGCCAAACGCCGGAACCGGCGACGATCGCGACATGTTTGCCGCGCTTGGGTCGCTGACGGACGCATGAGGTCGTGCGGTCGCATTGCGAAAACCGCGCCTCTCGCCTATAGCGATTGCGAAACGCAGCATTGAACAAGAGGACATTCCATGTCGAACGCTCAATTGGAACAGGCCATCGAAGCCGCCTGGGACGCCCGTGACACCATCACCCCCGCCACCACTGGCGAAACCCGCGATGCCATCGAATCCACCCTGCATGCGCTGGATTCGGGCAAGCTGCGCGTGGCGGAGAAGCTGGAAAGCGGCGACTGGCATGTGAACCAATGGGCCAAGAAGGCGGTTCTCTTGGGGTTCCGCATCAAGGACATGGAATTGCAGTCCGGTGGCCCGCAGGGCTCCAGCTGGTGGGACAAGGTCGACAGCAAGTTCGCGGGCTGGGGTGAGGCCGAGTATAAAGCGGCTGGCTTCCGTTCCGTACCGAACGCGATTGTGCGCAAGTCGGCCTATGTGGCCCCTGGCGTTGTGCTGATGCCGTCCTTCGTGAACCTGGGCGCCTATGTTGACGAAGGCACCATGGTAGACACCTGGGCCACCGTTGGCTCCTGCGCACAGATCGGCAAAAACGTACACCTGTCCGGTGGCGTTGGCATTGGCGGCGTGCTGGAGCCGATGCAGGCTGGCCCAACCATCATTGAGGACAACTGCTTCATCGGCGCGCGCTCCGAGGTTGTTGAAGGCTGTATCGTCCGTGAAGGTTCGGTTCTGGGCATGGGCGTTTACATCGGCCAGTCGACCAAAATCGTTGATCGTGAAACCGGCGAAGTCATGTATGGCGAAGTGCCGCCCTATTCGGTTGTTGTTTCAGGCTCCATGCCATCGAAGAACGGCATCAACCTCTACTGCGCGGTGATCGTGAAGCGCGTGGATGAAAAGACCCGTTCGAAAACCGGCATCAACGAACTGCTGCGCGACTGATCTGCCGCAGATCCCTGAATACAGAAACGGCGCCTCACCGGGCGCCGTTTTTTGTTACTGAAATCAGCTGGCCAGCAAGGCCTGCGTTTCAAATTCACGCAAAGAAAGACGCGCCGCCGGACCGTAGCCGCGACCGGTCGACAGATCCAGCTGCGGAAACAGGTTGAGGATCTCATTTTGCACATCTGCGTCAAAGCTGGTGCCGGCCTCAGGGCCCGGCAGGTAGCTTTCGGTCCACATGCCGTTGGACCGCAGAACCTCATGCCGATCAAAGAGCAGATGCACATAGGTCACGCGCTGCCCAACCTCCTGTCGGCGCACGGTGCGCTGATTGATCAGGTGTTTGGCGGGGATCAGAACCTCATTGGCATCAAACATCAGCTGCGCCCGCAGATCACGCAACAGCACCCGGTGCTGGGGTGACACCACCAGCTTGCCGTGATTGCCAAGCGCGCCGGCGGCAATCTCAATCGGGGCGTTGTCTTCTTTGGAAATCAGGTTGCAGGTGCCCGACCAGCGCACCGGCTGATAGCCGTGATCGCGGGTCAGGACCAGATCGCCGGGCAGCAAGCTTTCCACCGGCAGGCTGCCACGGGCGGTGTCAATCATGGTGCCGGACAGGAAACAGGGAACGGTCTTGACCGTCGCGTAGCCCGACGCCTCCATCCCCATATCGTCGACAACCGAATAGGTGAAGGTCGTCTCTCCCTCAGTATCCGCCGCAACGATGTTAAGGGTGCCATCCTCATTCAGGCTGACCTGGGTGCCGGAGTTCAGCGTGATGACATTGCCCAGGACCAGCGGCTGGTTGTTGATATGAGTGATGGTCAGCGTGCCGTCATCCATGATCTCATCATTGGCCAACACATCCAAGGTTCCCTCAGAGCCGACCTGCATTTCGATCTCATCATCGTTTACGGTGATGTAGCTCTGAACGCTGTCTGCAGCGATCATCAGGTTACTGTCATATTGAGAATCGCCCGCATCCGCGATGCCGATTTTGATGGTGTTCTTTTCCCCGGCATTCACCGGCGCCCGCAATGTCAGGGTGATCGTCATCCCATCCATTTCGGTGTTGTATTCATCGTTGGCGTTGTCGATGTACCAATCCGGGTTGCTTTCTGGGTTGATCTCATCGATGGAGATTTCGCTGTCCCCGATGGTCAGCTCAGCCTGTTCACCATTGACCCAAATACCAACCGCATCGTTGTAGCCGGAGTTCACCCATTCCAGATATTCCTCGGACGAGAAGGTGATCTGCATCGACAGAATGTCACCGGTCGGAATGAATTCAGCCTCAAAAATTGCGGCGTCGTAAGTTTGAGTTCCTGCAATCGCATTGAGGCCGGCATCCCCATCCACACCAAATGTGTCTGTCGTTGTGTTCGAGGCTTGGTTCGCCTCACCGAAACTATTGGTGACATCGGTTGCGCGACCAGTAGACAGGATCACGCCGCCGTCGCTGGGTGCAACACCCGGCATGGTCTCATCCGCGCCAGAATAGATACCAGAAGAAGCGTTGTCGCCAGAATACGTGGCGCTGACCACCTCGATCCCCGCGCCAAACATCGCCTCTGCCATCTGATCGGCTGATGCACTGGTGTTGATGTCCAACTGACTCGCCGCAACCATCGTGAACCCCTGAAACTCGCAAACTGCGTCTTAAAAAACCTGTCCAAAGCTAGCAGCTTCCACTCTCAATCGCAGGTGCAGCATAGGGAGGGGAGTGGGCATGATTCCGTAGAGGCGCCACCCCAAAAGAATGGGAAACCACCGCGAGACACATCCCAAAGGAGGCGTGTTTCACGAGTGTTTCGCTAGCCTTTTCGTGAGTTTAGCGAAATTTGCCCGGCTGACGCGACGGAATCATCAGGCGCATGCGTGCTATCTCACACCATATTGAGAGGAGAGATTGCATGATTCGTGCCAGCCTATTGACCGTCGCAATTGTTTTGGGATTCACCGCGCAGCACGCCCAAGCACACGATAAGGCTCACGGTAGCCAAGCCAAGGTCACCGTCAAAGGCGATCAGCGCTGCATCACCTCTAACGGAACGCCGCCACATGACATTGGTCGGTTTCCGACCCGGGGCAATCCCAACAGTTTCAAAACCCAGTCGATAAAGATCTGCGTTGATGCCACCCCGGCACAGACCGGGCGCACCGTGACCCGCACCAATGCATCGGGCATCACGCTGACAGGGATCATGCTGCGCCCCGGCACGGCAGAGTTCTATGACGCCTCCAGCCGCCGCGGCTTTTCCCGCAATCGCGCCAGCGGATGGCAGGTTGAGGGCATGGGCGGTGCGGATATGCTGGGCATGGATCACGCCAATGCCCATGTCGATAAACGCGGGTTGTATCATTACCACGCCCCGGCTGACGTCTGGACCGGTGATCTGCATGGCTCCCTCATCGGCTATGCGGCGGATGGTTTCGAAATCCACTATGTCGGGGGCGGCGCGCAAAGCTCCTATCAGCTGAAATCCGGCAATCGGAACGGCGGGCCCGGTGGCAGGCATGATGGCACCTATGTGCAGGATTGGATCTATAAGGCCGGCAGCGGCAACCTAGATGAATGCAATGGGGCCGAGGTTGAGGGGCGCTATGTGTATTTTGCCACCGACAGCTTCCCCTTCTTCCCCCGCTGTTTCAAAGGCACGGTCAGCCGTGATTTCCTTGGCCGCCCCTGAGCGGGCACCGACAGCCCCTAACCGCTTGATCCGCTCAGCGCATCGGCGTATTGCCGGAACATGAGCGAGAAAAAGAAACAAAAGAAACCCTCGCGCCAGCAGGTCTATACCCTGCTGGTGCAGGTTGGTCGCAAAGACGGTGACGGTCTGCCCGAAGGCGCAACCGGCGGCGCGCTGATGATCTATGCAAGCGGCATTGATGAAGCCGAGGCTGTGCGCGAAACCGTTGCGATCCTGAAGCAGGCCGATCTGGCACCTCTGGATGTCACCGGCTACGGCACGCTGGATGAGCGACTTGAACAGGGTCACGACATCAACGCCGAGGAGCGTGAGCTGATGGCCCGCGCGCTGGAAGAGAACTCGGTCATTGTGGCGCAGATGACGCCGTTCTTTGACGGCGAAGATCTGAATGATGTGGAGGGGCCGGTTCAGTAACCGGCTCTTTTGCGAGGTACCTAGGCCGCGCGCAGCTCGGCCAGGGTGATGGCCTCGAAGTGATCCAACAACGGATAGGCCGGGGCCACATGTTCCGGCAGACGTGCCCGTTCCGCATCCGCCAGAAGTGAGGCCTGCATCACCGCTGCATTGCGCCGCCCCCGCCCTAGGAACAACGTCTCCAACGTGGTGCCCGCCGCGATGCAGGGTTCATTGCCCGGCAGCAGGAACTGGTGGTAGCGGATGGTATTGCCGGCCTCTTGCCGGATCGCAGAAACGCCATTGATCAAATGCGTTGCCGGGATGCGCACATAGGCTTTGCCAAACAGATATTCCACCGCCGACCCGCCAGAGCGCAAACGTTGTTCCGCCCCGACCACCAGATTGCGCTGCAGCCCAAAATAAGGCGCACGCAGGCAAACAGGCGTGAAACTGCCAAAGGCTGGCACTTCACGTGAAACCACCTGCAACACCGGCACCAGTCCATGGTGGGGGGTCCGCAACAGATCGCCGCGCCGGATCTTATGTGCTGGGCGATAACCCTGATCCGTCAGGATTGGTACCTGCGCTGCAATGCTGGGCATGGGGCCGATCGGCTCCACCTCGGTAGAGACGGCAAAAAACAGCACCGCCCGGTCCATCTGGCGCTGCATCGGGTCCAGCGTCATCACCCTAAGATCAGACAGCAGCAGCGGCTTGGGGTCTTGCAACTCTTTCAGGAACACCTTGCCGCTGCGCACCTGCTCAATCGCCAGCCGGCCCCAGCGTGCGGGGGCGTCCCAGCTATAGGTGACACGCAGCTCTTCGGCCTGGGTCACTGCATCATGTTCCAGCACGGTGTGAAACACCTCACGGCCCTGGGTGATGACCAGCGCGATGCCGCCTGTGGGCAGCTCCTGGATGGACAGCGAGCTGACCCAGGGGTGATCGCGGCGATACCCCAGCAGCTTGCGCGGTCGCCCATCACCGGGCAGGCGCATTTCAAACAGGATCGATCCGCGCGTCAGCAGGCTGTTGGGCGTCACCTCCAGCGGCGCAGCGGGGCGCGCGGTGCCAATGCCGCCCGGGTCAAAGACCTGCCTGTGCTGATCTGACAGCGCGATCCAAGCCACGGTTAAGCCACCTCATCTTTGGGGGCAGATGTGGCAGGTGCGCTGAGCAGGCTGGCCTCATACTGGCGTAGCGTCTGGCGGGCGGCAGGGCCATAGCCCGCCCCGGTCTCAGGGTCCAGTTCCGGAAACAGCGTGCAGATCTCAGTCATCACATCCTGTTCCAAAGCATGCACGATCTGCGGACCGGGCAGGAAGCTTTCAGTTTCCAGACCTTCGGACCAGAGTATCTGGTGGCGGTCAAACAGCAGATGCACATAGGTCACCTCACCGCCTTCGACCTGACGCACGTTTTTGCCATCCACCAGCTCTTTGGCGGCAACCAGCACTTCGGCCTCCGCAAACAGCAGTTCACTCATCGGGTCGCGCACCAGAACACGGTGCAGCGGCGACACCCAGAGGTCACCATGTTCGCCAAAGGTGCCGCGACGGATGTGGATCGGGGCAAAGCTGCCCGCAGCCGCAACCGTCCGTGACCCGATCCAGCGCAGCGGTTGGGCACCATCATCTTTGGTCAGCACCAGATTGCCCACCTGCAGATGTTCCACTGCAACCTCGCCCTCGGGCGTTTTCACTTTGGTGCCTTCAACAAAACAGGGCACCTGATTGACCGTCACAAAGGCCGAGTCGCTGATGCCAGCGCCGTTTTCCGCGGTGTAGGAGAAGATGACGCTTTCCAGATCACCATCCGCCAGAACGGTCAGGGTGCCATCGGCATTGACCTGCAGCTGCTGACCGGTCGTCAGGGTGATAACCGATCCTGCGGAAACAGCCTGACCGTTGATATGGGTCAGCGTCAGCGTGCTGCTGCCGTCGCCATCATTGCCCAGCACGTCGATGGTTTTGGAAAAGCCCGGCGCAACATCCACCGCATCATCCTGCGCAATGAAGGCGGTCTGGGCACTGTCCCCGGCAATCAACAGGGTCGAGTCGTAGCTTGAATCGGTCACATCCGCGATCCCGATCCGCAGCGTGTTCACCTCACCGACATTGACGTTCATCTTCAGCGTCATGGTGGCGGTGAAACCGTCCATCTCGGTGTTGTATTCATCATTGAGGTTCGAGATGAACAGCGACTCATTGTTGCCGCCGTTGATATTCAGCGGATCGATATCACCATCGCCCACCGCCAGATCCACCTGCTGGCCATTCACCCAGACGCCGATGAAATCCTGATACAGGCTGTTGACGTATTCGGGGTATTCTTCCGAGGCAAAGACAAACTGCAGCGTCAGCGTATCGCCGTCAGGGATAAACTCCACTTCCATGAAGGACGCATCATAGGTTCTGGTGCCCGCCGCCGCATTGAAGGCCGCATTGTTGTTCACCCCGCTGGTGTTGGTCGAGGTGCTGTTGGAAGTGTTCGTGTTGCTGGAGCCGCTGCTTTTGGTGAAGTTGCTGGTGCGCCCCGTCAACAGAATCACGCCAGTGTCGCCCGGTGTCACACCTTCGGAAATCGAATCCCCATTGGAATAGGTGCCCGAAGACCGCCGATCCCCATAGTAATCGGCATCCACCACCGTGACCCCAGCGCCGAACATCTCTTCGGCCATCTGAATCGCGCTGGCGTTATTGTTGATCGGCAGTTCATTTGCGATCGCCATATGCTCACCCCACCCACTCTCATGGGCAGCACGCAGCCAGAGCAGCCCAGACATCAGATCTGGGGCAATCAGTCAAATTTCTGCTCACCTGGGCCTTTTGGCCTCTATGGTTCTTGCGTCCTGCCTCGGGACATTTTTTGCCTTTATACACGGATCAACCCGCTGAAGTAAGGGCCTCTTTCCATCTAACAGGCAAGTGTTGCATACGCCCCCTGGCGATCAATTGATCCGTGATACCGGTGCAGGCAATTGCCCTTGCCGCCCAGACGCGCTAGCCCTTGGCCAAGCCTAAGGAGCCCTCTGATGTCGCAAACCCATCCCTCGCCCATCTGTCCCGTCGATCTTTCGGCCAAACTGATCCAGTGCCCTTCTGTCACCCCGGTGGAAGGTGGCGCGCTGGTCCTGCTTGAGGATCTGCTGAGCGACGCCGGTTTCACCTGCACCCGGGTGGATCGTGAGGGCATTCCCAACCTCTATGCCCGCTGGGGCGGCAAGGGTCATGCCAAGACCTTTGGCTTTAACGGCCACACAGATGTGGTGCCGGTCGGGGATGAGGCCGCCTGGACCAAACCGCCCTTCTGCGGTGAAGTTGAGGATGGCATCCTGTGGGGCCGTGGGGCGACGGATATGAAAACAGGTGTTGCCGCCTTTGCCGCTGCGGCCGTGGATTTCGTGCGCGACAAGGCGCCAGACGGATCGGTCGTGCTGACCATCACCGGGGATGAGGAAGGTGACGGCGATTTCGGCACCGTTGCGCTGCTGGATTGGATGGATGAAAACGACGAAGCGATGAGCGTCTGCCTAGTGGGTGAGCCGACCTGCCCCAACCATATGGGCGAGATGATGAAAATCGGCCGCCGTGGGTCAATGTCGGCCTGGTTCACCTTCACCGGCAAACAGGGGCACGCCGCCTATCCGCATCGCGCCAACAACCCGCTGCCCGCGATGGCCCGGCTGATGGACCAGCTGGCCAGCCATGAGTTGGATCAGGGCACCGATCATTTTGATCCCTCCACCCTGGCCATCGTCACCATGGACACCGGCAACCCGGCCAACAATGTGATCCCTGCCAAATGTACCGGCGCGGTGAACATCCGCTTCAATGACACCCACACCGGGCAATCGCTCAGCGACTGGCTGCAGACCGAAGCCAACAAAGTCACCGCCGAAACCGGGGTGGAGATCGACATGACGATCAAAATCTCCGGCGAAAGCTTCATCACCCCGCCCGGCCCGCTGTCCGATCTGGTGGCCAAAGCGGTGGAGGCGGAAACCGGTGTGTCGCCTGACCTCAGCACCACCGGCGGCACCTCGGATGCACGGTTTGTCAAAGCCCATTGCCCGGTGGTGGAGTTTGGTCTGGTGGGCAAGACCATGCATCAGGTCGATGAACGGATCGAGGTGGAGCAGATCCACCAGCTGAAAGCCATCTACAGCCGCATTCTGGCGGATTACTTTGCATGACCTGGCAGATTGCCCAGACCGATGACCTGACCACCTGTTTCGCCCTGCGCCATGAGGTGTTTGTGCTGGAACAGGACGTCCCAGTTGCCGAAGAGCAGGACGCGCTGGACGCCACAGCCACCCATGTGCTGGCCACAGAGGGGGACACACCACTGGGCACCGCGCGCATCGTCTTCACCGAGGGAACCGCCAAAGTGGGCCGTGTCTGCGTGGTGCAAACCGCCCGCGGCACCGGGCTTGGCGCGGCGCTCATCAAGGCTTGCATCGCAATTGCCGGTGACACCCCAGGCATCCAGCAGGTCAAACTGGGCGCGCAGCTGCACGCATTGGGCTTCTATGAAAAGCTGGGGTTCACCGCCTACGGCCCGGTCTATGATGATGCCGGCATCGATCACCGCGATATGAAGCTGGAACTGTCATGATCTCACAACGCCGGCCGCATCTGGTGGTCATGGTGAAGGAACCCCGCCCCGGGCGCGTCAAAACCCGTTTAGGTCGCGATCTGGGCATGACCACTGCTGCATGGTGGTTTCGCCATCAGGTGCAGGCCCTGCTGCGCCGGATCGAAGATCCCCGCTGGGACACGGTACCGGCCGTCGCCCCGGATGTGGAAGGCATGATGAGCCGCGTCTGGCCCGCGCATCTGCCGCGCATCCCGCAGGGACGTGGAGATCTGGGGGACCGGATGGGCCGCGTGTTTCTGACCGCACCACCCGGCCCGGTCTGCATCATCGGCGCCGATATCCCCGGCATCACCCGCGCCCATATCGCCCGCGCCTTTACCGCACTTGGCGATCATGACGCCTGTTTCGGCCCCGCGCCGGACGGTGGATACTGGTTGGTGGGCCTGAAACAGGCCACCCGCCCACCGCGCAGCCTGTTCCAGAAGGTACGCTGGTCGAGTGAACACGCATTGTCCGACACAATGGCCAGTCTACCCGGCAAACGCATCGCACTGGTGGATACACTCGATGATGTGGACACGCTGGCGGATTTGAAAGCGCTGAAAAATTGCACCCACTAAAAACGCCTAAGCCTAGCGCCGTTCCGAGGGGAGGTGCGAACGCGCCGCCCCGTGGGGGCGGAACGGCGCGGCCCAACAGTTCCTGTTGGGCGGAACATACTTCGCTGGCATTCCATCTCGCCAAACCCACTCCTCCCCAAAACGCATAATCGCGTGACGCCCCTGCCCTGCCGTGCTACCTGCGCCTTATGAGCAAGCTGCCAACAAAGCCTGAGATCCTTGAATGGATTTCGGACAACCCGACCCTCACCTCGAAACGTGACATCGCCAAAGCCTTTGGCATCAAAGGTGCTGCGCGGATCGACCTCAAGCGCATGCTGAAAGAGCTGGAGGCCGAGGGCCATCTGGAAAAGCGCAAGAAAACCTTCCGCGATCCAGACAAGCTGCCACCGGTTTCGGTCATTCAGATCACCGAGGCGGACAGCGATGGCGATCTTTACGCCCGCCCCATGGAATGGCAGGGCGAGGGGGCAGAGCCGAAGATCCTGATGGTATTGCGGGCCTCGGACCCGGCGCTTGGGGCGGGGGACCGCATCCTTGGCCGACTGAGTGAGGTCAAAGGTGAGGCGCATCAATATGAGGCCAAGCTGATCCGCCGCATCGGCACCAACCCGCATCGGGTGTTGGGTGTCTTCCGCAAATCCGCCGAAGGCGGCCGCATCCTGCCCATCGACAAGGGCGACCAAAAAGAATGGCTGGTCCCTGCCGGTGCCACACATGGCGCCAAAGAAGGTGAGTTGGTCGAAGCCGAACAGGCCGGTCCCAAGGGCCGCATGGGCCTGCCGCGCGCCCGCATAGTCAGCCGGTTGGGCGACCCCAGCGCACCCAAGGCCGTGTCGCTGATCGCGATCCATCAGCACGGGATCCCTGATGATTTCCCCGATGCGGTGATTGCCGAAGCCGATGGCAAGAAACCCGCCGTCCTGACCGGACGCGAAGACATGCGGGACATGCCGCTGGTCACCATTGATCCCGCCGATGCGCGCGATCACGATGATGCCTGCTGGGCCCACGCCGATGACGATCCCAAGAACAAGGGCGGTTATGTCATCTGGGTCGCCATTGCGGACGTTGCCCATTACGTCACCCCCGGCTCAGCGCTCGATCGCGAAGCGCGCAAGCGCGGCAACTCCAGCTATTTCCCCGACCGCGTTGTGCCGATGCTGCCGGACCGCCTGTCAGGTGATCTGTGTTCGCTGCACGAAGGCGTGCCGCGCGCCTGTCTGGCTGTGCGGATGCAGATCGACGCCAGCGGTGAAAAGATCGGCCACCGCTTTGTGCGGGGCTTGATGCGCTCGGTCGCGTCGCTGAACTATCAGGAGGTGCAGCGCGCCCGGGATGGGGACGTGAATGAGAAATGCGCACCCTTGATGGATCAGGTCATTCATCCGCTTTACGAGGCGTATGATCTGCTGGTCAAAGCCCGCGCACGCCGCCAGCCGCTGGATCTGGACCTGCCCGAACGCAAGGTGGTTCTGTCCGATGCGGGTGAGGTGCTTAGCGTCAATTTCCGCGACCGTTTGGACGCCCACAAGCTGATTGAGGAATTCATGATCCTCGCCAATGTGGCGGCGGCAGAAACCCTGACGGCAAAGAAATCACCACTGCTGTTCCGGGTGCATGAAGAACCCAGCGTCGAAAAGCTGGACGCCCTGCGCGAAACGGCTGAGACCTCGGGCCTGACGCTGGCCAAGGGGCAGGTGTTGCAGACCGCGCACCTGAACCGCCTGCTGGCAGCAGCCAAAGACACCGACTTTGCCGAGCTGATCAATATGGCAACGCTGCGGTCGATGACGCAGGCCTATTACAGCCCGTCGAACTTTGGCCACTTCGGGCTGGCACTGCGCAGCTATGCGCATTTCACCTCGCCCATCCGCCGCTACTCGGATTTGATCGTGCACCGCGCACTGGTCTCGTCACACGGCTGGGGGGACGATGGGCTGACAGCGGCAGACAGCGAAGATCTGGAGCAAACCGCCAATCACATCAGCGAAACCGAACGCCGCTCCATGATGGCGGAGCGCGACACCACAGATCGCTATCTGGCGGCCTTCCTGTCTGAACGGGTGGGCAATGAGTTTGCAGGCCGGATCAGTGGAATCGCCAAATACGGCGCCTTTGTCCGGCTGGATGACACCGGCGCGGATGGTCTGATCCCGGTCCGTTCGCTAGGCAGTGAATTCTTCCACTTCGATCGCGAGAGCGGCACGCTGATGGGGGTCGACAGCGGCTTTACCCTGTCGCTGGGCCAGAAGGTCACCGTGAAACTGACGGAAACCGCGCCGATCTCAGGCTCCGTCGCGCTGGAACTGGTCTCGGTCGAGGGCGAAGAGGTGCCGCGTTCAGGCCGCGGCGGGGGCCATCGCAAAGGCCGCCCCGGCAAGCGTCAGATGAACCGCGCCAAGAAGAAATCCGCCAAGGTTCAGCGCAAGGTCAAACGCACGCGACGCTAGCCCTGCGGCAGGTGATAGGTCAGCGCGTGACGGATCAACACACCGTGGCGCGCTGGCGTGATCTGTTCCGCGCGTTGAAACAGCACGGCGCGGTTGCCCTCAATCTGGTCCTGCCCCGGAAAGGCCTCAGCAAAATCGCGGATGATGCTGGTCTGACAATGAGCATAAAGGGCAAAACCGCCTGTTTTGGGCACCCCCAGTCGCAGGGTCGAGCCTGCCTTGGTTTTGGGCGTCAGATAGGCGGGCTGTCCCCATTTCAGGCATTCCTCAACCGGGCCGACCCGAGGCAACTCTGCCGCGATGGTCAGGATCAGATGGCGCAATTCCATCAGCCCTGCACGCGCGTCCGGTTCAAACGCCTGAAAAGCTGCAGCAACCGCAGGATCGGCAAAGGGGTGATCTGTCACAACATCCATGCCCCGACCCTAAGGCGCTAGCGCGCGCCGGGCAATTGTTGGGCCAGCACCTCACGCAGGACCACGGCCACCTGATCCCGGCGGGGATCGCGCCCATGCAGCCCCAACGCCAGGGTCGGCAGCGGATAGGCCCGCATCAGCGCACGGTTGATTCGCACCCCCGGCCCCAAGCTAGAGGCCCCCAAAACCGTCACCCCCAGGCCAGAGGCCACCGCGCTGCGGACATAGGCCACACTGCCTGCCGTCAACACATCCCGCGCCCGCCCCCGCGCTGGCCCCAAGGCCGCCTCAGCCGCAGTGCGATAAATGCAGGGCCCCTGCATTAGGCACAGGGACAGCGGATCCTCCGGGCTTTGCGCCGGCGCCTCTTCACCCTCAATCCAGACCATCGGATCCTGTCCAACCGGCAGGGATCCGTCAGCCTCAGGATCATGCAGAGCCAGCGCCAGATCGATCTGGCCATCCTTCAACGCCTGCATCAACCCGCTGCTGAGGCCAACGCGGAACGACAGCTCAGCCCCCGGCAAATGCCGTTCCATCGCCTGTAACAACTCGGGCATCCGATGTGGGGCAAGGTATTCCACCACCCCGATCCGCAGCGCCCCGGACACCACCGGCGCCCGCATATCCGCCATCAGCCGCTCACTTGCCTGCAACATCTGCTGCGCTTTCGGCATCAGGCGACGCCCGGCCTCAGTCAGTTGCACATCGCGGCTGTTGCGGGACAGCAGGCTCTGGCCCAGGGCTTCTTCCAACTTACGGATCCGTACCGAGATCGCCGATTGTGAGCGGCCCAGGCGGGTGCCGGCCTCCGTAAAATTCTGCACATCAGCCACGGTGGTGAAACACCGCAAAAGGTCGAGATCAATATCCTGCATATGGATTTGATATCCACATCCTGAGCATTCAATCAATTCATTTCTTTTATGCTCAACCAGCCCGTACAAAGAGGCAAAGCAAAAGGAGAGTGCCATGCGTGCCATCACTTACAGCAAATTTGGCCCCGCGGCCGAAGTCCTGACCCTAAGCGACCTGCCCACCCCAACCCCCGAAGCGGGTGAGGTGCTGGTGCGGCTGAAAGCCTCGGGCGTGAACCCCTCAGACGTCGACGCCCGCTCGGGCACCCGCCCCGGCGTGACGGAACCGCCCTACCCCCGCATCATTCCCCACAGCGATGGCGCTGGTGTGATCGAAGCGGTGGGGGATGATGTGGATCCCTCCCGCATCGGTGAACGGGTCTGGATCTGGAACGGCCAATGGCAGCGCGCCTATGGCACCGCCGCCGAATACATCGCCCTGCCGCAGGATCAGGCCGTAACCCTGCCCGACAACATCAGCTTTGCCGAAGGGGCGGTGCTGGGCATTCCGGCGATGACCGCCACCTACTGCGTGCTGGGCGGTGGGGATGTGGCTGGCAAAACCCTGTTGATCAGTGGTGGTGGCGGCACCGTGGGCCGTCTGGCCGTACAAATCGCCAAAGCCTCCGGCGCAAGGGTGATCTCCACCGCAGGCAGCCCCGACCAGCAGGAGGCGGCGCGGGAGGCAGGTGCCGATGCGGTGATTGGCTACAATGACCCCGATCTGGCCGCCGCGGTTTTGGCCGCCAACAACGGCCAGCCGGTGGATCAGGTTGTTGAGGTAGAATTTGGCCCCAACGCCGAGATGATCACCGAGGTGATCGCGCCACGCGGTCGCATCATTGCCTATGGATCTGCCAAAGATCGCGCCCCCACCCTGCCTTTCTACCCGTTGATGTTCAAAGGTGTGACCTTGGAAATGGCGCTGATCTATATCCTGACCGATGCAGAACGCCGCCAATGCGAAGCGCAGCTGAACGCCCTGCTGGAAACGGGCGCCCTGGACATGCGCATCGCCCATGAGCTGCCGCTGGAGGACTGCGCCAAAGCCCATGACATTATCGCCAGCGGGGACCGTGCCGGTTCCGTGATCCTGACGATCTGAGGCACTGCACCTCAGCACATTCTTGCCTTTTGACAGGGCGGCGGGGTCAAAGACTTTCCGCCCCCCTTGCCGCAGGCTATCCTCGGCCCCAAGTTCTACCACAGAACACCGCACCCCAAGGCACAACTCTGGGGGCCACAACACAGGGCAGAGGCAATGAAACACCTGGCACAGACCAGCCTGCGCGCTGGCACATTTCTCCTTTCCATTGCGGCCACATCAGTGGCGGCGATGCCGGTGGACAATTCCCTGCGCCCGCAGGCCCGGCCTGGGTCCGGCGTGGGATCGACCGTCCCCAGCTCCTCGCAAGCCCTGCCCGTAATTCCCGCCGCCAGCCGCGCGACCGAAGCCGGGTTTCAGCGCTGGATCCGCAATTTTCAGCCCCGCGCCCGGGCGGCTGGAATTTCCGATGCCACCTTCAAGCGCGCCTTTCGCGGCGTCACGTTCAATGACGAGGTGATTGAGCGCGACCGCAACCAGAGTGAGTTCACCAAACCCATCTGGGACTATCTGGACAGCGCCGCCTCGGACAAACGGATCAAAAACGGTAAGGCCGCGCTGCGCCAACATCGCCGTGTTCTAACCCAGATCGAACGCACCTATGGCGTCGACAAAGAGGTGGTGGCGGCCGTCTGGGGCTTGGAAAGCGCCTATGGCGAATACCGCGGCGACCACAATATGATCGAGGCGCTGGCAACCCTGGCCTATGACGGGCGGCGCGGTCGTTTCTTTGAAAAACAGCTGATTGCGGCGCTGAAGATCCTGCAATCCGGTGACACAACAGCCGCCAAGATGAAGGGCAGCTGGGCCGGGGCCATGGGCCACACCCAGTTTATTCCCACCTCTTATCAGGCCTTTGCCGTCGATTTCACCGGCGACGGGCGGCGCGATATCTGGTCAGACAACCCCGCTGATGCACTCGCCTCCACCGCGGCTTACCTCAAGAAACACGGCTGGGTCTCCGGCCAGCCCTGGGGCGTCGAGGTCAGGCTGCCGGGTGGGTTCAATTACAGCCTCGCCAGCAAGAAGATCACCAAATCCCCGGCAGAATGGGCCCGTCTGGGGGTGAAAGACACCCAAGGTCGCGCGGTGCGCAATTACGGGCAGGCCTCAATCCTGCTGCCGGCCGGTCACAAAGGCGCGGCCTTTATGATCTTCAAGAACTTCAAAGTGATCTCCCGCTACAATTTTGCCACCTCCTATGTGGTCGGGGTCGGCCACCTCTCGGACCGGCTGAAAGGGGCTGGTCCCATCACTGCCGATTGGCCCCGCAACGATAGGGTGCTGAACCGGGCGGAACGCAAGGAAATGCAAGCGCTGCTGACCAAGGCCGGGTTCTCCACCGGCGGTGTCGACGGCATGGTCGGGCCGATGACCCAACGCGCCATCCGCGCCTATCAGGCGGCGCGCGGCGATGTGCCGGATGGCTTTGCCTCCCTCTCCCTGCTGAAAAAGCTGCGGCGCTGACGGCTGGATTTCCTCTTTCTTTTTGCGCCAGCCTCTGCCATTTTTGCGCCCGTTCTCAGGGCGGGGTGAAATTCCCCACCGGCGGTAACGGGGCCAACCCCGAAGCCCGCGAGCGCCACGTCCCTTTCAGGACGTGGGTCAGCAGATCTGGTGCGACTCCAGAGCCGACGGTCATAGTCCGGATGGAAGAGAGCGACAGCAAGGCCCCACCCACAGGTGAGGTGCCTTTCCTGTTCGTGACAACGCCTTGGGGGGATGTGTCGAGATAGGAAAGGACCATGACATGACATCCACCCGCTACGCCTTCATCAAGGCCAACTGGCATGCTGATATCGTTGATCAGGCATTGGCCGGTTTTTGCGAAGTGATCCCCGCCGCACAGGTCGATGTGTTCGACGTACCCGGCGCCTTTGAAATGCCGCTACTGGCCCGCGATCTGGCCGAGACCGGCCGCTACGCCGCCGTCGCCGCTGCCGCGCTGGTGGTGGATGGTGGCATCTACCGCCATGATTTTGTCGCTCAGGCTGTGGTTGACGGGCTGATGCGCGCAGGTCTGGACAGCGGCGTGCCGGTTCTGTCGATCTCGCTGACGCCGCATCATTTCCAGGAAACCGCTCACCACAAGGCGATCTACCGCGATCACTTCGTCGAAAAAGGACGCGAAGCGGCCCGCGCCGCACTGATGATCGGCCAGACCCGCGCCGGGCTGAACGCAGAAAAAGCCGCCTAAGCGTCTTTCAACGTTCTTTAAATACTCAAAAAATCCCTTGCCCGCCCGCTGTGACGGGCAAGGGACTGCACTCGTGGATCAAGCGCGTCAGACCATCTCCCACAGGAGTTTTGCCGCCAGGCTGAGGGAGGTGATCACCAGCAGCGGTTTGATTACCTTCGCCCCCTGTTTCAGCGCCATCTTAGCGCCCAGCCGGGCGCCCGCGATCTGCACTACACCCATCGCCAGCCCCAACAGCCACAAAGGCTGCGCCACCAGCGCAAAGGCCAACAGCCCGCCGACGTTTGAGGCAAAATTCAGCAGTTTGGTATGCGCCGTCGCTTTCAAAATGCCGTAGCCCGACAGCAACACAAAGGACAGCATGTAGAAACTGCCTGCCCCCGGCCCCAGCAACCCGTCATAGCCCGCCACCAGCGGCACCGCTGTCAGGGTAAAGATCAAAGGTGACAGGCGTCGGGTGCGATCACTGTCATCCAGACCGGGGCGCAGGGCAAAGAACAGCGCAATACCGATCAGCAGAACCGGCAGGATCAGCCGGATCCATTCGGTTGGCAACACGGTGACCAGCAACGCCCCGCCAAAGGAGGCCGCCGCCGCCAGCAGTGCCGCGGGCGCCTGCGCCTTGGGATCAACATGGCCGCTGCGGGCATAGGAAAACGCGGCTGTGCCCGCCCCGAACATGCCTTGGATCTTATTGGTGGCCAGCGCCTGCACCGGCGGCACGCCCGAGAGCATCAGCACCGGCAGGGTGATCAACCCGCCCCCACCTGCAATGGCATCAACAAACCCCGCAGCAAAAGCGGCCGCCAGCAGGATTGCCAGCACCTCGGCACTGAATTCAAAAAACATGGAGGTCTCGATCTATGTCAGAGTGGTCAGGTCAGGCTGCGAAATCGGCGCGGGCGTACCCTTGCAGAAACAAGAGCGCCGTCAAGTCACCATGATTGATCCGGATATCACATTGCGCCGCGACCGAAGGTTTTGCATGCAGCGCCACACCGCTGCCCGCCCGACCCAACATGCCCAGATCATTGGCCCCGTCACCCACGGCGATCACATCCGCCTCGCTCAGGCCCAGCTTGGCGGTGATCCGTTCCAGCTGGTCCACTTTGGCCTGTTTGCCCAGAATTGGACGGCCCACATCACCGTTCAGCGCGCCGTCCTCAACGATCAAAGTGTTGGCGTGGTTTTCATCAAAGCCCAGTTCCGCCGCGACCTTGGCGGTGAAGGCCGTGAACCCGCCCGACACCAGCGCCGCATAGCCGCCGTTGGCCTTCATCGTCGCCAGGAGCGCCTTGCCGCCGGGCATGAAGGTGATGCGTTCCGCCAGCACCTTTTCGATGATCGCTTCGGGCAGACCTTTCAGCAGACCGACACGTTCCAACAGGGCGCCTTCAAAATCCAGCTCGCCGTTCATAGCGCGTGCGGTGATCTCGGCCACACGTTCACCGATGCCCGCCTCTGCGGCCAGTTCATCGATACATTCCTGCTGGATCATGGTGCTGTCCATATCCGCCAGCAGCATCTTTTTGCGACGCCCCTCAAGCGGCTGCACAATCAGATCAACACCCAGCTCCTGCAGATCCTGCCAGACATCCCATTGGTTGCCGGGCTGTTCGGCCAAGGTGAATTCTGCCGCCTCATCCGCCGACAGCCAGACCGCATCGCCGCCACCCCAGGCATTGCGCAGGTTTTCGACCAGCGCAGGGTCCAGTTTGGTTTTGGCAGGGTTGGTCAGCAGGGTGGCAATGAACATGGGTCAGAATCCTGAAGGTAAGGCCGTGTTAAAGGCCGCTTAGCCGATGTGCCGCATGATTTCCAGCATCACAGCACTGGTTCCATGGGCAAGAAACCGAAGTTTCCGATCGTAGACATTTCCGTCGCAACGACTCAGCAAAATGCCGCTTTTGGATCATTTTCCCGGTTGCTCGCCGCGGTACAGCGCTCTATCTCGGTCCGTGGGACACCTCTCCCCAACGAGAGGCATTTATCTGGAAGGATAGCATTTATGGCTACTCACGCTCCGGCCACGCGGCCGGTCAATCCGCGTTTTTCTTCGGGCCCCTGTGCCAAAATCCCCACATTCTCGCTGGACAAGCTGTCGGACGCCGCTCTGGGCCGTTCGCACCGCGCAGCTGTTGGCAAGACCAAGCTGAAAGATGCCATCGAAGGCACCCGCGAGATCTTGGGCATCCCCGCAGACTACAAGATCGGCATCGTTCCCGCGTCCGACACCGGCGCGGTTGAAATGGCCCTGTGGAACCTCTTGGGCGCGCGTGGCGTGGAAATGCTGGCCTGGGAAAGCTTTGGCGCGGGTTGGGTGACCGATGTGGTCAAACAGCTGAAGATCGACGCCGAGGTGAAAACCGCCGACTACGGTCAGATCGTGGATCTGGCGACCGTCGACACCAAGAACAACGACGTTGTCTTCACCTGGAACGGCACCACCTCGGGCGTGCGCGTCCCGAATGCGGACTGGATCGCGGATGACCGCGAAGGTCTGACTATTTGCGATGCCACCTCGGCCGCGTTTGCGATGGACCTGCCGTGGGACAAGCTGGATGTGACCACCTTCTCCTGGCAGAAGGTACTGGGCGGCGAGGCGGCGCATGGCATTCTGGTGCTGAGCCCGCGCGCTGTGGAACGTCTGGAAAGCTACACCCCGGCATGGCCGCTGCCTAAAATCTTCCGCCTGACCAAAGGTGGCAAGCTGATTGATGGCATCTTCTCAGGTGCAACCATCAACACGCCCTCGATGCTGGCGGTTGAGGATTATCTGGTTGCGTTGGACTGGGCCCGCGACGTGGGCGGCCTGCAGGGCCTGAAGGACCGCGCTGACGCCAACGCGCAAGCGGTGTTTGATTTCTGCGACGCCCGTCCGTGGATCGCCAACCTGGCCGAAGATGAAGCGACCCGTTCCAACACCTCGGTCTGCCTGAAGTTCGATGACGCGCGCATTCAAGACGGCGCCGCCTTTGCCAAGGCTGTAGCCAAACGTCTGGAAGCGGAAAACATCGCGCTGGACATTGGCGCCTACCGCGACGCGCCGGCCGGTCTGCGCATCTGGTGTGGTGGCACGGTGGAAACCGCCGACATCGCCGCGATGCTGCCCTGGCTGGAGTGGGCCTTCGAGGCCGAAATCGCCGCACAAGGCTAAACCTATCTGAGCCCGGCCACAGGCCGGGCCGCGCCCCTTCGCAATTTTCTGGTCGTACTGACCACCCGACATAAAGGACGCTCAAAATGGCTCCCAAAGTACTCGTCTCCGACAAACTCAGCGAAACCGCAGTTCAGATCTTCCGTGACCGCGGCATTGATGTGGATTTCCTGCCCGACGTGGGTAAGGACAAAGAAAAACTGGCCGAAATCATCGGTCAGTATGACGGTCTGGCGATCCGCTCGGCCACCAAAGTCACCCCGACCATCCTGAACGCGGCCACCAACCTCAAGGTCGTGGGCCGCGCCGGTATCGGCACCGACAACGTGGATAAAGAAGCGGCGTCGAAAAAGGGTGTGATCGTCATGAACACCCCTTTCGGCAACATGATCACCACCGCTGAACACGCCATCGCGATGATGTTCGCCGTCGCACGTCAGCTGCCCGAAGCCTCGGCCTCGACCCATGCGGGCAAGTGGGAAAAGTCCAAGTTCATGGGTGTTGAGCTGACCGGCAAAACCCTGGGCGTCATCGGTGCAGGCAACATCGGTGGCATCGTCTGTGACCGTGCCCGCGGCCTGAAAATGAAAGTCGCCGCCTATGACCCCTTCCTCAGCGAAGAGAAAGCCCGCGACATGCAGGTCGAAAAGGTTGAGCTGGACGAGCTGCTGGAGCGCGCCGATTTCATCACCCTGCACGTGCCTTTCACCGAGCAGACCAAAAACATCCTGAGCCGTGAGAATCTGGAAAAAACCAAGAAAGGCGTGCGCATCATCAACTGTGCCCGTGGTGGTCTGGTGGACGAAGAGGCGTTGGCCGATCTGCTGAAATCCGGCCACGTTGCCGGTGCAGCCTTTGACGTCTTCGCAGTGGAGCCTGCCAAAGAGAACGTGCTGTTCAACCTGCCCAACGTGGTCTGCACCCCGCACCTGGGCGCATCGACCACCGAAGCACAGGAAAACGTGGCACTGCAGGTGGCCGACCAGATGTCAAACTACCTGTTGGACGGCGCCGTTGAAAACGCGCTGAACATGCCGTCGATGACCGCTGAGGAAGCCAAGGTCATGGGCCCCTGGGTGGAACTGGCGGGTCACCTTGGTGGCTTCATTGGCCAGCTGACCGATGAGCCGATCAAAGCGATCAACATCCTTTATGACGGTGTTGTCTCTGACATGAACCTGCCGGCGCTGAACTGCGCTGTGGTGGCGGGCATCATGAAAAAGGCCAACCCGGATGTGAACATGGTGTCGGCCCCTGTTGTCGCCAAGGAAAAGGGCATCCAAATCTCGACCACCAATCAGGACAAGTCGGGCGCCTTTGACGGCTATATCAAAGTGACCATCGTCACAGACGAACGCGAACGCTCCATCGGGGGCACCGTCTTCTCGGATGGCAAGCCGCGCTTCATCCAGATCAAAGGCATCAACATCGACGCCGAAGTGGGTGAACACATGCTCTATACCACCAACGAAGACGTGCCGGGCATCATCGGGACCCTCGGCGGTGTGCTGGGCGAAAACAACGTCAACATCGCGAACTTCACCCTGGGCCGTGCGGCGGCTGGTGGCGAAGCGATTGCACTGCTTTATGTTGACGGTGTGGTGGATCAGAAGGTGCTGGGCCAGTTGGCTGCAACCGGTCTGTTCAAGCAGATGAAACCGCTGACCTTCGACGTCGCCTAAGCACCACAGACACGTAACATTCCAAAGGGCATCGCTTGGCGGTGCCCTTTTTCTGTTCAAACCACCAGCAATCCCGCGGTCGGCCGTGGCGCGAAGGCCGCGCTATCGGTCTTTTCGTCTGAAATCACCTGATAAGCCACGCTCAAGCCTTTCTTCTCTTTTGGTGCCTCAGTAGGTTCGCCGCGAAATCTCTGCTGCCGGAATACTGACGATGCCCTCCGATCCTATCTACGCCATTGGCGATATCCACGGCCATTTGGACCAACTGGATCACGCGCTGGCGCTGATCGAAAAGGATGGCGGCCCGGATGCGCAGGTGGTGTTTCTGGGCGATCTGGTAGACCGTGGCCCAGACAGCTGCGGCGTGATTGAGAGGTTGCAGCGCGGTATCGCAGCAGGCCGCAACTGGACGGTTCTGAAGGGCAATCACGATGCGATGTTCCAGGCCTTCCTGGAAGAGGCGGAGCTGTTTCATCCACGCACCCGGCTGGGGCTGTCCTATCTGGATTCCACCATAGGCGGTTCGGCCACGCTGGCCTCCTACGGCAGTGACATGCGGCTGACCGATCCTGAGGATCTGCGCCGCGACGCTTTGGAACATATCCCGTACCGGCATCTGGAATTTATCCGCCAGCTGCCGCTGTACCATCAGGTGGCGGACCTGCTGTTCGTGCACGCCGGCATCCGCCCTGAGGTGGCGCTGGCCGATCAGGACCCGGAAGACCTCTACTGGATCCGGGCCGAGTTTCTGGAGCATCCCGATCCCCATCCCTGGCTGGTGGTGCATGGCCACACCGCCGTGCAGCGGGCAGAACACCATGGCAACCGGGTCAATCTGGATTCAGGTGCGGGCTTTGGCCGGCCCATTACCGCTGCGGTGATCGCAGGGCGCAACGTCTGGGAATTGGGCCCCTTTGGCCGTCAGCCCCTGCTACCGCTGGACTGATCTACACCGCGCCGGCACCCCATCCGTATTTCTACCCACGCGTTCTGACGGAACGTCTTAATGTTAATTGACGCCTGATCGGTTAGCCTACCCGCAACATCATTCTGGGAGGCTTCCATGTCCGATATCGTAATTCTGGATGGCGTGCGTACCGCCATCGGCACCTTTGGCGGCGCTTTGGCTGGCACCGCCCCCACCGCGCTTGGCGCCACTGTCACCCGCGAAGCCATGGCCCGCGCCGGTGTGGAACCGGGCCAGATCGGCCATGTTGTGTTTGGTCACGTGATCAACACCGAACCCCGCGACATGTACCTGAGCCGCGTTGCCGCAATGGATGCAGGCATCCCCGACACCACCCCGGCGATGAACGTAAACCGCCTCTGCGGCTCCGGGGCGCAGGCCGTTGTGTCCGCCACCCAGTCGCTGATGCTGGGGGATGCTGATTTCGCCATCGCAGGCGGTGCCGAAAACATGAGCCGCTCACCCTATATCCTGCCTGACCAGCGCTGGGGCGCCAAAATGGGCGACGTGCGCACGCTGGACATGATGCTGGGCGCGCTGAACTGCCCGTTTGGCACCGGTCACATGGGCATCACCGCGGAAAACGTGGCTGATGAAAACGACGTCACCCGCGAAGATATGGACGCCTTCGCCCTGACCAGCCAGCAGCGCGCAGCCGCTGCGATTGAGGCTGGTCACTTCGCCAGCCAGATCGTCCCGGTTGAGGTGAAAAAGCGCCGCGAGATGGTGGGTTTTGACACCGACGAACACGTCAAGGGCGGCACCACCGCTGAGGTGCTGGCCGGTCTGCGCCCCGCCTTCAAAAAAGACGGCCGCGTGACTGCAGGCAACGCATCTGGCATCAACGACGGCGCTGCGGCCCTGGTTCTGGCCCGCGCCGAAGCCGCTGAGAAGGCTGGCCTGAAACCCAAGGCCCGCATCCTGGGCTACGCCCACGCAGGTGTGCGCCCCGAGGTCATGGGCATCGGCCCCGTCCCAGCGGTTGAGAACCTGATGGCCAAGACCGGCCTCAAAATCTCGGACTTTGACGTGATCGAAAGCAACGAAGCCTTTGCCGCACAGGCCCTGGCCGTGAACAAAGGTCTGGGTCTGGACGCCGCCAAGGTAAACCCGAACGGCGGCGCCATCGCCCTGGGTCACCCAGTCGGCGCAACCGGCGCGATCATCACCGTGAAAGCGCTTTATGAGCTGGAGCGCATCGGCGGTTCCAAAGCGCTGATCACCATGTGCATCGGCGGCGGTCAGGGCATCGCCGTCGCGATCGAGCGCCTGTAAGCGCCACTGGCATCACGGATTTAGAAAGGGGCTGCTTCGGCGGCCCTTTTTGTTGGGTTTGAGTAAACTACGCGCAGGTAGTCAGCTATTGAACGCACAGCACGGGCGTCAGCCCGGGCCGCGCCTGACCTTCCCCCCGGGAAGACGCATTCTCAGTGTCATCAAAACAATCAAACGCTGCGGTTTTTGGGGCGTCATCCAACTCAAAAGGTCGCAAAGCGCCTCCCCAAGGTCAGACGCGGCCCTAAGGCCTTAAACCCCGCGCGATCCGCCCATGTGGGTTTCACCGCGCGCTTTGGCCAGTTCTATCTGCTTCTGACGTTCGCGGAAACGGGCTTTGTCGGCCTCGGTCTTCTCATCGATGCACAGATGGCAGGTCACACCATCTTCAAACTCGGGCCGTTTCTGATCTTCGGGCAGGATCGGGCGGCGGCAGGCGTGACACAACACATGTGGCCCTTCGGCCAGCCCATGCCCCACCGAGACGCGGCCATCAAAGACGAAACATTCACCTTCCCAGGAACTGTCTTCCTGCGGCACCTCCTCAAGGTATTTCAGGATACCGCCTTTGAGGTGATAGACATCCTCAACCCCCTGCGACATCAGGAAATTGGTGGATTTCTCACAACGGATGCCACCGGTGCAGAACATCGCGATGCGCTTGTTGTGAAACCGTTCTTTGTTTTCGTCCCACCAGGCGGGGAAATCACGGAAGGTGTCAGTCTTGGGGTCCACCGCGCCTTCGAAGGTGCCGATGGCCACTTCATAATCATTGCGGGTGTCGATCACCGCCACATCCGGGCTGCGGATCAGGTCATTCCAATCCTCAGGCGCCACGTAGTGCCCCACCTTGGCCAGCGGATCCACATCCGGTTGGCCCATGGTCACGATCTCTTTCTTCAGCTTGACCTTCATCCGCGGGAAGGGCGCATCCTGCGCGCTGCTTTCCTTCCATTCCAGATCGGCGCAGCCCGGCAGGCCACGCACATGGGCCAGCACCGCGTCGATTCCGGCACGCGATCCCGCAATCGTGCCGTTGATCCCCTCATGGGCCAGCAGCAAGGAACCGGTGACGCCATTGGCCTCAGCCAGATCAAGCAACGCCGGTTTCAACGCAGCGGGATCAGAGAATCGGGTGAAGTGATAGAGAGCGCAAACGATATACATGTCGCCCAGATACGCCTTTGACCTCAGTGAAACAAGGGGGGGCTATACGTCTGGGTCTAGCCGTCGCGCCCCGCCGCAAGGGCCAGCCCATCAACCACCGCGGTAAAAACCTCAGATGTTTCAGGCCGCGCCTCTGGCAGCAGGGCCTCCATCCGGTGTTGGATCACCCCCAGAAGGGAGGAACCGCCAACATAAACGATCCGGTCGATGCTTTCAGGCATTACATCGGCCTTGGCGATGGTTTCAGCGGCACAGGCGGCGATTTGATCCGCGTAGCCTTCCAGCTCTGCCTGCATCAGATCGCGCATCAGGGCAACGCGCAGCCCCTTCTCCACCGGATCCAGCTGGATCATGCCCTCACCTTCGCCATTGGCGCGGATTTTGCCGGCCTCCACGGCATAGGCCACATCATGGCCCAGATGCATTTCCAGCACCTCCCCCAATCGGCCAAACAGCCGCGGATCACGTGCCAGCCGTTCCCAGCGTCGCACATCCCGCAACAGGGCGGGACCGTAGACAAAGGTGATCTTTTCCCAGCTGGCCAGATCCTGATAGAGCGCTCGCGGCGCGCGGTGGCTGCCCGGCCCCATTTCATTGCCGATCTCAGCCCCATAGCCAAACAGAGGCATCACATGCGCAAGGCTCAGCGCCTTGTCAAAATCGGTGCCGCCCAGCCGGATCCCCTGCGACGCCAGCACCCGGAACCCATCGCCATCGCGGTCACATAGGGTGAAATCCGATGTACCGCCGCCAATGTCCACAATAAGACTGCGCCCCTGTCCCCCGGCGGCCAGCGCAGCGGCTTCAGGTTCCGGCAGGAAGTTGATGGTTTTGAAGCCAGCCAGGCGATAGGCCTCTTCCAGATCCTCTGCCGCCTGCGCATTGCGCGCCTCATCGGCCGAGTGGAAGCGCACCGGGCGGCCAGACAGCACGCCTGTCACCTCCTGATAGGTGGTCGCTTCGGCGCGTTTGCGGATCTCAGCCAGAAACCGCGCGATCACTTCGATCAGCGTCAGCTTTTCATTCATGAACTGCCGCTTTTCCCGCGCCAGCGAGGTGCCCAGGACAGATTTCAGCGCCCGCATGAAACGGCCTTCCTCGCCCTCCATCATGGCGCGGGCGGCGGGGCGGCCATACAGCGTGCGGCGGTTGGCAAAATCCAGGAAGACGGCGGTTGGCAAGGTCTGTTCACCCGCCTCCAGCGGGATCACAAAGGGTTTGCCGTTCACAGCCACCGCAGCGGCCGTGTTGGAGGTGCCAAAATCAATGCCAAGAACCGTCATTTCCGCACACTCCTGCAGTGTTCGTACCAGAAAGGCCGCAGAATTACGCGCTCTGCCCGATTGATGCAATTGAGGAATAGCGCAAAGCGTGGTTAGTCATATCAGACAGAAGGAGATGGACCATGACCCAAGCCCTGATTGTGATTGATGTTCAAAATGATTTCTGCCCCGGCGGCGCCCTTGCGGTGCCAGAGGGCGATCAGATCGTGCCCGGCATCAACGCGCTGATTGATGCCCATGATACGGTGATCCTGACACAGGACTGGCATCCGGCAGGGCACAGCTCCTTCGCGTCATCCCATGCGGGCAAGGCCCCGATGGAACTGGTGGATATGCCCTATGGTCCACAGGTGCTGTGGCCCGACCACTGTGTGCAAGGCAGCGGCGGCGCAGCGTTTCATAAAGATCTGAACACCACCCGCGCCGATCTGATCATCCGCAAAGGCTACAACCCGGCGATCGACAGCTATTCAGCTTTCTTTGAAAACGATCAGACCACCCCAACCGGTCTGGAAGGCTACCTGCGCACCCGGGGCATCACTGATCTGGTGATGGTTGGGCTGGCAACCGATTTCTGCGTGAACTTCTCCGCCGTGGATGCGGCCAAACTGGGGTTTGCCGTCACGGTCCGCCAAGACCTGTGCCGGGCCATCGATTTCGACGGTTCCCTGGCCGCCGCACAGGCAGGCATGACCGCCGCAGGTGTCACCCTCGCGTAACGGTATCCGGCGACAATTGGTTGGGCGTCAGTGAACGACGCCCACACCGCTAAAGCCGCAGCCTTCCATCATTTTCAGGTAAGACGCAGTGAACCCGTTCAGGAAGAAACTGTGGAACACCCGGCCTTCAACAACCACGTCCATCTGGTTGTTGCGGCGCATCGCCAGCAGCACGGGCAGGCTGTAGGGGTAGTAGAACGACACAACCGCATTGGGCAGGCCGTCATTGTCGTAATAGGATTCGACGATTCCGTCATAGGTGTCTTCGTCATCAAACCACAGGTACATCCGCTGCTGATCCTGCATAAAAGTCTGATAGCCACGGGGCGCGTATTCCTCAATCGTGACACCGGGATAGGCATGCGGCGGGCCAACATCCTGCGATGAGATCCCTACGCGGGCGTAGGGTTCGCCATCGCCACCGGTCCAGGCCTGACAGTTGTAATAGACACCGTCCTCATAGCTGTCCTGACGCTCGACCGAGACCTTCCAGGATCCATATTCCCAATATCCTGCGCGACTCTGGGTTTTTGGCGCGGGTGCGGGTGCAACCGTCTGGCCCCAGATCGAAAGGAAGCCCGGCGCGCCGCTGCCACCTGTTGCGCCTGAGGCGGCCACGGGCACCGCCCAGAGGGCACTAGACAGCGCCACTACTGTGGCCAAAACGGTGGTGATCCCTGTCTTTGCGGTCACGGTTTTCCCTCCTGTTTGCAGGCATGCGTTGCAAATTGATACGCCGAATACCTGCAAAGATTTAGAAGGCCAGCCGCTTTTGTCCCTGATTATCTGGATTTGCGCGCAATCATCCCCTGAACTGACGAATTTGCCACAGCAGGACCCCGCGCAGCGTCTCACAATCATGGCGGAGGCAAGAAAATCGCCCCAACCACTGGTAAATAGCCGGTGTGCCGCCTAAAACTTCGGTGCCCAAGCCACGGTTACGTGTTTTCGCTAAGGTGTCGCCCCGCGTTTGGAAGCAAACCAAGGACTGAGATATGGTCGATATTGCAACCCGTGTCTGGAACCACAAATGGAAGATCGACCCGATTGTACGGTCGTTGATCGATACGGATTTCTACAAACTGCTGATGTGTCAGTCGGTGTTTCGCAACAAGCGTGACACACAGGTGAAATTCAGCCTGATCAACCGCTCGACCGATATCAAACTGGCTGAGTTGATTGACGAAGGTGAGCTGCGCGAGCAGCTGGATTACATCCGTTCCCTCTCGCTCACCCGTGGCGAAAGCACCTGGCTGCGCGGCAACACGTTTTACGGCAAACGCCAGATGTTCCGCTCGGACTTTATGGAGTGGTTTGAGCAGCTGCGCCTGCCCGACTACCACTTGGAAAAACGCGACGGCCAGTATGAGCTGACCTTTGAAGGCAGCTGGCCCGAGGTCATGATGTGGGAAATCCCCGCCCTCGCTGTGCTGATGGAACTGCGCTCACGCGCCGTGCTGCGCGATATGGGACGGTTTGAACTTCAGGTGCTCTACGCCCGCGGCATGACCAAGCTGTGGGAAAAAATCGAACGTCTGCGCCAGGTCGACGGTTTGCGGATCGCAGATTTCGGCACCCGCCGCCGTCACAGTTTTCTGTGGCAGGACTGGTGCGTGCAGGCCATGACCGAAGGTCTGGGCGAGAAGTTTGTTGGCACTTCCAACTGTTTGATCGCCAAGAACCGCGATCTAGAAGCGATTGGCACCAACGCGCATGAGCTGCCGATGGTCTATGCCGCGCTGGCCGAAGATGACGCCGAACTGGCGCAATCGCCCTATCAGGTTCTGGCCGACTGGCATGAAGAACATGAGGGCAATCTGCGCATCATCCTGCCCGACACATTCGGCACCAAAGGGTTCCTCAAACAGGCGCCGGATTGGCTGGCAGGCTGGACCGGCATCCGCATCGACAGTGGCGAACCAGCCGCAGGCGCCGAAGCTGCCATCGACTGGTGGCATTCGCGCGGTGAGGATCCCACGCAGAAGATGGTGATCTTCTCGGACGGTCTGGATGTGGACAAGATCGAGGATCTGCACCAGCAGTTTGCTGGCCGGGTTCGCCCCTCCTTCGGGTGGGGCACGCTATTGACCAATGACTTCCGTGGCCTGACCCCGGGCGATGCGCTGTCGCCCTTCTCACTGGTCTGCAAGGCGGTGGCCGCAGACGGGAAAGCAACGGTGAAACTGTCGGATAATCCCAACAAGGCGATGGGCCCCACATCCGAGATTGAGCGCTACAAGCGGGTGTTTGATGTTGGGCAACAACAGGCAATGGATGTCGTGGTTTAATCCACCTGATGACAGACTGGTTTGAATACATCGCCGCCTTCTTGGGCTTCTTTGCCGCACATAACATCCCCACACGCCCTGCAACCAAGGCGCAACTGCAGGGCCTGTTAGGCAAGCGCGGTTTCAGCATCGGCTATTCTGTCCTCAGCCTGGCCGTGCTTTACTGGCTGATCATGGCGGCGGGCCGGGCACCGGTGGTGGTGCTATGGGATTGGGCGCCGTGGCAAAACCACGTGCCGTTCACCGCAATGGCGCTGTTCTGCCTGATCCTGTGTCTTGGCGTAGCGCGGCCCAATCCGTTTTCCTTCGGGGGCCGCAACAACGCCAGTTTTGATCCCAAACGTCCCGGCCTCATCCGCTATACCCGCCACCCTATTCTGCTGGCCCTTGCCCTTTGGGCCTTTGCCCATCTGGTGCCAAACGGTCAGCTGGCCCATGCCATACTGTTCACCGTCTTTGGCCTTTTTGCCCTTATGGGCATGCGCCTGATTGATCGGCGCAAGAAGCGTGAGATGCCCGAATGGGAAAACCTGCAAAACGCCACGCGACAGGCGCCCTATCTGCATGCCCCGCTCAGCTGGGGCGGGCTGGTGCTACGGCTGGTGATCGCAGTGAACCTCTATATCGGGTTGCTGCACGCCCATGGGCCAATCCTGGGCGTTTATCCAGCGGGCTAATCATCTGCACCTAGTCCAGAAGCGTTTCCCGTTCGATCAGCTGGGCGCTTCGATACTTCTCAACCACGCCTTGCCACCAGAACTGCAGATGCCGCCAGGCTGGCGCCCGTTCAAACGACAGGCGCAACTGGCCCGGATGCCCAACCATCTGGGCCGCGCTGGCCGCCTCATGACGCAGGCGCAACTGCCAACTGCGCGCACCGCTTTCGCTGTTGCGCTGCATCACTTCGCTCAGATCCAGACCGGAGACCGGCACCGATTGATACTGACCCGCCACCTTAAGCGTCGCCTTATCCACCCCACCCCGGTAAAGCGTCACATACCGCTCAGGGAAGGCGCCGGTCAGCACCGCAGCGCCCTCCTGCGGCAGCAAGGCTCCTGCAAGATCACCCGGCCCCAACCAGCGCCGCGCCTCCATTGAGGTCAGCGGCATGAACACCCCTGCAGTCGCTGCGGTGAGGGTCAGGTTTGCCTGCTCCGCCAGAACATTGGCCTGCCGTTCCTGCAGTGACGCGATCTTTTCCTGTGCCGCCTGCGCCTTGGCAGGATCCGCGCCCCGCACCGCCTCATAAAGAAGGGCCGCCCCGCGCAGCTCCTCAGTCAGCATGGCCAGTTCATCCGCCAGCACAACATTGTCCTGTTGCAAGATCACCTGCCCTGCCGTGACCGGGCCATAGCGCGCGCGCGTGTCCACAAACCCGGGACTGCGGACGGTGATCTGATAGCTGCCCGTGATGTCGAGGGACACCGGCACAACGGTGGAAAACGGCCATTTGAGCAGAAACAGACCAGCCACAACCGCCGACAGGATCCCAAGGCGCCAGCCCCACACCCGCGTGGGTTTTGGGCGATCCGCGGCCGGGTTTTGCGGCCGATCCCGCATGAACGGTAGTGCAAACATGGCCAACGCCCCCCAAGCGGTCAGGACCGCACCAAGCCCCAAGTATTTCGGCATCATTGCGCTGGCGATAATCCACAGGATGTTCACCCGGTAAAGCACGGTGGCCAGCGCATAGCCTGCCAGCCCTTTGCGGCGCCAGCCCCGCAGGCTTTGACCCTGCGCGCCAAAGCTCACCACCCAGTCGCGCGCACCGCTGAGCGTGGCCATGGCCCGGGTGTAGAAATTGCGCCGCCCCAAGGCATCGGTCAGCGCGTAATAGCCATCCAGTTTGATCAGCGGATTGGCGTTGAACAGGATCGAATTGAGCGTCGAAAACACAAAGATATTGCCCAGCAGCACATGGAAAAAATTGCCCTCGGTCACATGCCAGAGCGCAAAGGCAATAAGACCGATGAACACATCCGTCACAATGCCCGCCAGGCTGATGGCCACGCGGTGGCGTCGCCGCGCGGTCATATCCGCATCTGAACAATCCACAAAAGGCATCGGGTAAAGCCCGATCACCATCACCCCGAACTGCCTTACCCGCACACCATAGCGTGTGGCAGTCAGCACGTGACCGGCTTCGTGGATCAGTTTCAGAAACGGGGCGACAAGGCCGAAACTCAGCAACGCCTGCAACGAAAAGACGTTTTGAAACGCCTCCAGAATGGCCCAGTTATTGCGCACGCCCAGCGAAAAACACAGCACCGCCAGCAGCGCCAAGGCCACAAAGCTCTGCCAGCCGACCAACAGACGCGCGAGACCTTGCAGGTGGCGCTGCCAGGGGCCCAGATCAAACAGAGGCAGGTTCATGAACAAGGGATTGAAAGGTTTGCGCTTCAGCAGATCGGTGGCCTGCACCGCCTTCATCATATGCAGGAAGCCGTAGACCTCTTTCGCAACCTCTTCATCGACCGAGGCTTTGGCGTCAGCCGCTCGATGCGGATCACTGACCGCGATCTGACTGTTGCGCACCGCAAGGGCCACCTTGGCCGGCAGCGTGAAAATACGCCCGGTTGAGAGGTCCTGCGCCAGATAGATCGCCCGCCCCCCTTCAGCCGCCAGCCGCAGCTTGATCTGCCTCAGAGTTGGAAGTCGAACCAGGTCCACAGCTTCATCCTGATGTATTCCCGCGCATAACGGCTGAGAACCAGCACCCGCATCTGTTCACCGGTTTCAATCCGGGCAAACCCTGTCAGCCCCGCAAACAGCCGTGCCTGATCCTGCCCCAACAGTTCGGCCTTAAGGGTCAGCTCTTCTTCGCCTGTGGTGGGGTCCACGGTCAGGCTGGGGGCGCTGGTCACATCCAGCTGCCACTCCTGCCCGGATATGCCGCGAAACCAGATCACACCGCTTTGACCGACCTGCAACAGTGGCGCATCAACGCGGGCGATCTTCAGCCGCGCCGCATAGCGGTTTTCGGGCTGAACCACAGCGATGTTTTCACCGGTGGGCTGGTAGCCACCCAGGACCTCATGCCCCAGCGCCTGCACCACGCGGGCGTCGAAAGGCGCGCGCAGCCGCAACTGCGCCAGCCGCTCCTCAAGCTGATCCAGACGTTTGCGGTTCTGCGCGATCTTCTGTTCTGACAGGACATAGGCCCCGTAGTCATTGGCCGAGAGGGCCGATTGTGCCGAAACCTCTTCAATTGCGATCTGCGCCACCAGATCGGCGCGCTGATCCAGCAGGTTCGGCGCCCGCAGATCGGCAATGGGATCGCCAGCGACCACCTGATCGCCCACCCGCACATGCATCTGTTCCAGAAAGGCCTCAAACGGCAGTGCCATCGCCTGGGCTGAGGCTGGCAGGCTGGTTGCGGTTGCGGTCACTTTCAACGGGGCGGGCAAGGCCAGCCAGACCAGCAGCGCCGCCGTTGTGGTCAGCGCCGCACCGCGCAACGCCAAGGCGCGCATGGGGCGCGGGGTGCGTCCCGGCAGGGCCGCCGCCAACACCGCCTTTAACGCGGCAAGCTGCGTTTCCGCCTGCGCGGTGGCGCCAAACAGCATGAAAGCATAGCCATGAGTACCAGGGGCGGGCAGGTCCAGCACCAGATCGCCGCCCCCGAACATGTCGCCCAACAGGGCGGGATCCAGGTTTTCAGCAGTGAAGTCATTGGCAGGGATGCGGCGTTGCTGCGGTTCATCACCGATCTGGTGTAGGATCACATGGCGCAACTCATCTGCGTAGGGTTCGCCGACCTGATCACTTAAGGTCAGCGCCCGCACCTTGCCACGGCGCAGTTCGGCCAAAGCCGCAAACTGGCACAAGCCGGTTTCAATCATCGCATTGGCGATGACCTGCAACACCGCTTTGACCCCGCGTTTGCTGCCCTGCCCCAGCGCGGTCAGGGCCACCACCGCTGCCGTATCGGGCGCGACCTGACCATCGGCCATAGTGACAGAGGCCTCTGCGCCCTGTTGCCCGGGTTGCGCCGCACCAGAGGCCGCCAGAACCGCAGCCCCGCGCGCCTGAATGTCCTGCACCAGTGCTGACAGCGCATTCAGCGGTGGCACCGTGTCAAAGACCCAGGCCTGCCAGCGCGGCAGCGTAGTGGCGACCGGCAGGACAATCGCCAGCCGCTCTGCCAGTTTTCGCATATTGGGTTTATCGGCGCACATGGCGCGCAGATCCTGGACAGACATCCCCGCAGGCAAGGCACCCTTCAGCACCACCGCATCGGCGTCTGGCGCTGCCTCAAACTGCAGAACCGCGCTTACATCTTCCAGCATCGCAACCGCTCAATCAGGTTTCGATTTCACCAAACTGGTTTTCATAGGCTTTGATCGATTGGGTCAGGATCACCGCCAGACGTTTGGCCGCAAAGGGGCTCATCACGATGCGATTGGCCAGTTTCACATCCACCTCTGCGGTTTCCTCACGGCTGCCGCGCCAATGCTGGTGGGTGCCAAACAGCAAGAAGAACTCTTCGCGGTTGGCCGTTGCCGTACCAACATTGGCGTAGGCGCTGACCATTTCGCTGTCATCCCAGTTGATGGTCGTGCCGTTCAGGGCGGTCGGGGCGCCGGTTACTTTTTCCGTCATGTTATCCGTCTCACATCTACGTTGTTGTTCAGCCAAGTCACGCGGCCAGTTCACTCAGCCGCAAGGGCCAGTTTTTCCATCTGTGTAACCGCATCACGGTCAGTGACAACCCTGCTGAGGAGATAATCCACCACCTCACCGATCAGCGCTTCGAACTCCACCGCGCCCATGCGCGACAGGGACCCAAGATCGTTGATCGCGCTTTCAATCAGCGCCCCGCGTACCAGATCCAGATCTGCCCCGGCGGCAATTGCATTGGCCAGCGCATCGGTGACCGCGGCGCTTTCCAGATAGGCCAGCACATGGGCCACGATCTGACCGCGTTGCAGCGGCCGCGCCTCAGCCTGATAGCCCTCAGGCACTTCGATCTCAGTCTCTTCGGCCACAACGTCATCCTCGACCTCTTCGGGTGAGGTGAACTTCAGCGGCACACCGATGGAATCCTCTTCCTGCGCGGCAGAGACCACATCGGTGGCGCCCAGACCCGCATAGTTTGAGGTGTAAAGCGCCCGGTGCGGGGTGTCGCCGACAAAGCCATCAATGCCCCAAGTGGCGCGGAACAGGCCCGCGTAACCATCGGACTGCAGCAGATCCTCAGCCGTGTCGCCGTAGAACAGATCCGGGCCCAGACCGCCCACCATGATGTCAAAGCCGCTGCCGCCGCTCATCTCATCATATCCGCCATCAAGGAAGGCAAAGTTGGTGTCGATGGTGATCACCTCATCCAGCAGACCTTCGGTGTTGAACGACCAGCTGCGGACGTAGATCACGGTTTCCCCGATCAGGAAATCCTGACCGGCCTCACCATAGATGATGTCATCGCCGAAACCGCCCATGATGAAGTCATCACCATCAGAGCCATAAAGCGTGTCGTCAAAACCCAGATCTTCGCGGATGCCAACCATGCGGCTCATCCGGTCCCAGGCAGACTGACCCGGCAGCACGTTTTGGTAGCTGTCAAAGTGCAGGGTGACCAGATCCCCGACCAACAGGTCATCATCCAGACCGCCGGTGATGCTGTCGTTGCCGAACTGACCGATGATGATGTTGTCGCCCGCGCCACCAAGCGCGGTCAGTTCATCATCACCGCCACGGTCCTGATTGGTCAGCACCAGTGTTTCCACATCAGTTTCATTGCGGAAGGTCACGGTGCCATCGTCGCCCAGAACCACATCTTCACCCGCTTGGGCCAGAACGGTGTCATTGCCCTGTGCGGCCATCACGATGTCATTGTCTGCACCGGCATCGATCCAATCATCGCCACCGGTCTGCATCACCTCAACCGTTGCCTGACCCAGCCCGGACATATGGGCAGAGGTCCAGTTGCCATCATCGCCAAGGATCAGATCGTCACCCGCGCCCGAGGAAATCCGATCCGCACCCGCACCGCCAAGGATCACATCAACCCCATCCAGCGCGGTGATGGTGTCATTGTCCCCCGTGCCCACGGTCTGTGTCACAGCCGTGCGCGTTGCCGCGCCGGCAAGGCCGGCGTCTTGGGTGATGATCCCCATGTCACCAATCACAGTGTTATCGCCATGGCCCGCCTGAATGCTGTCAGCCCCCAAGGCCCCGATGATCACATCAAGACCTGCACCTGTGGTGATCGTGTCCGCACCATCCAAACCATGGGTCGCGAACACCTGACTGATGCCGCTGGTGTTGACCAGGATCTCACCATTGTCGCCAAGGATCAGGTTGTCCCCGTCACCCGCCGCCAGAGTGTCATCGCCGACGCCCAGAACGATGGTGTCCTGACCCGCACCTGAGGTCAGGCTGTCATTGCCGCCCAGCTCAGGGCTGGAGGTAGCGACCCGGGTCTGCACCGGTGTCACGGCAATCACGCCGTTATCACCCAGACCAATATTGTTGCCCTCCCCCAGATCGGCCACATCCGCGCCGTCGCCCAGCGCCATCATGTCATTGCCGCCCAGCGCGGTGATGGTGTCGTTGCCACCCAGCGCCGGGCTCTGCGTGGTCAGGGTGGTGCTGGTGCCGGCGACACGGATCACACCGTTGTCGCCCATCACCAGGTTGTCACCCGCGCCCAAGTGCGCCCAATCGGCACCCTCGCCGAGGTTCACCCAGTCACTGCCAGTGCCGGAGGTCACGCTGTCCGCGCCGCCGGTGGCATCGTCGGTGCTGGTCAGCGTGGTTTCTGCCGCCGTCACATCAATCACACCGTTGTCGCCAAGGATCAGGTTGTCACCATCACCCGCCGCCAGAGTGTCATCGCCGGAGCCAAGGACCATCACGTCCAGCCCGGCGCCGGAGGTCAGGCTGTCATTGCCGCCCTCCGCGGCGGTGTTGCTTTCCACCCGCGTCTGCACCGGTGTCACGGCAATCACGCCGTTATCACCCAGACCGATATTGTTGCCCTCACCCAGATCGGCCACATCCGCGCCGTCGCCCAGCGCCATCATGTCATTGCCGCCCAGCGCGGTGATGGTGTCGTTGCCACCCAGCGCCGGGCTCTGTGTGGTCAGGGTGGTGCTGGTGCCCGCGACACGGATCACACCGTTGTCGCCCATCACCAGGTTGTCACCCGCGCCCAAGTGCGCCCAATCGGCACCCTCGCCGAGGTTCACCCAGTCATTGCCAGTGCCCGAGGTCACGCTATCCGCGCCGCCGGTGGCATCGTCGGTGCTGGTCAGCGTGGTTTCTGCCGCCGTCACATCAATCACACCGTTGTCGCCAAGGATCAGGTTGTCACCATCACCCGCCGCCAGAGTGTCATCGCCGGAGCCCAGCAGCACCCAATCGTTGCCGTCACTGGTGGTCACATCATCATTGCCCCCAGCGGTGATCCCGTCAGAGCTGAGGCGCAGATCGCCGGTGCTGCGGGTCAGGCTCAACGTGCCAACGTCGCCCAGCACCGCGGCGGTGCCCAGACCAAAGCGCGCCTCATCATCGCCCAGACCCAATGCTGCAATGTGATCCCCTGCGCCAATGGTCAGGCTATCATTGCCACCGGCCTGGCTGGCATCCAACTGCAGGAACCGCTCTGCCGCGTTGTTGCGTAGGGTGCCGGAATCGGCCAGCACTTCAAAATCACCATTGCCTGCAATCAGCGTATCTGCGCCCTCACCCAGCATCAGCTGCATGTCGCCATTGCCAACCGTGACGTGATCATCCCCGCTGCCCGGGGTGACATCCGCAACCAGGGAAACCGACAGATCAGCGCTGCGGCTGTCATGGGTCAGCGTGCCGCTGTCACTCATCACCGCGGAGGTGCCGTTGCCCGCGCTGATCGTGTCATTGCCATCGCCAGCAACAATCAACGCCGTGCCATTGGCTGCAGTGATCCGGTCACCATTGCCGGCGGTCACGCTGGCGGTGCTGGTCATCACCACCTCACGGCCGGTGTAGCTGCTGTTGTCATCAATGCGGATCGAGCCGTCATCACCCATGACGTAAGTGGTGCCATCGGCCAGGGTCGCCACGTCCGCGCCGCCGCCAAGGATCGCCGCCACATCACCGCCCGTGGTGGTCAGTTGGTCCGCGCCGTCACCGCTGTGGGCCGCGCTGATCATATCGGACACCATGGCCCGGATCAGGTTCTTGGCCCTTGCGTCGGCGGCCTCCTCATCGCTGGTGGGGGTGCTGCCCAGCGGCACATAGCTGCGCAGGGCGTTCACCCCGACAGAGGTCATGTTGATGGTGCCGCTGTCGCTCAGCACGGCCAGACCCGCGGCCTGCGCCGCGATCATATCATTGCCGCCACCCGCGATCACCACATCCATCAGATCCTCCAGCGCGGGGCTGGTGTATTCAGACGGTGTATCCACACCCAGAACGATGGTGTCATTGCCATCATGCGCCGAACCGGTGCCCGTCATCGACGGCCCCGTCAGATCGATCTGTCCCAGATCGCCCAGCACGAAATCCGCACCCAGGCCTGCATAGATCTCATCGGCCCCTTCGCCGCCAAGGATCATGTCATTGCCGCGCCCGGCCCGGATCACATCGTCGCCACCACTGGCGCTGGCGATGCCGCGGATCAGCGTCGGCACCTCAAGGATGCGCGACCCGGCAATTTCACCAAAGTCACCCAGGAAGATGTTGTTGCCTTCGTAATCCTCCAGCACCTCAGGCAGGCCCACATCAGACAGGCCGCCGATCAGGATGTCGTTGCCCTGTTCGCCTTTCAGCACATCGGTGCCGCCATTGCTGCTGGTGTCAAAGGTTGTGGTGGCGTGTTTCGCCACCATACTGGCCGAGAAGGTCACCGTGCCGAAATCACCCAGCAGGATGTCATTGCCAATCCCGCCCGAGATGCTGTCGCGGTCGCCGCCGCCGATCAGCACATCGGCACCATCGCCACCGCGCACGGTGTCATTGCCATCAGCAATGTCTTCGCTGGCCACAACAAGGCCAGAGGTTCGCTGCACGCTCAGATCAATATCGCTTAGCGCCAATGCACTGCCGGAACTGTCGGACATGTCGAAAAGGCCGCCATTGATCAGGTCGTTTTCCAGACCACCAGCCAGCACATCCGCACCAGCGCCGCCTTCCAGAATGTCCTGACCCAGCTGACCAAACAGCTGGTCTGCCCCGGACCCGCCTATCAGGATGTCGCCTTTGTCTTTCAGCGCCATGGCTTTGATCGCCTCAGACGCGGTCAGCCCGTCTTCGCCTGCGGCTTTGCCCCAGCCCCAGACCTCGGTCCGGGCGCCGTCGACCTTGATCAGATCCGCACCGGCGCCGCCTTCGATGTAAACATCCGACCCACCGATGGAGATCACATCCTCCCCAGCGCCAGAGAAGACATGCACATTGCCCGTACCCGTCAGAACGCCGGTGATCTGGTCATCCCCAGCACCGGTCAGGATCACGTGGTTGCCGTTGCCCACGGTGACGGTTTCAACGTCTTTCGCCGCCTTCAGCTGGGTGTCCGCGGTATAGACCGACAACAGGCTATGCAGATTCAGTTTGCCGCCGTTGTAGTCATAATTGGCTGCAGCGCTGGGGTTGGGATTGCCGCTGGCATCAATGCCCAGCAGCGCCAGCAGCTTCGCCTCAGTGACGCCACCGCTGGAAAATTCGCTGAGGAACAGATCCCGCATCCCGAAATCATCATCGCCAAAGTAGATCACATTGCCGCTTGGGATATTGACGGTGTCTGCACCCCCTTCACCGAAAATCACATAGGTCCCGGTTGCCCCGGCGGGTGCGGTGATCCGGTCAATGCCGTCCCCGGCAAAGACCACATGCACACCAGACGGCGGCAGGGTGATCTGATCCGCACCGGTGCCCGTGTAGGTCACGGTTGGGATGCCGTTGTTGACGCCACTCAGATCGACGGTGTTGTTACCATTGCCGGCCGGCACGATGATGGCCCCGGCGGTTTGATCAAAGCTGCCTTGGATCGTCTGGCCACCGCTGTTAAGCGTCACCTGGAAAGGTGAATTGGGCCCATCCACAACAATCCGGTCATCGCCGTCGCCTTCGATGGTCGACATGCTGCCACCGGCACGCGCGCCCACATTCATGATCGCGGTGTTGCCCGTGTCGCCCAGATCAGTTGCCAGCTGCGCCGACGGCTTAAGCCCGCCAAAATCAATTGAATCGCCAAAGTTAAAGACGGTGGTCGACCATTTCAGATCCGGCAGCGGCCAGGGCAGGCTGATCCCGGCCCAGACGCTCAGCTTGAACTTGTAGCTGGCGCTGCCGCGGAACAGATAGCCAAGCGTATCACCGGGTGAATCAGCTGCAGCCTCAACCAGTGCGATCAGTTCGGGGATGCGCAATTTGCCGTCATCATTGGGATCGTTGAAGCTCAACTGCACCCCGACGTGGAAGTTGGAACTCAACCCGGCAAGCCCTGCATTCAGACGCACCGAAGCGCCCAGATAGGCATCCACCAAGGAGCCCGGTGCGGCGTCGATAAAGACCCCATCCAGCAGACGCTCAGGGTCATAGGAATTCACGAAGTTCACAATGCCCGACATGTCATAGCCGACTTCGAACTTGGCGATGAAACGTGCCTCAAAGGTCGCCTTGAAGGCGCTTTGGACAATTTTCCTGACCCAACCAGGCATACCAAATTCGCTCAGCAGCTTGTCAGCCACGTCGATCACACCGGTGTTCACGTTAAACAACGTGAACTTGGCACGGACCAGATCCACTTCATCAAAGTTGCCCAACAGAATGTTGAGCGCCGAGAAGGGATCGGTCAGCAGCGGCAGCTCAGCCGAGAGGCCTTTGTTGGGATCGCCGAAGACACCAAAGCCACCACCTTGGGTCGCGGAGTCAGCGTTCGACCGCGAGATGTTGGACTGATCCATGCTGGACATGGTGGTTTCACCACTTTCGATGTCATCCGCATTGCCGGTGAAGTCATAGTCACCAAAGATCACCATTCCGCCCGTACGGTTCAGCGTCACCAGCATCTGAGTGACCTGATTGCCGACGGTGATCACTGTGTCCGCCATCGCGATGATCGGGAACACATTGCCCAGAATATCCACCAGGAAGCTGACGGGGGGCGACGACAGGAACTTGAAGAAATCGGCCAGCGGCTCAATGAAGCCCATGACCGGATCAAGGATCGGCGCGAGCAACGCATCATAAAGAACATTGGCGTCCAGACGGACCTGATTGAACATCAGCTTGTCGATGTTCAAACCATCAGCAACGCTGTAGCCGCCTTCAAAGATCAGCTCGGTCATCACGCTTGGGATGACCTGCGCGCCACCAAATTCGATCGGCTCCCCGGTTTCCGGGTTCAGCACGTTGGCTTCCAGACCGATCTGGATGTCAAAGCCGGCAACGAAGTCAAAACTGATCAGGTTGCTGGTATCCAGCTGCGCCAGATAGACCACCTTTTCCCAGTGCATCCGGTTGCCCAGACCATCGCGCACATCCACGCCACTGAAATCACGATAGGCGCTGTCCGCAGTGACACCGCCGGTGCCGTCTGGCTGATCATCGGGGTTCAGGATCTGCAGGCCAGTATCACCATATAGATCAGCACCCAGGCTGGCGGTCAGCTGCGCCGTGCCACTTTGGCCGCTGGCGCTGGCCCGTTCCGTCACGGTGCCATTGGTGACGGTCACCGCCTCAGCATTCACACCCAGAATGCCAAACAAGCTCATCGAGCCCTCAAAGCTGCCTGCATCGACGGTGAAGTCGATGCTGACCTCATTCTCATCGGTGTCATTTAGCAGGAAGAAGCCCTTGCCATCGTAACCAAAGCCGATGTTGACGATGTAATCCAGCGTCATCCGCACCTTGGAACCATCTTCAACCGCAAGATCAAAGCCCGGCACGCCAAGGTCAAAATCAATCGCCACCTCTTCGTCAAAGATGATCGCGTTGAAGTTCAGCGCCACGTAGAGGTAGCTGTCCTTAGTCGCGCCGTCGGTGTTCAGATAGGCCTGCAGATACTGCGTGCCCGAGGTGCCCAACAGATCGTTCAGAGCGTCGTTCACCACGCCGGTCAGGAAATCGACCGTGGTGGGGTAGCTGCCATCGGGCAGTGGGGTTTCCGCCCAGGCCAGGGCCTTTTGCACTACGTTCAGGCGGAATTCGTCAAAGAAGGTCACGCCCGCGCCAATCGCATCGCCGACCACCGGCAGATTGATCCCGCTGAGGTAATCATCAAAGATCTGCTGCATCTGGTTCAGCAGCATATCAAGGCCACCCAGCACCAGCTTGGGATCGTTCAGGATCGCCAGAACGTTCAGGTTCTCCAAGAACTCTGACAGATCGGGCATCTCAAACTTGATTTCACCCAGACCGTCGCCAACCGCCAGCGCCACGCCGTTGTAAATGTCCATCAGCGCCCCTTCGAGCGAAGTGGACCAATTGGCTGAGGTCAGGTTGGCCAGCACAAAATCATCCGGCGTGACCAGCAGATCCGCCTTCCAGCTCAACCCATCAGTGGTGGGATCAAACAGACCCAACGTGTCGCTCATCGGCAGGAAGACATCGATCGCCATCGCCGCGTCCAGATCAAACAGATCGGCATAGCCCACGGCAGGATCATTTGAGATTTCAAACACATGGCTCAGATCATATTGATCCGCGTGTTCATCCCCGTCGATGTCATTGATGCCCAGTCTCAGGAACGCGGGCGACCCTGCATCGTCGCCGGCGGTGATCAGCGCATGGCCGTTTTCAACCATCACCTCAATCGGGCCCAAGCCCAGCTTCAGCTCCAGCCCGTCATTTACGCCCGCGGTGAAGCTGGCAATGATCCCGGTGTTGACCGTGTCCAGATAGACGCGCGGCGCACCAACAGTGACACCGTCATAGATCACCTCAGATGTCATATCGCCTGCGCTGAAATCACTGTTCCCGGCAAAGCCCAAGGCCCGCGCCACGTTGGAACCGCCAAGGCTTTCGACCTTGAAGCCGATGTCTTGGGACTTATCGTCGCCGCTGACCGTGAAGGTGATTGCCTCATAGCCCAACGCCTGCGGATAATCAGTTGCCCGCAGTTTCAGCGCGCCGCCATCGTCCACCAGATCAAACAGGTTAGACAGCTGCACCGCCGGGATCGGCAGGGCGGAGGCGCTTAGCACATTGCGCGCCAGATAGGTGTTCTGCAGCGCCACATTGGCCGCCGCGATGAACCCCGCACGGGTCCGGTCCGCCTCGGCCGGGATGGTCACCTCCACCGGGGTTCCGTTTACCGAAACGGTGAAAATCAATTCATCCGCAAAGGCGGCGAAGCCGGCATCCAGCGCCACGGTCAGGGCACCGCCGTCATCAGTTCCTGTCACTTCGCCGGCACCGAAGAGTGCGGTCACATCAGTGTCGTCGATGATGGTGTTGTTGCTGTCAGACAGGGTGATCTGACCGCTGGCTTCATCATAGGTAAAGCTGACCGTTGCGCCAAACTCGGCCTTCACCGCGGCGTCAATCGCCGCAACCACATCGCCCAATGTGGTCAACCCTTCCAGATTGACCTCCACCCGTTTTTGTTCGCCGGTGTCATTGTCGATCCAAGTCAGACGCAGATCATTGCCGCCGCCCGGCGCAAGATTGAAACTGCTGACTGTGGACAGCGCGTTGATGTCCTGTGTGGATTGCGCAATCACCGTCGGGGTGACCAGCGTCGGGCTGAGATCAATCCCGAAGGAGAATTTCATTGCCAGATCGGGATCAAAGATCAGCGCCCCATCGCCGGAAACGTCAACCAAACCGCTGACCACATCCGCCAGATCCGGCCCGACGATATCGGCCAGCTGATCACCCAGCAGCGCCGCAAGGTCCAGATTGAAGGGCAGTTCTTTCTGGTAGTCCTCCAGGAATTTGAACTCCAGGTCGAACAGGATCGTCTGGGCATCGCCATCCCAGGTCAGCGTCACCGTATCCTGACCAAAGACCCCTTCCAGATAAGCTTCAACCTTATCCAGACCGGACTGCGGATCATTGCGCAGATCCTGCAGCGCCTGCAGGAAGTCGGCTGCAAACTGGATCTGATCCAGGATCGACAGGTTGAGCAGCGGAATATTGGCGTCGAGGAAGGGCATCTTTTCAGACAGGGTATCGCCCACCACAACCAGCACATTGGCAATTGCCACCAGCGTGTCGAGGATATCGCCATCTTCCAGCGCGCTCAGACCATCAATCGCGGCCAGCGCATTGGGATCGTTGCTGAGCAGCTGAACGTCATAGCTGCCCTGAATGTCCTTCAGATCAAGGATGGTGGCGCTGATGCCATCGACCAGATCTTCGTTGATGCCGCTGATGCCTGCGACGTTGATCTTCACGTCCCCCAGACGGAACAGGAACTGCGCCAGCTCATCCCCGCCGGTGTAGCCAAAGGCATCGGTGACATGCTGGATCTCACCCGCATTTGCGATCGGTGCACCCCCTGCCGCAAGGGCCTGACCCGCGCCATCAACCACAATGCCGCCCTTCAGATCAAAGCGGCCCAACAGCGATCCGATCCCAGGCGCTTGGGTGTGCACCACCTCACCGTCCACCAGATCCACCTTATCGGCCACCGCCTCGTAAAGGTTGCGGAAGCTCAGCTGTTCGTTAAACGCGCCCTCACCGTCACGGCCGATCAGCGTCGCCTGCAACTGGGTGTCGAGCGCCAGAATATTCTGGCTGGCGTCCTCAGATCCGATGTTGACCGAAACAATCCCCAGATCCGCCGTGCCGATGATATCCGTCGCCGAACCGGTCACACCGACATCCAGCGACAGATCGTTGAGGAAGGTGTTGTCCAACACCGCATCAAGCAGCTCATCACCAAACCCGCGGCTGGCTTCCAGCGCGTTGGCTTCACCACTGTCGGTGATCAAATCGGTCGCCAGACCAGCCAGATCAATCCCTATCCCCGAGGAGAACTGCGCCCGCATCTCAGCCGCCAGCGCCGCCTCAAGCGACATGTTGTTCAACACCCCGATCGACAGATCGCCGGTGTTCAGCGTGACACCATCATCGCCGGTGATCGATAGGGTTTTGACCAGATCCGGGAAGCTGAAGATCAATTCACCCTCACTGGTCAGCTCCAACGTGGCCCCCGGCATGGTTTTGTCCAGCTCGGTGTTCACCCAATCAATCAGCGTATCCACGCTGAGCGCCTTCATCAGCTTGGACGGATCCACGTTGAATTCAAAGCCACGGGTTTCTTCGGCGCCATCGGCATCCGTACCACGGTCAAAGGCCAGACCATCCCCAGCCGCGTTGGTGCTGACATTGACATGGTAGCCCTTGCCATCCAGCGCGCTTTGGAAATCCGCGATGAACCCACTGAGCGATCCAAACCCAGGGCCAGAGCTGGACTGCACATCCACCTCTTGCTCTTCACCGTCTACCGTAATGGTGAACCGAACGGAGGAAACACCCTCCAAAGCGGTCATATCGAAGGTGCCAAACTCAAACCCTGACACGCCGGTGGTGAACCGCGCAATGGTCCCGCTGAATTTGGTGGCCCCGCCATCGGTGCTAAAGGCATTCTCGGCCTCAGACAGCTGCCCGTCGTCAAACCCAAACTGCGCAAGGGACACGGTGTCATCCCAGCTGCCATCGCTCTGACGGCGCCCGGCCAGCACAGCAAAGCTGTTGTAATTGCCACTGCCGTTTGCAGTGCTGCTCAGCTTCAGACCACCAAGGAAAGACAGGGCAGCGGTGATCCCATAGGTGCCCAGCGCCCCGTTCAGCGCGTCCAGCAGGCTGTTCATCCGCGCCTGTTCATCACTGGTGTCCACCCCTCCGGTCCACAGATCGATGGTCACGATCTGTGAGGTCGGATTGCCATCCGGCGTCACGATGCCCAGTTGCAGCTGATCATAGGCCAGCAACTCGGCCCATTGCGCATCATTCAGCGCCAGACCGTCGTGGCTGTCTGCGGCCCCCATCAGGCTGTTGGGCAGTTTCTCCGTCAGCGTTTGACCGTCATTTGCTGGATTTGGGTCAGGGACTTCCTGCGTCATGCCGAAGGCATCAGGGTTGATGGTGAACTGTTGCGCCAGGGTGGAGAAGACCGAAGCCACCTCATCAATCACCTGACTCATCCGGATATCGGTCAGCGGAATCGCCAGATCAAAGGCCGCATCGCGCAAGGCGCTGGCAATGGTATTGCCTACATCCTCAAGGAAGCCGGTCATCTCACTGACGCCCATCGCGGCCAAGCCTTCGATGGCGTTTTCAATCGCTGCGGCCAGTTCCGGCGACACATCCGCCACACCGCCGTTCAGGGTCAGATCAAAATCCGCCGTTGCGGTATCGCTGATCCCCTGCACCAACCCACTGGCACTGTTGGTGTCCAACACCGAAGAGAACCCCACAACACCCGAGAAGTTCTGATCAACCGACCCAAAGGCCAGCGTCCCGTCAAAGGCCACTTCGGCCAGACGGTGCGGATCCACCCCACCAAAGGCCACAGCAGTATCGCTGCCGACCTCCTGGATACGCGCCTCAACGCTCAGGCTGTGACCATGGCCAAACCATTCGTTACTGGGCACCGGGCCGGCGGTGAAATCGGCTTGGAAGCCAAGGTTAAACCCGGATGTGGTTTCGGCATAAACACCAAAGGTCGCCAGTTTCAGCGCGGTCACATTCAGCGACAAAAGGCCAAGCGAGGCTTCGGCCCCAACCGCCGCATCAATTGCGCCGCCGACCTGTACCAGCGGCGCGAAGTCAAAGTTGTGAATGTTGAGGCCAACCTGATCCAGCGTCAGCGCATTGCCCTCAGCCGGATCGTCATAAACCGCGATGCTTTGCAGCTCGAAGGAGATCAACGCCCCGCTGTCCGAACCGGACAGGATATCAATCGGCAGGGTCAGACCGGGAATGGCCTGCTGCAGCATGGAGGTCATATCGGTGAAGACCTCAGGCAGGTTAATCGCCACATCCACCGCGGTGGTGATGTCGTTGTTCAGCCCGTCCTTCTGCTGGGTGAAGGTGATCAGCTTATTGTCGGCAGGCCCAACATCCGTCAGCGTGAGAGCGAAGTTTTCGTTGCTGCCCAGACCAAAGGCCGCAGCCAGATTGTCATCAAACGCCGCCCGCGCCGTTGCCGTATTCGAAACGCCAAGCCCCGCAATGAAGGTATCGATGTCGTCTGACACAGTGCCATCGGCAAAATTCGCATAGGTGTAAAGCCCACCCAGATCCGCCGCGCTGACCTTATTGGCGCCGATCACGCTGTTGATATTGGCAGCCATCGTGTCAAACGTGGCGGTATCGATGACCTCTTGCAGGGTGCCCTTCAGATCGGTGATCGCCTTGGTGATCCGGTCTGCCACCTCAACCACCGGGTTCAGATCCACCACCTCAGTGTCATTGGCCCCCGCCAGAATGCCCTGGCTGGTCTCCAACAGCGGGCTGATCGCGGCAAAGGCATCCTCGGCCTGATCCGTGAAGGTCTCCAGCACATTGCTGACCGCGGTGAACTGATCCTCAAAGGACTGCGCAATGCCTGCCAGCACGGAGGTCAACGCGGAGGAAGCATTGAGATCCCATTCCAGATTTGCATCCAGCATCACCCGCGGCTCAAGCAGCCCGGTTTTCAGATCCACCGACAGGGGTGCCACCTTGACCGCGTTGGTCCGTGTGATCTTGCTGTTATGACCCATCTGAAATCTCCATGCTTCCGTGCCTAAAAACAGGCGTCACCCACTCACTCGGGACCAGTTAAAAACGTGCGTTCAAAGACAGCGACAGGCGCTGTTCTTCATCAATGTCTTGGCTGTTGATCGGGGCCGCCCAGGACAGGGACAAATCGCCGTAACGGCTTTGCCAATGTCCTGAGACACCAACGCTGCTGCGCCAATGGCGGCTGTCATCGACACCTGAAATGCCGGGCAGATCCCATGTGCTGCCGAAATCGTAAAACACACCCAGCGCCACGTCGTCTCGCCAGCCGGGGGTCAGAACCTCGGCGCTGCCGGTCAGGTATTTGGTGCCGCCCAGCGCGTCGCCGGTGCTGGTGTCGCGCGGCCCAGCACTGCCCGAGGCAAAGCCGCGTGGCGCTTTGCCGCCAAGGAAGGCGCGGTCGAGGATATGCACATAGCCGTCATCCCCCGTGCCACGCACCGCCCCGCCGCTGGCGCTGAGCCGCCAGACCGTTCGACCGGCCAGCGCCTGCGTGGTTTCGAAACTGGCATAGAGGTGCCGGCTATCCCGCCGCCCCTGCTGCGCCACCGAAAGCTTGCCGCCCAAGGCCGCCGAGGTGCCCGGCTGCAAGAGTTCGCGCCCACGCGCACTGTCCCAATGTAGCCCCAGGGTCAGACCGGCCACTTCGCTTTCACCGCTATCCGCCGCGATGATCGGGGAAATGCCGCTGTCGAGGTCATCCAGCTCATCGCGCTGCCAGAACAGGCTGCCCTGCCAGGACAGGGTCTGCCCCAATGCCGCGCCAAACTGCAGCTCAAGCCCGATATGGCTTTCGCTATAGGGGCGGATATCCCAATCCGACAGCGCGCCGTTCACCTCAATGGCGGCCCAGCTGTCCGCGCCCAGCGCGCTTTGCCCCAGATCCCAGGTCTTGGTGATGCTGGCCCGGCTGCCCTGACCTTCGTCACCCAGACGATGTTCCAGCTCCACATCCACGCCGCTGCCGGCGATATCTTCGCCCGAAAGGCTGATATCAGCGGTGGAACCGTAAAGCGTGGAATGGCTGACCCCAACGGTCAGCTGCCCGTTGCCCGCCTGCTGCGCCATGGCCTGCGGGGCCATCAATGTGGTGGCCGCCATTAGCAGGCTCAAAGGCAAGGTTTGGTTTGTCTTTTGCAACTTCATCACTCCTGCACCCGTGCCGCAGCCAGATCGATCTGGCATTTGCTGCCGGGCAACACGCTGTCGGCTGACAGCAAAAAGAAAACGCTGATGGTGTTTGAGGCCAGGTCAGCAACCGGCGAAATGTAATCAAGGCTGAGGCTGTGCTGCGCCACAGGCGTGCCGATCGCCGCGTCAAAACGATCCTGCGCGGCAAAGCTGCTGATCAGGGCCGAGGGCACAAAGGCCTCAACCCGCAGCGGCTGGTTCACATAAAGGGTCGCCACAGGCTCCTGCCCTGCGGCCTCGCCCGGATCGATCAGGTTTTCGCCAACCACACCCGCGACCGGGCTGCGCAGCTGCATCGAGTCCAGGATCGTCTTGGTCCGCTCAACCTCCAGCGCGGCCAGCGCCAGTGCCTGTTCAACCTGTGTGATCTCCGCCTCAGCCAGGGCCAGATCCAGCACCGCCGCGTCGTGCTGCGATACCGAAACCGCACGCTGCGCGCTGGCCTTGGCCAACCGCGCCTCTTTGATCGCCAGCCCATCGCGGCGCACCTTGGCGGCGTTCAGCTCAGTCAGATCCGCCGCCCGTGCCTTGGCCACGTTCAACTCGGCCTTCAGGATGGTGGTGTCCAACTCAACCAGCAGATCGCCGACCTTCACCTGATCACCGGGGCGTACATGCACCTTGGCAACCGTGCCCTGTGAGGGCGCGGCCAGTTCGACAACGCGCAGCGGTTTGACGGTGCAGTTGATCTGCCGCAATGCAGGCGCCGCTGCACCTGCGCGCGCGGCAAACTCTTCTTTCGACAGCACAGGCTGATCGGCCAACACATGAGCCGGACCAGCCGCGATCATTGCGGTCAGCGATAAGGCCAGCAGCCCCCAGTGCGCCCGCACGCTCACAGCTCAGCCTTGCTGAGATCTGCCCCCGCCAAATACTGCAGACGCGCCCAGGCCCGGATGTATTCCACCTGATAATAAGCCACCCGTTCCCGCGTCACCGCATAGCGCAACTCCCGCGCGGCAACGGCGATCTCAGCCGACTGGCCATTGTCAAACCGCAGCTTTTCGGTCCGGAAGGCCCGCGCCGCAGCGCTGGAGGCACGGGTCGATTGCGACAGCGCCTTGCGCAGCTCACCCATACGCTGATGGGTGGCGCGAATGTTGGTTTCCAACTCACGCTGACGGGCATGGTAATCCAGCGTCGCCGCACGCGCCTGCACAGTGGCCGGCAGCATCGCATAGCCTTCACCTGCCGCGTTAAACAGCGGAATGGTCAGGCTGATGCCCATGGTGGTGTCCTCGGTCAGAGAGCCACCGCCAAACCGGCTGTCTGCGCGATCTTCCTGCTTCATGAAGGCATAGGCCATCAACACGGGCGAGAAATCATCGGCAATCGCAGTGCGCCGTTCCAACTCAGCGCCAACCGCCGTCAGCGCTGCCGCCATCATCAACGGGTTTTCTTTCAGACCCAGCGCCACGGCGTCATCCGCGCTCATCTTCCGCTCCGCCCCGACAAGGCCACGCGGCATGGTGATGCGCGGCACCTCATCGATCCGCTGGCCAGTGAGACGCGCCAGCGTGCCCAGCGCTTCGGCATATTCGGCGGCGGCCATAGCCTCTTCGGCGGCCAATGTTGAGCGTTCTGAACTGAGGGAGGCTGATTTCACCAAATCGCCCAGACCGGTTTCATCCAGCACATCCTGACTGTCGATCTGACGCGACATCAACGCCATACGACGGCGCAGCAGTTGCGAGCGGGTGCGGGCCTGCGAGGCGACCAGATACGTATCCAGCACCTCATAAGACACATCACGCACGGTGCGGATATATTCCACCTCAGACAGTGACCGCGCATTGCCCGCGTGCTGAATGCCAAAGATCCGCGCCAGATCAAAGATCGGCTGCTCCAGACGCAGCTGCATCGATTGAACCGGATATTCCGCCTCACCCAGCTGGAACACTTCGTTGTCACTATCGATCACGCTTTGCTGGATATTGCTGTAATCCAGCACAAAGCGGACCTGCGGCAGGTAGCCGAAGATGGCGTTCATCCGCTGCGCGTCGGCCAGATTGATATTCTGTGCTGCCGCCCCAATCCGGGGGTTTCTTTCCAGTGCGGCCGCCACAAGGGTCGCCAGATCCGCGCCCTCTTCCTGACCGAGGTCGGCAAACTGCCCCTCAAGGTCCCCGTTTTTCTGGCCCCGGGCCAGTGTCTTGGCCAGACGTTTATCCAGTTTTTCACCGGCCTTTTGATCCAGGCCCGCATCACGCAAAGCCGCCAGCCGCTCTGGCGTGGCCTTGCTGGTTGAGTTTGCACAGCCCGATAGCGTCAGCGCAGCCACAACGGCGCCCAGCAAAAACTGTTGCTTCATGAATTCTGCCCCCTGGCCTGCCTCTGGCCCTAATTTCCCTCAGGTAAACCGCGCGAGTAGGCGCAATGTCGACCACTTGAATTTGTATTCGCCTGTACTTTAGTGCAGGTTTTTATTTGTTTTAGGGGAGGGATTTGGCGCAATCAACCTAAATAGGTTGCCTTGCAGCAATTACTTTTAGGCCTCTGTGACCTGATGAACACAACCACATGGCACAGCGACTTGTGCAATCCTATGCACAGTGCTCCGAGAACACTCTAGCGCAAACTGCGCGCCAACTTCAGGCCGTAGAAACCACAGAATCACAGGTTTTTGGAAGTGCCCCGGCGCGACGCGCCATAAAGGTCCCCCAAAAGAAATGACCCGCCAGTGGCGGGCCATTCAGGGAGGTTTCAGGTCTTAGTCGTAAAGAACCGCAGCAACCTTCGGATCATCGATGTTGCTGGCATCATAGTAGTAGAAGCCCGTGTCGATCAGCGCCGGGACAGTTTCACCTTTCTGCGCCATCACCGCTGCTTTCACGGTTTCATAGCCGATGCCCACCGGGTTCTGGGTGATCGCGCCCGCCATCAGACCGCTGCGGATCGCATCTTTCTGCGCTTTACCGCTGTCATAGCCGATGATGACCAGATCTTTGGTGCCCAGTTCCTGCACACCGTTCACCACGCCGATGGCCGAGCCTTCGTTGGTGCCGAAGATACCGTCCAGATCCGGGTTGGCGGTCAGGATGGCTTTGGTCACTTCGGTGGATTTCAGGTGGTCGCCCTGACCGTACTGTACGGTCACAACCTCAATGTCGGGGTAGTTCGCTTCGATCTGGTTCACAAAACCATCGCGACGGTCGATGCCGGTGCGGCTGGTCTGGTCGTGCGCCACAACGGCAACCTTACCTTTGCCGCCGATCAGCTCGGCCATCTTATCAGCCGCCATGCCGGCCGCCAGCGCGTTGTCGGTGGTGGCAGTGGCCAGCGGGATGTCACTGTCAACGCCGCTGTCGAAAGCGATCACAGGGATACCGGCCTCATTGGCCTGACGCAGCAGCGGAATAGCGGCCTGACTGTCCAGCGCGGCAAAACCGATTGCGGCTGGCTTGTTGGCCAGCGCGGCGGCCAGCATGTCAATCTGACGGTCGACCATGGTTTCATTGTCCGGGCCTTCGAAGGTGATGCGCACACCGTACTCTTCGGCGGCCTGCTCAGCACCGGATTTCACCGCCTGCCAGAACTGGTGCTGGAAGCCTTTGGAGACCAGCGGGATGTACAGCTCATCTGCGGCCGATGCCATTGAGGCAGGGGCGGTCAGGGCTGCGGCGCTCAGGGCACCCAGGATAAAACGACGTGTAAGCATTTGTAACTCCTCCAATTAATGTCACGTTGTCGTTGGTTGGTTGGGGCGGGTCAGGGATCCCACCCCACGGGCCTCAGCCCGATTTCTTGCGCCGCACCATGTCAGCATAAACCGCCAGAATGATGATCGCGCCGGTCACCACGGTCTGCCATTCCTGCGCCACTGACAGGACGCGCAGACCATTGGTCAGAACCGCCATGATCAGGGCGCCGATGATGGTGCCAAGGATGGTGCCGCGGCCGCCCGACAATGAGGTGCCGCCGATCACAACCGCTGCAATCGCTTCCAGCTCATAGCCCAGACCAAGGGCCGGCTGTGCCGAGTTCAGGCGCGAGGCGATCAGGATACCGCCGATACCGCAGATACCGCCGGCCAGCGCGTAAATGCGCATTTTCCAGGCGTCAGTGTTCACACCGGACAGGCGCACAGCCTCTTCGTTGGAGCCAAGGGCAAAGGTGTAGCGGCCCAGCACTGTACGGCTGAGGATGTAGGAGGCCGCAATGGCCACCAGGAACAGGATCAACACCCCGTTCGGGATCGGCAGCGCCGGAATGACTTCCCCGATCAGCGACCCGCGCGAGATTTGGTCAAACCCCGGCGTGTCGTTGAAATAGATCGGCCGGGTGCCCGAGATGACCAGCGACAGGCCTTTCAGGATCAGCATCATGCCAAGGGTGGCGATGAACGGCGGGATCTTCATCTTAGCCACAAAGGTGCCCGAGGCCAGGCCGCAAAGCGCGCCTGCGCCAATTGCAGCGGCAACACCCAGCAGCAGCGGCATGCCCATGTAGGTCAGCACGACACCGGCGATCACCGCGCAGAAGGTCATCAGCGTGCCCACCGACAGATCGATGCCCCCGGTGATGATCACCAGTGTCGCCGCCACCGCCAACACCCCGTTGACCGAGGTCGCCTGCAGAATCGCGATCATGTTTGAGGTCTGCATGAAGTTCGGCGAAGCGATCGAGAAACCGATCAGCAAGGCGATCAAACTGGCGAAGGCCAATAGCTTCTGATAGGCGCCACTGTCGCCCAGATTGGCCAGTGGGGATTTTTCTTTCACGTCAGATACGGTGCTCATTAGACTGTCTCCGCTACACGCATGGCGGCATCCCGTTGGGTCGCCAGCTGCATGATGTCTTCTTGGGTTGTTTCTTTGCCGCCGGGCAGGATGCCGGTCAGACGGCCCTCACACATCACCGCGATCCGGTGACTGAGGCGCATGATTTCGGGCAGTTCAGATGAGATGACGATGATCGTCTTGCCCTCTGACGCCAGCTCTTCCAACAGTTTGTAGATTTCCGATTTCGCCCCGATGTCGATGCCCCGGGTCGGCTCATCAAAGATCAGGATGTCACAGTCGCGCAGCAGCCATTTGGCGATCACAACCTTCTGCTGATTGCCACCTGAGAGCAGCCGAACTTCCTGACTGTCCGACGGGGTGCGGATACCAAGCTGATGGATGAAGAATTTGGCGGTGTCCGCCATCTTATCCTCATTCAGCACCCCCTGACGCGAGGCAAACAGATCCAGCGAGGACAGCGCGATGTTGTCCCGCACATTCATGCCCGTCGCCAGACCGAAGTGTTTGCGATCCTCCGACAGGTAGCCGATCCCGGCCTTCACCGCGTCGCTGGGCGATTGAATATCAACCTTCGCGCCATGCACCTCAATGACACCGGCGTCGCGACGGTCCGCCCCGAAGATGGCGCGTGCCACCTCCGTCCGGCCCGCGCCCATCAGGCCTGCAAAACCCAGGATCTCGCCACGCTGCACCGCGAAGCTGACATCTTTGATCTCTTTACCGCGGCTTAGGCCCTGAACCTTCAGCGATACCTCAGCGCCGCCCAGATCAGGCACCTCCAGCGGCTTCTCATTGACCTCACGGCCCACCATCATCGCGATGATTTGACTGATCGGCGTCTCCGCAGCACCAACCGTGCCCACATATTCGCCGTCCCGCATCACGGTGACCCGATCCGCGATCTGTTTCAGCTCATCCATCTTGTGGCTGATGTAAACAATCCCCACACCTTCGGATTTCAGGCGTCGAATGATGGCAAACAGCTCAGCAATCTCGGCGTCGTTCAGCGCCGCTGTCGGCTCATCCATGATCAGTACCCTGGAGCGAAACGACAGCGCCTTGGCGATCTCCACCATCTGCTGCTTGGCGATTGTCAGCGACCCAACCAGCACCTTGGGATCAAGGTTCAGGTTCATCGAGGCAAAGATTTCTGCCGTCTTGGCGTTCAGCGCCACCTCATCCAGCCGGCCAAAGCTTTTGCGCGGCTCGCGGCCGATGAAAATATTCTGCGCGGCGGTCAGGTCGTTCATCAGGCTCAACTCCTGATGAATGATGCCGATGCCCAGATCCTGTGCTTCCCCCGGTGTTGTCGGATTGACGCTTTGCCCTGCGATGATCAGATCACCACCGTCGCGCTGATAGATCCCAGAAAGGATCTTCATCAGCGTGGACTTGCCCGCGCCATTTTCCCCCATCAGAGCATGTACCTCGCCAGGGGCAATATCGAACTGCACGCTTTTGAGCGCGTGCACGCCGGGGAAATACTTTTCAATCCCCGTCATCTCGACCAGCTTAGACATGTCTCCTCCCTTCTTTCTTTGAACGTCCGTTTCGGTTCGGCGGCGCTACATCACCGCGCCAATTTGCCAGGGCACGAATTCCACGCCCCCAAATCCCAGCTCCTCACTTTTGGTTTTCTCCCCCGAGGCCACGCGGATCAGCAGTTCGAAAAGCTCCTCACCCTTCGCCTCAACGCTGATCCCGTCGGTCACAATGTCCCCGCAGTTCAGGTCCATGTCCTCAGACAGGCGGGCGTACATTTCAGAATTGGTGGACAGCTTGATGCAGGGTGTCGGCTGATAGCCCGAGACCGAGCCGCGCCCGGTGGTAAAGACAATCAGGTTCGCCCCCGAGGCCACCTGACCGGTCACCGAACAGGGGTCAAAGCCGGGGCTGTCCATGAAGACAAAGCCCTTGCGGTCAATCTTCTCCGCAAACTTGTAGACCCCGCTCAACGGCGCCATGCCGCCCTTGGCCACAGCCCCCAGCGATTTCTCAAGAATGGTGGTCAACCCGCCGCGCTTGTTGCCTGGGCTTGGGTTGTTGTCCATCTCGCCGCCGTTGCGGGCACAGTAATCTTCCCACCAGACCACACGTTCGATCAGTTTTTCACCGATCTCGGCATTTTCGGCGCGGCGGGTCAGCAGGTGTTCAGCACCGTAGATTTCAGATGTTTCCGACAGGATCGTGGTGCCACCGCGGCGCACCAGCAGATCCGAGGCATAGCCCAGCGCCGGGTTCGCCGTGATGCCGGAATAGCCATCCGAGCCACCACATTGCATCCCGACGGTGATTTCGCTGACCGGGGCCGGGGCGCGTTCGGCTTTGTTGGCCTCGGCAAGGATGCCCTGCAGCTGCTCCAGCCCACGTTCGATCGTGCGACGGGTGCCGCCTTCGTTCTGGATCGTCATGTAGCGCAGGATCCCGTCCGGGCGGATCGGCTGACCGCCCACCAGATCCTGTAACTGCATCACTTCGCAGCCCAGCCCGACCAGCAGGATGCCGCCAAAATTGGGATGCTGCGCGTAGCCCGACAGGGTGCGGAACAGGGTCTCATACCCCTCATTCACCCCCGACATGCCGCAGCCGGTGCCATGCACAATTGGCACAATCCCGTCGATGTTTGGAAACTGCTCCAGCAGGCCAGCACGCTCCGCAGCCTCTGTGATGAACCGCGCAACAGACCCCGAACAATTCACCGTGGTCACGATGCCCACGTAGTTGCGAGTGCCCACCCGGCCGTCAGCACGGTGATAGCCCATGAACGTCCGGCCATCGGTGATCGGCTCCAACGGCACGGCGGCGCTGGCGTGGGCGTAATCCTGTTTGTGATCCCCCATGCCCAGATTGTCACTGTGGACATGGGCGCCGGGCAGGATGTCACATTTGGCCTGACCGATAATCTGACCGTAGCGCACCATATTTGCGCCCGATGCGATCGGCTGCGAGGCGATTTTGTGTCCCCGTGGAACAGGGCTCTGGGTGGTGCAATCATAGCCCACCAATTCTGCATTCGCCGGCAGGTCTTGCAGGGCGATCACCACGTTGTCCTGCGGATTCAGCCGCAGGACCTTACGATCCGAATCCCCACCAAAACCCTGTAATTTATTATCTTTTTCCAATTTCAGCATTGCTTTCTCTCTTACCGACCCTTTTTGGCTAAACTGCCAACACAACACTTGTCAACTAACATGTTAGAATGATAGATGTATCAGTATGGATAATACGAACGACATTGATGCGGCCTTGCTTGCTGATATCTCGACCCTTGAGGGCTCCTTGGCCCAACGGGTGTATCAGGCAATGAAAGAGGCCATTCTGGCGCTGGACTTTCCGCCCGGCGCCAATGTGAGAAAGGCGCCGATCTGTGAGAAACTTGGTGTTTCACGCGCCCCGGTGACCGAAGCCATCGCCCGTTTGGCCAATGACGGGCTGGTTGATGTGGTGCCCCAATCCGGCACCCATGTGTCCTATTTTTCGATGGACGAAATCCGCGAGGGTGTGTTCCTGCGCGAAGCGCTGGAAGTGGCAACGGTTGCCAAGGTGGCCCGCGACATCACCGACGATCAGCTGAAAAAACTCAGCCGCAACATGCGCCTGCAGGAGCTGCTGGTCGATGACGATGATACTGCCGGCTTCTATCAGGCAGATGAAGAATTCCACCACCTGCTGATGGAGTTCACCGGCTTTCAGCGGCTGCCCGATGTGGCACAGACCGTGTCACTGCAGGTAACCCGTGCGCGCCTTCTGCTGCTGCCAACGCCCGGCCGTGTGGCCGAAACGCTGGAAGAGCACCGCGCCCTGTTCAACGCCATTCGCAACCGTGACGAACTGGCAGCACAGCGTGAAATGCACCGCCACATCGGCCAGTTGTTACCGCGTATCGCGGCTCTTCAAGCTGAAAAACCAGAGCTGTTTGAGAAGCAATAAGACCATCGAGACCTGACATGAGCACATCCAAACTGCGACTTTTGAACCAGCGCACATCGCGCCCTGTCCCCTTGACGCAGTTGGGATTTGGCGGCGCCCCATTGGGCAACCTCTACCGCAAGGTCGAAGAGCAGGATGCGCAGGCAGCGCTGCAAGCGGCCTATGACTGCGGCGCCCGCTTCTTTGATACTGCGCCGCAATACGGGCTGGGCCGATCCGAGATGCGATTTGCCACCGCCCTGCAACGGTTTGGCCGGGAAAACATCCAGCTTTCAACCAAAGTGGGCCGGTTGCTGCTGGATTGCGAACCGCATGAGGTCACCCCCGAAGCCTTTGTCAACGTGCCGCAGAAACGGATCGTTTTTGATTACAGCTATGACGGGGTGATGCGTTCCTATGAGGAAAGCAAAGCGCGCCTTGACGTGGATGCGGTGGATATCCTCTTGGTGCATGATGTCTGCGCCTTCAGTCAGGGCAGCCAGGACGCCTCGGACGCGAAGGTGCGCGAGCTGTTTGATGGCGGCGGCTACCGCGCGTTGAGTGAGCTGCGCGATGCAGGCGAAGTGGCGGCCATCGGCGCTGGCGTCAACGAATGGCAGGTCTGCGAACGCCTGCTGGGCCTTGGGGATTTTGACGGTTTCCTGCTGGCCGGGCGCTACACCCTGCTGGAGCAAGAGGCGCTCGACAGCTTCCTGCCGCTTTGTGAAAAACGCGATGTTGGGATCATTCTGGGAGGGCCCTACAACTCGGGCATTCTGGCCACCGGCGCGGTGCCGGGGGCCAAGTATAACTATGCCGACGCCCCGCCAGACATCATGGAACGGGTCCGCCGGATTGAGGCGGTCTGCGCTGCCCATGACACCCCGCTGATCGCGGCCGCGCTGCAATTTGTGCTGGGCCACCCCTGTATCAAAACCGTGGTGCCCGGTGCCGTCTCCGCCGCCGAGGTACAGGCCAACGCGGCGCTGATGGAACGCCAGATCCCTACCGCCCTGTGGCAGGATCTGCGGGCCGAAGGGTTGATCCGCCCAGACGCGCCGCTACCGTCGGAGTTGACCGATGCTGCGTAACATCGACCCGATCCTGTCCCCCGAGCTGCTGAAGACCCTGCGCGCGATGGGCCATGGCGATGAGATCGTGATCGCCGATGCGAATTTCCCGGCCAGCAGCCTTGGCCCTGCCTGCATCCGCGCGGATGGATCCAGCGCCAGTGAGATGCTGCGCGCTGTGCTGCAGGTCATGCCGCTGGACCGCTACGTGGCGGATCCCGCCCTGACCATGCAGGTCGTTGACGCCACGGAGGACGTGCCCGCAGCGGTGGCGGATTTCAACACCATCATCCAAGAAGTTGCCGACAATCCCGTGCCGACCCAAAGCCTTGAGCGGTTTGCCTTCTACGATCGCGCCGCCACGGCCTATGCGGTTGTGCAGACGGGCGAAACACGGCTTTACGGCAACATCATCCTGAAAAAGGGTGTGATCGGATGAGGCTGGACGCGCATCAACACTTCTGGGCGCTGGCCCGTGGCGACTATGGCTGGCTGACGCCCGAACTGGCGCCGATCTACCGGGATTTCCTGCCCGATGACCTGTCGCCGATCCTCAGCAAATGGAACATCGACGGCACCCTGCTGGTTCAGGCCGCGCCGACGGTTGCCGAAACCCGCTTCATGCTGGACCTTGCCCATAAAACCCCCTTTATCAAAGGGGTTGTCGGCTGGATCGACTTTGAAGCAGCAGACGCCGTCGATCAGCTCAATCAACTGGCGCAGGATCCGTATCTGCTGGGCATTCGCCCGATGATCCAGGACATCCCGGATGTGGATTGGATGCTGAACCCTCAGTTCACCCCGGTGTTCGAGGCGCTCATCCACCACGATCTGGTTTTTGACGCCCTCACCCTGCCGCAGCACCTGACCGCACTGCATCAGCTGGCGCAACGCCACCCGGAGATGCGGATTGTCATCGATCACGGCGCCAAGCCGCTGATTGCCAAAGGGCAGATCACGGAGTGGGCTGCTGATATGACCGCGCTTGCCGCGCTGGAAAACATCCGCTGCAAACTCTCCGGTCTGGTGACCGAAGCTGGCACACCCTGGGCCCTCAAAGATCTGGAACCCTACGTGCAGCACCTGTTGCAGACCTTCGGCCCCCGCCGGCTGATCTGGGGCAGTGACTGGCCGGTCTGCACCCTTGCCGCCAGCTATGACACCTGGATGGACACCAGTGAGGCCTTGCTGACCGACCTGTCCGCCGAAGATCGCGCCGCCATCTTTGGCCTCAATGCCATGACGACCTACAACATCAGGACCTGACCCCATGCAATCACTGAACCTTGACCCCAACGGCCTTTGGCTGGGTCGAATTGAGCGCCCCGGTGTTGGCCCCTGCGTCGTGACCCTGCGCGAGGGTGTAGTCACCGATATCACCAGCAAAGCCGCCCCAACCGTGCGCGACATTCTGGAAATGGACGATGCGGTCAGTTATCTGCGCAATGCCCCGGGCAAAGCGGTGGCGCCGCATGATGGGCAATTTGCTTGGCTGGCGCCCTGCGATCTGCAGGCGGTAAAGGCCTGCGGCGTCACCTTCGCGGGCTCCATGGTGGAACGGGTGATCGAAGAACAGGCCGCAGGCGATCCTGCCAAGGCAGACGCTATTCGTGGCCGCATCGGCGCCCGGATCGGTGACAGCCTGTCAAACATCACCCCCGGCTCAGTCGAGGCAGAGGCGGTCAAGCAGGCCCTGATCGAAGAAGGCCTGTGGTCGCAATATCTTGAGGTTGGCATCGGCCCCGACGCCGAGGTGTTTTCCAAGGCGCAGGTCCTGTCCTCTGTCGGAGCAGGGGCCGAGGTTGGGCTGCACCCGATCTCCACCTGGAACAACCCCGAGCCTGAGGTGGTTCTGGCCGTCACCTCAAAGGGCATCATCAAAGGCGCCACCTTGGGCAATGACGTGAACCTGCGCGATGTTGAGGGGCGTTCAGCCCTGTTGCTCAGCAAGGCCAAAGACAACAATGCCTCCTGCGCGATCGGCCCGATGATCCGCCTGTTTGATGACAGTTTCACGCTGGACGATGTGCGCAGCGCCGAACTGACACTGACCGTCACCGGCGAAGATGGTTTCGTGCTGAACGGGCATTCTTCAATGGCGCAGATCAGCCGCGATCCTGCCGATCTGGTGCGCCAGACCATTGGTCGCCACCACCAGTATCCCGACGGGTTGATGCTGTTCCTCGGCACGCTTTTCGCGCCAACCCAGGACCGTGACACCAAAGGTGGCGGCTTCACCCATAAGCTGGGGGATGTGGTGACCATCGCAAATCCAAAACTGGGCAGCCTGACCAATACGGTCCGCCTGTCCACCGAATGCCCTGAATGGACCTTTGGGGCCTCTCATCTGATGCGCAATCTGGCCGCCCGCGGCCTTCTGTGAGGAAACGCAGTATGTTGACCGGAAAACACCTGATCGCTGGCGAATGGGTCAGCGGCGAGACCACGTTTTCGTCCGAAACCGCCCATGGCCCCAGCCATGCGTTCGCCGCCGGCACCCCGCAGCATGTGGATGCCGCGGTTGAAGCCGCCGAAGACGCCTTCATCAGCTTCGGCTGGTCCAGCCGTCAGGATCGCGCAACCCTCCTGCGCCGCATCGCGGATGAGATTGACGCCCGTGGCGACCAGATCACCGAGGTGGGCACACAGGAAACCGGCCTGCCCGCTGCCCGTCTGGAGGGCGAGCGGGGCCGCACCACCGGTCAGCTGCGCCTCTTCGCCGATCATATCGAACAGGGTGATTACCTTGACCGCCGTCATGATGACGCCCTGCCCGATCGCGCGCCCCTGCCTCGCCCGGAGTTGCGTATGATCCAGCGCCCACTGGGCCCGGTTGCGGTCTTTGGCGCCTCAAACTTCCCGCTGGCCTTTTCCACCGCGGGCGGTGACACCGCCGCCGCGCTGGCCGCAGGCTGTCCCGTTGTTGTCAAAGGCCACTCCGCCCATCCCGGCACGGGTGAGATTGTGGCCCAAGCCATTGATGCGGCGATCAAGGCGCTGGGTCTGCATCCCGGCATCTTCTCTCTGGTTCAGGGGGGCAAACGTGATGTTGGCACCCGGCTGGTGCAGCACCCGCTGATCCGTGCTGTGGGCTTCACCGGCTCCCTTGGCGGGGGCCGCGCGCTGTTTGACCTCTGCGCCCAACGGGATGAACCGATCCCCTTCTTCGGTGAGCTGGGCTCGGTCAATCCGATGTTCCTGCTGCCTGCTGCCATGGCCAACCGGGCCGAAGCGCTTGGTGCAGGCTGGGCGGCATCGCTTTCGATGGGGGCGGGGCAGTTCTGCACCAACCCCGGCATCGCGGTGGTTCTGGACAATGAGCATGCTGCCACATTCCAGCAGGCAGCGCTGACCGCACTTGGCGAAGTGGACACGCAAACCATGCTGACCGCAGGGATTGCCGATGCCTACCGCGTGGGCACCGCACGCATTGAAAACAGCGGCACGGTCGAAAAACTGATGGGCCAGCCCTGCGCCGGGCGCAATGCGGCGCCCTACCTCTATGCGGTGTCTGCCGAGGATTGGCTGAACACCCCCCACCTGCAGGAAGAGGTGTTTGGTCCCCTTGGCATCATCGTACGCGCCAAGGACATCGCCCAGATGCAAGACATCGCCCGCCAGATTGAGGGCCAGTTGACCTGCACCCTGCATTTTGACGCGGATGACAAAGCCAGCGCAGCGCAGCTGCTGCCGCTATTGGAACGCAAGGCAGGACGCATCCTGGCCAATGGCTTCCCCACCGGCGTGGAGGTCTGCGACTCTATGGTGCATGGCGGTCCCTACCCCGCATCGACCAATTTTGGCGCAACCTCGGTCGGCACCCTGTCGATCCGCCGGTTCCTGCGCCCTGTGTGTTACCAGAATATTGCAGCAGATCTGCTGCCAGAGGAGGTGTGATATGGGATCACGTTTGAAAGGCAAAACCGCGCTGATCACAGCGGCAGGCCAGGGCATTGGCCGCGCAACGGTGGAGTTATTTGTGGCCGAAGGTGCACAGGTGATTGCCAGCGACATTAATGAGGGATCGCTGGCCGAACTGGCTGCAATCGACGGTGTGACCGCGCTGAAGCTGGATGTGACCGACGCCGACGCAGTTGCCAAGGCCGCAGCTGATCTACCGCCGCTGGATGTGTTGTTCAACTGCGCCGGATATGTTGCAGGCGGCACCATTTTGGAATGTGACGAAAAGGACTGGGACTTCAGCTTCGACCTCAACGTCAAGGCCATGTACCGGCTAATCCAGCTGACCCTGCCCGCGATGCTAGAGAATGGCGGCGGCTCGATCATCAACATGTCTTCGGTGGCCTCCTCGCTCAAAGGGGTGCCAAACCGGTTTGCCTATTGCGCCTCCAAGGGGGCGGTCATCGGGCTGACCAAATCGGTCGCGGCGGATTACGTGACCCGCGGCATCCGCTGCAACGCGATCTGCCCCGGCACCGTTGACAGCCCGTCGATGCATGACCGGCTACGGGCCACCGGCAACTACGAACAGGCGCTGAAGGATTTCATCGCCCGCCAACCCATGGGCCGCATCGGCACCGCCGGGGAAATCGCCGCGCTGGCGCTTTACCTCGCCTCCGATGATAGTGCCTTCACCACAGGACAGACCCACGCCATCGACGGCGGCTGGTCGGTATAAGATTTAGGGAGAAAAAGAGATGAAACTGCTGCGATATGGCGCCCCCGGCGCAGAAAAACCCGGCCTGCTGGATCAGGACGGCGCACTGCGCGATCTGTCCGGCGTGATCAGTGATGTTGCAGGTGAGGCGCTGAGTGATGAAAGCCTTGCCAAACTGCGGGATCTGGACCCCGCCACCCTGCCGCTGGTTGACGGCGATCCGCGCCTTGGCCCCTGTGTGGGTCAGGTGGGCAAGTTCATTTGCATCGGCCTCAACTACGCCGACCACGCCGCAGAAAGCGGCATGGCACTGCCTGAGGAACCGGTGATCTTCTTCAAAGCCACCTTGGCGATCTGCGGCCCCAATGATGACGTTGAAATCCCCCGCACCTCAGTCAAATCCGACTGGGAGGTGGAACTGGGTGTGGTGATCGGCAAACACACCAAATACGTCAGCAAAGAGGACGCGCTGGACCATGTCGCGGGCTACTGCGTGGTCAATGACCTATCTGAACGGGACTTCCAGCTGCATCGCTCCGGCCAGTGGGTGAAAGGCAAAAGCTGTGACACCTTCGGCCCTATCGGCCCCTGGCTGGTGACCCGGGATGAGGTGGCTGATCCGCAGGATCTGGCGATGTATCTGGAGGTCAACGGCCACCGCTATCAGGATGGCTCGACCCAGACGATGCACTTTGACGTGGCGACCGTGATCTCGCATCTCAGCCAGTTCATGTCACTGCAGCCGGGCGATGTGATCTCCACCGGCACCCCGCCGGGCGTGGGTATGGGCCAGACACCCGAAACCTACCTGAAACCCGGTGACAAAATGGAACTGGGCATCGCAGGCCTGGGCGTGCAGAAACAGAACGTCGTCGCCGGCTGACACCCAGCCACACGCGCAATCCAAGGGCGTCAGAGCAATCTGGCGCCCTTTTGTGAATTACGGATGTCAAAGAAGCGGCCAAATCGCCCTTCAATAGGCCCCCAACTGACCATCGCTCACACCAGCTGACCGGGGGCCGCTACCATGTCTAGGCCTAGGGGCACATGATCTGGCAGCCAGACCTTGCGCATTCACTCTTGATCGCAGCACCCAGCTCCGCCTCTGTCACGACAATGTCGTAGTCCCAAATCCTGTGCATCACACAGGGGAGTTCGCGCCCAAATTTTGCACTGTCGACAACGAGCACCTTTTTCTTGGCGCAAGCGGCAATGGCGCTGCGGGCTGCAACCTCATCAGAATTATAATCCAAGACCGCGCCACTTTCAGACAGCCCCCCGCAGCTGAAGATGGCGTAATCCATTCTAAAACGTGTGAAAAAATTCCGGCTAAGCGGACCGACCACATCAAGGTCGCGCAGGCGCACTGTACCACCCGCCATTTCGACAACGACACCAGGCGCGTGCTGCAATGCCAAGACTGCATGAATGTTATTTGTCGCAACAAACAAGTTTTGCAGCGCTGACAGTTCCCGTGCGCAATGCTCAACCGTCGTTCCGGTCCCCAGGGCAAGCCGCGCATTGTGACCAACCAAGGTTTTCACCACCCGCGCAATCCGTTGCTTTTCTATGCTCGACGCATCAAGCCGGGGCGCATAGGCGATGTTTTCCATCTGCCTGAGCCGCACTGCCCCGTTCTTGCGCTGTACCAGTGCAGCTTCGTCCAGATCGCGCAGATCTGTCCGAATGGTCTGAACTGACACCCCCAGCTCTTGGGAAAGGTCCTGCGCTGACAGTTCCTCCACTTCCGAAAGCAGGGCAATGATCTTATCTCGTCTTTGGCTCAGAGCATCACGCGACATCATTTTCTTTCGAAAGAATTAGGGGTCATATACTCCCATTTTCATATATTTTGCGCGATATGGGAAGGAAAATCGCGTCCTGTCACATTATTTTTGCACGAATCTCCAATAAAGGCGCCGTCGAATGACTTTCGTTCGAAAGATCAGCTTTCCGGAGAACCGTGATGAAATCCCTTCTTTCTGCCGCAGCACTTGCCTGCATCGCCTCTGCAAGTTTTGCAGACACCCTGACCCTTTATACATCGCAACCAAACGCAGATGCGCAAAAGACCGTGGATGCCTTCATGGCCGCCAATCCCGGCACCGAGGTTGAATGGGTGCGCGATGGCACCACCAAACTGATGGCGCGCCTGCGTGCTGAAATCGAAGCTGGCAACCCACAGCCTGATGTTTTGCTGATTGCTGACACGGTCACTCTTGAAGGCATGGCGCAGGAAGGTCTGCTGACAGCCTACCAATCCCCGGAAGCCTCCGCTTATGATCCCGCGCTGTTCAGTGCCGATGGGTACTACCACTCGACCAAGCTGATCACGACCGGGATCGTTTACAACACCGGCGCGGCCAAGACGCCCGGTTCCTGGAAGGATCTGAAAGACGCCTCCCTGAAAGGGCAGATCGCAATGCCTTCCCCACTGTATTCCGGTGCGGCGTTGATCCATCTGGCCACACTGACCAGCGATGAAACACTGGGGTGGAATTTCTACGAAGATCTGGCCACAAACGAAGCCCGTGCCAAAGGCGGCAACGGCGGCACCTTCAAAGCAGTTGCTGCGGGTGAAAAGCCCTACGGCATGGTTGTTGATTTCCTTGCGATCCGGAACAAGGCCGACGGCTCCCCGGTGGAGTTCGTCTTCCCAGAAGAGGGCGTCTCTTATGTGACGGAGCCTGTTGCAATTCTTTCGTCGGCCAAGAACGTGGACGGCGCACAGAAATTTGTCGACTTCGTGCTGAGCCAGGAAGGTCAGGATCTGGTGCTTGACATGGGCTACATCCCTGCGCGCAACGACATGGGGGTTCCAGCAGGTTTCCCGGCACGCGAAAACATCAAACTGATGGCCTTTGACCCGGCGGTTGCTCTGAAAAATGCAGAAGCGAACAAAGCCAAGTTTGCCGACATCTTTGGCGCCAACTGATGCTTGCACACAATACCAAAGGAGGCAGCCGATCAGAGGGTCGGCTGCTTTCGCTTATCCTGCTGATTGCCATCACCTTGACCCTTGCGCCGGTTCTGCGCCTGTTCGTCGAGGGTGTGACAGAGGATGACCAGTTCAGCCTTGGTTTGATGAGGAATGTCCTGACAGAAGATGCGACCCGTCGCGCGCTGGTGCATTCACTGATCACAGCGGGGTTCGGCACGCTTGTCTCTGTTTTCATTGGCGCCACATTTGCCTTTCTGGTTGCCCTGACAGACCTGCGCGCCAAGGCGGCGCTGGTGTTTTGCCTGATGATCCCCATGATGATCCCGCCGCAGATTACGGCGCTGTCCTGGACGCAGATCATGGGTCCATCTTCGGTCTTGCTGAAAACGCTTGGCATGGCCCCGCCGCTGGGGGCGCCGCAGCCGCTCTACTCACCAGGGGGCATCATTTTGCTGCTGGGTGTGCAGCATACGTCAATCATTTTTCTAACACTTCGGGCCGGGCTGCGCGCAATCCCGCAGGAAACCGTCGAAGCGGCACGGATCAGTGGCGCCAAGGGGCTGCGCGTCTGGTGGCAGATCATTGTGCCCCTGTGCCTGCCCAGCCTTGCCGCAGGCATTGCGATCACCTTTGTCACAGCCCTTGGAAACTTTGGCATTCCCGCGATGTTGGGGATACCAGCAGGATACGCAACCTTGCCGACCCTGATTTACCAGAAACTTGCCGGTCTGGGCACCAGCGTGCTGGCCGAGGTTGCGGTGCTGGCGATGCTGATTGGGTGCGTGGCGATCTGCGGCATCCTTGCACAGCGTTTTTTCCAATCCCGTCATCGCGTTCATCTGGTCGGTTCAACCTCTCGCCCACTGGCCATTCCGCTTGGGCGGGCACGTCTGCCAATTGAGGTGGCGCTGTGGTCGATTGTTGCAATGATCCTGATCCTGCCGATGCTGGGGCTTCTGGCCACTTCGCTTGTGCCTGCCTATGGGGTGGGTCTGCGCCTTGACACGATCACCTTATCGTCCTGGCACGAAGCACTGTTTCGCCAGCCCGCGACAAGCCGCGCCTTCATAAACTCTTTCAGCCTATCAATGGGCGCGGCGCTTGTGCTGGTCGCCATCTGCCTGCCTCTGGCCTGGTTGATGGAACGCAACCCAACCCGCCTTGGGCAGGTTTTTGATAGCCTTGTCGATCTCCCCTATGCTTTGCCCGGCGTGGTCCTTGCGATTGCGATGATCCTGCTGCTCATCAACCTGCCCTTTACCGATGCCACGCTGTACGGAACGATCTGGATTATCTTTCTGGCCTATCTGGCACGGTTCATGGCGATCATGTTCCGCCCCGTCCAAGCCAGCATTCGCCAGCTTGATCCGGCCATGAACGAGGCCGCGCAATCCGTTGGGGCCAGCCTGTTTCAACGCCTGCGTTCTATTATCCTGCCCCTGACGGCCCCGTCAGCCGCAGCCGGGGCCATTCTGGTTTTCCTAACCGCCTTTAACGAGCTGACGGTATCGGCCCTGCTTTGGTCCTCGGGGACCGAAACGCTGGGCGTGTTGATTTTCAATCTTGATGACAGTGGCGAAACGGTCATGGCCTCAGCCCTAGCGATGACAATCGTGATGGTGGTCATGGCGCTGATGGGCGTGATCCAGCTGTCCGCGCGCCACCTTCCCAAAGGAGTTGTCCCTTGGCAGACATAAGCCTGACCTCCGTCGAAAAACACTTTGACGGCATCCCTGCGCTGCATGCGATCTCTGCAGATATTCAGGACGGAGAGTTTATTGCTCTGCTTGGTCCATCAGGCTGCGGCAAGTCTACGTTGCTGCGCCTTTTGGCTGGCTTTGAAATGCCGACGGCGGGCACCATCAGAATTGGCAGCACCGAAATGGCAAATGCGCAAACAGGCCGGTCCGTTGCGCCAGAGGCGCGCAACATCGGGTTTGTCTTCCAGTCTTATGCCTTGTGGCCGCATATGACCGTGCGCCGGAATGTCTGTTATCCGTTGGAGGTACGTGGCCTTCCCAAGGCTGAACTGATCCGACAGACGGATGCCGCATTACAGGCGACTGGATTGCAGCAACTTGCAGGGCGAATGCCGTCTGAACTCTCAGGTGGACAGCGCCAGCGGGTGGCACTGGCGCGCTGTCTGGTGTCCGACCCGGATGCGGTTTTGCTGGACGAACCGCTTGCCAATCTGGATGTGGCACTGCGGGCCTCCATGCAGGAGGTTTTCACCGATTTCCACAGCCGCACGGGGGCGACAATGGTCTATGTCACCCATGATCAGACCGAAGCGATGGCCATGGCGGATCGTATTGCCGTGATGTCAGAGGGCAGGATCGTCCAGTTTGACACCCCCGAAACCCTATACACCCAGCCGCGAAGCAGATTTGTCGCTGATTTCGTTGGCGAAGGGACAGTATTGCCCATCCACGATGTCCGACACGCAGGAACGCAATCACAGGCGCAGCTGTACGGAGCGCAGATCACAATTCAGACCGACGCGCAGCGCCCCAATCTGATCTGCCTGCGGCCCGAAAACATCCGCATTACCGAAACCGGGAATTTGCGATCAGAAGTAAAGCGCAGCACCTACCTTGGGGGACGTTACCGTCTCACGCTGCAATTGCCCAATGGAATGCCGCTGATCGCTGAAAGCCAACAGCGATACGCGGCGGGCACTCAGCTGGGGGTATCCATCGATGCACCCTGGGCGTTTGCGGAGGCATAAATGAACAACATCAGAATACTATCCGGCATTGGTGACAAGGGGCCAGCCTGCATGCGGCTGTGCGCAAATGGGCAGGTCTGGCTGCTGGACTGCGGCCATGGACCTGAGGCCAACGCACACTTCGATCCAAAGTGGCTGAACGGTGTGGATGCGGTGTTTATCACCCATGACCATATCGACCATATCGGTGGCGCGGCCTATGCGGTTGAGGTGGGACTGCCCATCTACACAACTTTGCAAACGGCAAGAGCCCTCCCGCCTGCTGCAGAAGTCCGTCTTCTGCCAGAGCAGGGCGTGACCGAAATCAACGGCATCCGCCTAACAACAGGGCGCAACGGGCACGCCCTTGGCGGCATCTGGATGCATTTCGACATTGGGGAGGGCCTGTTCTATTCCGGCGACTGGTCCGAGGAATCCAACTGGTTCGCCTTTGACGGCCCGCCCCCCGCAGCAACAGCCATTCTGGATTGTTCCTATCAACTGGATGGCATCAGCCAGGCAGATCGCCTGAAAGCCCTGGATCAACTGATTGACAGTCTTCCCGGCCAAATCCTGTTCCCCGTGCCCCCGTCCGGACGCGCCGGCGAAATGGCACTGCGCCTGCTGAACCGGTTTGGACCGGACGCCGTGGTTCTGGACCCGGAGTGTCGGTCTGCGCTGCGCGCCGCTTTGGCAAGTGATGGCCTAAACCCGCGCGCGCAGGAAATCGCACCGCTGCTGGAGCGTGATGATCAGGACGATGCGCGCTTTTTGATTTGTGACACGCCCAATGCCGATGGTGGCGCGGCCTGGGGATACGCCCGGGCATGGCGCGAAAGCGGCCGTTTGGGACGGGACGCGCATGTTGTGTTTACAGGTCACATGACAGCCCACGCACGCGGCATTTGCGCGGTCCCCGGCGGATATTTCCAGCGCTGGAACGTGCATCCGCCTTTGGGAGATCAGATCAAAATGCTGCAGCGTTTGCAGGCGAAACGCTTTGCGCCCGCCTTTTGTCCCTACCCCGAAGATTACATGGTCGAAAACGCCTTAGGCGCAGAGGTCTTCATGCATGAGAGTATTGAGCTGTGATCGGTCGACTGCCCCCGAAATCCTTTTGTCTCATCCGGCATGGCGAAACCACCGCCAACCGCGATGGTCTGATTGCAGGTCGTCTGGATGTCCCTTTGACTGAGGTTGGCCGCGCCCAGGCCCAAAGCCTGTCAGCGCGGCATTGGCCATCACGCTATCAGCTGTTCAGCAGCCCAATGGCGCGTGCGGTGGAAACATGCACCCTTGGCTTTCCCGCGCAGGACTTTCAAATCGTTGCCGATACGCACGAGCGTGACTGGGGCATTTTTGAAGGGCGCCCCATCGCGGAGTTGCCCGCCCGGGCGGGACGCCCCGAACAGGGCGAAGACTGGGCAGAAATGATTGATCGGGTGGCAGCGGCCCTGCAGGACTGCGGTCGGCGCGCTGGCGATAAACTGCCTATTTTGATCTGTCATTCCGGCGTGATCCGTGCGGCCCGGATACTTGCCGGGCAAGACACGACCGGCACACGCCCGCCCAATGCGACCCCCATTTTTTTCAACTGGACCGGCACCGGTCATCAGGAGGCACCTCGTGACATCTCAACCCCCGAAACCCTGCGCAATTTTTGACGTCGACGGGACCTTGGCGCAATTTGATGCGGATCGGCTGGGCCATCTTGTGCATGGCGAAGAAAAACAATGGCAAGCGTTCCACGAAGCCATGGCCACCGCTGATGCGATTGCCCCGGTTGCGAAACTGCTGAGGCGCCTGAAAGAGGCAGGGGAAACGATCGTGATCTGCTCTGGCCGTCCTGAGGGCTGGTCAGACCACACGGTCGCATGGCTAGAAAGGCAGGATCTCCCCTTTGACGCAATCTATCTGCGGCCCAGTGGGGCGGACGCCGCAACCGATCCAGAGGTCAAACGCGAACTGCTGGCCCAAATGAAAGCCGATGGTTTTGATCCCTGGATTGTGGTGGATGATCGGAGCAGTGTTGTCGAGGCTTGGCGCGATGAAGGTCTGGTTTGCCTGCAATGCGCCCCAGGGCAATTTTAAGGTGGGCGCTGCAGTGGGTGGGTGCATGACCTCACACGCAAGAAGACCCTGAGCTTGCCAATGTAAGTGTATTTTGTCGCAGGGGGATGGCCAGCACTACCATGTGGTAGTGGAGGCGGTGCTGCGATGTTTTTACACTAAGCAGCACGGTATCAAGCAACACGAGAATTAGTCATCATGCGCATTCGCAGACAGGCCGCCGCAGTCGTTTCAACCATTACCCTTTGCACGCTCATTCAAGTGTCGTCTGGGCACGCGGAACTGATGAAAGTGGTGAACATCGCGGATGGCGACACGCTCAATGTGCGCTCGGGGCCAAACGCCAGTTCACCCGATATCGGCGATTTGCAAGAGGGCAGCCTTGTCGATGTTGAGGGCTACAACTTTCAGGGAACCTGGGCACAGATCCGTTACCGCGGACAAATCGCCTGGGTTTCAACACGATACCTTGACGCGATCACCCGTGCAGATGGTTCCTCAACGTCGGTGGGTCCACATCAGGTGACGGGTATCAAAGCGGGCGATCCCGATGGCGGGTTGGTCGCGCGCAGTGGTCCGGGTGTAGGCCATGAGCGTCTGGGTGTGTTGCCAAATGGGATAACGATCCATGTGGTTCAGATCTCAGATGATGGCAAATGGGCTCAGATCCCTTATGGCAGTCAGATGGCATGGGTCAGCCGCCGTTACCTGAATTCTGTTGCCGACGGAGGAACATCGGCAGGCACATCCCAACACCCGACCGGCACACCACAACCCATGCCCGCAGGGGATCCAATGACAGCACCTGACGGCTTGCCTCTGCCGGCGATTTTCAGCGTCAGCGGTGTTGCCGCCGACGACAGCCTCAACATCCGCAATGCGCCACAGGTATCCGGCCAGGTGATCGCGCAGGCGCAAAACGGGATTGCCCTGGCTGTTCTGGGCATGGCCACGGCCCATTGGGCCAAGGTTCAGGTTGGCCAAACCATCGGGTTTGCCCATGCGAACTATCTGTCGCGCGGCGGGGGAACGACCAATATGACTGGTTTCCAATTGGGAACCGAATGTATCGGAACCGAACCTTTTTGGCGCATGACATTCGACACGGACAATATGGTACGCATGACGATGATGGGTAAGGCCGCCCAGGCTGCACCTTTGCGGGCAACCACCTTTTCTGCGACACCAACAGGGTATCCTTACAGCTTCAACGCAGCCCCCTATTCGGGCGAGGTCAACATGGGCCTCTGCTCGGACGGTATGTCAGACAATATTTACCCCATGTCGATCACCCTCTCTGTCCCGAACGCGCCGGGTGCGCCGATGGTGGTAAACGGGTGCTGCCGATTGCAGTGACACGTGTTTTCTGACGCAAAAGGCCCGCGCTGAGCAGGCCTTCTCGTTGTAATTTGATAGTTGCACATAAGGGCGGCTCCTAGGCCGCCCTTATGCACATTTCAGTTCACTTTCTCAGACAGCTCAGCGCCGGCTTTGAACCGTACTGTCAGGCGATAAGCCACGTCATCTGCGCGGAATTTGACGGCCAGTTCGTCCGCCATTTTGCAAGGGCCGCACCAGATGTCTTCAAACGCTTTCGCACCTGCAGCCACGAAACCTTTGCCTGCGCCGATTTCCTCAGCGATCACTTTCAGGGCATAGATCGGGCGATCATCCCCCTTCAGCGCATTGATCTGTTTCATCTGGGCCTGGTCAAAGGTCATTGGTTTGACCGGAACCAAACTTGGATCCTCTTTGATGATGATATCAATGCCGGGTATTGGATCATCCCCGCCCTGCGCCCAGATCGGGTGGGCGAAGCTCATCATCAACGTGGCGGCCGTAAGGGCGGCGGTAAGTGTTTTCATGATCAATTGTCCAGGCTGTGCTGGAAGTGATCCTGCACCTTATCTGCGAACTCTTTCTTGCCACCAGTCAATGCTTGGGCCGGCATCGGTTTAGCAACCGCTCCGACGCGCAGATCCGCTTTCAGGCCTTTGGAATAGCAGTTCACGCGCGCGTCCCCTTTTTGCCTGTCGCAGACTTTGGAACGGGCTTTGAGAGATTCCATGATTCGATCTTTGCCTTCTTCCTTGGCAAAACCGAACTGGTTTTTAATGTCCGGGCTGACAATCGAGCCATCATCTGACGCCAGGGCGCCGAGGCAGGTGAACCAGTTGCCGCCGTTGTTCATGCAGCGCTCATAGCTGTAGTAGTTTGCGAAGGCGCTAGAAGGCGCAAAAGCAAAGGTCGCAAGAACAGCGGTCGCAATCATAGATTTTTTCATCAGTTTATCCTTATGGGTCAAATTTAAAGTATCGCGTTTGCGAAATTTCAGCCCGACACCCCGTCGGGCTGAAAACCTTTTGCCTCACCCCCCGCAGACAGGCGATATCAGGCGATTGTCATCAAATATCAAAACGCCAAAGCCATGTTATTTAAGCCAAATTCCATTGATGCGGACTTTGCATTTTTCTGGCTCAGTGGTGCCCACCGGATTGTCTGCGGTGTCGGGTTTTCCTGGCTTCGGTGAAATGACAATCGACAGGCATTTGCCGCCGATCATTGGGCCGCCATTTTTGCATCCGCAGGTCGTTTCCGATGTTTTTACGGCGTTTTTCGGATCCAGGCAGACGCATTGATCACCACGCAATCGTGTCGAACGCTTGTCACAAGTTAGGGTTTCCAGCAGCGGCGACGGTGTTGGTTCTGGCTTGGGCGCCACCACCTGTTTGACGCAGCCTTCCCCTGCGACAAAGGCGAAGCCGCCTTTGCACTGACAAGAGGTCGCATCGCGGCGCAGCATATTGTCGTACCGGCACTGGCAGCTCTCACCCGTTTGCACCGTCGTGGCACGATCACATTGCAGCGGCGGCTTGGGCATCGGTGGCAGCTCAGCGGTGACGCAGGCCTTCTGCCCCGGTTTTGCCAAAGGTAGCCCCAAAGCCACAAAAAGCGCATCGTCAAACGCGCGGGTCACCCGCAACCCAAGCGATTTTTGCAACTCAGCCAGGGCGGCATATGTCTTTTTGCCGGGCAAACCGTCCACCGGCCCAGCCGCCAAGCCACGGGCATTCATGACCTGCTGAATCGCGGCCACACGTTGCTTGCGGTCATTCGGGATTCCAACGGCGGCGCAGTTTTCCCATTGCCCCCCGTTCACAAGCCCCTGCACCTCCATTTCAAGATCGATGTAAGCGAAAGAGCCGGCAGGCAACGTTAAGCCCGCGTGTTCACAGGACACTGAGCCCGCAACAGGCTGCGCACAAGACCAGCCCCCTGCTGAAGTCTGCGTGATAGCCTGCGCGTAAGGGCTTCCGAAGGTATCGGTCACCACCAGCGGCCCGTTGAAAGGCGCGGTGCCCTCGTTGGCCACCACAATCTGGAATCCACAGCTATAGCGCTGGGTATTGCGGTTCGGCACACAGTCCGAGGTCTGAACCTTGCGCGTACTCAGCTTAGGTTCCTGCAGGGGCGCAGGTTTGGGCATCGGGGATGGGCTGGAATCCTGCGCCTTTTGACCATCAATCGTGACCTCAAAGGCGTGACAGTTTCCATAGCTGCCATTGGGGGTGCCATTGACGGAGGTACGCACAACCACACAGTTTTCATAGGCTTCGCGCCCCGGAACCGGACGCGTCAGTTCCGCGCTCCAGTCAAGATTGAAGACGCCCCCCGCACTCATCTGGGCAAGCGATGGCCCTGTGCACTCTGTTTTTGAGGGGAAAGAACTGGTGAGATCTGGCGCACAACCCAGCTGCGGCAATCCGGTCAGAGGCGGCATCGGCCCCTGAACGATGTCCATCCAGGAAGCTCCAGCGACGCGCGCGAAATCGAAGAACTCGTAAATCAACTCCCCACTGTTCGCTGGAAATCCGATTTCGATATTGCAGTGCGCCGTTGCGGTTTGCGCACCGCTGGCAAACACCAGTGGATCACAGGTTTTTGTGACATAGGTCTGGGAGGGGAAACTTGGGAAAGACCCAATAACGCCGCCTGTTGCCTCAATCGGTTCGCCCGTCACGACAGGCCCACCCACATCAGGGGTGCTGCCTCCGGGCACTTCGGGGTCAGTCAGGACATTGCCCGCCCCTGTGACCGAAACCTTGAACTCAATCGGAACACAGGATTTCCCGTTGCCCCCCTGCGGGCCATGCAGACCAAGGCCCGGCACATCGACAAAGGCACAGTTCTGGGCCCGTGGCCCGCTCAGCGGCCGTCCGGCTGGCCCTTGATAAATACCCGTGTAGGGCAGGGTCAGCGTGCCACCGTTATTGTTGATCATATCCGTGGTCAGGTCACAGCCCGCCATGGTGCCCCCCGCAATCGTGCCACCGCCGCAGGTATTGGTCCCTGTGTTTATGGTGCCAAAGGTCGCGTTTTGGGTGTTTGAGGACATCAATTCATCCGTCACGCGGAATTGCTGGCCGTTGGGCAGGTTTTGCCCCGTGATGGTTAACAGACATTCCACCGTCCACAGGCCTGTTCCCGTCTGGGTCGCAGCTTCGCAGGTTTTCACCAGATCGATCTGCGGCTCCTTCGGTTCGGGTGTGGGGATGATTTCAAAACAATCCCCTGCGATCGTGTCTGCCGGATCGCTACTCGGGGCCTGCCCCATGCTCAACGCCACACAATTCTCGGCACCGAACTGATCCGCCGCACCGCCAAAAAGGTTCAGCGTCACGTTGAGTGTCGATGTGGTATGGGGAAACTGACTGCCCTGAATGCCGCAAACAGGCTGGTTCCCATTTGGTCCATAAGGCGCTGGCGAACACTGCCACGGGTCGTTTGAGGACACAGAAACCACCGATTGACTGCCGTCATGAGGGCCGTAGAGCATGTTATCATCGATCCACAGTGGATCCGTGAACGGCACGCCATTGGACGTGACCGTCAGGGTACAGGACCACGGCTGGAACCAGGTGCTGGGCCCCATGACCTGACGTTCCCCCAGTGGCTTGCATTCTTTCTGGACCTCGAATGCGGGATCACCGTGCGGCTCGTCGAGAGCAACACATGGCGCTGCGGCTACTTCAGCATCGTCCATCATCAGGGTGGCGCAATTCTCAAAGTCCTGCTCGGCAAGGGTCCCATTGGGGATCAGGAAAAACGCCCCGATCTGGTGGCCTGTGGTGCCATTGAAATCCGCAGGCTGGATCGTGCAGCTCGCCGTTGGCATATCGCAGGCCCAGCCGGGTGAACCTTGCAACCCGATCATGAACTGCGAAGCGGGTTGACCCGTCGTCGTCGATGTAAACAACTCGTTCAGCGTAAGGGGCTGGGTAATGGGATCTCCACCCGTCTGCGTGACGGAAATCGTGCAGGAATAGCTCTGGCCATCCGGCCCTTGATCAAAGGGGCCACGGCAGGATTTCTTGAGCGAGAAGGTCGGCGGTGTGCTGACCACAGGCGGTTTCCAGGTGATGGTTTCACAGTTGCCTTTGACCTCGAAAGGCGTGCCGCCCGTGTCACCTTTGTCTGCTGGCGTATAGACGCCGCTGACACAGTTCTTCCACTTGACGGGTTCGCCTGTGTTGGGGGCGAAGAGGGTGAAGCCGACAGTTTCCGTACCACTGGGATCAAAGCTCGCCCCCGCGATGGTGCAGTCAGTGGACGGTGTTGGCACATTGGGGGCACAGGCCCAGTGCGCAGGCAGCGGTTGGTCAATCCCAATGATCTGCCCCGTGCTGCCGGTGATGCTGGTCGCATCCTCCGTGAAGGTAAAGCTACCGGCAAAAGGCGCAGGCACAGCGGCCACGATGATCTGACAGTCCCATCCCAGGCCCATCTGGCCATCATGCATCATCTCACGGCCCTGGTCCTTGCAGACCTTTTCAAGCGTGATCTCCTTGACAGGATCAAACACCGGCACATCCGACGGCTTTATGACCCGCCCTGTGCACATGGGAACCGAAGGGAATGTGCCTGCGGGTGTTACGGCTGATCCGCGAATACAGTTCCTCCACTGAATTTCCTCGTCGGTCGGAACGTAGGGCGTGAACAGGTCATATTGCACAAAATGAGGTGAGGAGAATGTCGCACCATCATAAGTACACGCGAGGATATCAGTCCCAATGCCCTGACAGTTGTTCGGATCAGAGACCGAGACAAATTCAGACGTGCCGAGAGAAATCTGTGAGCCGTCGTCGGTGAAGCTCACCTCGCCCGCAAAGGGGGCGGGGGCGACCTCTACCTCGGCCTCGCACTGCCACAGATAACCCCATGTGCCATTTAGATTGGTCAGCGTCGGCTGATCGCAATCCTTGGCAATCTTGACATCAACCTTCGTGTCCAACTGCGGCGCGGGGACATCCATATAGACACAGCCGTCAGGCATCTGCGGCCAACCAGGGTTCTGGCCCTGGCCGCTTTGGATCGGTGAACGCAACGGGCTGCGCTGCGTGTTGAGTTGGTCCAAATAGCTGCCAGTATGAATATCGGTAAAGCGGCAATTCGCAACCTGTGTGGGTGCCTGATCCACTGTGAACTGGAAAGAAATCTCCAACGTGGAGGTGCCGCCAGCCACCATCAGATCCTCGGCAGGCAGTTCGCAAATCCCGATGGAACTGGGCGTGTTCAGCGCATGATCGATACAGTTCCAGTTTTCGGTTGAGGTCACATTCATGAAGCTGGGTGAAACCGTAGCGATGCTGGGCGGCTGCGCTGCAAAGGCGTCCATGACCGAAACATATGTCCCACCCACAAGGCCGCTGGCCGTCACCTCGATGGAACAGTTCATCGTATAGGGTGCGGTTGCATGTGCAGGGATCGGGTCACAGGTTTTGACCACCTGGGACCGCGGTATCCACTGCCCAGTCGTGCAATGCGGTGCAAGCGGCTGCAGATTGCCCGAACCGTCGTCAAGCGCCCCAGAAACACAGTTTTCAAGGGGATAGACATCGGCCTCAGCCACGGCTTCGACAAAAACATCGAAGGCGAAGCTTTCAGTGCCGGAAGGATCGAAATTTGCACCCGAAATCAGACAGTCGCCTTGAAAACATGTGCCATTGCCACTCAGGGATTCACCAAGCAAGATCAGCCCATTGACCAAAGGGGTATTGGTAAAAACATCGTGCAAGGTGATATCGCCTGCAAATGGCGCAGACGGTGTCGCCACATCCACCTGACATGCCCAACGTTGCCCCAAAATACCGTTGTGAGTGTGAGCCTCCTCCAACTCACAGGATTTGGACAGCACGACATCCTGCGGGTTGATGACAGGCAGATCGGGATCACAGTCAAGTGTGACCGAGGCCTCATCCATATTCACGCTGTGCCCCAGTTCCGCGACAAAGGCATAGTCCAGCCCCGCTTGCACGGGCACCTGCACGGAGAAGGGCGTCCAAGGATAGTTACGGGACGGCCCCGCCCCCAGAACAATGCGCAGCTTGGCCGCGTCATGGGCCGCGGCAAGATCAAGCACGGTTTGCTGCTGCGCGAGAGGCACCTGCGCAGGACCGCCCGGGAACTGCGCCAACTGCGTATTCACTGGCACAATCGAAAGACCACCTGCCGTCTGATAGTCGCCGCCATTGGCAGGCGGCGGAGGTGCCGAAGGCCCAGATAGCGTACCCGTGCCAATCCCGTGCCCCTCACGGTTGGACATGAAAATCTGACCCGTTGCGATGCCTGAACAACTGGGTGTGAAATACTGCCAGCCCAAAGTACCGCGCACACTGCTGTCGATATAGAACTGCGGCGTGTTGGCACCTGCACCCGATGCATCGGATTCCGGCCCCAGCGCATCACCGGTAAAATCGACATAGTCGAAACCACCCGGCCCATCGACCCTGACCAGATTATTGGCGTTCTTGAAAATCACCGAGGGATCAATAACCGCAGCAAAGCGCCAATCGGGCAGTTGATCATTGTGATTGTTACCCATCGTGGGTGACGCGGCACCGTCAAATCCACCATCGTTGAGCAAATTCTGCGCCGCACCGGATTGGGAAAGAAACAGCGTTGCGGCACAGGTTAGGGCCAAGGTCGCCATAAGGTTTTTCACATCAGCTGCAACAGCAATGCGACGCGCGCGCCAACCTGCGCTGGCTTTAACCGCGCCGGGGGGGCGTTTCACCCCTTCGACCCAAAAACAGGTTCGGAATGCGGGCAGACCAAAAACAGAAGTGTCACGCAACTTAATGTGCTCCTATCACGAAAGTGGCTCGGGCCCATTGCGCGATGCAGCTTGGACGGCGGCCGTTTTATCCGTTGATAGGGCGAACAAAATCGTGGAAAACTACCACATGGGTATTGATGGGCGTCCACGCAATAAAATTTCGCGAGCGAATATGCCCCAGATTAGACTGTAAATTCCATCGCTTCACACACGCCCTAGGCTCAGGACTCATAGCCAGTAAATAACGAGTGCGGCGAGAGCGATGGTG
>NZ_CYSB01000040.1 GCF_001458255.1 Thalassovita autumnalis
TTTGTGGATCAGGTTGGTGTTCATCGCGTAGCGCCGGGCAACCTGCGCAACCGAGACCCCAGGAACCCCCGCCTGCGTGCAAATCGACCGCTTCTCTTCGTCCGACCAAACCCGCTTCTTCTGGCCTTTCTTGCCCGCCATCGCTCACCTCAAGATGTCCACTATCGATGGTGGACATCTAGCAGGCACTCCATCACGCCGTCAGAGCGGGGACACCGGACGGATACGAAGAGATCTTCATTTATCATGTCTCGAAAGACATGTGGAACAACCCGGGTCATCGTTGCCTCCTGCTCACCAACGAGGGTTATTTTCCCAGATGGCAGCATATCTCGAAGGCAAGCAAGATGCGCAGCCTTGGTGTAAGTTCTCTTCACCATAATTCCGTTGAAACTGCCGCGAAAATCACGATTGGTCTCTTGGAAGCAAAAATACCCATTGCGGATTTCGTCCAACAGCTGCCGCCTCTCCAGAGAGTGCCGCAGCTTTTCCTGAACGCCGTCTGGGATAGGAGTGATGTTGTTCGGGTCAGCTTCAAAGGACTTCAGAACCCGGCTCGAAAACACGCGCCATTGGCTTTCTGCGCTGGCAAACAATGCTGCTTCGTCAAAGCGACCGCTTGGCCGCTGAAAATGTAGGAGTGGCGCCGTGAAAGTCTTCCCTGACTTCTGGACATACTCTTTGCGGAGATTTTTCAACTCTCCGTCTTCAGACATGTAGTTTTCTTCAAAGAACTGGACCGGATCCACCCGCGGATCGAAGTTGGCATCCATCCTAAACACATACCCCGAACGAATGTCAGCGCTGACCGAGCATTGAAGGCCTGTCAGACGCTTGTCCTCGCGGCTCTCCCAATTGACATTGATCATTATGTCATCATGCGCAACGCGCATATGACGGAACTCTCCTGCGGCCTCCTGCTTGGCCTTCCATTCTCTGAGCTTGGCGCGCTCAAATGCAAGCAAAGTCTTTTCCAGCCAGAAAATTCGATTGTATACGCGACTGACGCCGCAGAGCTTTCCAGTGTCGGGGTCTGCCAACAACCTGCGCAAGCCGACGATGCTGGCGTCATTGACCAGCGCACGCAGCAGGCGAACATTGTCGTGTTGATTTTTCTGGTTCTGGTGATCGAGAGAAACCGACAGTCTCGCTCCAGGCTTTCCCTTGCAGGGCTGATGGATGATCCGAAACGCGGCAGGTTTCGGTTTTCTGCGGTTCCCTCCGACAGGTATCTTGCCATGAGTGCCGTTGAAGATGAACTCCTCCGGGTGCTCCAAGTATCGTGTCCCACAATTCCCACAAACCGGCCCCTCAAGCTTCCCGCTTTGGGTTTCTAAGCGGTCGAACTCTTCCTCGAAGTGTGAATTGGACAGAAGGTTGAATGAAATCTCGCAAGTGCGGTTTCTCTTCTTGTGATGGCAAATCAATTGCCGGCCATCGTCCCATTGCGCTGGATCATCCTTGTATTCGAAGGCTTGGGAAACACGTTGGTTCCTGTCATCAGCGCTGAGCGTGTAGTTTCCGGCCCCACTGACGAGCGCAGGAATTTTGGTGGATGCGACGAGTTTTCGCTGTGCCGCGTTCGGCCCTTTGAAGACTGGGATGGAGAAATCCGGCCCAACACCATAGTTGCCGCAATCGGGATCGGCACAGGTATTGAGGTTGATTTTTGATCCGGCTGGAGGATACACTACCTCCAACGAGAGTTGTGGAATAAACTTGACCACGAGAGAGCCCTTTTTCCTCTTTCGTTCTGACAAGACGGCCTCCACGAGCCAACAGAGACATTGGCCAAAAGTTGCAAAACCAAAGTCTCGATTTCATTTTTCTGCGATATGTTGCTCCGGGACAAAACTCCCACAAAGCTGCTGATCGCTTATCAAATTTTCTCATTAAAAATCAAACCCCTGCCGAGGAAAATCTCAACAGGGGTCAGCTTTGTGTCCCAAAACCCGGAATGCTTCAGCGTGATGCACCGGGGTCCCTTTTGATCAGACGCCGCACCCCACGTGGGGCGATCTGACCCAAGTTACAGCTGTCGCGCCAAGGCCAGCGCGGCCAAAGCCGGCAGGGTCAAGACCTCTTGCGCCAGTGCAACCTTTTGCGGTGTGTAGAACTGCTCTTCGTGCAGGATATTGATCGTCGCGATCAGCTCCCCCTTGTTGAGGATCGGCAGGTTCACCACCGAACCGCAGCCCAGTTCCCCGATCAGCTCATAATCACCGAACACTTTAGAAATATCCTCTAAGGTGTTGGCAACAAACGTCTCATGCCGTTTGTGGACCGATTGAAACCAGTCATCAAAAACGATCGGCTTGGTGCCCGATGTTGGGTAGGCATTCGGCCGGTTGGTATAGGCGCGCCGGGCCAGCAGCGCCTCCATATCCACGGTCATAATGGTAAACAGCTTCACCCCAACGGTCGCGGCTGTCAGCGCGGACAGGGCGTCATAGGCTTCGGCCTCAGTGGTCGCTCTGCTGAGGTTTTCGGTAAATGTCGCAAGGGCTGCGGTGATCTCAGGGGTACTCATTTCACGTCCTTCATACGGCCTCTGCGCCGCTGGCGGCATAGAGTTCACGGGTATAGTCATGTGAGAAGTCGCCGCTATGCAATTGTTTTGCATCCGCAATTTCGACAATCTCACCTTTGTTCATCACAGCCATACGGTCACACATGAAGCTGACCACAGGCAGGTTGTGGGTGACCATCAGATAGGTCAGCCCCTGTTCAGCGCGCAGGCGTTTCAACAGGTTCAGGATTTCCGCCTGCACCGAAACATCCAGGGCGGAGGTCGGCTCATCCAGCAGCATCACCTTGGGTTCCAGCATCAGCGCGCGGGCAATCGCCACCCGTTGACGCTGACCACCGGACAGCTGATGCGGAAACCGGAAGCGGAAGCGCTGGTCCAGCCCAACGGCATTCAGCACCTCAGCAATGCGGGCATCGCGGTTGCCCAGCCCGTGCACTTTCAGCGGTTCCCGCAGCACGGCATCCACCACTTTGCGCGGATGGAGGGAGCCATAGGGATCCTGAAACACCATCTGACAGGTCTTGGCAAACCCGCTGTCCGGCCCGTGGCCGCGCGGCTGGCCCAGCACCGATATCTGACCGGTCCAATCGGGCGCAAGCCCGGCGATGGCCTTCAACACCGTTGATTTGCCCGAACCGCTTTCGCCAACAAGTGCAAAGCTTTCGCCTTCGGCGACAGACAGGTTCACATCGCGCACCACCTTGGTGGAGCCATAGGAAATATCCAGATCTTTCAGCAGTATAGCCGGATTACCCATCTCAAGTGCCCCCCCATTGGCTGCGGTCCAGCACGGGCAGAACCTCACGGGTTTCTTTCATTTGTGGCACCGCCGCCAGCAGGCCACGTGTGTAAGGATGCTGCGCTTTATGCAGATCCTTGGCCGCGCAGGTTTCCACCACCTGGCCCGCGTGCATCACCATGATCCGGTCGCAATAACGCGCCACCAGATTGAGGTCATGGCTGATCAGGATCAGCCCCATGCCCTTTTCACGCACCAGCTCATCAATCAGATCCAGCACCTGCCCCTGCACCGACACATCCAAGGCCGAGGTAGGTTCATCCGCGATCAGCAGATCGGGCCGTGGGATCAGCATCATGGCGATCATGATCCGCTGCCCCATCCCGCCCGAGACCTGATGCGGGTACATCTGCGCCACCTGTTCAGGATCGTTAATGCGCACCGCCTGCAGCATCTCAATCACCCGCGCCTGCACGTCGCGCCGGCTGAGGTTTTCATGGGCTTTCAGCGCTTCGGCAATCTGGTAGCCGATAGTCATCACCGGATTGAGCGAAAACTTTGGGTCCTGCATGATCATCGAAATCCGCGCCCCGCGCAGATCACGCATCTTGCGTTCGCTCAACCCCTGCAGCTCAACCCCGTCGAAGGCCAGCCGATCCGCGGTCATCTTGCCGGGTTTGCGGATCAGACGCAGGATGGCACGGCCGGTCATCGACTTGCCCGATCCACTTTCTCCAACAATCCCAAGGCGTTCCCGGCCAAGGCTCAGGTTCAGACCTTTCACAACCTCCACCGGTCCTGTCGGTGTGGGGAAGCTGACGCGCAGATTTTCAACATCCAACAAAGGTTTTGTCGCAGTCATGATTTGCCCCCCTGTTTCGGGTCCAGCACATCGCGCAGCCCGTCGCCCAAGAAACAGAAGCCAAGGCTGACCAGGATGATGGCAAAGCCCGGCATTGTGGCCACCCACCATTGATCCAGAATAAAGGTCCGACCGCGGGAAATCATCGCCCCCCATTCCGGCAGTGGCGGCTGCGCCCCAAGGCCAAGGAAGCCAAGCCCAGCCGCGGTCAGAATGATCCCGGCCATATCCAGCGTCACCCGGATGATCATCGATGAGGTACACAGCGGCAGCACATGCTGCACGATGATCCGGCTGTGGGAGGCCCCCAGAAGGCGGGTGGCGGCGATGAACTCGGAATTGCGGAAGGTCAGCGTTTCCGCCCGCGCTATCCGCGCATAGGCCGGCCATGCGGTGATGGCAATCGCGATGATCGCGTTTTCAATACCCGGCCCCAGCGCGGCCACAAAAGCCAGCGCAAGGATCAGCTTGGGCATCGACAGGAACACATCAGTCAGCCCCATCAGCACCTTATCGGTCCAGCCACCAAAGTAGCCCGAAACCGCCCCGATGATCAGGCCCAGCGGCGCGGAAATCAGCGCGACCAGCGCCACGATCACCAGTGTGATACGGGCGCCATAGACCACCCGGCTGAAGATATCGCGACCCAACTCATCCGTGCCCATCCAATGTTCGGCCGATGGCGGCAGCAGGCGGGCCTCCAGATTTTGGCCCAGCGGGCTTTCCGGTGCGATCCAGGGGGCGAAGGCCGCGGCAAAGATCAGGGTCAGGATGATGATCCCGCCGATCACCGCCAGCGGGTTGCGCATCAGGGCACGCAGCATGCGATAGGCCCGCCCGGCATTGGCCTGCAGCCGTGACGTAGGCGAGTCAGCGAGAAGCCAGTCAATCGTCGTCATGATTTGCTCCGCGGGTCGAGGACGCGGTAAAGCACGTCCGAGATTTTGTTGATGAAGATGAACACAGCCCCGATCACCAGCGTGGCGCCCAGCACGGCATTCATATCCGCGTTCAGCAGCGCGTGGGTCAGGTAGTTGCCAATGCCCGGCCAGCTGAACACCGTCTCAATCATGACGGAGCCTTCAAGCAGCGCCGCATAAGACAGGCCGATCACGGTGATCAGTGGCACCCGGATCGGTTTGAACCCGTGGGACCAGATCACCTTCCATTCCGAAACGCCCTTGACACGGGCGGTGGTGATGAACTCCTGCCCCAGCTGGTCCAGCATGAAACTACGGGTCATCCGCGCGATATAGGCAAGGCTGAAGAAGCCAAGGATCAGCGACGGCAGCACCAAATGCGACAGGGCGTTCCAGAACACCTCGGTGTCGCCAATGAGCAGCACATCGATCAGCAAAACGCCTGAAACTGGATCGACCAGGCCCTCGTAATAGATATCCACCCGGCCCGGTCCCGCGACCCAGCCAAGGCCTGCGTAAAACACCGCCAGCCCCACCAGACCCAGCCAGAAGGCCGGCACCGAATAGCCGAGCAGCGCAAAGACACGGATGATCTGATCCACCCAGGTGCCCTGTTTGGCAGCCGCCCAAACACCGGTCGGCACCCCCAGCACAACACCGATGATGATTCCCAGGGTGGCCATCTCCAGCGTGGCGGGAAAGACGCGGGCCAGATCCTCAGCCACCGGGCGGTTGGTGGAAATCGACATGCCGAAATCACCGCGCGCCACATCTGTCACATAGGTCAGAAACTGCCGCCACAGGGGCTGATCCAGCCCCATCGCAATGCGCGCCGCATCATATTGTTCCTGCGTGGCGCGATCACCGACCACCGAAAGCACCGGATCGATTGGCACCACGCGACCAATAAAGAAAGTGATCGCAAGCAGGCCAAGAAACGTCAGCACCACCACAAAGGCGAAACCGGCGATTCCCGTCAGCAGGCTCAGCAGCTTACTTTTGGAATTTCCATTGTTGGACAAGAGGTTCTCTCCTCTGATCTGTCTTGTCGACGGGCACGCCCTGCCCTGCAGGATGCATCATTTTCTGCGCCGTCCATAAAGTTCTTTGCAAAGTTTGGCAAAAAATTTTTGCATCACAAAAATTTTTTTACTAACCTCTGAGTCGAGACGGAGGACCCCATGGCAGAGCAAGACCCAAAAGCGACCCCACAAGCGACACCTCAGGCGCCGGGCAGCAAAGCCGCGAAAACCGGCCCCAAGCTGGGTGCGTTGATCCGCAAGCGGCGCAAACAGATGGGGCTGACCCTGCAGGCGCTGTGCAATTCGGCGGGGCTGTCGGTGGGCTATCTCAGCCAGGTGGAACGCGACAATGCCACACCGACGCTGGGCACGCTGGCGCAGATCGCCGCCGCGCTGGAGGTTGATCTGGAATATTTCGTGGCGACCCCGAAACCCTCTGACGCGCTGACCCGCCACGACACCCGGCCGCGGTTCAATGTGCCGGGGTCTGACACCACCTATGAGGCGCTGAATGCCGAATTCCCCGGTGCCGAGCTGCAAAGCTACATCCTGCATGTGCCCGCAGGGTTCGCATCAGAAGTGGTCAGCCATGAGGGCGAAGAAATCATCTATGTGCTGGACGGCGAAATTGAGCAGATGCTGGACGGCCAGACCTTCCGCCTGCGCGCCGGCGACAGCCTGCATTACAGCGGCCAGACGCCCCACGCCTGGTCCAACCCCACCGCCCGCGATGCCCGGATCCTATGGACCGGCACCTTGAGCGTCCTGAAAGGCAAATCACGCATGGACCTGCCGGAACTGGCAACCAGCGACGCCAAACCCTGAATAAGCCCGCCCTGATGCCGCAGCACCTTCGCGGCCTCAGGCGCCAACAAAACATAACGAACACCCTGGAGGAGAAAGACATGAAACTGTTGAAGTCTGCCCTTTTGGCTTCGGTCATGGCGATGCCGATGGCTGGCGCTGCCCTGGCTGACACGCCACCCAATGCGCTGATTGTGGCGCAGAACATTGACGACATCGTCGCCATAGACCCGGCTCAGGCCTATGAGTTCACCTCGGGCGAGCTGGTCACCAACATGTATGACCGTCTGGTGCAATATGACGCTGAAGACCCGACCGTACTGGCCGCCGGCATCGCCAGCGACTGGCAGATGGATGCAGCAAGCCGCACCATCACCTTCACCATCCGCGAAGATGCCACCTTCCATTCCGGCAACCCGGTCACCCCGGCTGATGTGGTTTATTCGCTGGGTCGTGTGATCAAGCTGAACTTGACCCCGGCCTTCATTCTGGCCCAGCTGGGCTGGACCCCGGAAAATGTGGACCAGATGGTCACCGCCGAAGGCAATGTGGTCACCGTGAAATACGAAGGTGACTTCTCACCGGCGTTTGTTCTGAACGTTCTGGCGGCGCGCCCGGCCTCGATCGTGGACATGAAAACCGTCATGGCCAACGAAGTTGACGGCGACATGGGCAACGCCTGGCTGAACGCAAACGCTGCGGGTTCTGGCCCGTTCAAACTGGACGCCTACCGCCCGGCACAGCTGGTGCGGATGTCGGCCCATGGCGACTACTTCAAAGGCGCCCCCAAGATGGACAGCGTCATCATCCGCCACGTCGCCGAGAGCGCCACGCAGGAGCTGATGCTGGAAAGCGGTGACATCGATCTGGCCCGTAACCTGACCCCGGATCAGATCGCCGGCCTCGACGCCAGCGCAATCAAAGTGGATACCTTCCCGCAGGCAGCGGTACACTTCCTGTCGTTCAACCAGAAAACCGACAGCCTGACCGACCCCGCCGTTTGGGAGGCCGCGCGCTACCTGGTTGACTACAAAGGCATGACCAACTCGATCATCAAAGGTCAGATGGAAGTGCACCAGGCCTTCTGGCCCAAAGGCTTCCCCGGCTCCTACGATGAGACTCCGTTCAGCTATGATCCTGCCAAAGCCAAGGCCATCCTGGCCGAAGCGGGCATCGAAACACCGATCAAGGTGGAACTGGATGTGATCAACGCAGCACCTTTCACCGATATGGCGCAGTCGCTACAGGCCAGCTTTGCTGATGCGGGCATTTCCTTTGAAATCCTGCCCGGCACCGGCAGCCAGGTGATCACCAAATACCGCGAACGCACCCATGAGGCGATGCTGCTCTATTGGGGCCCGGACTTCATGGATCCGCATTCCAACGCCAAGGCCTTTGCCTATAACTCCGACAACTCGGACGGCTCCTATGCGGCGACCACCACCTGGCGCAATGCCTGGGCGGTGCCGGATGAGCTGAACAAGAAGACCAAGATGGCACTGACCGAAAGCGATCCGGCAAAACGTCTGGAGATCTACCGCGATCTGCAGGCCGAGGTTCAGAAGGAATCGCCCATCGTCATCATGTTCCAGGCCGCCTATCAGGTTGCTATGGACACAAATGTCAGCGGCTACGTGAACGGCGCCACCTCTGACTTTGTGTTCTACCGTCTGGTAGACAAAGACTAACCGACATAAGCTCCCCGTCGGCAGGGTCGCTTGGGGAAACCCTTGCGGCCCTTTTTCCATTTCGCTCAAGAGGACAATCTGATGAGCCTTTATGATGACCGCCTCGCCCGCCTGCGGGCCCGCATGGCAGAAACCAACACCGATCTGGTCGCGCTGGGGCCGTCGAGCCATATGATGTGGCTGTCCGGCGTGAACCCGCATGGCGATGAACGCCCGGTGATGCTGCTTGTCAGCCAGAGCCACGCCGGTTTCCTGATGCCCGCGCTGAACGCGGATGCTGCCCGGCAGGCGACGGATCTTCCGTTTGAACCCTGGTCCGATGCCGAAGGTCCGGCAGCGGCGCTTGACCGTCTGCTAGAGGCATGCGGTGCCACAAGCGCCGGCCTCAGCGTGGTGCTGGACGAAACGATGCGGGCGGATTTTGCCCTGCGTCTGCTGGATGCCATGGACAGCCCCAGCCGCCGCTTCACCGAAGATACGGTGGGCCGGTTGCGCGCAATGAAAGATGACGCGGAATACGACGCCATCAAAGCCGCGCATCTGCTGAATGATGAGGCCGTAAAAGCCGCCTTTGCCAGCCTGAAAGCCGGGATGAGCGAGCGCGATGTGCAAAACGTCATTCGCGATCACTACAAGGCGCATGGCGCCACGCCCGAATTCACCATCGTCGGCTTTGGCGCCAATGGCGCCTTCCCGCATCACCACACGAGCGACGCCACCCTCAGCGACGGTATGGCCGTGCTGATCGACACCGGCTGCCGGTTGAACGGCTATCCCTCGGACATGACGCGCTGCGGCTTCTTCGGCACACCCGATGCGGCCTATAAGGAGGTCTTCGACACCGTGGAGGCTGCGGTGCAGGCCGCTCTGGCCGCCGCCAAACCCGGGGCTACTGCGGGCGATATCGACAAGGCCGCCCGCGATGTGATCACCGACGCAGGCTACGGCCCGCAGTTCCTGCATCGCACCGGCCACGGTCTGGGGATCGATGTGCATGAACCGCCCTATATCAGCGGTGGCTCTGATCATGTGCTGGAGGCGGGCAATGTCTTCTCAATCGAGCCGGGGATCTACATCAACGGCAAGTTTGGGGTCCGTCTGGAAGAGATTGTGATCCTGCGCGACGGCGGCAATCAGATCTTTTCGGAACTGCCGCGTGACATGTTCTGACGAAGACATCACCGAAAATGAAAAAGGGCGCCGCATGGCGCCCTTTCTTTATCAGCCGTTGACCCGGATGGTTTCGTTTTTTGGATCATAGGGGCTGTCACAGGTGACCGTGGCATCCCACAGCTTATCCTGAATTTTCACCTTCAGCTTGGTGCCTTCCACCGCCAGTTCCGGCGTGACGTAGCCCATGCCGATCGATTTCTCAAAGGCCACCGAATAGCCGCCCGAGGTCAGGCGCCCAACGCGGGTGCCATCCTCGGCGTAAAGCGCCTCGCGGCCCCAAGGGTCGGCATCCTCTGGCCCGTCGATCAGCAGGGTGCAGCATTTCACCCGCACACCTTTTTCCAGCATCGCCTCTTTGCCGTGGAAGTCTTTTTCCAGATCGATGAAGCGCGGCAGATCAGCCTCAGCAGGCGTCGCATCACGCCCCAACTCGGTGCCGAAGGCGCGGTAGGATTTTTCCTGACGCAGCCAGTTTTGCGCCCGCGCGCCCACCAGTTTCATACCGTGCTTCTCACCGGCTTTTTCCAGCAGGTCGAACAGGTAGTTCTGCATCTCAATCGGGTGATGCAGCTCCCAACCCAGTTCACCCGTGTAGGCCACACGGATCGCATTCACCGGACACATGCCCAGTTCGATCTGGCGCGCCGACAGCCAGGGGAACCGCTTGTTACTGAGCGCGGTTTCGGGGTCTGCATCGACGATTACTTCTTTCAGCACGTCGCGGGCCTTGGGGCCTGCGATGGCGAAAACGCCCCACTGGGTGGTGACATCCTGGATCTCAATGTAGCCGAACTCTTCCATCTTGTCTTCGGCCGCTTTGCGCAGGAAATCGGCGTCATATTCCGTCCAGGCCCCTGCGGAGACGAGGTAATAGTTATTCTCGCCATTGCGCACGATGGTGTATTCAGTGCGGGTGGTGCCGTGGCTGGTCAGCGCATAAGTCAGGTTAATGCGGCCGATCTTCGGCAGTTTGTTACAGGTGAACCAGTCCAGGAACTGGGTGGCACCGGGGCCTTTGACCACATGTTTGGTGAAGGCGGTGGCGTCGATCAGGCCCACACCTTCGCGGATCGCTTTGGCCTCTTCCACGGCATATTGCCACCATTTGCCACGGCGGAAGCTGCGGCTTTCCTCATCGAAGTTTTCTGGCGCATTGAGCGGGCCGTAGTAGTTCGGACGTTCCCAGCCGTTGACCCAGCCAAACTGCGCGCCGCGTTCTTTCTGACGATCATAGGCCGGCGAAGTCCGCAAAGGCCGGGCAGCAGGGCGCTCCTCATCCGGGTGGTGCAGGATGTAGACGTGCTCATAGCACTCTTCGTTTTTGCGCGCGGCAAATTCGGTGGTCATCCAGTTGGAGGAGTAGCGTTTCGGGTCAAGCGAGGCCATGTCGATCTCAGCCTCCCCGTCCACCATCATCTGGGCGAGGTAATAGCCGGTGCCGCCCGCCGCGGTGATCCCGAAGCTGAAACCTTCGGCCAGCCACATGTTTCGCAGGCCCGGAGCCGGACCCACCAGCGGGTTGCCATCCGGGGTGTAGCAGATCGGGCCGTTGAAATCGTCTTTCAGGCCGGATTCCGCGCAGGACGGCACCCGTTCGGTCATCTTCATGTACTGTTCGGCAATCCGGTCCAGATCCAGCGGGAACAGATCGGCGCGGAAGCTATCGGGCACACCGTGTTCAAACCGAGCTGGCGCGTCTTTCTCATAGATACCCAGAATCCAGCCGCCCCGTTCCTCACGGGCGTAGGACTGCGCATCCGCATCACGCACAACGGGGTGTTCGGCATTGCCCGCTTCGCGCCATTTGACCAGCTCAGGATCCTGATCCATCACGATGAAGGTGTGTTCCACCGGGATCGCCGGCATCTTGATGCCCAGCATCTTGGCGGTGCGCTGCGCGTGGTTGCCCGAAGCGGTTACGACGTGTTCTGCGGTGATCACAACCTTTTCGTCGGATTCCACCAGGTTGCCACCCTTTTCCACCATCTTGGTGCAGGTGACCTCCCAATGGGTGCCGGTCCAATGAAAATCATCGGCCTGCATCTTGCGGTGGATCTCCACCCCGCGCTGACGGGCGCCTTTGGCCATCGCCTGTGTCACGTCAGCCGGGTTAATGTAGCCATCTTCAGTGTGATAGATCGCGCCCTTCAGATCAGAGGTCTCAATCAGCGGCCAGCGTTCCTTGATCTGATCGGGGCTCAGCCATTCGTATTTCACGCCACAGGTCTCGGCGGTGGAGGCGTAAAGCATATACTCATCCATCCGCTCCTGCGTCTGCGCCATCCGCAGGTTGCCCACCACGGCAAAACCGGCGTTCAGCCCGGTCTCTTCCTCCAGCGTCTTGTAGAAATCCACCGAATACTGGTGAATGTGGGTGGTGGCATAGGACATGTTGAACAGCGGCAACAGGCCCGCAGCGTGCCAGGTCGACCCCGAAGTCAGCTCATCGCGTTCGATCAGCATAACGTCATCCCACCCGGCCTTGGCCAGGTGATAGGCGATCGAGGTGCCAACGGCGCCACCGCCGACAACAAGAGCTTTGACTTGGGTTTTCATAGGCGGGCCCCTCCGATGGACACAGCTGTGCAATTTGATTTTCCGCGATCATGCCGCGTTCTGGCAAGCCGCGCCTGACCCAGCCGACCTCTGATCGTGCGAAACCGACACGCGCTTGCAAAGTGCGGTCGCAAACAGGCAGCGATCCCCATTGCGAAACCCAATTGCAAAATGCGACGTAACGTCCGCCCCCTTGCCGCGCCGCAGCAAGCACCGTAAATATACGGTAAATCCAATCGGGGGAGATTGGAGAGGATCAAAGGGGGGCGTGGCGTGAAGATCTGCCGCACAGTCGAAGAAACCCGCGCCGCCGTTGCCGCGCTGAAAACCGGCGGCAAGCGGTTGGGATTTGTGCCGACCATGGGCGCCTTGCACGACGGGCATATGTCGTTGGTGACCCTCGCCCGTGAGGTGACAGATTTTGTCGCAGTGTCTATTTTCGTCAATCCCACCCAATTCGGTGAAGACACAGACCTGCAAAACTACCCCCGAAATGAAGCCCGCGATCTGGCGATGCTGCAAGCGGCCGGCGTCGACGTGGTGTTCCTGCCCGAGGTGGAAACGATCTACCCGCCGGGCCATGAAACCATCGTCGAAACCACCCGCCTGGCCAATATCCTGCACGGCGCGGTCCGTCCCGGCCATTTTCGCGGCGTGACTTCCGTGGTGACGCGTCTGTTCAATATCGTGCAGCCCGATGTCGCTGTGTTTGGCGAAAAGGACTACCAGCAACTGCAGGTCATCAAACGCATGGTCGCGGATCTGCATGTGCCCGTCACGATCCTTGGCGGCCCCACCCGGCGCGAGGCCGATGGGCTGGCCATGTCGTCGCGCAACGCACGCCTCACCGATGCTGACCGCGCCGCTGCGGTTGTGTTGAGCAAAGCACTGAACGCCGCCGCGGATCTGGCCCAGACCGGCACCAGCGTCGCGGCGATCCGCGCTTTGATTGAGGCGATCATCGCCTCTGAGCCACGCGCCAGCCTCAAGGGCCTCGACACGGTTACACCCGACACATTGGAGCCGGTCGAAGGCCCCCTTACCCAGCCGCTGGCGGTGATGCTGTCGGTGCAGTTTTCAGATATCCTCCTGATCGATCAAAAGGTGATCCAGCCATGAGCAGCCAAACCCCTATTCGCCGCACCACCGTCCCGCAGATCAGCGCCCGCAAAGGCGGCGAACCGATTGTCTCCCTCACTTCCTATCACGCCCATACGGCGGCGATTGTCGACAAATACGCCGATTTCATCCTGGTTGGTGACAGCCTGGGGATGGTGATGCACGGCATGGAAAGCACCGTCGGTGTGCCGCTCGATCTGATGATCATGCATGGCAAGGCGGTGGTGCGCGGCACCCAGAAAGCACTGGTGGTGGTCGATATGCCCTTTGGCACCTACGAGGAAAGCCCCGCCGTCGCCTTCCGAAACGCCGCCCGCATCATGAAGGAAACCGGCTGCGGCGCGGTGAAACTGGAGGGCGGTGCCCGCATGGCCGAAACCATCCGCTTTCTCACCGAACGTGGCATTCCGGTGATGGCCCATATCGGCCTGACCCCGCAGTCCAGCCACGTCATGGGCGGGTTCAAAACCCAAGGCCGCGAAGAAGACAGCTGGCCCCAGCACGAAGCTGACGCTGCAGCCGTGACCGAGGCAGGCGCCTTCGCGCTGGTGCTCGAAGGCATGGTGGAGCCGCTGGCGGCCAAGATCACCAAACAGGTCGCGATCCCAACCATCGGCATCGGCGCCTCTGCCGAATGTGACGGTCAGATCCTGGTGCTGGAGGACATGCTGGGCCTCAACGCCTGGACACCGAAGTTTGTTAAACAATATGGCGATCTGGGCCCCGCCATTGACCGCGCCGTGTCAGACTACGCTGATGAGGTCAAAACCCGCGCCTTCCCCGGACCGGAACACACATACAAGTAAACCCAATCAGCGGCGCATGGGGCGCTGCCCCGCCCGACTACATCGGCCTCCCCGGAGTATTTTCGGCAAGATGAACCGCCCTTTCATCGTTCCCTAAATACTCCCGCCGGAGGCCCCCCGAGGCCCCACAAGGGCCGAGAGATCCAGCGCGCCGCAGGCGCACAATTGACCTGCGCATTAACGCACAGACTCGGTGGAGAAACGGGGATTTGTCACCCGGCGCATCAGGGCCATATCCTTGGCAAAGCTAAGGAGACAGCCCATGACCTTCAGACCCGTTGTAGCCACCTCGAAGTCCCAGCCCGCCATGGAAGGCGCCGGCGTGCATTTGCACCGCGTTTTTGGCTTTGATGATCCCAGCCTGACCGACCCTTTCCTGATGATGGATGACTTCCGCAATGATGATCCGCGGCTGTATTCCAAAGGCTTCCCCTGGCACCCGCATCGCGGCATTGAAACCATCACCTATGTCCTTGAGGGGGAGGTGGAACATGCCGACAGCCTGGGCAACAAGGGCATTCTTGGCCCTGGCTCCATCCAGTGGATGACCGCAGGCTCTGGCATTGTGCATCAGGAAATGCCGATGGGGGATGCCAAGGGGCAAATGCATGGGTTTCAGCTCTGGGCCAATCTGCCGCGTGATCTGAAAATGACCACACCGCGGTATCAGGACATCGGTGCCAGTGATCTGCCAGTGGAGGTGGATGATGACGGCACCGTTGTGAAGGTGCTGATCGGATCGTTCTGGGGCAAGAAAAGCCCGGTGGATGGCATCGCTGCCAACCCGATGTTGCTGGATATCTCGGTCCCTGCGGGTCGGCGCAAGACATTCAAGGTCGACACCCGCGCCAATGCGCTGGCCTATGTCTTTGCCGGATCGGGCCGGTTCCGCGATGCCTCCGATCCCATCGGTATTCAGGTGGAGAAGGAATATCAGGGGCAGGAACTGGCCTTCCGCGATCAAAGCGGCAACCGGACGCTGGTGCGCTTTGGTTCCGGCGATGAAATCACCGTGCAGGCCGGCGATGAGGGGCTGCGCTTCCTTTTGATGACAGGGCGCCCCATTCAGGAGCCTGTGGCCTGGCACGGCCCCATTGTGATGAACACACAAGCCGAGCTGATGCAGGCCTTTGATGAATTGAACAAAGGCACCTTCATCAAACATGACGCCGGGGCGTGAAGGCCCTGACGCCACTTCTTGTCTGGTCCGGGTTTAATTCCGGGCCAGATGCTCCAGCACCGCTACATAAGCGCGATCCCGGCCATTGGCGATTTCCTCAGGAATGACCGGCGCCGCGATGTCCACCGGCACGCCCTGCCCTTCGAAATTCTGCCCGGCTGCGTTCAGGTAACGCTCGTTTGACAGGGACGCTGCCCAGCCGTTTGGCAGGGCCAGAAAGGACATGTCAGACAGGATGCCATTGCTGGGGGTGCCCACCACAGTCACATTGTCAAAATGCGACAACGCGAGGGCAAAGGTTTCTGCGGCGGATATCGTCACGCCGCTGGTCAGCAGATAGACAGGCCCATCCCAGATCGCCCCTTCTTGCCCCGGCTCAATCCGCAGCGCGGTGTCTGCCAGCCAGTGTCCGTCTTGCCAGACGGCTTTGCTGCCAATTTCCACTGGTTTTTGGGTCAACTGCGCCGCCAGGGCATAGCCCGCCAGATCGCTGCCGCCGAAATTGACCCGGGTGTCGATCACCAGGGCCTTCATGTCGGGATGGTTGGCCAGGAAGTCCCCCATGATCGACGCCATCGACAGATCACCTGCCACCAGCGCCTCATCAAAATTGATCAGCGTCATGTAACCTAAGCCATCCGCCGTCATCCCCAGCCCCATAGAATCCGCGGGCCTGCTGTCCTCGGGCACATGCAGCGCAAAGGCGTTTCGCATGACATCCACCATGCCCTGCGCGCCGAGGCCCTCGGCCCAGTCGGGCAACACATCATCGGCGATCTGACCCTCAGGGGTGATCAGCGACACATGACCATCGCGCAGCGGCCCCAGCATCTGGATGAAGATGTTGAGCAGGGTTTCCGGATCCGTCTCGGCTGTGACATGCGGCCGGTAGGTTGCACGCATCTGATCCCAATCCACACCGCGCAAGTCGAAATAGGCGTAATGTTCCTGAAACCCGTGCCAGAGCATGTCAAAACTGGCCAGGGCATCCGTGCTCAGCGGCGTATCGCAGCTGGCAGGCAAGGCCTCTTGCCGGGTGAAGGGGATGTGATTGGTCTTGGCCAGATCCAGCAGCAGAATGTCGCCCTGTAAGGCCAGTCCGCCCTGCAGGGGCCCCAGCAGCGCCCCCGCGCCGCTGACGACGATGTCATGCAAATCCGCGGTCAGACCGTCGCGGTGCATCGCGCCAATTTCAGCCATTTCAACGCAGCCCGCCGCGGTGACCTGATGCAGCTGTGCCTGATCGCCCGCAAGGCTCAGCCAGAAGCCGTAGCCTTCGGATTTCCAGATGCCATCAAGGGTATCGGTTGCAAAAGCCGGCTGCACCATAGCCAGGGTTGCCGTCACAACGGCAGGAAAAACACGCGTCATCAAATCACTCCGCAGAAATGCAATCTGTGCGTGAGATAGGCACGCGAACCGGGGCACATCAAGTGAAAACGGGGCGACAGTTTCCTGTCACCCCGTTTCAGCACTCATTGATTTTTGGAAAGGCCAGATCAGTCCAGCAAGATCAGTCCAGCGCTTGCAGCACCAGATCCGGCGGACGGTGGCCATCCGCAAAGGTTTTCACGTTGATGATGACTTTTTCACCCATCTCAACCCGGCCCTCTTCGGTGGCCGAGCCCATATGCGGCAGCATCACCACATTCGGCATGGCGCGCAGATCCGGGTTCGCTTCGGAACCATGTTCATACACATCCAGACCTGCGCCGGCCAAAGCCCCCGATTTCAGCTGACGGGTCAGCGCGTTTTCATCAATCACCTCCCCACGCGAGGTGTTCACGATCACCGCCGAAGGCTTCATCAGCTTCAGACGACGTGCGTTCATCAGGTGGAAGGTCGAGGGCGTGTGCGGGCAATTGATCGACAGGACATCCATCCGCGCCACCATCTGATCCAGGCTCTCCCAATAGGTGGCCTCCAGCGCTGCCTCGGTCTCTTCGCGCAGGCGGTGGCGGTTGTGGTAATGAACCTGCATGCCAAAGGCGCGGGCCCGGCGGGCAACGGCCTGACCGATACGCCCCATGCCAAGGATGCCCAGACGGCGCCCGGCCACCCGGCCACCAAGGAACGCCGTGGGCGCCCAGCCATCCCATTCACCGGTCTGCATCGCCGCCAGACCTTCGGGAATACGGCGAGTGACCGCAAGGATCAGCGCCATGGTCATATCAGCGGTGTCATCAGTCAGCACGCCGGGGGTGTTGGTCACCTGGATCCCGCGCTGACGGGCGGTGGCCACATCGATGTGGTCCACACCGGCACCATAGTTGGCAATCATGCGCAATTGCGGCCCGGCCTGAGAAATCAGGCTGTTGTCAATGCGGTCGTTCAGCGTGGGAATCAACACATCCGCCTCTCGCAGGGCGGCAGCGATTTCATCACGGCTCATGGGGGTGTCATCGGCGCGCAATTTGACGTCGAACAGCTCCATCAACCTTGTTTCTACCACGTCGGGCAAGCGTCGCGTCACAACAACACTCAGACGTCCAGATGCCATCTTGGCCTTCCCCTTCTTCAAAAACCGGCGCGTTGATGGCACAGTGCGGGATAACGCGCCCGGCCACAAGGGGGGCGCAATAATATTTCACGAGCAGTCGAGGCGATCGCAACAATGCGCTGCCGCCTCGCCCAAAATGAGGACAGATCTGCGATGTTTCGCCGTTCCCTGGTGTCCGCCCTGTTGGGCGCTGTTATGCTGTCTGGTCTGCCTACACTGGGCGGCGCGCAAGAGCGTGGACCGGTGACCAACCTGCCACTGCCGCGCTATGTTTCGGTCAAGGCGGCGGAGGCCAATGTGCGCCGCGGCCCGTCGCTGAGCCACCGAATTGACTGGGTGTTCACCCGCCGCAACATGCCGGTTGAGATCACCGCCGAATATGGCCACTGGCGGCGTGTGCGGGACCGTGATGGGGCTGGCGGCTGGGTGCATTACGCGCTGCTGTCCGGCATGCGCCATGTGATCGTGGATCAGGACATGCTGGCGCTGCATGTCCGCCCGGACGCCAAGACCGCCATTTCCGCCCGGCTGGAACTGGGCGTGATCGCCCGGCTGGAAAAATGCGGCCCCGAATGGTGCCGCCTCAGCGCCGGGGGCTATCGCGGCTGGGCGAAGAAAAACGCCATGTGGGGCGTCGGACCGGAAGAGCTGAAAGAGTAATCGCGCCAGGCTCAGGACCCATTAATGTTTCTGCACCGGCGCCAAAATCGCAAAATATCAATGGTTTGAGGTGCGCTGGAAAGAGTGGCTCTCTTTTCAAGCACCTCACGCCCTTGAGAGTGAGGGGGCAAGCGCCACTGGTCCGAGCACGCGCCCGAACCGATTTTGACGTCTTCGATTTCGCGGGTTTTCGAACTTAGCGGCGTCATATGGACTTGAAATAGATCACTATTCCTACGGCCATATTCCTTGTCAGGTTAAAAATCTGCCAAACCGGTGTTGGAACATTAATGGGTCCTGAGCCTAAGGTCGCAGACGATCTAGGCTTGCCACGCAATAAGGCGCCCGCTTAGGCTGGCGCCATATTTTTCCTGCTTGCCCCACTTGGCTGATTGATCTGATGACTGCGCTATTTCGTTTACTGGCTGCTCTGGCCTGTCTTGCTACCGTTTCACTGACCGCCCCCACATCCGCTGTTGCCCAAAGCGGCAGCGCCCCGGTGGCCGATCAACCCTCCGGCCCGATCTCAGTCGAAGACAGCGCTACTCAGGACGCGGCAATCGCGGTGCGGATCCGGGATATTCTGGGGGAGCTTGACGGCTATGAGGATGTCACCGTCACAGTCACCTCAGGCATCGTCACGTTGAAGGGCACCACCCTCAGCAGCGATCTGGCCGAGGCGCTGAGTGAGCTGGTCACCCGCGTCGACGGCGTAGTCGCCATCCGCAACGACGTGGTGGAGACCACCGATGTGGCCGAACGGCTGAGCCCGGCGATGGAGCGGTTCCGCCAGCGCATGGGACAGGTTGTGGCCTACCTGCCGCTGCTGGCTGTGGCGGTGCTGGCCTTTGCGCTGATCTTTGGTCTGGGTCTGTTGATCGCGCGGGTGCGCCAACCCTGGGACCGGCTGGCGCCAAACGCTTTTATCGCCGATATCTACCGCACGGTTGTGCGGCTGGGTTTCCTGATTGCGGGCCTAGTGCTGGCGCTGGACATTCTGGGTGCCACAGCACTGCTCTCAACCATTCTGGGTGCTGCCGGGATCATCGGTCTGGCGATTGGTTTTGCGGTACGTGACACGGTGGAGAACTTCATCGCCTCCATCATGCTGTCGATCCGCCAGCCGTTCCGCCCCAACGACACGATTGAGATCAACGGAGATGAGGGCAAGGTCATCCGCCTGACCAGCCGCGCCACCATCCTGCTGAGTTATGATGGCAACCACATCCGCATTCCAAACGCGACCGTGTTCAAATCCCGTATCGTCAATTTCACCCGCAACGCGGAACGCCGGTTCCTGTTTGACGTGGGCGTCGCACCGGACAGCGATCTGGCACTGGCCCTGCGACTGGCCGAGGACAGCCTGGCCGCCCTGCCCTTCACTCTGCAGACGCCCGCCCCTTCGGCCTGGATCCAGGAAATCGGCGACAGCACCGTCACTCTGCGCATGACCGCCTGGATCGATCAGCGCGAAAGTGGCCTGCTGGCGGCAAAATCCGAATCCATCCGATTGATTCTAAACCGATTCACAGAATCCGGCATTGCCATGCCCGAACCCACCTACCGGGTGATTGACCTGGCCGGCTCCAGCCCAGACACGGCATCTGATTCCGCCGCCGATTCCGCCAAATCCCCCGTGGCGCCCCCGCCTGCCGCAACGGTTAAGGAAGATTTGCGCGATGTGCATGCCCACGATCAGGACGCGCTGTCCCAGATGGTGGCGGAGGAAAGGCAAGAAACATTGGGGGATGATCTGCTGGAGAAACACGCACCAAGCGAGTGAGAAAAAAACTGTCACGTTTTCTTAAAAGAGGTCTTGCGCCTCCACGCTGCCTTCCTTAAATACCGGCTCACAAGTTGGGGTGTAGCCAAGTGGTAAGGCACCTGTTTTTGGTACAGCGCATCGTAGGTTCGAATCCTACCACCCCAGCCAACTTCCTCCTCTCAGACTGAATTGTGCCGCATACGATGGCTGTTGCTGTTGGTTAACGTAAGCAGCGCATGTGCATTATTCGGCCTTTGGCCTCTCAGGCCCGGATCAAGATAGTTCACTGAACCGAACCACTATCTCCACATCCCCCCTTGCACCTGCCTCCAAGGTTCCTTAAACACCGCCGCACGTTGGGGTGTAGCCAAGTGGTAAGGCACCTGTTTTTGGTACAGCGCATCGTAGGTTCGAATCCTACCACCCCAGCCAACGTCCCCTTGAAGCTCAATGCATTACGCCGCGCCTTACGCGGGCTGAGCGGGCACATTCGGCGCTTGGTGCGTTGCTGCACAGGCGGCTGATCATCGCATTTGTTGGACATCTTTGCGCATCGGTGTAGAGCGGATTCATGCGCGATATTGATCTGACACGCGGCCCGATCTCGGGCCATTTCCGAACCCTGGCTGTCCCTGCGGCGATGGGGATGCTGTTTTCCACCCTCTATAACGTTGTTGACGTCTATTTCGCCGGTCAGATTTCGACCGATGCGCAGGCAGGGATGGCGATTGGGTTTCAGGCCTTCTTCATCATGATGTCGATGGGCTTTGGCATCGGGTCGGCAATGGGGGCCCTGGTGGGCAACGCCCGCGGTCGCAAAGACGATGCGGAATCGCGCCAATTCATCATGCAGGGCCTGTCCTTTGCCACGGTGACCACGGTGTTGCTGATTGGGATCGGTGCCCTGATCGGGCCCTATCTGATCCAGCTGGTGTCTGAACCCGGCGCCTACCGCGATGCGGGCACGGGGTATTTCTATTGGCTGCTGGCGGCCCTGCCCGGGTTCCTGCTGGCGTTTTCCGGCAACGGGATCCTGCAGGCCCATGGTGACAGCGTGACCATGCAGCGGGCGATGATGGGGGCGTTTTTTGCCAATATCGGGCTTAATCCCCTGTTTATCTACGGCATTCCCGGTCTGATCCCGGGCATGGGGTTCAACGGTATCGCGCTGGCCACCATCCTGTCGCAAACCGGCGTCATGCTGTTTGTGCTGCGCGGGGTGCTGCGGGTGCGGGTGATGCAGGCGGCCCGCCTGTCCGAGCTGCGGCCCAATAGGGCGGCCTACCGGGCGATTCTGGCGCAGATGGCGCCAACCTCCCTGTCCTTCACGGTGTTGTTCTTTTCAGGCTTTGTGGTGCAATTCGCGCTCAGCCAGTTTGGCGGGCAAGCCATCGCGGCCTATGGCATCGCCCTCAGGATTGAACAGATCCTGCTGCTGCCGGTGCTGGGTATGACAGGCGCGCTGCTGCCCATCGCGGCGCAGAACTTTGGTGCTGCTGATCATGACCGCGTGCGCGAGGCCGTGTGGTTCTGTTGGAAGACCGGGATCCTGATGACCGTTGGGGCGGCGCCCATCCTGTGGTTCGGCGGCGGGCTGGCCATGTCTGTCTTCACCGATGATGCTGAGGTCATTGCCATCGGCCACAGCTATCTGCGCGTCGATAGCTTCCTGTTTGTGGTCTATATGATGCTGTTTTCAATCAACTCTTTCCTGCAGGCGATGAAACGCCCGATCTGGACGCTGTGGATTTCGATCTACCGGCAGGGGTTTGGCGTTGCCTTCTTCAGCTGGCTGCTGATCGCTGTCTTCGGCATGGATGTCTGGGGCGTCTGGCTGGGCATCGGTATTGCGGTCAGCACCGGGTGGCTGATCGCCCTGGCCATCACCCTACGGGTGGCACGTCAGGAAATCGGTGGCCTGCGCGCAGCGAAGGCATAAGCCGCCGACCTCAATCACAGCACCCTACGAAAAAACCCTCCCCGATCCGGGGAGGGTTTTGTGTTTCAGACCTCTAAACGGGGTTTAGAAGTGCATCGACTTGGCGCCAGCAGGAACCTGCAGAGGCGGTGCAAATTTAGTCAGGTCGATGCCTTCCACCGCAGCTTTGTACTCTTCCAGGGTCGGGGTGCGGCCCAGAATGGCAGAGAGCACAACCAGCGGCGTGGAGGCCAGCAGCGACTCACCTTTTTTCTCTGGCAGGTCGCCTACAACACGGCCCTGGAACAGGCGGGTCGAGGTGGCCAGAACAGTGTCACCTTTGGCGGCTTTTTCCTGGTTCCCCATGCAGAGGTTACAGCCGGGACGCTCAAGATAGAGGATGTTCTCATACTCGGTGCGGGCCTTTTCCTTCGGGAACATGTCGTCAAAGGTGAAGCCGGAGTAACGCTCCAGGATTTCCCAGTCGCCCTCTTCCTTCATCTCATCGATGATGTTGTAGGTCGGCGCGGCCACAACCAGAGGAGCCTTGAACTCGACTTTGCCGTTGGCTTTTTCAAGGTTCTTCAGCATCTGAGCAACAATTTTCATGTCGCCCTTGTGCACCATGCAGGAGCCTACAAAGCCCAGATCCACTTTCTTTTCAGCGTTGTAGTAGCTGATTGGTCGGATGGTGTCGTGAGTGTAGCGTTTGGATACGTCGTCGTTGTTCACGTCCGGGTCGGCGATCATCGGCTCAACAATCTGATCCAGATCCACCACCACTTCGGCGAAGTACTTGGCATCCGCATCGGGTTTCAGCGCCGGGTTGGCGCCGGATTTGATGTCGGCAATCCGCGCGTCGGCCTTTTCAATCAAGCCCTTCAGCAGCGCTGCCTCGTTGTCCATGCCTTTATCGATCATCACCTGAATACGGCTCTTCGCCAGCTCCAGCGAGCCGATCAGCGTCTCATCGTTGGAGATACAGACGGAGGCCTTCGCCTTCATCTCGGCGGTCCAGTCGGTGAAGGTGAAGGCTTGGTCGGCCAGCAGGGTGCCGATGTGTACTTCGATCACGCGGCCCTGGAACACGTTGTCACCGTGCTGATCCAGCATCTGTGCCTGCGTGGCGTGTACCACGTCACGGAAGTCCATGTGGTCAGCCATCTGACCTTTGAAGGTCACCTTGACCGACTCAGGGATCGGCATTGCCGCTTCACCGGTTGCCAGTGCCAGCGCCACGGTGCCCGAGTCTGCACCAAAGGCCACGCCTTTGGACATACGGGTGTGGCTGTCGCCGCCCACGATGATGTCCCAGTCATCCACGGTGATGTCGTTCAGCACCTTGTGGATCACGTCAGTCATCGCGTGGTATTCGCCCTTCGGATCACGCGCGGTGATCAGGCCGAAGTCATTCATGAACTTCATCAGTTTCGGGATGTTGGCCTGTGCCTTCTTGTCCCAAACCGATGCAGTGTGACAGCCCGACTGATAGCCCACGTCCACCGACGGGGAGATCACGGTGGCCGCCATCGCTTCCAGTTCCTGTGCGGTCATCGGACCGGTGGTGTCCTGCGAGCCAACAACGTTCACCTTAACGCGCACGTCCGAACCGGCGTGCAGCGTGGCGCCCGGGGTGGTGCCCAGCGCGTTGCGGTTGAAGATCTTCTCAACCGCGGTCAAGCCCTGACCTTCGACCGAAACCTCTTTCGACGGCGCATAGGCGGATTTCAGGTCCTGACCCAGTGCGGCGGCCGCAAATGTCTGCAGTTTCTTACCAAAGACCACCGCGTAGGACCCGCCGGCCTTCATGAACTCAACCTTCTGCGGGGTGAACGCGGCCGAAACGTCTTTCAGAACGTTGCCGTCTGAATCCTGCAGGGTTTTGGTTTTGGTGTTGATGGTCAGCACGGTGCCGGTGGCGACCGAATAGGCCTCTTCCAGCACGGCTTCGCCATCTTCATCCACAACCACGTTACCGTCGGCGTCGGTTTTCTTGACCCAGTTGTCCAGATCGATACCGATGCCGCCGGTCACACCAACGGTGGTCAGGAAGATCGGCGAAATGCCGTTGGTGCCGGCCACAACAGGGGCAATGTTGATGAAGGGCACATAGGGCGATGCTTTCTTACCGGTCCACAGCGCGACGTTGTTCACACCCGACATACGGGACGAGCCCACACCCATGGTGCCTTTTTCGGCGATCAGCATCACGCGGGCATCGGGGTGCTGTTTCTGCAGTTCCTGAATGGCCACCTGATCTTCGGGCGAGCACATGCATTTGCCGTGCAGTTCACGGTCCGCGCGGCTGTGTGCCTCGGCACCGGGCGACAGAAGGTCAGTCGAGATATCACCGATACCGGCAATATAAGTGACAACTTTGATCTCTTCTTCGACCTCTGGCAGCTTGGTGAAGAACTCGGCCTTGGCGTAGCTTTCCAGCAGATCTTTGGCGACGGCATTGCCAGCCTTGAAGGCGGCGTCCAGACGATCGGTATCCGCTTCATAGAGGAACACCTGCGTTTTCAGAACTTCGGCAGCATCGGCAGCAATCGCTGCATCCTCGCCCAGCGCCAGATCCAGCAGAACCTCAACCGAGGGGCCACCTTTCATGTGCGACAGCAGTTCAAACGCAAAGGTCGGGGTGATCTCTGCGACCGAGGCCCCACCCAGAATGATCTCTTTCAGAAAAGCGGCCTTAACACCCGCAGCACTCGTGGTGCCCGGCAGGGTGTTGTAGATGAAAAAGTTCAGTGAGTCGGCGCGGTGTTCGTTGCCCAGATCTTTGATCTGCGCGATGAGCTCACTTACAAGGGCGCCATCATCGATGGGTTTGGGGTTCAAACCTTGCTCTTTACGAGTGGCAATCTCATTCAGGTAGTCGGTGTACAAGCTCATGACGTTCCTAGCGATTTGAAGTTAGCGTAAGCCCAATCCACAAGGGTCCGAAAACCCTGTGGCAAGCTGGGGGCAGGCTTATTGTATGCCGCTGTATACCAAATACTTCCGAAGTGCAAACGCTTCGACCACCAGATCTGCCAAATCACTACAAAAAAGGCGCGGTCATCGTCGGGACCGGATACAGGCACCGGACATGCATCTGGCCCCAAAAGGGTACAGGCTGCGTGCTGTTAGCCGAGTTTATCACGTTCCCAAAGAAGACAAAACGCCTCAACACTTCTATTGCGGCGCTTTCTGGTCTTGTGAGGATGGATTTCGCCAAAAGGCTTAGCTGTGATTCCAATCGTCCGGATCAGCAGAATTGTTCGGCGACAGGCCCAGCACATCCCCTTTGGTCGAACAGCCCAGACCCAGAACCGTGCGGTTGGCGTAGCTGAAATAGGCGCTGACCTGATTGATCTCCAGAATCTCGCCATCGGACCAGCCTGCATCGCGCAGGGCGATGACACTGTCTTCTTGCAGACCACCGGGATCGCGCGTCAGCGCCCGCGCATAATGCATTGCCGCGATTTGGCGTGCATCCAGCGGGGCCTGTGCGGGATCGCGCGCCTCAATCGCCGCCCGAATGGCCAGCCCGCGTGGTTCATCCGCCAGCAGGCGCTGCAAACCGGCAAAGTGATGTTCAACACAATAGTCGCAATCGTTCAGCCGGCTGACCCAGACCCCCAGCACCTCCAGAAACCATTTAGGGATCGTATTGCCCGAATGATGCAGCACGTATTTATAGATCGCCATATGCCCCTCCATCGAATGGGGCCGCAGCGAGTGCATCATCATGATATTATCAACGTTATCATCCGGTCCTTTGACCCGATCATAAAGTCGCTTCAGCTTGCTGTCGGCCTCTTCATAGGCAACTGTCTTGATCCAAGCCATGGTCCCTCTCCCTTCGCTCGCGTGGCGGTCAGGCTAGCGGCGACAGGGGCGGTGTCGATCCTCAGCAGTGAGGAGAGGTTAGGCCCATCGCGACGGGCCCAACCAGCAGCATCCAAACGCAGCCTTACTTGGCCGCAACCACGATCACTTCAACCAGATAGTCCGGTGTGGCCAGCTTGGATTCGCCAGTGGCGCGCGCCGGGGCGTGGCCTTCCGGCACCCAGGCGTCCCAGACCGCGTTCATCTCAGAGAAATCCGCCATATCGGCCATCCAGATGGTGGTCGACAGGATCTTGGTCTTGTCCGAGCCTGCTTCGGCCAGCAGCGCATCCACCTTATCCAAGCAATCCTGGGTCTGCTGCGCGACCGAAGCCCCCGCGGTGCCGACCTGACCGGCCAGGTAAATGGTATCGCCATGGATCACCATCTGGCTCATGCGGGCGCCGGTGTGTTTGCGAATGATTTCAGCCATGTGAAAGCCTCTCCGTTAGTCTTTGATAAATCTATGCGGCGTCAGCGCCGACAGGATGGGCGCAGCTAACCCGGGATCAGACCCGGTGACAAGCGCCTCTGTCAGCGCCGCCAAGGCCGGGGCGGTCTGCACGCCATATCCGCCCTGACCGGCCAGCCAGAACAGCCCGTCTGCCTGTGGATCAAAGCCCACAACGGGGCTGCGATCCGGCACGAATGTGCGCATGCCCGCCCAGCTGTGCTCCACCCGCGTGACCTCCAGCGTGACCATCCGCTCAAACCGATGGATCCCTTCGGCCAGCACCATGTCTTCAGCCCAGACATCATGCGGTTCAACCGGGTCCTCATCCGCTGGGGAGACCATCAACTTGCCCGCCTCGGGCTTGGCATACCAGGTCTCACTGGCGGAACAGACCATCGGCCAGGCCATGACATCCGCTCCCACCGGCCCCGGCACAATCGCGGCGGAGCGCCGGTAAGGCGTCAAAGGCACCGCAACCCCGCCGGCCATATGCCCAATCGCGCCAGCCCAGCCGCCTGCAGCGTTCACCACCACCGGGGCCTGATAGCGCTGTCCGCCAGCCGTCACCGTCCAGACACCACCCGCGCGGCGCATTTCCCCAACCCGCGCTTTGGTCACCAGGGACCCTGCAGCATGGCGAAGCTGACGCAGATAGCCTGACAGCATTCGGTCCACATCAATGTCCTGCGCATCCCATTCGATCATCGCCCCCGCAATCCGGTCGGGACGCATCATTGGGATCAGCTCCACCACCTGCTGCGCGCTTAACCGCTCCAACCCGTCCGATCCCGCCATATAGTCCTCAAACACAGGCAGTTCTTCATCGGTGGCGACCATCACCTCACCGCGCGGCGACAAGAGGCTGCTGTCAGAAATCCCGTCGGGTGCTTCCAACACCGGGGCCGAGGCCGCGTTCAGCGCACGCAGGGTCTCATTGCCATAGTTGCGCACAAATATCGCGGCAGAGCGCCCGGTGGAGTGGTAGCCATGCTGCGCCTCAGCCTCCAGCACCACAACCGTGCCATGGCGCGCCAAATGGGCCGCCGCCGAAATCCCGGCAATGCCGCCGCCGATCACAATAAAATCCTTAACGTGCATAGCGCCCTCCCTATTCGCGCCACTGGAACGCGGCCCGCGCCAAAAGTAAAGAGCGCCCCGCAGCCGGGACGCCCTTTCATCTTGCCCAAAATACTCTGGGGGTGAGGGCGGTAGCCCGAGGGGGCAACGCCCCCGCCCCGATCAGATCAGATCATACGGCTTCCAAGGCGATCGCGATGCCCTGCCCCACGCCAATACACATGGTCGCCAGCGCCCGCTTGCCGCCTGTCAGCTGCATCTCCAGCGCAGCCGATCCGGTGATCCGGGCACCCGACATGCCCAAGGGGTGGCCCAGTGCAATTGCACCACCATTGGGGTTCACGCGCGGATCATCATCGGCAATGCCCAGATCGCGCAGCGTCGCCAGACCCTGGCTGGCAAAGGCTTCGTTCAGCTCGATCACGTCGAAATCTTCCTGCGTCAGGCCCAGACGGTCCATCAGCTTCTTCGACGCCGGCGCAGGGCCAAAGCCCATGATGCGCGGGGCCAGACCAACCGAGGCGCCACCAAGGACCTTGGCAATCGGTTTCAGCCCGTGTTTTTCAACCGCTTCGGCTGAGGCAATGATCAGCGCCGCCGCCCCGTCGTTTACGCCCGAGGCATTGCCCGCCGTGACCGAGCCGCCTTCACGGAATGGCGCGCGCAGCTTGGCGAGGTTTTCAACCGTGGTCGCGGGGCGCGGATGTTCATCCCTGTCCACCACCACATCGTCGCCTTTGCGCTGCGGGATCACAACGGGGGTGATTTCCTTGGCCAACCGGCCGTTTTCCATCGCAGCACCTGCCTTTTGCTGCGACCGTACGGCGAAGGCATCCTGATCTTCGCGTGAAACGTTGAAATCCTCAGCCACGTTTTCCGCCGTCTCCGGCATGGAATCGATACCGTATTGTTTCTTCATCAGCGGGTTCACGAAGCGCCAGCCGATGGTGGTGTCAAAAACCTCATTGGCACGGCTGAAGGCGGTGGAGGCTTTAGGCATCACGAAAGGCGCGCGCGTCATGCTTTCAACACCGCCGGCAATGATCAGATCGGCCTCACCACATTTGATCGCGCGGGCAGCGGCAATCACCGCATCCATGCCCGAGCCACAAAGGCGGTTCATCGTGGTGCCTGGCACGGTTTCCGGCAGACCTGCCAGCAGGGCCGCCATCCGCGCCACATTGCGGTTGTCTTCGCCAGCCTGGTTGGCACAGCCGTAGATCACCTCATCCACGGCGGACCAGTCGATGTCATGACGGCCCATCAGCGCCTTGATCGGCACAGCGCCCAGATCATCAGCCCGGACCGAGGCCAAAGCCCCACCGAAACGACCAATCGGAGTGCGCACGTAATCGCAAATATAGGCTTCCTGCATGTCTCTCTTCCCTTGTGTTACAGATCCGGCGCGATCAAATCGCCCACCGGCCCGTTCGTTGTCAGCTCTGCCCCCGTGAGGGCCTGTAAGTTTTCCATGGTGATGACGGGGAGTTTTTCGCGCAGGACAAATCGCCCGGCTTCGACGTCCACCACCGCCAGTGAGGTGTAAATCCGTGTCACGCAGCCGACGCCCGTCAGCGGCATGGTGCAGCTGGCCACCAGTTTGGGATCGCCTTTCTTGGTCACATGGTCGGTCAGCACGGCGACCCGTTTCGCCCCATGCACCAGATCCATTGCCCCCCCTACCGCGGGCACGCCGCCACGCCCGGTAGACCAATTGGCCAGATCGCCGTTTTCCGCCACCTGATAGGCGCCCAGAATGGCCACATCCAGATGACCACCGCGCACCATGGCAAAACTATCGGCATGGTGGAAGAAGGCCGAACCGGGCTTCAGCGTGATCGCCTTTTTGCCAGCGTTGATCAGATCCCAGTCTTCCTCACCCGCCGCCGGGGCCTCACCAAAGCCCAGCACCCCGTTTTCGGTGTGAAAGATCGCTTCGCGCCCCTCGGGCTGGAACTTCGCCACCATCTCGGGAAAGCCGATGCCGAGGTTCACATAGGCGCCGTCTTCGATATCCTGCGCCGCGCGCCAGGCGATCTGGGCGTTGCTCAACTTAATTTCGGCCAATTGTTCCATCGTCATCTTGCTCATGGGTAAACGGCCTCCGCCCGGTTCAACGCTTCTTCCTGTGCGGGCTCTGCCACCGCGACCACGGAATTCACAAAGATGCCTGGGGTCACCACCTGTTCCGGATCGATGCCGCCCAGGGGCACCACACGCGAAACCTGCGCAATTGTGTGGGTCGCTGCCGTCGCCATCAAAGGATTGAAGTTCCGCGCCGCCATCCGGTAGCTGAGGTTGCCCATCGCATCGCCCAGCTCGGCCTTGATGAGGGCATAATCCGCCTTCAGCCAGCGTTCCTGCACATAAGGCTTGCCATCAAATTCGGCGGTCGGTTTGCCCGCCGCCAGCTCGGTGCCATAAGACGTAGGCGTGTAAAAGGCCGGGATGCCCGCGCCACCGGCACGGATCCGTTCGGCCAGCGTGCCCTGCGGCACCAGCTCCAGCTCAATCTCACCGGCCAGGTACATTTCGGTAAAGACCCGCGGATCGGCTGAGCGTGGGAAGGAACAGATCAGCTTCTTCACCCGTTTCTGTTCGATCAACGCCGCCAGCCCGACATGGCCGTTGCCTGCGTTGTTGTTCACTACGGTCAGATCCCGCGCGCCACTGTCGATCAGCGCATGGATCAGCTCAATTGGCGCGCCGGAGCCGCCAAAGCCGCCAATCATCACGCTGGCCCCATCGGGAATGCCTGCGACCGCTTCGGCCAGAGTTGCAACCTGTTTATCCATAGAATGTCCTTAGATCCGTTTGCCCGCGATAGACCAGAGCTAAACCGACCCCATGGTCGGTTTCCAACAGATTTGTGCGCATCTTGACATTTGTTCACATCACGTGAATTTCTGTGCGCATGGTGAACAAACCAACCGATACCATCGCCTCTTTCGCCAAAGGCTTGCGCGTGATCGAAGCCTTTAGCGCCGATGCCCCGCGTCTGACCATCACAGAGGTGGCAGCCCAAACCGGGCTGGACCGCGCAACCGCGCGGCGCTGCCTGTTGACGCTGCATCACGAAGGCTATGCCGATTATGACGGCAAGTTCTTTGCCCTGACCCCGCGTGTTCTGCGCCTTGGTCTGGCGGCGCTGTCCTCCATGCCGCTGCCACAGGTGGTTCAACCCTGGCTGGATCAATTGTCCGAACAGATTGGTCACAGCTGCTCCGTCTCAATCCTTGAAGGGGATGAGATTGTCTATATCGCGCGGGCAGCGCAGAAACGGCTGATGTCCATTGGTCTGATGCCGGGCTCACGGCTGCCGGCCCATTGCACCTCCATGGGGCGGGTGCTCCTGGCTGCCCTGCCTGAGGCCGAGGCCCGCACGCTGCTCGAGCAGACAGACCTCAGCCCGCGCACACCACAAAGCCTGGCCGACATTCCCAGCCTGCTGCAGGAATGCGCCAGAATACGTCATCAGGGCTACGCATTGGTTGATCAGGAGGTGGAGCCGGGCCTGCGGTCGCTTGCCGTGCCGGTGCTGAACCACCGCGATCAGACCATTGCCGCGCTGAACATCGGCACGGCCGCCACCTCACCAGACCAGCAGGAAATTGTGCGCGCCTACCTGCCGGCCCTGCTGAAGGTGCAGGACAGTCTGAAACGGGTTCTGAACTGATCCGCTCACCCGGCCAGCAAGGCCCGGCCCGCCATATAGACCAGCCGCAGCGCCACCAGCGCCAGAACCACGCTGAGCACCCGGTGAAACCCGCGGTCACTCATCCGGCTGAGGATCAGCTTGCCAGCCCAGGTGCCTGCAACACCGGACAGAACCAGCGCTAGGATGAAGCCGATCCACGGCGCCAGCGCAAAACCCAAAATGCCGAACATCGCCACCTTCAGCCCATGCTGAAAGGTCATGAACATCGCATGGGTCGCCACCTGATCATGCCGCGCCATTTTGCGTGGCTTCAGGTAGGCCGCCACAAACGGGCCGGTGGCACCGAAGAACATCGTCAGAAAGCTGGACACCAACCCGCTCAGCCAACCGGCATAGCGCAGCCAGCGTGGCGGCGTTGCGACAAGCGTCCAGAGGGTAAACAGCCCCACGGCCAACTGCATGTAGGCGGGAGGCAGGCTGACCACGATCTGCCCGCCCAGTGCCACACCGGCCACGGTTCCGATCACAAACCCCGGCACCAACGCCCACTGAATGTTGCGCCACATCATGGCAGCCCGTGCCACGTTTGAGCCCAGCTGAACCCAGCCATGCACCGGGATCAGCGCCGCCGGCGGCAGGGTTGCTGCCAATAGGGCCAGCATCACCAGCCCGCCCCCCAGCCCGAAGGCCGCGGAAATGGCTGAGGTGACAAAGCTCGACGCGACCAGCACCCCTGCCGTCCAAAGCGACAGGTCCGCAGGCAATAGGGTCAACAGCAGGTCTGGCATCGCAAAAGCTCGATCTTTGAAGATTGGTATACCTTTGCATACCCAATCACAGACATACCCGCAACATCGGCAATACGTTACACCTTCAAGCTCCATCATCACAAAAGGTAACATTTTTCTTGCCTCGAATCGTCGCCCGTACTATCCCTAACCGTACGGTCAGCTTTGCCCGAACAACGGCACCGCGACCAAAAGACAATCATATCGGCCCCAAAGGCCATTCTGGGAGGTCCCTGCCATGTACGCGCAAATGGTCAAATCCACCGGCTCCGGCGCTAAGTCGCGCGAAGAGATGACGCCTGACGAGGCGGCCTTTCAGGACAAAATTGATGCTGACATCAAAATTGAGCCGCGCGATTGGATGCCCGAGGGCTATCGCAAAACCCTGATCCGCCAGATCGGTCAGCACGCACATTCCGAAATCGTCGGCCAGCTGCCCGAGGGCAACTGGATCACCCGCGCGCCCACGCTGGAGCGTAAGGCGATCCTTTTGGCCAAGGTGCAGGATGAGGCGGGCCATGGCCTTTACCTCTATTCCGCCGCCGAAACCCTGGGCATCACCCGTGATGAGATGACCGAACAGCTGCTGGACGGGCGCGCCAAATACTCCTCGATCTTCAACTATCCCACGCTGAACTGGGCCGATATCGGTGCCGTAGGCTGGCTGGTCGATGGGGCCGCGATCATGAACCAGGTGCCGCTGCAGCGGACCTCTTACGGTCCCTATTCCCGCGCGATGATCCGCATCTGTAAGGAAGAGAGCTTCCACCAGCGTCAGGGCTACGACATCGTGATGAAGATGGCGCAGGGCTCCCCTGAGCAGAGGAAGATGGCGCAGGATGCGTTGAACCGCCTGTGGTACCCGTCGCTGATGATGTTCGGCCCCTCGGACAAGGACTCGGTCCATTCGGCGCAGTCGATGGCGTGGAAGATCAAGATCAATACCAACGATGAGCTGCGCCAGAAGTTTGTGGACCAGACCGTGCCGCAGGCCGAATTCCTGGGCCTGACCATTCCGGATGAGAACCTCAAATGGAATGAAGAAAAAGGCGGCTACGACTTCTCCGAACCCGATTGGGGCGAGTTCTTTGACGTGCTGAAAGGCAACGGCCCCTGCAACCAGGACCGCATGGCGACCCGCAACAAGGCCTGGGACGATGGCGCCTGGGTCCGTGAAGGCCTGATGGCACACGCCGAGAAAAAACGCGCCGCCAAATTGGCTGCACAGCAAGCGGCTGAGTAAGCCGCCCTTACCGATATATCCAGCCACCCCACCAGATGCGCTGCGGGTGTGCGAGACAGGAGGACAGAACATGTCACAGGAATGGCCCCTCTGGGAGATTTTCATCCGCGGCCAGCACGGCCTCAGCCACCGTCACGTCGGCAGCCTGCATGCGCCGGACGCCGAAATGGCGATCAAAAACGCTCGCGACGTCTACACCCGCCGCAACGAAGGTGTGTCGATCTGGGTTGTCGAGGCGAAACACATCTCGGCCACCGCGCCGGGCGAAAAAGGCCCGCTGTTTGAACCTAGCGAGAGCAAGGTCTACCGCCACCCGTCGTTCTTCGACATCCCCGAAGAAGCGGGGCACATGTGATGGGCGCGGCAGAGAAACTGGCTGAGATGACGCAGGAGCAGCTGGTGCAATACCTGCTGCGTCTGGGCGACAACACCTTGGTGCTGGGTCACCGCGTCAGTGAATGGTGCGGCAAATCACCGGTGCTGGAAGAGGACATCGCGCTGGCCAACACCGCGCTGGACCTGCTGGGCCAGACCCAGCTGTGGTTGGGCCGTGCGGCCGATGTGCAGGGAGAAGGCAAATCAGCCGATGATCTGGCCTTCCTGCGCGACGTCTGGGATTTTCGCAATGTACTACTGGTAGAACTGCCGAACGGTGACTTTGGCCAGACCCTGATGCGCCAGTTACTGTTTGATGCCTATCATGCGGTGCTGCTGGCGGAGCTGGTAAACTCCACCGATGCCACCATTTCGGCGATTGCCGAAAAGGCCAGCAAAGAGGTTGCCTACCATCTGGAACGGTCCCGCGACACGGTGATTGGTCTGGGCGACGGCACTGAGGAAAGCCACAACCGGATGCAGGCAGCGCTGGATCTGCTCTGGCCCTATGTGGGTGAGATGTTCCATTCTGACGCTGTGGATGCCGCTGCCGTTGCCGCGGGTATTGGCCCCGATCCAGCCAGCCTGCGCCCGGGTTTTGACGCCATCGTCACAGCCGCGCTGGCAGAGGCGACACTGGTGAAACCCGACAGCGACTTTGCCCATAAGGGCGGCCGCACCGGCGCCATGCACACCGAACATCTGGGCCACATGCTTTGCCAGATGCAGTGGCTGCAACGCGCTTATCCCGGCAATAAGTGGTGATCTAGCGATGCCTTTGCGTTCATCCCTTAAAGGCTGTGCCCGACCGCGGGCGGAAGCAAAGCGCCCGCCCATGGGGGCGGTCGAACGCTGCCCGGCGTGCCGCCGGACGGGAGAATGCACATGACGCTTCCCTCAACAGATCAGGTCTGGGACTGGCTCCATCAGGTGCCGGATCCTGAGATCCCGGTGATTTCCCTCACCGATCTGGGCATCATCCGCGATGTTGCCTTTGAGGGCGAAACCTGCGTGGTCACCGTGACCCCCACCTATTCCGGCTGTCCGGCCACTTCGATCATCAATCTGGATATCGAAACCGCCCTGCGGGACCATGGCCTGCGCGATATTGAACTGCGCCGCCAGCTGTCACCCGCCTGGACCACCGACTGGATGACCCAAGAAGGCCGCGACAAGCTGGCCGCCTATGGCATCGCACCGCCGCAACCCGCCGGGGGGCCGGACAAATGCCCCCATTGCGGCAGTCATCATGTGGAGCGGCTGAGCCAGTTCGGCTCAACCCCCTGCAAGGCGCAATGGCGCTGCACCGACTGCCTGGAACCCTTTGACTACTTCAAGTGCATCTGACGGAGCCCGATCATGCCACGTTTCCACGATCTGGAAGTCACCGACATTCACAAAACCATCCGCGACGCCGTAGTCGTGACCCTGAAACCGGTGAACGGTTCGGCGGCGGAGTTTGACTTCACCCAAGGCCAATATCTGACCTTCCGCCGTGATTTTGACGGGCAAGAACTGCGCCGCAGCTATTCGATCTGTGCAGGCAAAAACGACGGTGTGCTGCAGGTCGGCATCAAAAAGGTCGATGGCGGTGCCTTTTCAACCTGGGCCAATGAAGACCTGCGCGTTGGTGACCGTCTGCAGGCCATGCCGCCGATGGGCAACTTCTTCACCGCGCTGACACCTGAGGCAGATAACAGCTACCTTGGTTTTGCAGGTGGCTCTGGCATCACCCCGGTCCTGTCGATCATCAAAACCACGTTGGAGGCCGAACCCAACGCCCGTTTCACGCTTGTCTATGCCAACAAAGGTGTGAACACGATCATGTTCCGCGAGGAGCTGGAAGATCTGAAAAACACCTATCTGGGCCGGTTCAGCGTCATCCACATTCTGGAAAGCGACGCGCAGGAGATCGACCTGTTCACCGGCCTGGTGACACCTGAAAAATGTGCCGAGCTGTTCGGCTCGGGCTGGGTGGATGTGAAAGCCGCCAAAACCGCCTTTATCTGCGGGCCGGAGCCGATGATGCTGGGCATCGCACAGGCGCTGAAAGATCACGGGATGGATGAGGCGCAGATCAAGTTTGAACTGTTTGCCGGCAATCAACCGGGCCGCGCCCCCCAACGGGCCGCCGCCGCAGCTGCAACCGGTGCCGCCAAAACCGCAACCATCACGCTGGATGGCGCCACCCGCACGGTGGAGATGGACGCCGGCAAAACCGTTCTGCAGGCCGCGCTCGACAACAATCTGGACGCGCCCTACGCCTGTAGCGCCGGTGTCTGTTCGACCTGCCGCTGCCGGGTTCTGGAAGGTGAAGTGGAAATGGCCACCAACCACGCGCTGGAAGATTACGAGATCGAAAAAGGCTATGTGCTGTCGTGCCAGGCCTTTGCCATCTCGGACAAGGTGGTTGTCGACTACGACCAATAAAGCGATATGTTTCAATGAGCTAAACGCGCCTGAGGAGGGTGGGATATGACCAGCGACACGATGAGTATCGAGCGGTATCTGGCAGAGGGTGGCAAGCTGAGCGCACCCGAAAACACCCCACCCCGCTACCGGGCGGAGCTGATGAAACTGATGGCAAGCTTTGTTGACAGCTCGCTGGCGGGGGCTGCGGGTTTTGCCGATGTGATCAACGCAGGCCCCGGCATCAAAGAACGTATCGCCGCCGCCAAAATCGTGCTGGAAAAAATCGACAACGCCGACAAGGTGCTGCGGGTCATGGCCGATTTCGGCACCGATACCGCACGTTATGCCAATGCCCACCCCTGGGCCGCGCGCCTGCCGCGTGACTCCGATATTGGCGCAAAACGCACCGATCAGGACATGCGGCTGGCCGTCTTTAACTACCCGTTGCAGGGCTGGGGTGACGCTGTGGTGATGAACCTGTTGATGGGGTTGGCCGTGGGCGTGCAGCTGGAAGAGCTGTGCCGCGTTTCCTACCAACCGCTTGGCGATGCCTTTCGTGAGATTGCGCCGATTGAACGGCACCATGTGGATCTGGCGATTGAGGGAATGGAACGGTTGACCGACAGCGCGGATCGGGCCGAACTGCAGGCCTCGCTCAGCTATTGGCGGCCCAGGGTGGCGGCCTCATTCGGGCAGGAGCAGTCAGATAAATTCGCCCGTCTGCAAAGCCTTGGCCTGCGCCATCAGGACAATGCCAGTCTGCGTCAGATCTGGCAGACCCGCACCGATGAAACGCTGGCTGCCCTGGGCCTAACTGCATGAGCCTTGATGACACCCCCCTATCGCCCTTGATGGCGCCGCTGTTAACCGCTGGACCGCTGAAGGTCTGGTCGGTCGCGGTCACTATTTTGGGGGATGCCTGCCAGACGCCGCAGGATTTCATTCTGGGCCGGGGTCTGGATCAGCTGATGCGCCCCTTGGGGATCACCAATCAGGCGCTGCGCGTTGCGCTGCACCGGCTGAAACGTGACGGCTGGGTCGAAGCAGAAAAACAGGGCCGCAGTTCGGCCTATCGGCTGACGCAGCAGGGCTGGGCCTCCACCGAAGGGGTGCGGCCCCGGATCTATGGCGCCGATGTGCCTGCACAACCGGTCTGGATGGCGCTGGCCCCGCCTGACCTCAACAGCGCCGAGATGGAAGATCTGCTGCCCGCTGACGCGCTGCGCCTCAGCCCGCGCAGTGCAATCCTGGCCGGGCAACCTGAGGGTTTGGAAGAGTGGGTGCTGACCCCGATGCAAGCCACGCCGCCCAAATGGCTGTATGAGGCTTTGGTGCCGCAAGAATTGGCGCAGGATTATCAAACGCTTGCCGCCGCTTGCCCCGACCTGATGGCGGCGCAGGCCCTGCCTGAGGAGACACAAGCCGTCTTGCGGCTGTTGATCCTGCACCATTGGCGTCGCCTGCGGCTGCGTCACGGGGCCTTGCCGGATCTGATGTTGGGCCGGGACTGGCCGGGGGCTGAGGCTGCGCAGCGGATCATGCCGCTGCTGACCGCCCTACCCCGCGCGGATCTAAACCGCCTGAACGCAGCTTAAGCGCCTTAGCCACAGCAACCGCTGGTGCAGGTCTTCTCAACCGGTTTCAGGTCATCCTCAATCAGTGGCAATTCGCCTGTCAGCGCCTGCACCGGGATCTGCAGCACATGGGCCATCCGGTCCAGCGCCAGTTCAGACACGGCAACTGGTACCTTGGCGGTTTCCAGCTTGGTCAGCTGGCGCTCCGTCAGCCGCGTGCCCTTGGCCAGCTTCGCCCGGCCAACTTTGCGCGCTTTGCGGACGGTTTTCAGACGCTGCGGGTCAATCAAAACTTCGGTCATTCTATGTCCTTCACGGGCCAGGGGTTGCAGCATCGGATAGTATGTCGCGTCACAAATGCCAAGCAGACCCGATCTGATATTCTGGGTATGACAAAATGAAAAAGCCGCCCAACAAGGGGCGGCTTTTGATCTTTGCTAACGCTCAGCCTTAGCCGTCGATGATCGCGTTCAGTGTGGCCGAGGGGCGCATCACTTTGGCTTTCAGCTCAACGCTGGGGCGGTAGTAGCCGCCGATTTCGGCTGCTGGGCCTTGGGCCGCTGCCAGCTCGGCCAGGATAGCCTCTTCACCGTCCGCCAGTGCTTTGGCAACTGGGGCAAACTCAGCCGCCAGATCAGCATCGTCAGACTGTGCCGCCAGCGCCTCAGCCCAGTAACGTGCAAACCAGTAGTGGCTGTCACGGTTGTCCGGCTGACCTACCTTGCGCGAGGGGCTGCGGTTGTCGTCCAGGATGCCTTGGGTCGCGGCCTCAGCTGCGACACCCAGCACGCCGGCTTTGGCGTTGCCTTTGACGTCGGCGAGGAAGTTCAGCGATTCACCCAGTGCACAGAACTCACCCATCGAGTCCCAACGCAGGTGGTTTTCTTCCACCAGCTGCTGCACGTGTTTCGGCGCCGAGCCACCCGCGCCGGTCTCAAACAGACCACCGCCCTGCATCAGCTTCACGATCGACAGCATCTTGGCCGAGGTACCCAGTTCCAGGATCGGGAACAGGTCGGTCAGGTAGTCACGCAGCACGTTGCCGGTGATGGCAATGCTGTCGTTGCCTGCGGTGATGGTTTTCAGCGACTGAGCCGTCGCTTCACGCGGCGCCATGATCTGGAAAAGGTCTGCCTTGCCAGCAGCTTCCAGTGCGGGCTTCACGTATTTGATCAGCTCAGCATCATGAGCGCGGTTTTCGTCCAGCCAGAAGATCGCTTCGGAACCGGTCAGGCGCTGACGGTCCATCGCCAGTTCGATCCAGTTCTCAATCGGGGCTTTCTTTACGGTGCAGGAGCGCCAGATGTCGCCGGTTTCCACCTCGTGGCTGTGCAGCGTCTCACCGTTGGCCAGAACCACACGGATGGTGCCGTCTGCCGGGGCTTCAAAGGTGGTCGGGTGCGAACCGTATTCTTCGGCTTTCTGAGCCATCAAACCAACGTTGGCCACCGAACCCGCCTTGGTCACGTCCAGCGCGCCGTTCGCTTTGAAGAAGTTGATGCTTTCGTCATAGATCGAGGCGTAGCAACGATCCGGGATCACACAGTTGGTGTCACCTTTTTTGCCTTCGCCGTCCCAGCCTTTGCCGCCTGCGCGGATCACAGCCGGCATCGAGGCGTCGATGATCACATCGGACGGCACATGCAGGTTGGTGATGCCCTTGTCGCTGTCGACCATATACATGGCCGGACGGTCAGCGTTCACAGCGTCGATGGCGGCCATGATGTCGGCGTTGCCCGCAACACGATCCAGCAGATCACCCATGCCCGAGTTGGGGTTCACACCCAGCGCGGCCATTTCGTCACCGAACTTTTCAAACACTGGCGCCAGCCATGCCTTGACCGCGTGACCAAAGATGATCGGGTCCGAAACCTTCATCATGGTCGCCTTCATGTGCAGCGAGAACATGGTGCCATCTGCTTTGGTGTCTTCGATTGCCTCAGCCAGGAAGGCCCCCAGTGCTTTGGCGGACATGAATGTCGCGTCAGCAACGGTGCCCTCGGCCAGCGGCCAGGCGTCTTTCAGAACGGTCACGGCGCCGTCTTTGCCAACAAATTCGATCTTCGCGTCACCGGCCTGCGCTGCAGTGATGGTGGCGGAGACTTCGTTGGCGTAGAAATCGTTGCCCGGCATGCTCGACACTTTGGTCTTGCTGTCCGAAACCCATTCCCCCATCGAATGCGGGTTGTTCTGGGCGAAGTTCTTTACCGCTTTGGCCGAACGACGGTCCGAGTTGCCTTCGCGCAGAACCGGGTTCACCGCCGAGCCTTTGATGGCGTCATAGCGGGCACGCACGGCCTTTTCTTCGTCGGTCGACGGCTCTTCCGGGTAGTTCGGCAGATCGTAGCCCTGGCCCTGCAGTTCGGTAATCGCGGCCACCAGCTGCGGCACCGAGGCCGAGATGTTGGGCAGTTTGATGACGTTGGCGTCCGGGGTTTTCACCAGCTCACCCAGAGCGGCCAGATCGTCGGACTGGCGCTGTGCGTCGGTCAGGTTCTCAGGGAAGGTCGCGATGATGCGGCCAGCCAGCGAAATGTCAGGGGTACCCACGGTGATACCGGCCGAGGAAACGAACTTGCGGATGATCGGCAGGAACGAAGCGGAGGCCAGCTCGGGCGCTTCGTCTACAATTGTATACAGAATGTCGGGCGACTTGTTTTCAGCCATGGGTCTACCTTTCTTTTTTGACAGGGTAGCTGGTTGACGAAGAGCAGCAGCGCTGCAATCACAGGATGCGACGGCACAAACATTGCCCAAACAGGCAATTTCATGCGGTTCCCGTTCCCCATAGAACAGGCAGCGCGAAAGATCAATTCGCCAATGACCAATTGCCCGATGTTTGCGCAGCCATTGGCCGAGACCTGATGTCGCGCCCGCCCCGCCAGTGCTGTGATCTGAAGGTTCAGCTGTTAGGCGGTGACTACCGGCAGACGGATCCACACACGGGCACCGTCACCATAGGAGGCATCGATCCCGACATGGCCCGCCATCGCCTCAATCTGCGCGCGGACCAGCGACAGCCCCACACCGGACCCGCTGATTTCCCCCATGGCATGGCCCAGCCGTTCAAACGGATCAAACGCCCGGTCTTCACGGCCTATCGGAAATCCCGGCCCATCATCACAGACGGCGATTTCAACAAAACCGACTTTTGCCTCCGCGCCTGCCTCAACCCAGATGGTGCCGCCACGCGGGCAAAACTTCAGCGCGTTTTCAATCAACTGCCGCAAGGCGACCGCCAGATACGCCGGATCCGCCACAAGGGAAAGGTCATCAGGCAGGCGGTTTTCCAAGGTAAGCCCCGCGGCCTCACAGCGCGGTGCCAGTTCCTGCAACAGATCCGCCATCAGCGCCTGCACCCTTACCGTTTCGGGCTTCACGTCAAAGCCTTCGCCCGACAGCGCCGCCAGGCTGATGCCACGGTCAATCATATCCAGCAGCTCATGGCTGGCCGCCAGAACATGGGTGCTGCGGGCCTGCACCACATCTGCGGGCACCGGTTCACCTGCATGCGCAGCATCGACCAGCATATCGGTGTAGCCCGTGATCGTGTGCAACGGCGTGCGCATGTCATGGGTCAGGGAACGCAAAAACCGATCTTTGGAGGCATTCGCCTGATCTGAGGCGCGCTTTGCGGCCTCCAGATCGGCCACCTGCGACTGACGTAGCCGGTCATAATAGGCAAATTCAAACAACAGGATCGCAAAGACCGATATGCCGGTCAGCGGGGCAAAGAACCGCTGCGCCAGATCTTCGCCAATTTCAAAGTCTGCCAGCACCTGAAACCCGACCCACCAGGTGGCAAACCAGATCAAAATCGGGGTCATCACCAGCCCCCAACGCAAGAGCCGCGGCTCTTTCGGGGAAAAGACCGAGATCGGAATGGTGGCGCGGAACACCAGCAGAAAGGCCGTGTAACTGTCCGGGTGAGTGGCGATGGTGGCCAGAAACATCCCCAGATCTGTCGTCAACAGCCAGATGCTGCGCAGCCAGAGCGACGGGATACGCCGTTCAAACAGGATCGCGAAGACAAACCCAAGCGAGGCAATGGTCGCCCCAAGTGCGGACACATAAGCACCCAGAAAGAGGCTGAGCAATGCCCAGGCCGCAGAGAACGGCAGCAGGAAACGCACCAGCCCGCTGGCGTGCTCCAATCGTCTGCGATGATCTGCGTCCAAACTCATTCAACACCTAGTTTACCTGCGCTTAGCAGTGCTCAGGCTACCGTTAAGCCATTCAAACGGTCTCAGCAAAACAGAAGAAAATCCAATGGGAAAGCATCAATGGGTGAATATACACCCTATCGTAAGCTACGCCAAACCCGCCTCAACCATAAGGGCGCAGGACCATGCCCGCGCCCCTAGATTAGCGTTTTGCAGCCATGTCGATCAGGCAGCTTTGGTGTTTGACGGGGTGAAATCGACCTCATCATCACCGTCAAAATCATCCAGCGACAGATCGATGGAGATCGTCTCTTCCGCCACCTCAGCGACCTCGGCCTCCTCCGCAACACTCTCAGCGGCGTCGGAACCTTCGGCCTGCTCTTCCGCTGGCTGGCTGAGGCGTTCGGCTAGATCGCCCTCCTCATCCTTTTCCAGCTGGAAGTAACGGACCGTGTCGGTCAGGCTCTGCGCCTGTGCGGCCAGTTCTTCGGCGGTGGCTGACATTTCCTCAGAGGCTGCGTTGTTCTCCTGGGTCACATCATCCAGGCTGGTGATCGCATGGTTGATCTGGCTCATTCCTTGCGAAATCTCGCTGTTGGCATTCGAGATGTTCGAAACCAGCTCGGCGGTGCGTTCGATGTTCGGCACAAGGCCTTCCAGCATCTTCATCGCCTTCTCAGCCGCGCCCTGCGTGCCCGAGGACAGCGCCGAGATCTCACCGGCCGCCTCTTGCGAGCGTTCGGCCAGCTTGCGCACTTCCGATGCCACCACCGAGAAGCCACGGCCATGTTCGCCGGCGCGCGCCGCCTCAACCGCGGCGTTCAGCGCCAGGAGGTCGGTCTGACGGGCGATTTCCTGCACCACATTGATGCGGTCGATGATGGTGTTCAGGCTGGTCATCGCCTCTTTCACCGCATCGCCCGAGTTGCGCGCTTCTTCGGCCGAGGAAAGCGCCATCTTCTCAGTTTCAATTGCGTTTTCAGCGGTCTGGCTGATGTTGGCGGTCATTTCCTCAACCGAGGCCGAAACATCTTCGGTGGCACCTGCCTGTTTGGAACCGCCATCCGCGATCCCGACCGAGGCTTCGGCCATCTGGCTGGCACCGGTCGAAACATAACGCGCGCCTTCAGACACGTTCGAGACAACGCCACGCAGGTTGGTGACCATATCATTCAGGTTGTCCAGCAGATCGCCCAACTCATTGCGTTGCTTATGCTCCACCGTGTGGCTCAGATCGCCATTGGCAACTTCGCTTGACAGTTTGATCGCTTGTTTCATGCCACGGCTCAATGCATTCACAATGCCTTGGCCCATGATGATTGCGATCAGAACACCAATACCGATAGAGGCAAGCAGGATCTGCTGGGTCGTTTTGTAGGCGGCCTCTGCCTCAGCCAGAGCTTTCTTCAGCAGCGCCTTTTCCTTCACGACAGTGTCATCCACCAAGGCGCTCATACGTGTATAGTTCTTGGCGTTGTCTTCACGCAGCAGGTTGGCCGCGATAGAAGCACCGCCAACCCCTAGCATCTGCATCACGTTGCGGTTCACGCGGTCAATCTTTTTCGAGATCGCGGAATACTCTTTCAAGAAGGCCAGCATTGCCAGCTCATGCTCTGCTTTGACGCTGGTCGTGCCCTCTGCATGGTCGGCAGATTTGTCGCCAACATTTGCAATCTGTTCTTCAGTGATCCCGTCAGCCAGCGCAAAACCTTGATGCAGTTCGGTTGCCGTGGCGACCTGGTCTTTGCGTGATTGCGTGATTTCCTTGAGTTCCGTTTTGATCGCCTTGCGATCTTTGCGCCCTTCGACCAACAGATAGTCGCGGATCCGTGTTTGGATACGCTCATGCACGTTGGCCAGTTCTTCGACTTCCAGCAGGGCCTGGAAGTTGCGCGCAACGATCTGCTGTTTGGCTTCGTTCATTTTGCGCATTTCAACAACGGACAGCAGGCCAACCCCGGCGATAACGACCGTCAGTGCCATCAAAGTCAGCGAAAGCCGCGTCTTAATTGTTACCTTCATACTCATACACTCTCTACTGGGGACTCTGAGTCATTACAGATGGCCCGAATACTGGATTGCGCATTGATATTATTATTATAATTTTACAATGCCGGGCCGCTTCTCGAAGCCCAGGTTTGACGCTCGTCACTCTCTTCCAACGTCATGCAAAGGCGCCATTTTATACCGAGCAGAAAGTTTCCCGGTAGAAAACCAAAAACCGCGACCCCATTCGGGGGCCGCGGAAAGCCATCGGGCTGTTAGGCCGCTTTGTCTTTGCTCGGGATGAAGTCAGCGTCATCATCCCCGTCAAAGTCATCCAGCGACAGATCGATCACCGGCTCATCGGCAACAGGTGCTGCCTCTTCTGCCGGGGCGTCAGCCACAGGAGCAGCCTCAACCTCTTTGGCAACCGAGACCTTTTCAGCGCTGTCGCTGTCCAGACGGAAGGCACCCACAGTATCCGAGAGAGTCTGCGCCTGTGCGGCCAGTTCTTCGGCGGTGGCTGACATTTCCTCAGAGGCTGCGTTGTTCTCCTGGGTCACATCATCCAGGCTGGTGATCGCATGGTTGATCTGGCTCATGCCTTGCGAAATCTCGCTGTTGGCGTTGGAGATGTTCGAAACCAGCTCGGCGGTGCGCTCGATGTTCGGCACCAGGCCTTCCAGCATCTTCATCGCCTTCTCAGCCGCGCCCTGCGTGCCCGAGGACAGCGCCGAGATCTCACCGGCCGCCTCTTGCGAGCGTTCGGCCAGCTTGCGCACTTCCGATGCCACCACCGAGAAGCCACGGCCATGTTCACCGGCACGCGCCGCCTCAACCGCAGCGTTCAGCGCCAAGAGGTCGGTCTGACGGGCAATTTCCTGCACCACGTTGATGCGGTCGATGATGGTGTTCAGGCTGGTCATCGCCTCTTTCACCGCATCGCCCGAGTTGCGCGCTTCTTCGGCCGAGGAAAGCGCCATCTTCTCAGTTTCAATTGCGTTTTCAGCGGTCTGGCTGATGTTGGCGGTCATTTCCTCAACCGAGGCTGAGACATCTTCGGTGGCACCTGCCTGCTTGGAACCGCCATCCGCGATCCCAACCGAGGCTTCGGCCATCTGGCTGGCACCGGTGGAGACGTAGCGCGCCCCTTCGGAGACGTTGGATACAACGCCACGCAGGTTGGTGACCATATCGTTCAGGTTATCCAGCAGATCCGCCAGTTCGCCTTTTTCCTTGTGCTCAGCAGTTTTGGACAGGTTACCATCCGCCACGTCTTTGCTAAGACCAATCGCCAGTTTGAAGCCACGGCTCAATGCCGACAGGATACCCCAGGCTGCGATCAGGCTGATCACCAGAGCGGCGGCAATCATCGCGGAGATCATCATAAACGCCTGGTCGTAGATCGCCTGGGATTCCACAATATCTTCTGCCATTGCGGCGTTCTTTTCAGCTTCCACCTTGGTCAGAATTTCGGTCATGCTGGCGTCCACCTTGGCGGCTTCGTTCACCAGAATGGTGGCCGCCATGTCCTTGGAGCCGAACATAAGAACGTTCATCACCTTCTTGTTCACCCGCTCGGACTCCGATTTCAGCTCAACGTAGCGGGTCAGGAATTCAGCCATAACAGCGTCTTTCGGCTCCACAACGGCCGTCTCTTCTGCGGCGGCTTCGCCTTCTGCCGGGGCTGCGTCGGTGGCCGCTTCGGCCGCACCCGCTTCGGCAGCCAGGTCTTCGGGGCTGCCGTAGGCCACAACATTGGCGTCCTCAATCAGCTGTTGCTGAGTCTTTTTCAACTCAGCCAGCTCAGCCTTCAAGGTTTTGCGGAGATCTTTGTCACCCACCAGCATGTAATTGCGGATGCTGGTTTGGATTTTCGCCTGCACATCGGCAAGGCTATCAATTTTCTGCAGCGTGGCAACATCGTGCTTGACGATCTGCTCACCACGCATCTGGACCTGACGGAGTTCATAAAGCGCCAGCGCACCGATACCGATGAACAGGGCGGACAACAGAACAAAAGTCAGAGAAAGACGGGATTTGATGGTCATACTCTTGGCCTTCACTCGTACGGGTTTCTGGGGTGGTTCGAGGGGGTCCTCGCGGCGCACAATACGGGCCACCCCTGGGGGCGGAACAGCTCTGCGACATTGGGTCGGTTCATCTGATCCTTGGCTTTCAACGCACGCCTCATAGTTTTGGACAAGAAGGGGAACGACCGCCCGGTCTATCGTTTAAGGCGCAAAAGTCGCACCCAGCCCCGCAAAGCCGCGCGCAAAGGGATAGGGTCGGAAATCTGGGTGGTTTCAGATCTGAACAGCAATCAGGTAAAGTTGTTGTGCAATCCCTTAAAAACAGCGGCATACCGGGAAATCACGGTAAAATCTGCTAACACGATACACCTCAAAGTTGGCCGCGCAGTTTTTAGAAATTTTTTTGTCCCCCGCCGCAAACCCCTTGTTTCCACCCAACAAAAAGGATGGGTCCCGCCTGCGCTTTGGAAGGTTTTCCCCGCCATAGGGCAATAAACTAAGGCCGGGACACAGTCCTGTTGATGCGCTCGAAAAAGGCCATCGCTGAGCTTTAGAACGCAGTCTCGACACAGGAGGTATGCTAGGCAGGGCTATTCGCCCTGCGAGCGAGACACCCAGTCTAAAGCAATGACCATCCACGACCACACTCAAGCCAAAACCGCTGTGGTCAACATTCAGGGAGTTGAGCGCCGACTTCTTGCCGACAGGCCGCGAAAAAGAAATTTCTGTTTTGCAGCTGACCAGCTCAAGCGGCGAAACATCAATGAATGGCAGCTTGGTTCCCCCGACACCCAACGCGCGGACGTCGTTTCAAAAAAGAGGTTGATTGGGGCTTCTGAGCGCGACCGCGCGCCCAGTCGGTTTCAAAAAAACACGCTCAGATTTGCAGCCCAAGTCGAGTCGCGCTATTGACTCCCGCAAACAACCTTGTGACGTTTTGATATTTGCAAAACAACAAGAGGTTAAAATGAAGTATTTGGCGGCAATCGCAGCTTCGCTTTCCGTTGCGGCAAGCGCGGCCTACTCGGAAGAGTGCAAAACAATTGAAAATGATTTGGATCGCTTGGCTTGCTACGACAAGGAGTCTGGACGTACAGCAATACCGGAAGTCACAATTAACGAGGACGCAATTTGGAGCGTTTCGACTTCCAAATCTGAATTCAAAGACACCACCGATGTAATAATGAGAGTGGTTAGTGACAACGCCCTTGGCTGTTCTCGTTACGGTGAAACTGACTCCGCTGTTCTGATTATCCGGTGTTCCGAAAACACCACAGCAATGTACATCGTCACTGGCTGCCACCTGACCTCCGGCCATGGCGGTTACGGAAAGGTCGAGTATCGATTTGACGAAAAACCAGCAGGCTCGCGGAATTTTAATGCAAGCACAGACAATCGGGCCTTGGGACTGTGGAGCGGGAGCCGTTCCATTGGCCTTGTGAAGCAGATGTTTAACGCGGACAAAGCGTTGTTCCGCTTCACTCCATTTAACGAAAACTCGGTCACGGCACGCTTTACAATCACTGGTCTTGAGGAGGCCATCAAACCCTTGCGTAAAGAGTGCGGATGGTGACTCTGCGGGCGGCAGGCTCATTCTGTCGCCCCTCCAAATTCGCGCCCCAAGTGCGCGCACCCGTCCAAACGAGTCGATAGCCTCGACAATCTCTACAAAGGAAAAGTGGTAGGCCCGGCAGGATTTGAACCCGCAACCAAAGCGTTATGAGCGCTCTGCTCTAACCGTTGAGCTACAGGCCCCCGTGGGTCCTGATTAGGGGGGGCTGGCGCGATGGTCAAGCCACTTCCCCCTGCGGGCCGGCGCGAGGACGCGCAAGCTGCCGCTGCGTCACAATTTGGAAATGACGCGGCGTCTTAACGCCCGGTTTCTGGACAAACCCCTGCCCTTTGTTTCACGTCATCGAAAACGACACATATGTCATCAGGAGGAGGATCCGATGCTTGGTTCCATGATGCATCAGCAGCTGACCATCAGCTCACTTATCAGCCATGCCGCCCGTTACCACGCCGCAACTGAGGTGGTTTCTGTGGAAACCACGGGCGAGATTGCCCGCAGCACCTGGGGTGAGGTTGAAGGCAATGCCCGCCGGGTGGCCGCCGCGCTGGAGGCGCTGGGTCTGGAGCAAGGCGCGCGCTGCGCGACCATTGCATGGAACAACCGCCGCCATCTGGAGATTTACTTTGGCGTCGCCGGTGCCGGCATGGTCTGCCACACGATCAACCCGCGTCTGTTCCCTGAACAGCTGATCTACATCATCAACCATGCCGAAGATCAGGTCCTGTTCCTTGATCGCACCTTCCTGCCGGTTGCGGCGAAACTGGGCGCGCATCTGAAAACCGTGAAACATGTGGTGCTGATGGGGCCACGTGATGAAGAGGCTGCAGCGCAAATCCCGGGTCTGAAATTCTATGATGAGCTGATCGCCGATGCGGATGCCGATTACGTCTGGCCGGCGCTTGAGGAAACCACGCCCTCCTCGCTCTGCTATACCTCTGGCACCACGGGCCATCCCAAGGGCGTTCTTTACACCCACCGCTCAACCGTTCTGCATTCGATTGGCGGCAACCAGCCCGATGGTCTGGCGATTTCGGCACGGGACAGTGTGATGCCTGTGGTTCCGATGTTCCACGTCAACGCCTGGGGCGTTCCCTATATTGCCGCGGCCACCGGCGCCAAACTGGTGCTGCCCGGTCCAAATCTGGATGGTGACAGCCTGGCGGGGCTGATTGACGGCGAAGCGATCACGCTGGCGCTGGGTGTGCCGACCATTTGGATGGGGCTTCTACAGGCGCTTGAGGCGCGCGGGTCCAAAGCTGAAAGTCTGGAACGCACCGTGATCGGTGGCTCGGCCTGCCCGCCCTCGATGATCGAAACCTTCCGGGAAAAATACGCCACCACCGTGGTACATGCCTGGGGCATGACGGAAACCAGCCCGCTGGGCACCCTGAACAACCTGCTGCAGAAACACAGCGACCTCAGCGTGGCCGAGCAGAACAAGATCCGCGAAGGCCAGGGCCGCCCGCCCTATGGGGTGGAGCTGCGTCTGGTCGATGAGGAGGGCAACACTCTGCCCAACGACGGCGAAACCCACGGTGAGTTGCAGATCCGCGGCCATTGGATCGTTGACAGCTACTTCATGATGGAAGACAGCGCCCTGACCGCAGATGGCTGGTTTGACACCGGCGACGTGGCCACGATTGATCCGGATGGCTACATGATCATCCGCGACCGCTCAAAGGACATCATCAAGTCCGGTGGCGAATGGATCTCAACCGTGGAGCTGGAAAACATCGCCGTGGGTCACCCCGCGGTTGCCAATGCCGCCGCCATCGCCGCCCGGCATGAGAAATGGGACGAGCGCCCGGTTCTGGTTGTGCTGCTGGCCGAAGGCGCCACGGTCAGCGAAGACGAGCTGCTGGCCTTCTATGACGGCAAAATCGCCAAGTGGCAGATTCCTGACAAGGTGGTCTTCACCGATGCGCTGCCGATCGGCGGCACCGGCAAGGTTCTGAAAAACAAGCTGCGCGAGCAGTTCGGCGAGGTGCTGATCAACAGCTGATCTCAGATTGAGGTCTGACATCACCTTGCACGCCGGGGTGGCCTCCCCCGCCCCGGCACCCGACTTTGGTCGCAAAGCGCGCCTAACCTTTTGCCTATCTCCTGTCCGAATGGCGCAGCAAAATGGGCCTTTGCGCGCCTGAAATTCGTCACAATTTTACGTAATCTTTCTATTAGGCCCGAGCGATACTTCGTGCCCAAGGATGCACTGGATAAACGCCCGGACCTCCCTTTTAGAAAGGAGGCCCCAGATGGCCCAGATCGTAAAACCCAAGTCGAAAGCAACGCCGCCGCAGGCCGGTGCCACGCCGAAAGCGCCTGCTCATGACAAGCGCACCCATCATCCGCGTTTTGTGTTCACTGACTTTGCGATGATCTAAAGACCTCTTCTGACAGCCCCCTGTCAGGAGAGAAGAATGCGCGCGTGACCTGATGCGCGCCACGGGGTACACCGGGGCCATGACTGCCAACATGCCCTCCAAACCCTCCCCCGTGAGCACGATCCGAAACCTCGGCCCCAAGAGCGACGAAGTCTTTGCCAGGGCGGGGATCACCACAGCTGATGCCCTGCGTGAGATGGGCGCCGATGCGGCCTATAAACGGCTACTGGAAACCGGCAGCAAACCCCATTTCATCGGTTATTACGCCCTGGTTATGGGGCTACAGGGACGGCCCTGGAATGACTGTCAGGGTGATGAGAAAAAGGCCCTGCGCAAGCGGTTTGATGCGTTGAAAACAGACGTGCGGCCCAAAGATCCCAATGCTGAGATTGAAAAGATCCTAAACGAAATCGGCGTGATCCCTCGCTGATCGCCGCCGACTGATGCGTAGGTTGGGTCAAGGGACGGCCTGCATCTCCTCATGCAGGGTTTGGGCGAACCCGTCGAGCTCGGGCCGTGCCCCTTGCATCCGTTGATAAAGCGCAATGCCGATACCGCCCAGTTCTGGCAACCCCTCTTCATTCCCCAGCCTCCGCAGCGGTGCGACGATGGCCCGTGAGGGCAAAACTGTTGCCGCCAGATCCGCCACCACAAAGGATCGCACCCCCATCGGATGGGGGCTGGAATGCGCGATGGTGCCGCGCCGGCCAATCCGGTCCAGCGCCGCAAAGGCATAGGCCCGCAGATCGCGCCCGTCGCTCAGAAACACCAGCGGCACCTCCTGATCGGGCTGTAGGGTGAACCCCGGCCCCGCCACCCAGATCAGCTGATCATGTTCGACAAACACGCGATCTGCCCGTTTGCCCTGATCCATCATCAGTGCCAGATCAATCTCCCCTGCTTCCAGTTTGGGCAACAGCGCGTCCGAGCGATCGCAGAGAATCTCGATCTTCACATTTGGGTTTTCAGGCGCAAAGCCTTTCAGCGCCCGTGCCACCACGGACATGGCCAGGGTCACATTGGTCCCCAACCGGATGACCCGCTGTTCCTTCGGCGCCTGCATCATCGCCATCGCCTCATCCGAAAGGTTCAGGATCCGCTGCGCATAGGCCAGAAACGCCCGCCCCTCAGCGGTCAGTGACATCGCCTGCCCACGGCCGCGATCAATCAGGCGCTGGCCCAGCTGCTCCTCCAGTTTGCGGATCTGCGCACTGATGGCCGATTGCACCGTGTTGCGCCGGGCGGCGGCCTCGGAAAAGTTCAGGGTTTCTGCTGCGACAACAAAACTGTCCAGCGCGCGTGGATCCAGCATAAAATCTCCAATTGCGATTTATTAAACCATTATAAATCATTTCAAAGATTTCATCCAAGCCCCTATCTGCAGGGTATCGAAAGGATCCTCCCGATGCTCACCACCCTGCCCACCGCCTTCTTCTTCGTCGCTGCCTTGACGGTTGTTCTGACCGGCATCTCCAAAAGCGGCTTTGCCGGTGGGCTGGGGGTGATGCAGGTGCCGATCCTGTCGCTGTTTGTCACGCCGCAATTTGCCGCCGCGGTGGTGATGCCGATCCTGCTGATCATGGACATCTGGATTGTCTGGCACTATCGGCGCCACTGGCAGGGGCGGGTTGTCGCGATGATGTTGCCCGGGGCTTTTGCCGGGCTGGCACTGGGGGCTATCGGGTTTTCCTGGATGTCGGCCGAGGTGATCCGCCTGGCCGTGGGGATGATGGCCCTTATGCTGGTGGCCGGTTTCGTCCTGTTGGGACCACCCGCCGCCCGCAGCCGAGCCACCCCTGCCCCAGTGGTGTTTTCCCTTGGCGCGGTCTCCGGCTTTACCAGCTTTATCGCCCATGCGGGCGGCCCGCCGGTCAAAGGCTACCTGCTGAGCCAGAATATGGAAAAATCACAGTTTGTCGGCACCAATACGATGTTCTTCTTCGTGCTAAATGCCATCAAAACAGCCGCTTATGCCGGGATGGGGCAGCTGAGCTGGGGCAGTCTGCAGGTCAGCGCCATCATCGCACCAATGCTGGTGGTTGGGATTTTCCTGGGCACCTACCTGCACGGCCGATTGGACCAAAGCAGCTTTGTAAAGCTGGTCTATGGCTTTCTGGCCCTCACGGGGGTGAAGCTGATATGGGACAGCGCACCAATGCTGCTAGGCGCCTAACCCACCCCTCTCACGCAGCATCTGGCTGATAGCGACATCCCGCCAGCCGGGCGAACCGCGTCAGCTCCGCCTCCAGCTTGGCCTGACGCGCCGCTGACCATTTCACACCCGCCTCCGGCCAAACCTGACCCAGAGCTAACGTACCGGATTTGCGATCAGCGGTGACCTCCGCCCGGCCGACAAAGCGCGCGCCTTCCAAGAGCGGATAGACATAGTAGCCATATTTGCGTTTGGCGGCTGGCACGAACATCTCAACCCGGTAATCCATACCAAAGAGGCGCAGCAACCGGTCCCGGTCCCGAATGGCCGGGTCAAAGGGGTTCAGGATGCGCAAACGCGTGCTGGGTTTGGCCACGTCGACCAGACGTGCCTCAATATCAGGGCAGCCCCAGGCATCGCGCCATTGCCCATCCGCGCCTTGCACCGTGACCGGTACAAGGCCACCCTCCGCGCCAGACAGCCAGGCCCGGCATTCCTTGGCGCTCATCGCCTCCCAGAACTTCTGAATCTCACCAACGGTGGCAAACCCCAACCGTCCCAGCGCCGCCCGACACAACCAATCCACCTGATCCGCATCGGAAACCTCATGGCTGCGCAGCGGCTCGGGGAACACGTGTTCCGGCAGGTTATAATACTTGGTGAAGTTCTCGCGGTAGCAGGTCGCCAACTCGCCCGCGTACCACATGAAATCCAGCGCCATTTTATGCGGGGGTTTGGCCCAGGCGTGTTCCGTGCTTTTGGGCCCGGATTCAAACGCATGGGTCGACAGCGCGCCCTCTTCGGCGATCCGCGCCTTGATCTCGGCCCGTGCCTCCGCATCCGGCAGCCCCTTCCACCAGCCTGCCTTGCCCATCTGTTCCGCTTTGCGGCGGAACTGGCGCTGCCAATGCGGCAGATAGGCCATCGGCAGAACCGAGGCATCATGGGTGTAATGTTCAAACACCGCCCGATCCTTGGCCAAGAGCGGATCAAACATCGCCTCGCGGTAATTCTGATTGCGCGACCACAGGATATGGTGATGCGCCCGCGCCACCACCTGCACCGTGTCCAGCTGCACAAACCCCAATGCTTCGATGATCGCCATCAGATCCAAAGGCCCGGTGGGGGCTTTGGACAACAGATGGCTTTCCAGCCACAGGGCCCGCGCCTGCGGGTTCGAAATCTCCAGTCGCGCCACGCCGTTTACTCGCGCAGCGCTGGCAGGCCGACGCCTGTGCTTTCAAAACCGCCATCCGCCGCCACCACCTGACCGGTGATGTAACTAGCCTCTTCGCTGCAGAGGAAGGTGATAAGGTTGGCGATCTCATCTTCGCTGCCATAGCGGTTCAGCGGGATGGCATCATGATAAGCGGCAATGATCTCAGGACTATGTACCGCCATCGCCAGTTTGGTCCGCACCGGCCCCGGGCAGACGCAATTGGCCCGGATGCCATATTCGCCCAGCTCTGCCGCCTGTTGTTTGGTCAGTTGAATAACCGCCGCCTTGGAGGTGCCATAAGCCACCCGCAGGGTGGAGGCGCGCAACCCGGAAATTGAGGCGATGTTCAACACCGCGCCGCCATGTTCCTTCAGCGCCGGCACCGCCGCCTGCGTGCACAGGAACGGGCCATCCAGATTGGTCGCCATCACCCGCTTCCAGGTGGCAAAATCACAGTCTTCAATTGGGCCGAACTCCGCCACGCCCGCGTTGTTGACCAGCGCATCCAAACGACCAAAGCGCGCTAGAACCGCCGCAATCATTGCCTGCACCTGCACCTCATCACTGACATCACAGTGAAACCCCTGCGCTTCAGACCCCAGTTCCCCACAGGCCAGATCCAGTTCCGCCTGATCCCAGTCAATCAACGCCACCGACCAGCCTTTGGCCAGAAACTGCTTGGCTGTCGCCAGCCCGATCCCGCGCGCCGCACCGGTCACCACTGCCACTTTGCTCATGAAACTCTCCCTTACTTTGGGGCAACGCTACCCGCCCCGCGCCTGACAAGAAACCCCGTAAAACCCCGCCTTTCATCGTTCCTGAAATACTCTAGGGTGAGGCGCGGCGCGCCGAGGGGCAAAGCCCCTCCTGCCCGTCCCCAACACGCGCTCCACCACAAAAGAAAACGCCCGAGGCAATGCCCCGGGCGCGATCCGTCATCTCAAAGCGTCAGAGGGTGGCTTAGCCAACCAGCTCCAGGCCCGAGAAGAAGTATGCGATTTCTTCAGCAGCGGTTTCCGGTGCGTCCGAACCGTGAACCGAGTTTTCGCCGATCGACAAGGCGAACTCTTTACGGATGGTGCCTTCGTCTGCTTCGGCAGGGTTGGTGGCGCCCATGACTTCGCGGTTTTTCGCGATGGCGTCTTCGCCTTCCAGAACCTGAACAACGATCGGCTCGGAGGCCATGAATTCGCACAGTTCGTCGTAGAACGGACGCTCAGCGTGTACCGCGTAGAACACACCAGCCTGAGCTTTGGTCAGGTGGATGCGCTTCTGGGCAACGATGCGCAGGCCAGCGGCTTCGAATTTGGCGTTGATGGCGCCGGTCAGGTTACGCTTGGTGGCGTCGGGTTTGATGATCGAGAAGGTGCGTTGTACAGCCATCGTGATGTCCTCAAGGTCAAAGACCGGACCCAATGCCCGGCCGCGTTTTAATTTCTGGCGCCTGCTAGCACGGCAAAAGGCGTTTGAAAACCCTGTTGCAGAGGCTTCAGGCGGATTGCCGTTCAAGCTGCGCCACCTTCCACGCAGACAGAAGCGCCAGCGCGCCGCAGGCGGCCATCGAAAGCATCAGCATTTCGGCGCCGTTTTCCCCCGCCACAAGGGTGGAAACCAGCGGCGTCAGCACTGCGCCGATCACAACCCCCACAGCCCCCGACAGCCCAGAGGCGGACCCGGCCAGATGGGGCGCAACATTCATCACGCCAACATTTGCGCCGGGCAACGTCAGACCGTTGCCAAGGCCAAGGGCAACCGCACCGGCAAACATCACGCCGGGGTGCAACAGCCCAAGCGCCATCAGCAACGCCGCCAGCAGACAGCCCAGCATCGACAGCCAGCGCCCCCAGAGGATCAGCCGCAGCGAGCCAAACCGCGCCCCCAACCTTGTGGTCACCAGATTGCCCATGAGAAACCCAACCGCCGTAGCCCCCATCATCAGGCCAACCGTCGCGGTGGAGAGGTCAAAGATCTCCTCCCCCACCAGCGGTGCGCCGGCCAGATAGGCGTAGAAGCCACCCAGCGAAAACACCAGTACACCCGAATAGGCCCAGAAAGATCCCGACCGCAGCACCTCAGGATAGGCGCGGAACTGGGCGGCAAAACTGGCCTGTTTCAGCTGGTTCGTCTCGCCAAGATCGGCCCAGCACAGGACAAAAACCGCCGCGCCGCTGAGCGCCAGCAGATAAAACACCGACCGCCAGCCAAACAGGCTGTCAAGGATGCCACCAACCAGCGGGGCAATCAGGGGCGCCAGCGCCATAGCCGCCCCAATCTGGGCGATGCGCTTTGCAGCTTCTTGAGGGGCATAGACGTCACGCACAATTGCCCGGCCCAGCACCATGCCCGACACCACGCCCCCCTGCAGCATGCGAAATCCCAAGAAGGCCCAGACATCCTGCGACAGCGCACATCCAAGTGAGGCAATCACAAAGACAACCAACCCCACCAGCAACACAGGCCGCCGCCCATAGCGGTCGGACAAGGGCCCCATGATCAGCTGCAACACCGCCGAGACCAGTAGAAACGCCGAGATCGACAGCGCAACCAGCGTGTAGCTGACGCCAAATTCTTCCGCGATCCCCCCCAGCGAGGGCAGAAAGATATTGAGCGACATCACCGCGACCGAGGTCAGCAAGATCAAAGTGACCAGATGCGGCTTTGAGGTGGCGGGGGCCATCGGCGTCCTTTCTCAACGATAACACCGATTGATCGCTCGATGATCCTACGGTGATCGTTAACACATGTATGACCCGCCCCTGCTAGCCGCCCCGCGGCACGGGTGCAATACCGTAGCGCCTGCAAATGTGCTGCTCCGTGACGTGCAGATCCGGCAATTGACTTGGGCGCACCGCTCTGGCACTCCGCCCCTCATGCTACGGATCCAAGACATCAGCTACTCCATCGAAGGCCGCCCCCTGTTTGAAGGGGCCAGCGCCACCATTCCCACCGGTCACAAGGTGGGTTTGATTGGCCGCAATGGCGCGGGAAAAACCACCCTTTTCAATCTGATCCGGGGTGATCTGCATCTGGATGGTGGCAGCATCGAACTGCCCTCCCGCGCCCGCATCGGCGGCGTCGCACAGGAGGTGCCGGGCAATGAGGTCTCGCTGATTGACACGGTGCTGGCCGCAGATATCGAACGCGCCGCCCTGATGGCCGAAGCCGAAAGCGCCACCGATCCCAATCGGATCGCTGAGGTGCAGACACGACTTGCCGATATTGACGCCTGGTCGGCGGAGGCGCGGGCCTCCAACATCCTGCGCGGGCTGGGGTTTGATGCTGAAGAGCAGAAAATGCCCTGCTCTGCCTTCTCGGGCGGTTGGCGAATGCGGGTGGCCTTGGCGGCTGTGCTGTTTTCTGAACCCGATCTGCTGCTGCTCGATGAACCGACCAACTACTTGGACCTTGAAGGCGCGCTGTGGTTGGAAAACTACCTGACCAAATACCCCCACACGGTGCTGATCATCAGCCACGACCGCGAATTGCTCAATCGCGCGGTGGGCTCGATCCTGCATCTGGAGGGGCGGCAGCTGACCTATTACACCGGCCCCTATGACCAGTTCGCGGCCCAACGTGCGGCGCAGCGTGCGGTGCAATCCGCCGCGGCCAAGAAACAAGAGGCGCAGCGCGCCCATTTGCAAAGCTTCGTTGACCGTTTCAAAGCCAAGGCAACCAAGGCCAAACAGGCGCAAAGCCGCGTGAAGATGCTGGAAAAGATGGAGATTATTCGCGCCCCCGAAGATGCGGCGCGCACCGTCTTTACCTTCCCGGAACCCGAAACCCTGTCGCCGCCGATCATCTCCACCCAGGATGCATCGGTGGGCTATGACGGCACCGCGGTTCTGAAACGGCTGAATCTGCGCATCGATCAGGACGATCGCATCGCCCTGCTGGGCAAAAACGGTCAGGGCAAATCGACCCTCGCCAAGCTGCTGTCGGACCGTCTGGTGCCGCTGGATGGCGGGATCAGCCGATCCTCAAAGCTGCGCATCGGCTTTTTTGCCCAGCATCAGGTGGATGAGCTGCACGTGGATGAAACCCCTCTGCAGCATCTGCAGCGGGAGCTGCCTGATCAGCACCCCAGCAAGCTGCGGGCAAAACTGGCCGGGTTTGGCCTGATGGCCGATCAGGCTGAGACCGAGGTGGGCCGTCTGTCAGGCGGCCAAAAGGCACGCCTTTCGCTGCTGCTGGCCACCCTGCCCGCGCCGCAACTGCTGATCCTTGATGAACCGACCAACCACCTGGATATCGAAAGCCGTGAGGCGCTGGTCGAAGCGCTCAGCGCCTATGGCGGCGCGGTGGTTTTGGTCAGCCATGACATGCATCTGCTGTCGATGGTGGCGGACCGCCTGTGGCTGGTCAAAGACGGTGCGGTGAAACCCTATGAGGAGGATCTGCAAGCCTATCGCCAGATGCTGCTGCAGGCCGACACCCCACCGAAGGCCGAAAAACCCAAGCCGGCCGCCCCCAAACGCGCCAGCCGCGATCAGATCCTTGCCCTGCGGTCCGACGCGCGCAAATGTGAGGAGCGGATCGAAAAACTGTCTGAGATGGAAGAAAAGCTGCAAGCGCGCCTTGCTGATCCAGCGCTTTTCACTGAGCGCAAAGACGAAGCGGTCATGCTGCAGAAGAAATACGCCGAGTTGAAAGAGGCGATGGAGCGTGCCGAAGAACTGTGGATGGTGGCGCTGGAAAAGCTTGAGCTGGCAGAGGCACAGGGCTGAGGCGCGCCCACGCCACTCTTGCGCTGGCTTCGAACCTCGGTAATCATCGCGGCAGTCGACAAATTTACGAAGGCCAAACATGGACACCGCATTTCTGATCACCGGCTTTGTCACCCTGTTTGTGATCATGGACCCCATCGGCCTGGCCCCGATTTTTGTGGCGTTGACCCAAGGCATGTCACCAGAAAAACGCCGCGCCATTGCAATCCGCGCCTGTGTGACTTCTGGCCTCTTGCTGTCGCTCTTTGCCATTTTTGGCGAAGCGGTTCTTGGATTTGTTGGCATATCAATGCCCGCCTTCCGCATCGCGGGCGGCATCCTGTTGTTCCTGACCGCTCTGGACATGCTGTTTCAACGGCGCACCAAACGGCGGGAGGATCAGGCGGAAGAGGAGGATCACGCAGATGATCCCTCGATTTTCCCGCTGGCGATCCCGCTGATTGCCGGTCCCGGCTCCATCGCCACGGTGATCCTTTTGGCCGGTCAGCAGCCGGGGTTTGGTGGGTTGTCGATGGTTCTGGCGATCATGCTTGTGGTGCTCCTGATCTCCATGGCGCTGTTCCTGTCTGCGGGCCTTTTGGAACGGGCATTGGGCAAGACCGCGATCAATGTGATCACACGGCTTTTGGGCATGTTGCTGGCCGCACTTTCGGTGCAATTTGTGCTGGATGGGCTGAAGGCGTTCGGCTTCACCGGATAAGCGCGTTTCAGGGGCCAAATCACCGGTATTTTTGCCCCACAATCCGCCGCTTAACCACACAAGCATTGCAGCCCACATCCTGCCTCTGTTATACAGAAAACAACAAAATATAGACCAATAAAGCAGAGTGGCCGAGACGTGAGCGATACGCCCCAAACTCCTGAAAACGAAGAAGAAAAACCGCGCGAGCGCATGGCTTTTGACGGGCCTTCCGTTTCGATCACCGATGAGATGCGCAATTCCTATCTGGATTATGCGATGAGCGTGATCGTCAGCCGGGCGATTCCGGACCTGCGTGACGGTCTGAAACCGGTGCACCGGCGTATTCTTTACGCCATGCATGAGACCGGAAACACCCATGAAAAGGCCTATCGCAAGTCGGCCCGTCCAGTGGGTGATGTGATGGGTAAATACCACCCGCATGGCGACAGCGCGATCTATGATGCGCTGGTGCGGATGGCGCAGGATTTTTCGATGTCGCTGCCGCTGTTGGACGGTCAGGGTAACTTCGGCTCGATGGACGGCGATAACCCGGCCGCGATGCGTTACACTGAGGTGCGGATGGACAAGCCGGCCGCGTTTGTGCTGGCCGACATCGAAAAGGACACCGTTGATTTTCAGGACAACTACGACGGCAAGGATCAAGAACCAACCGTTCTGCCATCGCGTTTCCCCAACATGCTGGTCAATGGCGCTGGCGGTATTGCGGTGGGTATGGCCACCAATATCCCGCCGCATAACCTGGGTGAGGTCATTGATGCCTGTCAGGCCCTGATTGAGGATCCGGATCTGACCAGCGAACAACTGATCAACTATGTGCCCGGCCCCGATTTCCCGACCGGTGGCATCATGCTGGGCCGCTCTGGCGCACGCAAAGCCTATCTTGAGGGCCGCGGCAGCGTCATCATTCGCGCCAAGACCCGCGTCGAAGAGATCCGCAAAGATCGCTACGCCATCATCGTGGATGAGATCCCCTATCAGGTGAACAAAGCGTCGATGATCGAAAAGATCGCCGAACAGGTGCGTGAAAAACGCATTGAGGGCGTCGCCCATGTGCAGGATGAATCGGACCGGAACGGTGTGCGTGTGGTGGTGGAGCTGAAGCGCGACGCGACCCCGGATGTGGTGCTGAACCAGCTGTTCCGCTTCACCCCAATGCAGACCTCTTTCGGCTGTAACATGCTGGCGCTGAACGGCGGCCGCCCCGAACAGCTGACGCTGCGCCGGTTCCTGACCTGCTTCCTTGATTTCCGCGAAGACGTCGTGGCCCGCCGCACCGCCTATGAGCTGCGCAAGGCACGTGAGCGCAGCCACATTCTGTGTGGTTTGGCCGTGGCTGTTTCCAACGTGGATGAGGTTGTGGCGACCATCCGGTCCTCGGCCGATGCAGCCGAAGCCCGTGAGAAGCTGATGACCCGCCGTTGGCCGGCGCAGGAGATCGGTGAATACATTCAGCTGATCGATGATCCGACCCATAAGATGAACGAAGACGGGACCTATAACCTGTCTGAAACTCAGGCCCGCGCCATTCTGGAGCTGCGCCTGCAGCGTCTGACCCAGATCGGTGTGAAAGAAGTCACCGATGAGCTGCAGGAACTGGCCGAGAAGATCCGCGAATGCCTGGAAATCCTGGCCTCACGCGAACGCATTCTGGCGATCATCAACGAAGAACTGGCTGAGGTGAAAGAGAAATTCGCCGTTGGCCGCCGCACCGAGATCGTGGATTGGTCCGGTGACATGGATGATGAAGACCTGATCGAACGTGAAGATATGGTCGTGACCGTTACTTCGGGTGGCTACATCAAGCGGACCCCGCTGGCCGACTTCCGGGCGCAGAAACGCGGCGGCAAGGGCCTCAGCGGTATGCAGACCAAGGAAGAGGATGTTGTCACCAACCTCTTTGTGGCCAACACGCATACACAGCTGTTGTTCTTCACCACCGATGGTATGGCCTACAAACTGAAGACCTGGCGCCTGCCGCTGGGTGGTCGTACCGCCAAAGGCAAGGCGATTGTGAACATCCTGCCAATCCCAACCGGCGTGTCGATTGCTGCGATCATGCCTGTTGACCGGGCAGAGGACGAATGGGCTGACCTGCAGGTGGTCTTTGCCACCTCGGCAGGCACCGTGCGCCGTAACCGCCTGTCAGATTTCACCAATGTGAAATCCAACGGTAAGATCGCCATGAAGTTTGAGGATGATCACGCCGACACCCGTTTGATCAACGCCCGCATCTGTTCTGAAGACGATGATGTGATGCTGGTCACCAACTCAGGCCGGGCGATCCGTTTCCCGACAACTGAGGTGCGCGTTTTCAACTCGCGGGCGTCGGTGGGTGTGCGCGGCATCAAGCTGAACGGTGATGATGAGGTTGTGTCGATGTCGGTGATCCGCCACTTCGATGCCACCTCCGAAGAACGCGCCGCCTATCTGAAGATGCGCCGCGCTGTGGCTGGTCTGGCCGATGATGCCGAAGGGGGCGATGAAGATGACGTGCCCGCCGGTGAGCTGAGCCAGGAACGTTACGCTGAAATGTCGGCGGTGGAAAACCTGATCCTGACCATCACCGAAGGCGGCGCGGGCAAGCTGAGCTCCAGCCATGACTATCCGGTGCGTGGCCGTGGTGGTCTGGGTGTGGCCGCGATGGACAAAGCGATGCGCGGCGGTGCGCTTGTGGCGTCCTTCCCGGTTGAGATGGACGATCAGGTGATGCTGGCCACCTCCAAGGGGCAGTCGATCCGGGTGCCGGTTGACGGTATCTCGTTCCGCTCCCGCTCCGCCGGTGGCGTGCGGGTGTTCAACACCGGCAAGGGCGAGACGGTTGTGTCCGTTGCCCGGGTTGTCGAACAGGACGACGACGAAAACGGTGCAGAGGATCAGGCCGAGAGCTGATCTTCGCGACATCAGAGAGATTGAAAAGCCGCCCTTCGGGGCGGTTTTTTGTTAGGTGAAAGCGTAGGTTCATGCCCGATCCCGAGGGCGGGCCTGAGGAACGCGAAAGCACTCCAACGATCGAAACGGTCTGTATTGCCGATCCATTGCAAATTCGTGCCCGCCCTTGGGGGCGGGGTCGGGCACGAACCGGATCACTGCGTGACCCGGAGAAGAAAACGGCGCCCCAGTGGGACGCCGTCAAAGCTAATCACAGGTCAGCGTGTTTAGAGACCGTAAATGCCTTTGAACTTCTCTTCCAGATAGTCCAGCAGCGGCTCTGCCGAGGGGTCCATCCCACTGGCACGGCGCACCACATCACGCGGTGCATAAAGGCCGCCGTGACGTTGCAGGTTCTCTTTCAACCACCCTGTTGCGGCTGAGGTATCGCCCCCTGCCAGCTGTGCATCCAGATCCGGCACCGCCTGACGCAGCGCCTTGTTTAGGCAGCCCGCATAGACATTGCCCAGCGAATAGGTCGGGAAGTAACCAAACAGGCCCACCGACCAATGCACATCCTGCAGACAACCGTTTGAAGGTTTGTCGACCGCATAGCCAAAATCTGCATGGAAACGGTCGTTCCAGGCCGCCTCCAGATCCTTCACCGCCAGATCGCCCTGCATCAGCGCGCGCTCTAGGTCGAACCGCAGCATGACATGCAGGTTATACTGCACCTCATCCGCCTCAGTCCGGATATAGCCGTCATTGACGCGGTTCACGGTGCAATAGAACTCCTCGGGGCTGTCGATACCGAAGTCCCCAAAGGCCTCACGCATCTGGCCATAGACCCAGCCCGAAAACGGCGCAGACCGGCCCAGCTGGTTTTCGTAAATCCGGCTCTGGCTTTCATGTACGCCCATCGACACGCCGCCACCAATTGGTGTCAGCAGATAAGCGTCATCGACGTTCTGCTCATAACAGGCATGGCCGACCTCATGGATGGTCGAATAGAAACAGTTGAACGGATCCAGTTCACTGGTGCGGGTGGTGATACGCACATCATGGCCGGAGCCCGAGGAGAACGGGTGCACCGCCTTGTCAATCCGGCCATGGTGCAGATCATAGCCAAAGGCCAGCGCCAGTTTCTCGGTCAGCCGCATCTGCTTAGCGGGGTCAAAATGCCCCTTCAGACGCTGCGGGGCCTCAGCCGCCAGCACCGCCTCCCGCAGGGCAACCAGACGTGGCCGCATGGCCCCAAACATCGCAGCCAGCTCGGCAGCGGTCATGTTGGGCTCATAGTCATCGATCATGGCGTCATAGACATCGCCACCATCAGCCAGCGCCTGACCTTCCTGACGTTTCAGCGCCACCACCTGTTCCAGCACCGGCAGGAAAGCGGGCACATCTTCGTCCGCGCGGGCCTGCGCCCACTGACCTTGGGCCTTGCTGGTGACCTTGGCAATTTCGACCGCCAGATCGGCCGGCACCTTGCTGGCGCGATCATAGCTGCGGCGGATTTCGCGCAGCTGTGCCTGTCCCACAGGATCCAGTTCCCCGGCATCAATCGCCGCCAGCCATTGCCCCACCTGCGGATCCGTTTTGCGCGTATGCAGGATCTTTTCCATCGCGGCCATTTCCTCGGCCCGCTGATCCGCGGCGCCGCGCGGCATCATGGTTTCCTGATCCCAGCCCAAGCGGCCCGCCACTTGGCCAAGGGCCACCGTATCGCGGGCAAAGCCCATCAGATTGTCAAAAGCACTCATATCACTCACGCTCCGCGGATTGAGGTTACAATGGGGTATCCCGACAGGAACCGCGCCCGCAGGATCAGGGTAAACACAAGGATGGCAAAGACCTGATGGACAATCGCCACATTCCACGGCGCGGCGGTCACAACCGTATAGATGCCCAGAACAACCTGCGCCGACAGGGCGATAAAGGCAGCGGCAAAGGCCGCGCGTGTCGCCCCATGGGCCGATTTGCGCCCGCGCAGAAAGACAACGATGGCAAATGCAAACAGCAGATAGCCCACCATACGGTGAATGAATTGCACCAGCCCCGGATTTTCAAAGAAGTTCTTCCAGAGCGGTGAAATCGAAAAGGCCTCGGGCGGGAAAAATTGCCCCATCATCAGCGGCCAATCGGTAAAGCTGCGGCCTGCGTCAATGCCAGCGACCAATGCCCCCAACAGGATCTGCACCCCCGCCAGATGCAACAATCCCGTGGACAGGCCCCACAGCTTGGCCTCTTTCTGGCGTCGCGCCTGCATCAGATCCCGCTCTGGCCGGCTGAGCAGCATGATGAACCAAGCAATATAGCCAAGGATCAAGAAGGCCAGCCCCAGATGGGTCGCCAACCGGTAAGAGGCAACCGTCGTCACCCCCTCACCCGATGTGACGCCTGATGCCACCATCCACCAGCCAACAGCCCCCTGTAGCCCGCCAAGCCCGCCGATAAACAACAAACGACCGGTCCAGCCGGTGGGGATCTGTCGCGCCAGCAAGAACCCGAAAAAGCCAAGGGCCCAGACAAGTCCAATCACCCGACCGATCTGGCGATGGCCCCATTCCCACCAGTAGATCTCTTTGAAATCGGCCAGTTCCATCCACTGGTTGTCGATGGCCCATTGGTCGATCTGCTTGTACTTGTCGAATTCCGCCTGCCAGTCGGCCTCGCTCAGCGGCGGGATCGCGCCCGTCACGGGCCGCCATTCGGTGATCGACAGCCCGCTGTCCGTCAAACGGGTCAGCCCGCCCACGACAACCATCACAACGACCATGGCAAACAACACCATCAGCCAGGCACGAATGCCCCGCCTGGCGCCACCGCGCCCCTGATCAATCATGCCGCCCTGAGGCGTCGGGGTGCTGGCCTTCTGCTCGCCAACCTCTTCAAAAATATTACGCTTCTGGCTCATTCTGCCCTCCGATTCCGGCGCAGGATATGGTGTGGTCTTGGGCCGCGGCAATCCCCCGCGACCAGATGTCTTAGTCTATGGCGGCGGACTGCTCAGTCCTGACCGCCGCGCTCTTTCCAGCGCACCATCTGGCGCATCACCCCGTGCAGCATCTGCGTGTCCGACCGGGTCAACCGCATACGTGACCAGAGGTTGCGCAGGTTCACTTTCATACCTTCGGCCTTTTCCGGCGGGAAGAAGAAGCCAGCCTGATCCAGCCGCTCTTCGTAATGTTCGGCCAGTTTCTCAACCTCAATGGTGCTGGCCCAGTCAGAGCCCGCCATTTCCACCCGTTCGCCTTCGATCTCCACGCTCTGACGGCGGAACTCATAAGCGGTCAGAAGCACACATTGCGCCAGGTTCAGGCTAAAGAACTCAGGGTTCACCGGCACGGTGATGATCGCATTGGCCCGCGCCACATCTTCGTTTTCCAACCCCGACCGTTCTGGGCCAAACATCACCGCCACTTTTTCACCGGCTGCAATTTTCTGCCGCGCCAGCTCCATCGCTGCCTCGGGACTGTAGACCGGTTTGGTCATGCCGCGCCCGCGTGCCGTGGTGGCAAAAACAAAGGTGCAGTCATCCAGCGCTTCGGCCACGGTGTCATGCACCCCGGCCTCATCCAGCAGACGCCCCGCGCCCGAGGCCAATGCCACAGCGCGCTGGTTCGGCCAGCCATCGCGCGGATCCACAATCCGCATCCGATCCAACCCAAAGTTCCACATCGCCCGGGCCGCCGCCCCGATGTTTTCCCCCATCTGCGGGCGGACCAGAACAAAGCTCGGCTGTGGAATTTCGCTGGGCATCTCTGCACTCCAAAAATTGCAATGAGGCCTGATAATCTACCCCCGCGACCTTTCCAACCCCTCGTGCAGGGCTTGGCCTTTCAATGATCTACAAATACTCAAATTCCCGCCGCTGGCCACAACGCGAAACGCCCGCTAGGCTAACCCTATGCAACCGGAGGCACCCGAATGGCTTATGACGAAGGACTGGCCCATCTGATGCGCGATGATCTGAGCGAGGAGCGCGGCATCACCGAAAAGAAGATGTTCGGCGGGCTGTGTTTTCTGCTCAACGGCAATATGGTCTGCGGCGTTCACAAAGACGGCGGCATGTTCCGCGTCGGCAAACCGCGTGAGGCCGAGGCGCTGGCGATTGAGGGCGCGCGGGAGATGGATTTCACCGGTCGCCGCATGGGTGGCTTCATCGATGTGGACAGCGATCTGATGGGTGATGATGCCCGGCGCGGTCAGGTGATGGCGCTGGCCCTTGCTAACGCACGCGCGCTGCCGCCGAAATAATCAGCGCCTGAGCCCAGCCGCCAATAGCCAAAGCGCAAAATCCGCGCTATAGCGACGCGACGCGCTAAACCCGCGTAAAGACCCGCAATTGAAGGAGCCGCGCAGATGGCAGATGTTGAGCAGCCGCAGATCTATCTGATCACCCCGCCTGAGTTTGAATTGTCGCGGTTTCCTGAACGGCTGGCGGCGGTGCTGGATGCGCATGAGGTTGCCTGCGTCCGCCTGGCCCTTGCCACCCGGGATGAGGATAAGATCAGCCGCGCTGCAGATGCGCTGCGCGAAGTGACCTATGCCCGCGATGTGGCGCTGGTGATCGACAACCACATCCTGCTGGTCGAACGTCTGGGCCTTGATGGCGTGCATCTGACCGATGGCGCCCGTTCCGTGCGCAAAACCCGCAAAGCACTAGGCGCGGACGCCATTGTAGGCGCATTCTGCGGCGCCTCCAGTCACGATGGCATGACCGCGGGCGAAGCCGGCAGTGACTATGTGGCCTTTGGCCCGCTGCGCGACACCGGGCTGGACGACGGCACCGTTGCTGAAAAGGATCTGTTCCAGTGGTGGTCAGAAATGATCGAAGTGCCCGTGGTGGCCGAAGGCGCCCTGACCGCTGAAATCGTCAAAGAGATTTCCCCTTTCACCGATTTCTTCGGTGTAGGTGAGGAGATCTGGAACGAAGACGACGCCGTGAAAGCGCTGGCGGATCTGAAAGCCCAGTTTAGCTAAGACGTTCAGCTAAGGACCGCTGTAACTCTGCTGGGCATCTGACCTCAGGTGCCTCGTCAGAATGTCTCTAAAACGCGATCAGACCTCGACCCCCATGCCCCGCAGCACCGCATGGGCGGCGCGTTTGCCGGGGGCCTGACCACCACGGCCAAGGCGTTGCATGGTCAGCTCCATCGCTTCCTGCTGTCCACGGGCGCCTTTCAGCACATCGTTTACCGCTGGCGCGATCAGCTCAGGCAGGCAGCGTTTGCCGATAAACTCGGGCACCGTGCGGGTGTCAGAGACCAGATTGACCAGCGTCACGGTGTCAACTTTCAGCATTCTGGTGATGATGATCCGGCTGAGCCAGTTCATGTCATAGGCGATCACCATCGGGGTGCCGGCCGCAGCAAGTTCCAGCGAAACCGTGCCCGAAGCCGCCAGCGCCGCATCTGCGGCAGCAAATGCCGCTGCTTTTTCCAGTTTGTAGATCGCCGGATCCATGCCGCGGGGGTCCATCACCAGCGGTTCCACCGGCCAATCCGCCACCTGTTCCTTAACCAGATCGGTGACATTTCCGGTGGTTGGGATCACCACGTTCAGATCGGGGTGTTCTGCCACAACATCTGCCAGCACCGCCCCAAAGGTTGGCGTCAGGCGGCTGACCTCTCCCCGGCGGGATCCGGGCAGCACCAGTAGAACCTTGCCCTTGCCCCAGCGATGTTTGGCCCGAAACAGCGTGGCCTCGGCTGCGCTGGCCTGTGGTTCGGACACCACGGGATGGCCGACGAAGCTGCATTCCATTCCCGCCGCTTCCATCAGCGGTGGCTCAAACGGTAACAGCGCCAGCACGTGATCAATGACCTTGGCCATTTTATCGGCCCGGCCTTCCCGCCAGGCCCAGACTGAGGGCGCGACATAATGCACGGTGCGGGTGTTGGAGGCCGCTTTGACCAGCTTGGCCACCCGCAGGCAAAAATCCGGGCTGTCGATGGTGATCATCACATCCGGTTTGGTGCTCAGCGCCGCATCGGCTGTTTCCGCAATGCGGCGTTTCAGCTGGCGGTATTTGGGCAGGATCTCAGCCAAGCCCATGACCGAAAGCTCATCCATGGGAAACAGGCTGTCGAGGCCTTCGGCCTGCATCAGCGGGCCGCCCACGCCAGAAAACTCGACCTCGCCTTCCAAAAGGTCGGTCAGCCCGGCCATCAGCGCGGCACCCAGACGGTCGCCCGAGGCTTCGCCCGCAATGAGGAAGATGCGCATCATGACAGCGCCTCAAACTCTTCGGCGATCAGGAACATCCCGGCCTCAGCCAGTGCCACAAGGGTCCGCTCACGTTCCAGGATCATCACCCGGCCGGCCTGAATGGCAATACCTGCAAGTCCCGCCGCCTGTGCCTGAGCCACCGTGTCTGGCCCAATTGCGGGCATATCCACCCGCAGGTCCTGACCGGTTTTGGCCGCCTTGATGAACACGCCTTTCTGGCCGCGGCGCAGATGTGGGTTGGTGCGCGCCACAGCATCCAGCATGAATTCGGTGCCTTGCAGGGTCTCAACCCCAAGCACCAATCCACCCGCGACAACACAGCCCTGCCCCACATCATGCGGTGACAGCGCCGCCAATATCGCAGCCCCCCGCGCCATATCCGAGCGGTCTGTTTCAGCCGGGTCCGGTCCTGCCAGCAGCCCCGGCGCTGCGGTCAAATCGGCCAACAACGCATGTGCGCCAAGAACGGCGAAGCCCTGTTCCTCAATGATGGCAATCACCAGCCGCAACAGGGCATCATCGCCCCCCTGCATCGCCGCCATCAGACGCGGTGCAAGGGACACCATCAAGGGATCAAGCGCAGTGGGATCCAGCGGTGGGCGGCTCATCGAGCCAGCCATGACGATGCGGGTCACGCCCTGTTCGCGCAGGGCGGCAAACATCTCGCCCAGGCGTTCAAACCGATGGGTTTGAACCGCCCCCGTCAGCTGGTGGGCGACCCCATCAAACACGACACACAGCGCGTCAGGATGCGCCGCCGCCAGTTCCACAGGCAGCGCCCCATTGCCAGCAAGGATCGCCAGACCTCCCGTCATGGTTCACCGCGGGGTCAGGAAGGAGCGATCGGACGCCCCGGTCACGAAATCGACGATCTGACGCACATAGTCGCTGTCCGTCTCCTCGCCGATGGTGCGGACACGTTCCTGGAAGGTGCCGTTTCCGTCTGCCATCTGCTTCAGCGCGGCCCGCAGGGCCGAGATGTCAGCCCGTGGCACGCCGCGACGTTTCAACCCCACAAGGTTCAGCCCGTCCAGTTCTCCCCGTGCGGCCTGAACCAGGCCATGCGGGATCACGTCCGCCGTCACCATCGACAGCGCGCCGATGATGGCCCCCTGCCCGATGCGCACCCATTGATGGATGCCAGACAGACCGCCGATGATCACGTCATCTTCGATTTGCACATGGCCGGCGATGGCCACCTGATTAACCACGATCACCCGGTCGCCAATGATCGCATCATGCGCCACGTGGCAGCCCGCCATGAACAGGCCATCGTCGCCAACCTTGGTCAGACCGCCACCGCCTTCGGTGCCGGCATTCATTGTGACATGTTCGCGGATCCGGTTGCGTTTGCCGATCTCCAGTCGGGTGTTTTCCCCTTTGAACTTCAGGTCCTGCGGGATCTCACCGATCACGGAAAAGGGAAAGATTACAGTTTCTTCGCCCACTGTGGTCTGGCCGGTGACCACCACATGGCTTTTCAGTTCCACACGGTCATGCAGCACCACGTCCTTGCCGATGATGCAGAACGGGCCGACCTTGCAGCCATCGCCGATCTGAGCACCGTCTTCAATGATCGCAGAGGGGTGAATGTCAGCAGTCATACCCGCTTACCCTTCGTTTGCGCTGAGATCCATCATCGCGGTGAATTCACATTCGCAGGCCAATTCGCCGTCAACGGTGGCCACGCCCGAGAATTTCCAGACCTTGCCACCCGGTTTGCCGCGCGTGGTGGTCACGTTCAGCTCCAGCACATCGCCCGGCACCACCATGCGGCGGAATTTGGATTTCTCGATGGCCATGAAATAGACCAGCATATTCTTGTCGGCCATATCCAGCGCGGTGCCAACCATAACGGCCGCGGTCTGTGCCATGGCTTCGATGATGGTCACGCCGGGCATGATCGGCTTGCCCGGGAAATGGCCTTGGAAGTGCGGCTCATTCATGGTGACGTTTTTGATGCCTTTGCCAGACTGATAGCCATCAATATCGACAACTTTGTCCACCAGCAGGAAGGGATAGCGATGCGGGATAATCCGTTGGATCAGATCGATATCCGCCGACAGAAGCTGCTCGGTCATATTGTTTTCCTTTCTGGCAGAAGTCTTCTTGGAGGTGATCCCTAGCAACTCCCCCCGCGCGGGGCAAGCACCCAAGGCAGGCTGCGCCTAGTCAGCCGGGCCCACTGTTACGGGATCAAGGGGCTCTGGGACAACAACAACAGGCTGCTCAGCGCCAGTGGTATCGCCCGTGGCATCGTTATGGGCTTCGGGCTGTACGGCCAGTTGATCGGTTGTGAGAGGGCTGCCGTCACCGATCTGCGCATTGATCCGGCCAACGGCCAGCGCGGTGACGTCAATCGCCAGCGCCGACATGAATATCGTGCGGTTTTCCACGATGACCGAGGCGCCTGCATCACTCATCAATCCCTGCAGCACAGGGCTAGCCGCTTCAAGGAAACGGCGCTGCGCCAGATCACGCTGGGTGGTCAGAACGCGCAGTTTGGCGCTTTGTTCCTGGCGGATCTGCTGCACCTTTGCATCGAAGGCGTCGGCCAGGGCGCGAAATTCATCAGCGCTGAGGCTGCTGCGTTGATCTGTCAGCTGCTGTTCTTCTTCTTGCAGTGCGGTTTCGATTTCGCGGTTTTCTGCCTCCAGCAGACGGCCTGCGGCTTCGAACTCACGCTGCACACGCAACCCAAATGCGGATTGCGTGAACAGTTTTTCACTGTCGATGGTCAAGATGGGCGACAGCGGCGCCTTAAATTCCTGCGCCAAGGCCGGTGCCACAGGGGCTGCAATCAGCCCCAAAGCCACCACGCCCCAGCGCAGGCTATGCGCGACGTGACCGAACATCAGAATTCAGTCGATACCGTCAGGTTGAAGCTCTGATCCTCGTCAAACTCTTCTTTCTGCAGCGTTTTGCTCCAGTTGAAGCGCAGCGGGCCAATCGGCGTGGTCCAGAACAGTGAGACACCGATCACCTGACGGGCGGTGAACTCATCATAGTAGACTGTGCCGGTGGACGCCGAGGTGTTGCCCACACCCCAGACCGAACCGATGTCGTAGAACACACCGGCGCTCAGCCCGTATTCTTCGGGCAGACCCAGCGGGAATTCAGCCTCAAAGCGAGCCACCGCAAACTTGTCGCCACCCAAGGCGTCGTTAGAGGTGATGGCGCCGCCACCGTCGGTGACAATCTCACGCGGACCAATGCCATCAGGCTGGAAACCACGGATCAAGCCGCCGCCGATCTGGAAACGATCCACCGACCGGCTGGACCCGCTGTTAAAGGCCAGAACACCGGCTTCAACAGTGGCGCGCAGGGTGATCTCATCGTTGAACACCTTCGTCTGCGCGGTCGCGGATGCCGTGGTTTTGATATACTGGTTGTCGCCGTTCAGACCGGCAAATTCCTGTTCCATCGACAGGCGGTAGCCGCGATCGCGTTCCAGTTCATTGATCCGGCTGTCATATGTCAGCGTGTAGCCGACGCCAGCATTCCAATCGTCACTACGGGCGATTTCATCCGCCACGATGCCGCCAACCGCGCTGCCATCATCGATCATCTTGATCTGTTCGGCCTTGGCAAAGACGCCAAAGCGGGTCTTTTCACCAATCGCGAAAGAGAAGCCTGGTTTGAAGCGAAGCGTCTCGGTGTCGAAGTTGGCAAAGTTGCCCTGACTTTCAGAGTAAGCCATGTCGAGCGAGAAGGTCAGATCACGCCCCAGGAAGGAGGGTTCGGCAAACTGCAGGCTGTAAACCTTGGACCCTTCGGTGCCCGAAAGGTTCAGGTTCACGCTTTGACCACGACCCAGGAAGTTCCGTTCCCGCAGACCGATGACCAGACCCAGACCGCTGTTGGTTGAATAGGTGCCGCCAAAGCTGAGTGAGCCGGTGGCTTGCTCTTCAACCGACACATCCACAATCACCTGATCCGGGCGGCTGCCTTCGCGGGCGCGCACATCTGAGTTCGCAAAGAACCCCAGCGCACGGATCCGTTCCGCGGTTTCGCGAATTTCACGTGGGTTGAACGGGTCCCCTTCCACCACTTTGAACTGGCGACGGATCACCTTGTCCTGGGTGGTGGTGTTGCCTTCGATGTCGATCCGTTCGACAAAGACGCGCGGGCCACGGACGATTTCAAATTCCACATCCAGCGAAAGATCCCGGTCGTTACGGTTGATGCGCGGCTCGACCCGGACGAAATCCAAACCCTTGCGGTTGGCCAGCCCTTCCAAACGGGCAATTGCGTTCTCAACATCGGTTGGGGTGTAGACCTGACCGGGCTTCAGCTTCAGCTCAGCCTGAAATTCATCCGCATCCACATCCGGCAGGTCCGAGACCGTGGTCACCTGACCCACTTTGAACTGATCACCCTCATGCAAGTTGAAGGTGATGAAATAGCCATCACGTTCCCGCGCCAGTTCGGCGTTTACGCCCATGATGCGGAAATCGACATAGCCGCGCGACATGTAGAAATCGCTGAGCACCTGTTTGTCGAATTCAATGCGATCTTCAACAAAGGTGTCGCGGCGCACGAAACGGCGCAGCAGACCGGCCTGTTTGGTGCCGAGAACCCGACGCAGACGGCGATCCGAATAGACCGCGTTGCCAACGAAGCTGATGCGCTCAATCTCGGTCACGTCCCCTTCGAAGATCTCAAACACCACATCGACGCGGTTGTCGCTGCGGCGGATGATCTTGGGAGTCACGCGTGAGGCCAGGCGGCCCTGCTGGCTGTAGGCATCCGCGATCAAGGCAGCGTCGCGTTCAGCAATGGCGGGGTTAAACACCTGTCGCGGCTGGCTTTCCAGCAGCGCGGTCAGCTCTTCATCTTTCAGGCGGCGGTTGCCTTCGATGCTGACCTGGTTGACGGTCGGATATTCTTTGACCTCGATCACCAGCGTGCCACCGCGCGGCACGATCTCCACGCTTTCAAACAGGCCACTGGCAATGATGCGCTGATAGGCGTCGTTCAACTGTCCGGCAGAAACAGTCTGGCCGCGCCCGATTCCCGCGTAGGTCAGGATCGTTCCGGCCTCAACCCGCTGGTTGCCTTCGATGCGAACCGTGTTGAAGCTGTAACTCTGCGCCTCTGCCGCAATTGGCAGCGCGGTCAAAGCCGTTGTAGCAGAAAGGAAAACAGCAACGCCGAAACCGCGAAGCTTTGATTTAGATTCGGCAGGCAAAGCGTGCCGACCCCCCATAAAGTTGGTCATTCAATTAACCCAGTCAGACATCCCATTGCCATCCTGAGTACCCAGATTGGGGCGCATTGTCAAAACCACAAACGGTATAAGCTAAGCACAGGCAAAGCTTTGCTGTTTTGCGACTTCGCAAAGGGGTTAAGGGGTGGTGAATACGATGGTCAGCGCAAGGGTCAGCACGATAGTGCCTACCATCAAAATGCGGTCCCAGTTCAGCTGCAGAAGCAGGCTTAGCCCGTTGTAACCTTGCTGAATGATTTGCATGACAGTCTCCTCTGGTCAGACATCAACCCCGTCTGATCTGAGTAGCCGCCGATTAAGGCAGAAAAGGGGCGGAAACCCGCCCCTTTTCCGGTGATTGCTCCGTAGATCCACCCTTTAGGGGCAGAACAGATCGTTGGTCAGCGCAAAGACCGTCAGCGACAGGATCACGGTCAGGCCGGCTGTCATCAGGAACTTCAGCGCCCGTGGGCTGGGTTTGCGGCGGGTGACGGCCTCATAGGCGTAAAACGTCAGGTGGCCGCCATCCAGAACCGGGATCGGGAACAGGTTCAGCAGACCTACCGCGGTCGACAGGATGCCGATGAAGTAGACAAAATTCTCCAGCCCCTGCCGCGCCATTGCACCGCTGACCTGCGCGATGCCCAGCGGGCCCGACATGTTGCACGAGCTGATCGCGCCAGAGGCCATATGATACAGCCCCGAGAACGAGCCTGAGATGATGCTCCAGGTCATGTTCACGCCGGCATTCATCGCCTGCCCGAAGGGCAAGGTTTCGGTGCCGGGGCGGAACAACATGCCGCCGACGATGCCGATGCGCCAGTTGGTTTCAAACCCACCACCAGGCTGGGGTTCGTCCACCCGCTTGGCCGATAGGGTGAAATCCATCACCTCACCGTCACGCCAGACAGTCAGCGGCAGCGGCGCGCCTTCGGCAGCCAGAACCGCTTCCTGCAGCTGCAGGAAGGCCAGGATCGGCTTGCCATTCACATGGGTGATCACGTCGCCGGGACGGAAGCCACTTTCATAGGCAGCCGATTGCGGCGCCAGCTGCACCACGAGTGCAGGCATTGGGTGGGCCGTGTTGATAACCATTTCCTGGCCATCCCGGCGCAACAGATAGTCCAGATTGGATTGTACAGGCAGCGCCCGCAGCAGATCGTCAAAGGTTTCTTCATCATTCGGACCGGGAACTTTGATCCCCGCGATCTCCAACACTTCATCCCCCGGGAGCAATCCAACCTCATAGGGGACGTTGTTCAGTTCCCCAACTGTCAGAGGCTCACGCGGCGAGCCATTGAACATGGCAATGCCGGCAAAGATCAGGATCGACAGCACGAAGTTGAAGATCGGGCCGGCCGAAACTGTAGCCGCGCGCGCCCAAAGCGGTGCCCCCTCCATCGTGTTGCGCGCAGGGGCAACCGCTGCATCCGAGCCGACCGAAGCGGCATTGGCATCGCCGACAAACTTGACGTAGCCACCAAAGGGCAGCGCCGCCAGTTGCCAACGGGTGCCGCGTTTGTCCACCCAGGAAAACACAACGGGACCAAATCCGAGCGAGAAGACCTCCGCATCAATACCGGACCAGCGGCCCACGATGTAATGGCCGTATTCATGCACCGAAACGATCACAGACAGCGCAACGACAAACGCCAGAAAGGTTGTCACGGACCCGCCCAGAGCGGAAAACATGGAGAAAATGTCCAAGGGTTTACCTCTTGTTTATACACCTTGCGCTAACAGCGCATCGGCCTCTTGTCGTGCCAGTTGGTCGATTTCGGCGACATTAGCAAGCGTAACAGCCTGTGCCATATCACATGTCCGTGCCGAAAGCCTGTCCAAAACACCTTCCACGATTCGTGCCATGTCCAGAAAGCCCAATTTGCCTGCAATGAAGTGATCCAGCGCCCGCTCTTTGGCCGCGTTAAAGGCCGCCCCAAAGAGGCCGCCCTTTTCCATCACCTCATAGGCCAACCGCAGCGCCGGGTAGCGTTGCAGATCCGGGGCGCGGAAGGTCAGTTGACCGATCTGTGCCAGATCCAGCCGGGCCACCGGCAATTCACGCCGTTCAGGCCAATGCAGCGCATAGCCGATTGCGTGGCGCATATCCGGCGCCCCCACATGGGCCATCAGCGCCCCATCATTGAACCCAACCAGCGCATGCACCATGGATTCGGGGTGCACCAGCACCTCAATCTGATCAGGCCGGACGCCAAAGAACTCTTTGACCTCAATCACTTCCAGCGCCTTGTTGAACATCGAGGCGCTGTCAATCGTGATCCGCTGCCCCATGTTCCAGTTGGGATGCGAAGACGCCTCGGCCAGGGTTGCGGTTGCCAGCTTTTCCATCGGCCAATCACGGAACGCGCCGCCGGATGCGGTGATGATGATGCGTTCCACGGCGTTGATGTCTTCGCCCACCAGGCCTTGGAAGATCGCGGAATGCTCACTGTCGACCGGCAGCACCCGGGCGCTGTGTTTGCGCGCGGTCTCCATCAACAACGGGCCGGCGGCGACAAGGGATTCCTTATTGGCCAGCGCCAGGGTTGCCCCCTGCTCCAGCGCGATCAGACCAGGGGCCAGACCGGCAGCGCCAACGATGGAGGACATGACCCAATCTGCGGGCCGCGCGGCGGCTTCCAGCAGCGCGGTCTTGCCCGCCGCGGCCTCAATCCCGGATCCATCCAGCGCCTCACGCAGATCGGGCAGCAGTTCGGGGAATGCGGTCACAGCCACCTCAGCGCGCAGATCCTGCGCGTCACGGGCCAACTGCACGATGTTGCGCCCACCGCTGAGCGCAACCACGTCGTAATTCGCGGGATCGCGGGCAATCAAATCGATGGTGTTCTGCCCAATCGATCCGGTGGCCCCGAAAATGGAAACCCGTCTCATCTCACCTCCGGCAAGAAACCCAGCACCTGGCCTGCGATCAGCACCAGCAGGAGCGCGCCCAGAAACCCGTCAAATCGGTCGAGGAACCCACCATGGCCGGGGATCAGGTTCGAACTGTCCTTGATGCCATATCTACGTTTGATCGCGCTTTCGGCAATATCACCCATCTGCGCAGCAAAGGCCGTCAGGACAGACAGGGCAATCAGGCTGGGCCCGGCGGGGCTGTTCAGCATGAACCAAACCCCAACCAGCGCGGCGCCAATCCAGCCGGCAATGGTGCCTGACCAGGTTTTCTTGGGGCTGATCTTGGGCCAGAACTTGGGACCACCTAGCGACCGACCGGCGAAATAGCCGGCCACATCACTCATGATCACAACGGCGGCCAGCCAGGCCAACCAGAACAGCCCGTGCCCCCCGCGCAGCGACAGCGCGCTGTAGCAGGCCAAAACAATCACTGCCGCATAGGCGCACCAGATTACGCGGCTGCCCTTGGTCCCGGTCGAGATCGAAGACATCCCCGCCAAAACGGGCGCCAGCAGAACCGGCAGGCGCGCAAAAGGCGGCAAGAAGACGGTTGCAAACATCACCACCGCTGCCAGCAGGCCCAGCCACATCGGCGCCCCCTGCTCTTTCGGGCCAAGGATGCGCACCAGTTCCCAGACCATCAGGCCCGTCACAACCGACACCAGCAGGTGAAACGGCAGGCCGCCCAGCCAGATCGCTGTGCCCCCCACCAAAAGCATCACCACCGCCGACATCACGCGCGGCCCCAGATCATTCCATTTTGATATCACGCTCATGTTTTCACAGCACCAAAACGCCGTTCCCGGCTGCCGTAGTTGCGCACCAGACCTGCAAAAATCTCATCGGTGAAATCCGGCCAGAGCGTATCGATGAACTCATATTCGGCATAGGCGGACTGCCACAGCAGGAAGTTTGAAATACGCGCCTCGCCGCTGGTGCGGATCACCAGATCGGGATCGGGCAGCACACAGGTGTCGAGGTATTTCGGCAGGGTTTCTTCATCCACGCTTTCGGGATCCAGACGGCCCGTGGCGACATCCTGCGCCAGACGTTTGGTGGCGCGCGCCACTTCATCCCGGCCGCCGTAGTTCAGCGCGATGGTCAGATGCACCCGGTCATTGCCGGCAGTGTACTCTTCCAGCTCATCCATCAGGGCCACCAGCTTGCCATCCAGCCGCAGCCGATCGCCAATAAAGCGCACCCGCACACCTTCGTCGTGCAGAGCTTTGGCCTCTTTCTTGATATAGCGGCGGAACAGGCTCATCAGCCCCGCCACTTCGACCTGTGTGCGTTTCCAGTTTTCGGTAGAAAAAGCAAAGATCGTTACATATTTCACGCCAAGGTCCGGACAGGCCTCAACAATTTCGCGCACGCGGCGGGCACCGGCGTGATGCCCGAACAGTCGCGGCCGTCCCCGTGCCTGCGCCCAGCGTCCGTTGCCATCCATGATGATGGCAACATGACGTGGACCGGTCGGAGTGTCAGGATCCTTTGGCATCCGTACTGGTCCGCTCAGACCTGCATGATTTCGGCTTGCTTGGTCTCAAGCGCCTTATCGACGTTGGCGATGAACTTGTTGGTCAGGTCCTGCACCTCGGTCTCCCAGAGTTTCTGGTCATCCTCGGACATGCCGTCGTTCTTGGCTTTCTTGATCTGGTCCATACCGTCGCGACGCACGTTGCGCACCGACACACGGGCGCTTTCAGCGTATTGCGCGGCCACCCGGCCCAGCTCACGGCGGCGTTCTTCGTTCAGCTCAGGGATCGGCAGCATGATGATGGTGCCATTCAGCTGGGGGTTGATGCCCAGACCCGAGTTGCGGATCGCCTTTTCAACAGCGCCCACCATGGATTTGTCCCAGACATTCACGGTGACCATGCGCGGCTCAGGAACGTTTACGGTCCCCACCTGGTTGATCGGGGTTTTCTGACCGTAAGCTTCGACCATCACCGGCTCCAGCATCGAGGCCGAGGCCCGACCGGTGCGCAGCGAGGCGAATTCGGTCTTGAGGTTGGTCATCGCGCCTTCCATGCGGCGCTCCAGATCATCGGTGTCGATCATAAAATCATCGGACATGTTCTTTTCCTTCGTTGGTCTTGCTGCTCGCCCTCTCACGGGGCAGCGCTGGCTGCTTGGCGCCAGAGTAGCCTTAACTATGGACGGTTGTATAGGTGCCTTTACCGGCCAGAATGCCTTTGAACCCACCCGGTTCATCCAGCGGGAAAACAATCAGCGGCAGGTTGTTGTCACGGGCCAGCGCAATGGCTGAGGCATCCATGACCTTCAGGTGCTTGGCCAGAACCTCATCATAAGTGATGTCTTCATAGCGCACCGCATCAGCATTGGTGGCTGGGTCTTTGTCATAGATCCCATCGACACCGTTTTTGCCCATGAAGATCGCCTCACAGGCCATTTCATTGGCCCGCAGCGTCGCGGCCGTATCAGTGGTGAAATAGGGGTTGCCGGTGCCGGCCGCAAAGATGCAGACCCGCTTTTTCTCCAGGTGGCGCACAGCACGGCGGCGAATGTAAGGTTCACACACCTCATCCATGCGAATGGCCGAAATCACACGGGTGAAGACCCCAATGCTTTCCAGCGCGCTCTGCATTGCCAGCGCGTTCATCACGGTGGCCAACATGCCCATGTAGTCCGCGGTGGTCCGCTCCATCCCCTGCGCGGCGCCAGACAGGCCGCGGAAGATGTTGCCGCCGCCGATGACCATACAGATCTCAACACCCAGGTCATGCACGGTCTTCACTTCCCGCGCGATCCGCTCAACGGTCGGCGGATGCAACCCCATCCCTTGATCACCCATCAAGGCCTCACCGCTGATTTTCAGCATGACGCGATTGAACTTGGTGTCTTTTTCGATGGTGACGGGAGAGGAGGTGTCGGCGGCCATGAAGGGCTCCATCTGGCTAGGACTCAAAATTTCGCGCAAAATGTCGGAAAACCGGGCCGGGTTCAATGCAATATCAGGCCGCTTTGGCATTTGCGCGATATGGGGCCAGAATTGCAGGGTTTTATCCATCTGCCTAGCCTTCCTTCCAGCTCACTTAGCGGTTAAGGGCTAATTTATGGACCTGATTTCACAAATATCGCCTGAGCAACCTGTTTTGATCGCAGGCCCCACCGCATCGGGCAAATCCGCACTGGCGCTGGAGATTGCATTGCGACAGGGCGGTGTGATCCTGAACGCCGATGCGATTCAGGTCTTTGCCAACTGGCGGGTCCTGACCGCGCGCCCCTCCGCTGAGGATGAAGCGCAGGCGCGGCATCTACTTTACGGCCATATTGCGGGCGACGCTGAATACTCCGTCGGCCATTGGCTGCGCGAGGTCACGCCGCTGCTGGCGGGCCAGCGCCCGATCATTGTCGGCGGCACCGGCCTTTACTTCACAGCCCTCACGCAGGGCCTCGCCAATATCCCCGCCACCCCACCTGAGGTGCGTGCACTGGCCGATCAGCGCCTGCTGAAGGAGGGGCGCGAAGTGCTGCTGGCTGAACTTGACGCAGAAACCCGCGCCGCAATCGACACGCTGAACCCGATGCGGGTGCAACGCGCCTGGGAGGTTCTGCACAGCACAGGCAAAGGCATCAAGGCCTGGCAGGCCGAGACGCCACCGCCCCTGCTGCCGCTGGCCGCAGCCTTCCCGGTGCTGTTTGACGTGGACAAAGACTGGCTCAACACCCGGATCGCCCGGCGGTTCGATCTGATGCTGGACCAGGGCGCGCTGGATGAGGCCGAGGCCAACCTGCCAGATTGGGATCCCAGCCATTTGTCAGCCAAAGCCATCGGCGCGCCCGAGTTGATCGCCCATCTGCAAGGCAACCTGTCACTGGATCAGGCGCGCGAGGCCGCAACCATCGCCACCCGGCAGTTCGCCAAACGGCAGCGGACCTGGTTCAGATCCAAGATGAAAGATTGGCACGCCTATCGCCCTTAGCCCATGCGTGGAATCACTGCGGGATAGCCAAACCAGCCCCTTTCAACGTTTCCCAAATACTCAAATTCCCACGACCAAGGCCCTGCCGAACACTTCCGGGGCGGACAAAACCCTTTACTTATCGCGCTGCCCTGCCAAGGTGGCGATGAGGAGAGGGCCTGTGGAAACAGAGGTGGTGAACGCGGATCAGTCAGACGCGGGCGGCTTAGTGCTGCGCCCGCTGGCCCAGTTTGAACGCGGTGATCCCTGGCGCCTGACCACCCTGCATGATCGCCCTGATTACCTGCTGATCTGGATCACCAAGGGTCAGGGGCTTGCCCATGTCTCGGGCCTGCGCCGTGGCATCGGCGCCCACACCGCCCTGCTGATCCCACCTCAGACGTTGTTTTCCCTCGATCTTCTGCGCGGCGCCGGGGCGCTAGTGCTGACCTTACCGGCCGATCTGGCTGAGGCCCTGTCGATGCCGCATCGGCCACAGGTGCTGCGGCTGCGCGATGTTCAGGCGCAAGCCGAATTGACCCACCGGCTGGAAGCGATCCAGCGCGAAGCCACCTCCCCCGCGCCTCACACGGGGGACGCGCTCCGGGCACATGGGGCCTTGCTGTCGGTCTCCTTGCGGCGTTTTCTGGCCGCGCAGGATCAACCGCCACGCCCCTCAGGTGCCCTGCGCCTGGCCGAGGCCTATGCCTCGCTTGTGACCTGTCATTATGCCAGCGCGATGGGGGTGGCGGATTACGCCCAGATGCTGGGGGTGACCACGCCGCATCTCAGCCGCAGTTGCAAAGAGGCTTCGGGCCTGACCGCGGCGGATATCCTGACAGCGCGGGAACTCTATGCGGCCCGTGACCTGATCGAGCGGTCAGATATGTCGCTGAAACAGATTGCTAAGACGCTGAATTTCGGCAGCGCGGCCTATTTTTCGCGGTTCATCGTGAAACACACCGGCAAGTCGCCCTCAAGCCTGCGCAAATCGGTGCGCAAAGCCAAGCGGCCTCAACCTGCGTGATCCCCGCGCGTGTGAAGCCATCAGCGCAGCTGCAGGGATGCCACCTGTGTGACCGGCAGGGCTTGCTGCGCATCGCGCAACACTTCGCCCGCCACCAAACCTGCCATCCCCACCAAACCCGCGCTGACCACAAACGCCTGCGCCGGTCCGGCAATACCGCGCCTTTGTGGCAGGGCGGGCTGCGCCTCGGGCAGATCGGATCCCGCACGCGCCAAAGCCGTCAGATGCTCTGCCGCCCAGGCATAGGCTGCGTGCTGTCCCGCCGGCCAGTCGCGCTGTTTCGGCCAGACATGCAGCGCTTCGCCAGCAGCGATCGGGCATAACATGCGCCCGGTCAGCGGCATCAGACAGGCCTCAGGAATGTCAAAACCCGCATCACGCAGCTGATCCCAGCCACGAAACCGGGCCTCTTGCGTCTGTTGCACCAGTTGGATTTTCAACAGTTTTGACTGCCTGGGGCTGATCCCCAGACCACCGCGGGGATAAGCCCCTGCGGCGATGTTTTCGCTCAACATTTTCAGCAGATGCAGCCGGTCCGGCCCTGCCGCATCGCGGTCATTGATCGCTGCCGCCAGTCCAACGTAATGGCCCGGTCGGTAAAGTGCCCAGAACAGTCGGATCGCGGTGGCCATCTCCATCGGTTGCGCCACCAGCCAATGGCTAAGCTCCAGATGCGGCCCGTCCAGTCGCCCGGCCAGACCGGCAATCACCTGAGAGATCACCGTTTCACTTTGCCCCCGCATCATATCAACCAGCGCCCGCGCTTCGGCCGAGGCCTGCGGCAGATGCTGACGAATATCGGAAATCTCAGGGGGAAGAGGCTGAAAACGCAGCATAAACGCTCCGGGAACTGGTAACACACTCGGATTGGTTAATCGCCAATTAAGGCGGAATTAGGGAGGTCGGGCAGAATTAGCAGCCAACGCCCAAGGCGGCGGGGCCTACTCCAACAAATGCTCGTAGCGTTGATCGGTCAGGGTCTTCATGAAGGCCACCAGCGCATCGATACGTTCATCTTCCAGCGCAGGGCCGTCGGTCAGGATATCCATCGACAGGGTTTCTGCCACCTCAGGCGCGGCCCAGGTCTGGCCGGTTTCCGGGTTGACCTGCCGCTTTGCGGATTTTGAGTTGTACTTGTTGTAAAACAGCACAACGGTTCGCAGATCTGCAAATACGCCGTTGTGCATATAGGGCCCCGTCACAGCCACATTGCGCAGGGTCGGCACTTTGAATTTACCGGCCTGAGCCACATCGGTGACCGCCGGATTGGCCAGCAGCCCCTGATCCACATGATCCACGCCGACACCGTTCTGCCCGCGCACGGCGACATTCACCGGGGTGCCGATGTTGTGGTATTCGTAATTGCTGAAGGTTTCGCCCGGATCGATGGCGCTGGTTTTCAACTGATGGCACTGGTTGCAGTTGGTGAACTGCTGCGAGAAGAATAACAGCCGGCCCAATTCCTCATCTCGGCTCAGCTCGACCTCACCGCGCAGGAAGCGATCATATTTGCTGTCAAACGGGGCAAAAACTTCGGTGCTTTCAAAGGCTGCAATACTGTCGGCCAGCGCCACATAGGCGCGATCTGCATCCTCCAGCACATCGTCGCCATAAAGCGCCGGAAAGGCCGCAACATAGGTGGGATCCTGCAACAGTCGCTCCAGCACGGCGGCGGTGTCGGGCATCGCCATTTCGCCGGGGTTCAGCGGCGGACCGCCCGCCTGCCCGGCCAGATCATCGGCGCGCCCATCCCAGAACTGGCCACCGACATAGGCGCCATCTTCGCGTTGATGGAACCGGGGTGAAAACCGGGCATAGCTGGCCGTGGGGGCGTTACGGTCACCAAAGCTTGCGCCATCATCCCCGAGAGAGACGGCGCGCCCCGCATCGGTTTCGCGGGGATCAACAAAGCCATAGTTCGGATCATGACAACTGGCGCAGGATTGGGTTCTGTTGAGCGACAGGTTGGTGTCAAAATAGAGCGCTTCGCCTAGCGCCTCTTTGCTGGTGATTTCGGCCCACGCGGCGCTGCCCGCAAAAGTCAGCGCGACCACCAAAGGCACCAGTTTTTGAACCTTGTTAATATGGCTTGTCATACCAACCCCATTCTCTGTCTTGGTCCCTCAATGCCTGAGGGATCCGAGTTTGAAACTGAGGTAGATCAAGTTCCTGATGAATTCCATCAGAAATTCAAATCAGCTGCCCAGAATGACCTTCACGTAGTTCTGGGTTTCCTTATAGGGCGGGATCCCGCCGTATTTTTTCACTGCCTCGGGACCTGCGTTATAGGCCGCAAGGGCCAGCCGCCAGGAGCCAAAGGCGCGATATTGCTCCGCCAGATAGCGCGCGCCACCATCCAGGTTTTCGTAAGGATCGTGCGGATCCACACCCAAAACAGCCGCGGTTCCCGGCATCAGCTGGGCCAGTCCCAGCGCCCCTTTGGGGGAAACGGCTTTGGCGTTAAAGGCGCTTTCCTGCTGCACCAGCTTCAGGAACATGTTTTCCGGAATGCCATGACGTTTGGCCGCCGAGCGCGCCATGTCCAGATAGGGGCCTTTGTATTTCGACTTGAACCCTTCGCCGTCCCATTTGGTCGGCGTGTGGAAGCTGGGCGCGGCGATGGAAACACGGTTGGCACTTTCGCTTTTGTGACGGCTGTCCAGCAGGTTGGTCTGCGATTTAAACAGTTTGACCCGGCTTTTGGATCCCACCATATCCGCCGCCAGACTTGGCCCAGCGGCCACCGCCAGCAGCATCGCGCCCGTCAGACCGGCCCGCATCAGGGCTCCGCCCCGGCCACACCTCGCATACGCTTGTTTCAATGGTGTTTTTGTCATCTTTGCCCGCTGCATGTCCCGTCCCGTTCCACGCCCGTTGCTTTGGTCATCAAGGCCAACCCGCCAAGGCCCGCCCCGTCAAATATCGCAGCGATCATACGGCAGGCTGTGGATAAATCCAGCCGAAGCACGCCATATCGGCAATCTCTTGCACTGTGCGGGCCCTCATCCCTTGTTTTTAAGGGAAAACCCCGACAGTCTGCTGGGCGAAAAATTGCGTTTTAAGAAATCTTTACCTTTCTTTCAGGTCATGGTGTAACCATGAGCCAAATTCGAGTCAGAGGGAGACAATCATGGCCGGATCAGTGAACAAAGTTATTCTGGTGGGCAATCTGGGCCGTGACCCCGAAGTGCGCAATTTTCAGAATGGCGGCAAAGTGTGCAACCTGCGCATCGCCACCTCGGAAAACTGGAAAGACCGCAACACCGGCGAACGCCGTGAGCGCACCGAATGGCACTCAGTCGCCATCTTCCAGGAAGGTCTGGTGCGGGTGGCAGAGCAGTATCTGCGCAAAGGCTCCAAAGTTTATATTGAAGGCCAGCTGCAGACCCGCAAATGGCAGGATCAGAACGGTCAGGACCGCTACTCGACCGAGGTTGTGCTGCAGGGCTTTGGCGGCACCTTGGTGATGCTCGACGGCCGTGATGGCGGTGGTCAAGGTGGCGGCCAGGGCGGCGGTTACGGTGGCGATCAGGGTGGCTACGGTGGTGGCTACGATCAGGGTGGCGGCGGCTACGGCGGTGGCAACCAGGGCGGCGGTCAAAACACCCCCTCGCGCGATCTGGACGACGAAATCCCGTTCTGATCCGCAGCGATCCTACCAAAGATCAAAGGCCGCCTCTCTCAGGCGGCCTTTTCTGTTTCTTTGGTCCTCTGTGCCGGGGGCCTAGAATTGGGCCCCGCGGCATCATGCGGATCAGAAGTTCAAGGTTGCCATCACCTTGACCGAGCGGCCCGGTTCATAGACCGGAACCACCACGGCAAATTCCTGACCATAGGTGCCGCGGGCCGCGTAGTGTTCATCAAACAGGTTGTTGATTTCCGCGCGGACCGTCAGGTTTTCCATCCGACTGGGGTTATATTCGGCAAAGACATTCACAACCTCATAGCTGGGAATTTCCTGCGCGCCTGCACCGGCACCTGCGACGTCAAAATAGGCGGTGTCCTTCAGACCGATCTGCGCGTCGGCGCCCACGGTCAGGCCCAGGTTTTGGAAGGTGTGACCAGCCTCGATGGTGATCATCTCCCCCAGCGGGGCAGTCAGGTAGTTGCCGGTGTAGGAGTCCGCGGCGGTGCCATTCAGCGTGGTGTCAATATTGGCATAGCCTACGTTGATGAAACCAACACCCCAGTCATAGCCAACGCCCAGTTCAAACCCTTCCGAGGTCATATCGGTGTTGTTGAACGGCATTTCCGACATCGGGATGGCCGACCCACTGGGTGGGGCCCACATCGGCGCACGTGCATCCGAAATCTCGGTCTTGAACAGCTTGGCGTTCAGGGTCCAGTCGCCCAATGCCAGCTCACCCGCGAGGTAGAGGTTTTCTGAGGTTACCTCTTCCGGGCTGTCTGGGTATTCCCAATCCGCGTTCATCAGGAAGCTTTCCGACAGGGTCAAACCACCCCAGACCGAGGAGTAGCCGGCACTCAGCGTCAGGTTGCTGCTGACCTCCAACTCACCCGAGATATTGGCCGAAACGCCTGAGTTTTCGAACTCAGCCCCGTCAACACCGGTGAATTTCTGATGATCGGCGCGCAGACCGGTCGACAGCAGGAAAGTGTCGGTCACATCGATATAGGCCTGTGCAAAGGCGCCGACATTGGTCACCTTCTCGGCGCGGTACGCCCCATCCGCACCGGCATATTCCATGCTGGATTTATCGCTGTAGAAGTCGAGACCAGCAACGATGTCCCCCATCGATAGCTCAAAGGTATTTTGGATCTTACCGTTCAAGCTCTGGGTTTTGCCGTCTGTGCGATCCCCTGCGTTGTCGGTGGTCAGCTTGGTTGAGCTATAGGCCAGCAGGATCTCAGGGTTCCAAGCGGCGCCGCTGCGGTCATCGCTGTAGGACAGTACGATGTTTTGACGATCCAAGTCATAAATCTGCGTTGCCGGCACCGGACGCCCGGCCAGCAGTCCGCCCATATTGGCACGGAAAGGACGCGGGTTATCGTCAATCAACCGCTCATAAGACAGTTCCACACGGCCAGCATCCGGGGTATCAAATGCCACTTTGGCCAGACCACTCCACAGATGTACACCGGATCCGACCACTTCGGTCCCCGAACCATCTTCGAATTCTTCGCCGTCAGCGAATTTCAAGTAACCAAGGTATTCAATCGCACCCTTGCGGCCGTAGACAGCGTTGCCCGTGGTGATGGTATTGCCGTTCGAATTGAACTCAAGCGCGGTGAAGCCACCAAAATCGTCGCCCTCTGCCAAGAGGTCAGCAACATCTTTGGTCTGGAATTCCAGCGCACCACCAATGGCACCCGGACCCTGATCTGCGGTGGCCACACCGGGGTTCACCTTCACCGCTTTCAGCAGCGCCGGGTCGATGATGTTGGTGGCCGCGTGGTGGAACACTTTGTTGTTCTGGCGTGAACCATCGATGGTCACAACGAGGTTGGTTTCCTCAACACCGTTTACGTAGATCTTCTGCGACGTCGGGATGGAACTGCCGACGGCAACGGTCGGTTCGCCCTTGAAGACGTCCTGCAAGTCGGTGGGTTTGGTCCGTGCCAGATCCTCACCAGAGACATCGACGTCATTCAGCTCGGTGCCGAGCTCATAGGTTCCAATATAGATAGTGTTCAGTTCAAAAACGTCTTCGGCCCATACGGCGGACGCAACTGAGCTGAGGGCGGCGCAAAGCAACGCACCACGAACAGAGCGGTTCATGAGATACCTCGAGAGGTTATGAGAATTTCAGGGATATTGGTGGCTAACCGTCGAAGCGTACGAAGGCTTGGCGTCCTGCGCCTGCAACACCAGATTTGGATCGGGACCACAACAGAGAATTACATGCAATTGCATGTTAAACTCAGATGTCGCAAAACTATCACAACTGGCGGCCTGATAATGCGCGCTTCACGGCGTGTGCTCGCCCGCCTGTTTCAACCGCGAAATCCACGACAATTGCCCTATATCCCAAAGAATGGCTGCAAATGCGGCAAAACCCCTAGCCTTTTACCCCAATCCGGTATAGCCGGGCGGCGAACAACCAAGGACAGCCTTATGGACCTGCGCAACATCGCCATCATCGCCCACGTTGACCACGGCAAAACCACCCTGGTGGATGAGCTGCTGAAGCAGTCGGGCGCCTTCCGTGAAAACCAAGCTGTGGCCGAACGCGCCATGGACAGCAACGATCTGGAACGCGAGCGTGGCATCACCATCTTCGCCAAACCGACCAGCGTTGAGTGGAAAGACACCCGTATCAACATCGTGGACACCCCCGGCCACGCCGACTTCGGCGGTGAGGTTGAGCGGATCCTGTCGATGGTGGACGGTGTGGTTCTGCTGGTCGATGCCGCCGAAGGCCCGATGCCGCAGACCAAATTTGTGACCTCCAAGGCGCTGGCGCTGGGTCTGCGCCCGATCGTTGTTTTGAACAAGGTCGACAAGCCCGACGCAGAACCGGATCGCGCGCTGGATGAGGTGTTTGACCTCTTCTCCTCGCTGGATGCGAACGAGGATCAGCTGGACTTCCCGCATATGTACGCCTCGGGCCGTTCGGGCTGGGCCGATCATGAGCTGGACGGCCCCCGCAAGGATCTGCACGCGCTGTTTGACCTGATCGTCAACCACGTACCGGAACCCAAGCAGGTTAAGAAGCAGGACGATGATTTCCGCATGCTGGCGACCACGCTGGGTTCGGACCCGTTCATGGGCCGTACCCTGACCGGCCGCGTTGAATCCGGCAAAATCGCCGTCGGTGCCACCGTGCAGGCGATCAGCCGCATCGGCCAGAAGATCGAGCAGTTCCGCGTCACCAAAATTCAGGCCTTCCGCGGCCTGCAGAACGCCGACATCGATGAGGCCACTGCAGGTGACATCGTGACCCTGGCAGGCATGTCGAAGGCCACCGTGGCTGACACCATCTGCGCCCTCGCCGTAGAAGAGCCGCTGGACGCCCAGCCGATCGATCCGCCGACCATCACCGTGACCTTTGGCATCAACGACAGCCCGCTGGCCGGTCGTGACGGCAAAAAAGTGCAGTCGCGTGTGATCCGTGACCGTCTCTACAAAGAGGCCGAGTCCAACGTGGCGATCAAAATCGAAGACACCCCCGGCGGCGAGGCCTTTGAGGTTTCGGGCCGTGGCGAACTGCAGATGGGTGTTCTGATTGAAAACATGCGCCGCGAAGGCTTCGAGCTGTCGATCTCGCGTCCGCAGGTGATCATGAAAGAAGAAGACGGCCAGCGCATTGAACCCGTCGAAGAAGTCACCATTGACGTGGATGACGAATATTCCGGCGCGGTGATCGAAAAGCTGACCGGCACCCGTAAGGGCGAACTGGCCGAAATGCGCCAGAACGCAGGTAAAACCCGCATCATCGCCCATGTGCCGTCGCGCGGCCTGATTGGCTACCACGGCGAGTTCCTGACCGACACCCGCGGCACCGGCGTTCTGAACCGTGTGTTCCACGGCTGGACCGCCCACAAAGGCCCGATCCCCGGCCGTCGCGCGGGAGTTCTGATCTCAATGGAAGACGGTGAAGCCGTGGCCTACGCGCTGTGGAACCTTGAAGATCGCGGTCGCATGATGATCGGCGCGCAGGCAAAGGTTTATCAGGGCATGATCATCGGCGAACACAGCCGTGACAACGATCTGGAAGTGAACCCGCTGAAGGGCAAGAAGCTGACCAACGTGCGGGCCTCCGGCTCGGACGAAGCTGTCCGCCTGACCACCCCGATCACGCTGAGCCTGGAAGAGGCGATTGCCTACATCAACGATGACGAGCTGGTGGAAGTGACCCCCAACTCGATCCGTCTGCGCAAACGCTACCTGGATCCGCATGAGCGCAAGCGGATGGCCAAAGCCAACCAGTAAGCGGTTCGCTGAACGCACAAAAAAGCCCGGTGAGAGTGATCTCACCGGGCTTTTACTTTGCGCCAGTTGGGGTCAATTGACCGGCACAAAACTCTCAATCTGGGCCTCATCCGCGGTGAAGGTGCAGAAGGATCCGGCGGGCACCTCTTCCCAGCAGGTGCCGGTGTGCAGCGGTTCCGATACCACCATACGCCCCTGCCCTTCGGGCCCGATATGGGTGTAAACGGTTGGTGCGCGTTCATCTGAGGCATAGCGCACCGCAAACAGTTTCTGACCGCAGCTGAACGCCGCGGCCAGCCGCATGTGCGGGGTGTGGCCGTGTGCGCGGCTCAGCGCCTCCAGCTTCGCAACAGCGCGTTCCATCGCGCCTTTGGGATCGTCATAAAGCCCCTCAGCCACTGCGATCAGGAACAGCGCCTCACTGTCGGTGGCGCCTTTGCGCTCCGGGTAGAGCTCATCCGGGATCAGCATATCGGCGTGACGGCGGAAGGTTTCAAAGCCCCCCACCTGACCATTGTGCATGAAAGACCAGCAGTTTGAGGTAAACGGATGGCAGTTGTTGCGGCTGGTGGCGGTGCCGGTTGAGGCGCGCACATGGGCCAGAAACAGGCCCGATTTCACCTGATGGGTCAGCGATCGCAGGTTGGGATCAGACCAGGCCGGGTGGGTATCGCGGTACAGCCCCGGTTCCTGCCGGTCCCCGTACCAGGCAACGCCAAAGCCATCGGCGTTGGTGGTGGTCTTGCACTCATTGGCCGAAATGCTCTGAGCGATCAGGGAATGATCAGGTTTGCTGACCAGATCTTCCAGATAAACGGGGGTACCGATATAGGCGGCCCAACGGCACATGGTGGCTCTCCTGCGGGGGTTTTGGGGGTGTGGATGGCCCCATTGACCACAAAAAAAGGCCGCGCGAAAGGCGCAGCCCTCTCTTCCGATTTGCACAGAAGTGCTTATTCCGTGGTTTCAACCACCATCAGCTCACGCTCGGATGCGTCACGCGCGTGGCTCAGCGCCTCCTGATACTCGGGGCTGTTGTAGCACTCGACCGCGGCCTCAACGCTGGGGAAACGGGCCACCACATTGCGCGGGCGTTCCTTGCCCTCAAGCTGCACAAACCGTGCGGCGCGGGCGATGAAATAGCCGCCATGTTTCTCAATCGCAGGGCCGGCCAGCTTGGCATATTTGCCATAGGCCTCTTCATCGGTGACGGTGACGTGGGCGATCCAAAGTGCGGGCATGATAACTCCTCCGGCGTATCTTGTTTCCCCGCACTTTAGGGAAACCACCGGAGGAGCCAATCATTTTTTGACCAAAAGGTCGAATTTTTTGAGCTTCAGCTCAAATTCTTAGCCTTTGATCGCGGCCTCTGCGGCTGCAATGGCGGCATCGGCATTTGCGGCGTCTTTGCCCCCGCCCTGCGCCATGTCGGGACGACCACCGCCGCCTTTGCCGCCCAGTTCCGGCACCGCTGCCTTCACCAGATCCACGGCCGAGACTTTGTCAGTTGCGTCTTTGGTCACCCCTGCGGCCACCGCAACCTTACCGCCCGTGTCTGCGATCAGCAGAACCGCACCGGAGCCCAGACGTTCCTTATGCTCATCGATCAGCGCCGGCAGATCTTTGCCCGACACGCCTGAGAGCACCTGCGCGATGAACTTCACGCCGTTGATCTCTTTGACCTCAGCGCCGCCACCCTGACCGGCACCGCCGGCCATGGCCAATTCACGGCGCAGCTGAGCCACCTCATTCTGCAGCGCCTTGCGTTCGCCCATCAGCGCATCCACACGTTCCGCCACCTCGCTTGGCTGCGCCTTCAGCGCCCCCATGATGGTGGCCAGCGTGTCGGCCTGCTGCCCCAGATGATCCAGCGCCGCCTGACCTGTCAGCGCCTCAATCCGGCGCACCCCTGCCGAGGATGCCGAATCCCCCAGGATCACCAGCGCGCCAATGTCGCCGGTCTGTTTCACATGGGTGCCGCCGCACAGCTCGATCGAATAGGTGGTGCCGTCCTGGCCTTTGCCAGTTGCGGCCTGCCCCATCGAGACAACGCGCACCTCATCACCGTATTTCTCACCAAACAGCGCCTGCGCACCGATGTCACGGGCGTCATCCGGCGTCATGATCCGGGTTTCAACCGCGGTGTTTTGGCGGATGTAATGGTTCACATCGGCGCCGACTTTGGCCAGTTCCTCCGCCGACAGGGCTTTGGCATGGCTGAAGTCAAACCGCAGACGATCCGGCGCGTTGAGCGAGCCACGCTGCGCCACGTGATCCCCCAGCGCTTCGCGCAGGGCTTCGTGCAGCAGGTGGGTGGCCGAGTGATTGGCCCGGATTGCGCTGCGACGGTCATGATCCACAACCAACTGCGCCGCGGCGCCTTTGGTGATCTCACCTTCGGTGACTTCGGCGATATGGATGAACACGCCAGCCGCTTTGCGGGTGTCGGTGATGCGGGCTGCGCCGGCCTCGGTTTTCAGCACACCGGTGTCGCCCACCTGACCGCCGCTTTCTGCATAAAACGGTGTCTGGTTTACCGCGATCTGCACCTTGGCACCCTTGGCTGCGGTCTCAACCTCCGCACCCTCCTGCACCAGCGCCACAACCTGACCTTCGGCCTCTTCAGTGTCATAGCCCAGGAATTCCGTTACGCCGGCGTTTTCCGCCACGTCGAACCAAACGGTGGCATCCGCCGCCTCGCCCGAACCGGCCCAGGCCGCGCGCGCTTTGGCTTTCTGCTCTTCCATCGCGGCGTCAAAGCCATCGGTGTCCACGGTCAAGCCCTTTTCACGCAGCGCGTCCTGCGTCAGGTCCAGCGGGAAACCGTAGGTGTCATAAAGTTTGAACGCGGTTGCGCCGTTTAGCGCATCGCCTTCACCAAGGTCGGCCACTTCGCCGTCCAGCAACTTTAGGCCACGGTCCAGGGTCTGTTTGAAACGGGTTTCTTCCAGACGCAGGGTTTCTTCGATCATCAGCTGCGCCTGACGCAGCTCAGGATAGGCTTCGCCCATCTGGCTGACCAGCGATGGCACCAGCTGATGCATGACCGGATCCTTCGCGCCCAAGAGGTGCGCGTGACGCATGGCACGACGCATGATGCGACGCAGCACATAGCCCCGGCCATCATTAGACGGCATCACCCCGTCGGCAATCAGGAAGGAGGTGGAGCGCAGGTGGTCCGCGATCACCCGGTGATGCACGTTTTGATCACCATAGGGATCAACATTGGTCACATGCGCCGAGGCTTCGATCAGCGCTTTGAACAGGTCGGTGTCATAGTTGTCATGGCTGCCTTGCAGCAGCGCGCCGATACGTTCCAGCCCCATGCCGGTGTCGATCGACTGCATATCGAGATCAGTCATCGATCCATCTTCGAAACGCTCATTCTGCATGAAGACTACGTTCCAGATCTCAATGAACCGGTCGCCATCTTCCTCCGGGCTGCCCGGAGGGCCACCCCAGATATGGTCGCCGTGGTCATAGAAAATTTCGGTGCAGGGGCCGCAAGGACCGGTCGGCCCCATCTGCCAGAAGTTGTCTGACGTGGCGATGCGGATGATCCGGTCTTCGGGCACGCCGAGTTTTTTCCACATCTCAAAGGCTTCGTCATCGGTGTGGTAAACCGTGGTCAGCAGCCGCGATTTGTCGATGCCAAACTCTTTGGTCACCAGTTCCCAGGCAAACGGAATGGCTTCTTTTTTGAAGTAGTCACCAAAGCTAAAGTTGCCCAGCATCTCAAAGAAGGTGTGGTGACGCGCGGTATAGCCCACGTTGTCCAGGTCATTGTGTTTACCGCCAGCGCGCACACATTTCTGCGCCGTGGTGGCGCGGGTGTAATCGCGTTTTTCCACCCCGGTGAAACAGTTTTTGAACTGCACCATGCCAGAGTTGGTAAACATCAGCGTCGGGTCGTTGCGCGGCACCAACGGGCTGGAAGAGACAATCTCATGCCCCTGTTTCTGGAAGTAGTTCAGAAAGGTCGAACGGATTTCGTTAAGACTGGGCATTGGCCTGAAGTTCCCCAATGGATCGGTTTCAGGCTGATGTATCCGCCCCACTGGCCCATGTCCACAGCAAGTAAAGGGCCGGTGACGCATTGCGCCCCGGCCCTGTGGATTTTGTCACAATTCCTTACGGAACTGATTTTGGATCTGATCCGAAGCGGCGGGCCGCTTTGTGGCGATCAAGCCTCTAGGATGTCGTCGTCATCCTTATCCATGTCAAAGTCCAACCCATGTGCGGCGCGGATCTTATCCTCGATCTCATGGGCGACATCTGGATTGTCGCGCAGGAACTGTTTGGCGTTCTCACGGCCCTGCCCCAGACGGTCATCCGCGTAGGAGAACCAGGCACCGGATTTATCAACCACCCCAGCCTTCACACCTAGGTCCAGCAATTCACCGGTTTTGGAGATGCCTTCGCCATACATGATGTCAAACTCAACCTGTTTGAACGGCGGCGAGACTTTGTTCTTAACCACTTTGACGCGGGTGGCGTTGCCGACCACTTCGTCACGGTCCTTGATCGCGCCGATACGGCGGATGTCCAGACGGACCGACGAATAGAATTTCAACGCGTTGCCACCGGTGGTGGTTTCCGGGCTGCCGAACATCACGCCGATTTTCATCCGGATCTGGTTGATGAAGATCACCATACAATTGGACCGGTTGATCGAGCCGGTCAACTTGCGCATCGCCTGGCTCATCAGACGGGCCTGCACACCAACGTTGCTGTCGCCCATGTCGCCCTCCAGCTCGGATTTCGGCGTCAGCGCCGCAACCGAATCGACAACAACCATGCTGACAGCGCCCGAACGCACCAGCGTGTCGACAATCTCCAGTGCCTGTTCACCGGTGTCCGGCTGGCTGATCAGCAGCTCATCAAGGTTAACACCCAGCTTTTTGGCATATTGCGGGTCCAACGCGTGTTCCGCGTCCACAAAGGCACAAATGCCGCCTTTTTTTTGCTCTTCCGCAACACAATGCAGCGTCAACGTGGTCTTGCCTGAGCTTTCAGGACCGTAGATTTCAACGATCCGACCCTTCGGCAGGCCCCCAATGCCAAGGGCAATATCCAGCCCCAGCGACCCGGTGGAAGTTGCCTCAATCTCAGGCGCGACATTGTCGCCACCCAGTTTCATGATTGAGCCTTTGCCGAACTGACGTTCGATCTGTGCCAGGGCGCTATCCAGCGCCTTCTGCTTGTCCGCGTTACGTTTGCTGTCCATCGAAAGAAGATCTGCCGTTGCCATTGTTCGATTTCCTTATCCCACAGCCGCAGCCCCGCGGCAATCCCTGGATGTTCCTATCTTGTTCTCAAATTCAGATATGAGACCAAAACAAGAACACTGCAAGTTTTTTTTCTGCCTAGGATATTTTGCCAAACCAGTTAAGGAATGGTTTATAGAAGGTAGATAATCGCAAAAATGATGAGGTCTGCCGCGCATGCTGGTGTTTTGGAAGCAGAATTTGGTGTTCCTGTCGGTGCCCAAAACCGGAACCACGGCCTTTGAAAAGGCACTGGCGCCGCTTGCGTCCATGTCGGTACAGGATCCACCCGAGCTGAAACACGCGCCGCTTTACCGCTACAATCGTTTCTTTCGCCCGATGTTCGAAAAGGTCTGCAACACCGAGTTGGAGACCCTGGCGGTGATGCGCGAACCGGTCAGTTGGCTGGGCAGCTGGTATCGATATCGGCGCCGGCCGTTCCTGTCGGGGCGTCCGAATTCCACCGAAAACGTCAGTTTTGATGAGTTCGTGCAGGCCTATTGTCAGGGTGACACCCCTGCCTTTGCCCGCGTGGGCAGTCAGGCCAAGTTTCTGGAGCCTCGTCCAAACGGCACTAGGGTGACGCATTTGTTCCGCTATGAGGATCAAGCACCGCTGCGCCAATTCCTTGAAACCCGGCTGGATTGCCAGCTGGACCTTGATCGCACAAATGTCTCTCCCGACATGGCCCTGGATCTGAGCCCCAAAACCCGCGCGAAGCTTGAACGGAAATACGCAGCGGATTTTGAACTGTGGCATAGCATTGGCGTATAACGCCCTGCCGCTACTGTAAGAATTGATTTTGAACGGTCTCGGTCAGCGCCTCCAGTGAAAATGGTTTGGGTAGGAACTGCGCCTGCACAATGTCGTCATGGCCCCCGTCAAAAGCCTCTTCGGCGTAGCCCGAAACAAACACCACCCGCACATCGGGGCGTTCTTCAAGCGCTTGCCGTACCCAGGTAGGGCCATCTAACCCCGGCATGATGACATCGGTCAAAAACACATCGACCTGCAGCGCCGGATCCTTAAGAATTTCCAAAGCCTCTTCGGCATGGGCGGCTTCAATCACGGTGAAGCCAGAGAGCCGCAGTGCGCGCGAGGCAAAGGCCCGTACCGGCGCTTCATCTTCCACCAAGAGCACAACGCCCTGCCCTTGTATCTGCGCATTGTTTGGACGCGCGGGGACAGGCTTGGCCTCTATCGGTTCCTGCACGGCGGGGAACATCAGTGAAAACCGGGTGCCCTCCCCTTCGACACTGTCGACAAATACATAGCCGCCACTTTGTTTCACGATGCCATAGACCGTGGCCAATCCCAGACCGGTGCCTTCGCCAGTGCGTTTGGTGGTGTAAAAGGGCTCAAACACCTTTTGCAACTTCTCCGGCGCGATGCCGCAGCCGCGATCTTCAACCTCAACCAACAGGTATTCGCCAATAGGAACTGTGACCTGGTCACGTTTCATCGGGGTGACGACCATTTGGTTGGTCGCTGTGATCGTCACGTCACCCTGCCCCCCCATCGCGTCGCGCGCGTTGACCACAAGGTTCATCATCACCTGTTCCAGCTGCCGGCGATCCGCGCGCATATTGCTGAGCATCGCGTCGACATCGATCACGACCTGCATTTTTTCACCCACAAGGCGGTTCAGCAGGTGGCCAAGGTCGCCCAGAACCTCTTGCAAATCCAAAACCTCAGGCCGCAGGGTCTGTTTGCGCGAAAACGCCAGAAGCTGGCCGACTAGAGCGGCGGCCCGGTTGGCGTTTTGGCGGATCTGCACCAGGTCTGCAAAATCCCCGTCGCCCTCATCGCGGTGCTGCATCAACAGGTCACAATGGCCGGAAATCGCGGTCAGAAGATTGTTGAAATCATGCGCAATTCCCCCCGCAAGCTCCCCAATCGCCTGCATTTTCTGACTTTGGGCAAATTGTTCCTCCAGCGTTTTGATGGCCGTTGCATCGCTCAGCACCGCGAGCAGCCTGCGGCCGTCACTTTGCACCACCCGGGTTAAAGAAACCTGAACGAAGTGATCGCCGCCGCTTTGTTTAACCCGCAGAAATTCTGACTGGTGTGTCGTGCCTTCGTCCAATGAAAGCTTGAGCCAATCCCGCACCGGGCGGCCCGGCCCCTCCAGCAGGTCCTCCAGAAAGCGAGGTTCGGACATATCGATGCCCAGCAGCGTCTGCGCTGCCTCATTCGCCCCCAAAATCTGCCCCACCGGATCCAGCCGCAGGATCGCCAAGGGCAGCAAATCCAAGGCAGAATCCCCAACGTTGCCCCGCGCCACCCGGTCGCCGGCAAGGATCGGGAGAAAATAGACCTCACGCCGCCCCATGGTCTGATCGACCATATGAACAAGGCAATTGCGCGGTCCTTCCGACGACAAGGCAAGGGAGAAACCGCCACTTTCCAATGGCAGCTCGGGAAACACACGCTCCAATGAGCGCGGTCGGGCACCGCAAAACTGCCGTGCGGCGTCATTCATAAACAAAATCACATTGCCCCGACCAATGGTCAGCATCGGCAACCCTGTGCCGGACCGCTGCCGTGCCGGACCTGCCCCCACATCCTCCATCCGCCACAAAAAGCTATCCTTGTCAAAGCGATGCACGGTCAGGCGCAGGTGTCCACGGCGGGTCACCACATCTTCGCTGGCGGAGCCAAGTTGACTGGCCTGCGCCTGCAGCCGCATCAGCAGGGTTGCCGGTTTGGCAAAAACCTCTTGCAGGGCATCTGCAACGGTCAGCAAGGGGCCGTTTGGGAACCGTTTGTGACCGGCTTCATTCACGTAATGCACCCGGCCCAAGGCATCCGAAACCAACGTGGGCGCCGCATCGTATTTCAAAATGCGCGCCGACCGTTTCAGTTTTCGGTGGCGCATTTGGGCGTAAAGAGCGGTGCCAACAGTGGCGAAACAACTGACCCCCAGCAGGCTAAAGCCAAAGGCCGCCAGCTGCTTGCCCAAATCCTCTGAAACAATAAGCGCAGCCAGGAGAAAACAGCCGCCAAGCACCGCGCATAGGGCCACGCCCCAGCTGTTGCCAGGGTTGACCGCACCACCTGCCGAAATGGAGGATGGGGGCGTGCCAGACTGAAGTTCCTGTGACTGCACCAATAGCGCCTCGCTCAATTGCTTCGGTCGACTTTTGCAGCAAAGACTTAATCAACTATGAATAATTTAGGTTAATTTACGCAACGAAGAGTTGCGCAGCCCTAGGCCCCTGTCAAGATCGACAGGTGGAAACCATCCCCGTCCTCCCCCGGGATCCAGGTCTTTTGGAAGGTTGCCGCGAAGGCAGGATTTTGGGCTAAAAACTGGTCAACACGGGCGGTGTTTTCACGATCAAAAACCGAGCATGTGGCATAGGCCAAGGTCCCACCGGGTGCCAGAAGCGTCGCTGCCCGTTCTAGGATTTCATCCTGCAAGCGGTTCAAACCCCGTAGCTTTTCCTCGCTCAGGGCCCACTTTCCCTCTGGCGCGCGGCGCCAACTGCCGCTGCCGGAACAGGGCACATCGCAGAGCACCAGATCAAAAGGCGCCTCGGCCTCAGGGGATTTGGTAACCGTGATCTTCACCCCGGCGCGTTTGGCACGATCGGGCAGATCCCGCAGCCGCTGCGGATGCGCGTCATAGGCATAAAAGCTGCCATTAACCTTACCGGCCATGGCCAGTGATTTACCACCACCACCCGCGCAAAGATCAAGGATCCGCATGCCATCGCGCAGCGGCAGGGCCTCAACCACCGCCTGACTGGCACCATCCTGAAGCTCCACTAGACCGTTGCGATAGGCCTCAGAATTGTTGATCCGGCGGGCACCTTCAACAACCCGCAAAGCGGTAGGTGCCACATCCGCGGTGACTGCAACGATGCCTTCATCGGCCAGCTTGGTGATCGCGGTATTGCGGTCCAATTTGCGGCTGTTCACCCGCAGCATTACCGGGGCGCGGTGGCGCAGCACTTCGCCATAAGCCTCTGTTTTGTCGCCCAGGCTTTGCTTCACCTCTGGCAGCAGCCAGTCGGGCAAATCCAAGGCATCAGCGCCTTCCGCTGGTTGGCCGGCGGTTTGCTCGGCCGCGCTTAGACCTTCGGGCGCGTGACCTTCGCCGGAAAAAACACTCGCAGGATCAATCCCCTGCTGCCGGATCAGCCCCAGAATCATCGCGCGACCGGTGCTGCCGCCGCCCCAGACGCCCACGCTGCGTTTGCGGCGCAGCACGTCAAACACATGATCGCGGATCGCCGCCCGATCTTTGGAGCCCGCAAAACGCGAGCGCCGCGCCCACGTGGTCAGCGCCTTTTCGGCCGGGGTACCGGCAAGAACCTGATCGATGATCTCAATGGCGGCGCCGTAGCGGGCGGCTGGGGTCATGGCTTGGTCCTCATCTGGGCGGTGGGCGTCAGTTCCTGGCGGGAATATCAGTGGCACCGTGGCGCTTCAAGGTACCTGCGTTGCGCGCCGCCAGCCCGTCAGACTTGACCCGGTAAACCTATGTGGCACAAGCGCAGACAGATTTCAGGAAGGAGAAGACCATGATCGAACGCATGCACACCGGTCAGCGGATGAGCAAGATCGTCAAACACAACGGCACGGTTTACCTGTGCGGACAGGTCGGCAAGGCCGAAGATGACATCGCCGGACAGACCCGTGAGTGCCTGGCGCGCGTTGACGCCCTGCTGGCCGAGGCGGGATCCAGCAAAGAGCAGATCCTGCAGGCCATCGTCTGGGTGTCAGACATGAAGAACTTTGCCGCGATGAATGAGGTTTGGGATGCCTGGGCGCCGGAAGGTCACGCCCCTGCCCGCGCCTGTGGCGAAGCGAAGCTGGCCCGGCCGGAACTATTGGTTGAGGTCATCATCACCGCGGCTTGTGACTAAGCCGCAGCTTCCTAAGTGGCTGAAACGAAGAGAGCGCGCGGCAGAAACCACGCGCTCTTTCTTGTCTGGATCAACGTCCGCCGGATCATTCGGCGGAGCGCGTTGCCTCACCCGATCCGGTAGTTCGGCGCTTCGCGGGTGATCTGCACGTCGTGGACGTGGCTTTCTTTCAGACCCGCGCCGGTGATGCGAACGAAGTTCGATTTGGTGCGCATCTCATCCACGGTGGCGTTGCCGGTGTAGCCCATGGCCGCGCGCAAGCCGCCCACCAGCTGGTGGATCACAGTGCCTGCCGGGCCTTTATAGGGCACCTGACCTTCGATGCCTTCGGGCACCAGCTTGTCACTGGCGGCATCTTTCTGGAAGTAACGGTCAGCCGAGCCACGCGCCATAGCGCCAAGTGAGCCCATGCCACGGTAAGATTTGAACGAACGGCCCTGATAGAGGATCACCTCACCCGGGCTTTCATCGGTGCCCGCGATCATCGAGCCGACCATCGCGCAGGAAGCCCCCGCCGCAATCGCCTTGGCGAAGTCGCCGGAGAATTTGATGCCGCCATCGGCAATCACCGGCACATCGCCAGCCGCAGCCGCACAATCCATGATCGCGGTCAGCTGGGGCACACCAACGCCCGCAACCATACGGGTGGTACAGATGGAGCCCGGGCCGATTCCGACCTTCACCGCATCCGCGCCCGCATCGATCAGCGCTTTGGTTGCGTCACCGGTGGCCACGTTGCCTGCGATCACCTGAACCTTGGTGTTCAGCGCCTTGATGCGTTTCACCGCTTCCAACACACCTTCGGAGTGGCCATGGGCGGTATCGACCACCACGACATCCGCCCCCGCATCGATAAGCGCCTCGGAGCGTTCAAAACCGCTGTCGCCAACGGAAGAGGCCGCAGCCACCCGCAGACGGCCCAGATCATCCTTGCAGGCATCGGGGTTCAGCACGGCCATTTCGCTGTCTTTCAGGGTCAACATGCCGGTCAGTTTGCCCTGACCATCATGGACCAGCAGTTTTTCAATCCGACGGGCGCGCATCAGGCTGCGGGCCTCTTCCAGATCGGCAGGCTCTGCCAGCATCGCCAGATCCTGCGTGGTCATCATTTCCCGCACCGGCATTTCATCGGAATTGGCAAAGCGCATGTCACGGTTGGTCAGGATGCCAACCACGCGACCGTCGTTGTCCACCACTGGGAAACCGGTGAATTTGTAACGCTCTACCAGGGCCTTAGCATCTGCCAGCGTCTGATCCGCGGTCAGGGTGACCGGGTTGTAAACAATACCGGATTCAAACCGTTTGACCCGGCGCACCTCTTGGGCCTGACGTGCCACATCCAGGTTTTTGTGGATCACGCCGATGCCACCAGCCTGCGCCATGGCGATGGCCATCCGCGCCTCTGTCACCGTGTCCATTGCCGAACTCAGCAGCGGAATGTTCATGGCAATTTCCCGCGTCACCCGCGTGCGCGTATCCGCCGTATTTGGCAACACGCTGGAAGCCGCCGGCACCAGCAAAACATCATCAAAAGTGAGAGCCTCACGAATCTGCATAACCCGTCCTCATGCATAACCCCGTTTGGCGGTGACCCTATGACACAGAAAGCCAGAGGTGGAAAGAGCTGAGAGGGCGCAGAGGCAAAGTTTTCGCTGCAGGTGCAAACTGCACCGGCAAATTGCACCGGTAATTCGTGGGGAGGATCAGCGAAAATCGGACGCGCCTGATCTGCATCAAGGCCGCCACGTCTGATGGCGCTATCAACGCGCTGAAACCCGCGACCCTAGGCCGTGTTGCCCTAAATAATGCCCCTAGACCCCGACCCCAGTAGGAACCTGATATGAGCGCCCCCCTTTCCGGAATCACCATCCTTGACCTGACCCATGTTCTGGCGGGGCCCTATGCCTCGATGACTTTGGCAGACCTTGGCGCCCGCGTGATCAAGGTGGAACGCCCCGGCATTGGGGATGACACCCGTGCCTTCCCCCCGTTCAAAGACGGGGAAAGCGCCTATTTCGCCACCATTAACCACGGCAAAGAAAGCATTGCACTCGACCTGAAAGACAGTGCGGATCGCGCGATCTTTGACCAGTTGCTGGCGCAAAGCGATGTGGTGCTGGAAAACTATCGCCCCGGCGTGATGGAGAAGCTGGGCTATGGCTGGGAGGATCTGCACAAACGGTTCCCGGCGCTGATTTACGGCGCGGTTTCTGGCTTTGGCCATACTGGCCCTGAAGCGCTGAAACCGGCCTATGACATGGTGGTGCAGGCCCGCGGTGGGGTGATGTCAATCACCGGGGAACGCGACCGCGAACCGGTGCGGGTGGGGGCCTCAATCGGGGATATCGTGGCGGGGATGTTTCTGGCCCAGGGCATTCTGGCGGCCCTGCTGCACCGGCGCGACACCGGGTTGGGTCAAAAGATTGATATCGCAATGCTGGATTGCCAGTTGGCGCTGCTGGAACATGCCATTGCGATCACCTCGGTCACTGGTGAACCACCCCGCCCCTCAGGTGCGCGGCACCCTTCGATCACGCCGTTTGAGACCTTCCACGCCGAGGACGGATTGTTTGTCATCGCGGCCGGGAATGACGCGCTGTTTGCCCGGTTGTGTCAGGCATTGCAGTTGCCCCTGGCCGATGATCCCCGGTTTGCCACCAATCCGGCGCGTTGCGAAAACGCGCGATTGCTGAAGCGGTTGATTGAGGCCGTGACGCTTGGCGCGTCCAAAGCCCATTGGATTGAGGTGCTGACAGCGGCCGGTGTGCCGACAGGGCCGATCCAAAACGTGGCTGAGGTGATGCAGGACCCGCAGATCCTGGCCCGCAACATGGTGGTTGATGTGTTGGATGCAGAGGGCACCCCGCGCTACACGGCCGCCGGCAACCCGATCAAAATGTCGGGTCTGAGCGACCCCACAACGCGCAGACCCTCCCCGGCCTTGGACGGCGATCGTGCGACCATTTTGCGTTGGCTTGAGGGTCAGACCGAATAGGCGGGGCGGGCCATCAAATTGGGCAAGCACCTCTGGCCACTGTAGAAAAGTCGCCCAGCGCCCGCCCGATGTCGCGCGGCGGCTTGCCAGCACCGCCTGATTTCGCCACGCTGTCCCGATCAAGACATTTGGGAGGCTACTCATGGCTATGAAGGCGGGCGGCTGGATCTGCCCTTTGTGGGGATTTCGACCTTTGGCAAACGGGTCTACCAGCCCGACTGGGACAAGCTGGAGGCAGACGTTGCCGTCATCGGCGCGCCTTTCGATGCGGGCACACAGTGGCGGTCCGGCGCACGCTTTGGCCCCCGCGCGGTGCGCGAGGCCTCAACCCTCTTCAGCTTTGGCCATGCCGGTGCCTACGACCACGAGGATGAAGCGACCTATCTGCCCGGTTCTGTGAACATCGTGGATATGGGGGATGCCGACATCGTGCACACCGACACGATGAAGAGCCACGCCAACATCGAAACCGCCGTGCGCACAGCCCTGCGGGCCGGTGCCCTGCCGGTGGTGATTGGCGGCGATCATTCGGTCAACATCCCCTGCATCAACGCCTTTGACGATCAGGGCGACCTTCATATCCTGCAGATCGACGCCCATCTGGATTTCGTCGATGAACGTCACGGGGTGCGCTATGGCCACGGCAACCCGATGCGCCGCGCTGCCGAGAAATCCTATGTGACCGGGTTGACGCAGGTCGGGATCCGTAACGTCTCCTCCACCGCGAAGGAAGGCTATGACGCGGCACGTGAGATGGGATCAGACATCCTCTCGGTGCGTCAGATGCGCAAACTGGGGCCCGAGGCAACCGCCGCCCGTATCCCCGAAGGCGCCAAGGTCTATGTCACCATCGACATTGACGGCTTTTGCCCCTCGATTGCCGCGGGCACCGGCACCCCCAGCCACGGCGGGTTCCTCTATTATGAGGTTCTGGAGCTTTTGCAGCAGGTTGCAGGCCGAAATGAGATCGTGGGCATCGATCTGGTTGAGGTGGCGCCGGATTACGATCCCTCAGGCGGCACCCAGATTCTGGCGGCGCAGGTGTTGCTGAATCTCTTGGGCTTTATCTTCCACGAAAAAGGGCACCGTTAAGAACGCGCACCCGACAAACTTGGGGAAAGTCCCGTGACATGACGCGGTTGAGGCGGCATATGCCGCCTTTCTCACTTTTCGCGCGTGGCTCTGCCGCTATGGTAGCCCCACGCGAACTAAGACCGGCACGCCATGACCACTGATCCCCTTGTGATTTTCACGCCTTCGGGCAAACGCGGACATTTTGCCAAGGGCACGCCCATCCTTGATGCTGCACGGCAATTGGGGGTGGATCTGGATTCCGTCTGCGGCGGGCGTGGCATCTGTTCCAAATGTCAGGTGACCCCCAGCTTTGGTGACTTCCCTAAACACGGCGTCACCGTGGCCGAAGACGCGCTGTCAGACTGGAACGCGGTTGAGCAACGCTACAAGGACAAACGCGGCCTGCTGGATGGTCGCCGCCTGGGCTGTCAGGCCAAGGTTGAGGGGGACGTTGTCATTGACGTGCCGCCCGAAAGTCAGGTTCACAAACAGGTGGTGCGCAAGGCAGCCGACACCCGGGTGATCGAAATGGCCCCGGCCACCCGGCTGGTCATGGTTGCGGTGGAAGAACCTGACATGCACGCCCCCACCGGCGATTTTGAACGGCTGAAGACCGCACTTGCAGATCAGTGGCAGATCGACCGTGTTGAGGCCGAACTGCCGATCCTGACCAAGCTGCAACCGGCCCTGCGCAAAGGCGGCTGGCAGGTCACCGTGGCGCTGCATCAGGACCACAGCGAGGGTCCGGCACGGATCCTTGATATCTGGCCTGGCCTGGCCGAGCGCGGGCTTTACGGTCTAGCGATTGACCTTGGATCGACCACCATCGCGGCGCATCTCTGTGATCTGAGCGATGGCGCGGTCTTGGCCTCCTCTGGCGTAATGAACCCGCAGATCCGCTTTGGTGAGGATCTGATGAGCCGCGTCAGCTACGCGATGATGAACCCCGGTGGCGATCAGGAAATGACCCGCGCCGTGCGCGAGGCGTTGAACGGTCTGATCAGCGATCTGCTGAAACAGGCTGAAGTGCCCGCCGAACGGTTGATGGAGGCGGTGATCGTCTGCAACCCGGTGATGCACCATCTGCTGATGGGGATCGATCCGGTGGAGCTGGGTCAGGCGCCCTTTGCGCTGGCCACCTCTGATGCGCTGTCCTTGCCTGCTACAGCGCTGGATCTGACCGCAATGGCGCCACAGGCGCGGATCTACGCCCTGCCCTGCATTGCCGGCCATGTTGGCGCGGATGCCGCTGCCGTGGCGCTGTCTGAGGCGCCGCAACGGTCCGAAGATCTGGCGCTGATGGTGGATGTGGGCACCAATGCCGAAATCCTGCTGGGTGACACACAGGGGGTTCTGGCCTGTTCCTCGCCCACCGGTCCGGCCTTTGAAGGGGCGCAGATCTCCTCAGGGCAGCGGGCGGCACCGGGGGCGATTGAACGCATTGAGATTGATCCGGTCAGTAAGGAGCCGCGGTTCCGCATCATCGGCCTTGATATGTGGTCGAATGAAGATGGGTTTGCAGCAGCGGCGGCAGCCACGGGCATCACCGGCATCTGCGGGTCTGGCATCATCGAGGCGGTGGCGGAAATGCGCATTGCCGGCCTGCTGGACCCCTCTGGCCTGATCGGATCGGCCGAGGCCACCGGCACCCCCCGCTGCATCCCCGACGGGCGCACCCATTCCTATCTGATCTGGGATGGCTCCGCCGATGGTGGCCCTGTCATCACCGTGACGCAGGGCGACATTCGCGCCATTCAGCTGGCGAAATCAGCGCTTTATGCAGGCGCAAGGCTGCTGATGGACCAGCGCGGCGTCGACAAGGTGGATCGCGTGGTGCTGGCGGGCGCCTTTGGGGCCCATATCAGCGCCAAACACGCCATGGTGCTGGGAATGATCCCAGATGTTCCGTTGGACAAGGTGCAATCGGCCGGCAATGCCGCAGGCACCGGCGCGCGGATTGCGCTGTGCAACGTGAACGCGCGGGCTGAAATCGAAAAACTGGTGCGCGACATCACCAAAATCGAAACCGCGGTGGAGCCCAAGTTTCAGGATCATTTCGTCGCCGCCAATGCGATCCCGCATGCCAGCGATCCCTTCCCGGAACTGTCACAGGTGGTCACCCTGCCCGATGTCAACTTCAACACCGGCGGTGGTGATGGCGCTGAGGGTGGTCGCCGCAGACGGCGGCGGCGCGGCTAGCCTACAATTGGAAATTGCAGCCTGATCCTGTATACTCCCCAGTATTTTCAACGAAGCCATTTTGAAAAACGGGGGGCGTCATGTCGCGCAAATTGGTTGTCTGCTTTGATGGCACCGGCAATGAAATTGAAAAGAACGAAAGCAATATTCTGAGGCTCTACAAGTGCCTCAAACATGATGAAAACCAGCTGGTCTATTATGAACCCGGGGTCGGCACACTCTCCACCCGGCCCTTTGCCCGCAACAGTTTTGGCAAGGTCAAGCTGGCGCTGGGGTTGGCGGCGGGGCTGGGGCTGCATGAAAACGTCATGCATGCCTATAGTTTCCTCTGTCAGAACTACCGCGATGGTGATCGGCTCTACTTCTTTGGCTATTCGCGCGGCGCTTACACGGCGCGTGTGCTGGCGGGGTTTATCAACGATTTCGGCCTTGTCGCCCCACATGAATTGCACCTGATCGGTCCGGTGTTCAAAGCCTGGCGCAAGCTGCGGCAGGGCGGGCCGAATGAGCAATATGCGCCTTTGCGGATCTCCCAGCAGTTTTTCCACATGCGCCACCCGTCGATCCGTTTCTTGGGCCTTTGGGATACGGTGTCCTCGATGATCCGGATCCGGCTGCGCTGGGGCACGTTTCTGGAGTTTGGCACCCATTCCAGCGTCGATGAAAACCCTTCGGTCAAGGCGGTACGCCACGCGCTGTCCATTGATGAGGCGCGCCGTTTCTTCCGCCATCAGTTCTGGACGGAAGATCAAACATACTATGGCAACCGGTTCAAAACAAAGAACGATCCGCCGCCACAGGATGTCAAACAGGTCTGGTTCCCCGGCACCCATACCGATGTTGCGGGCAGCGTGCCCGAGGTCGAGGCTGGCCTGGCAAAAGTAACCATGCAGTGGATGCGGCAGGAGTTGGACGCGCTGGAGGTGGATAAGCTGGAATTCCGCGAACGTTATTATCAGCGCTACGTGATGGGCAAAGAGGATGAGGTCACCCGCCGGATGAAGCTGCAGATCTCAGCCCCTTCGGCAACAGCCAAGCTGCACAGCCAGCTGACCTTCCCCAAGCCGTGGTTGCTGCTGGAAATACTGCCCCGCCTGACGCGGCGCAGCCGCTGGCCCAATCAGAAAGGTCTGTTTGGCTATTACTGGCCCCTATGCCAGCCGCGCTACATTCCACAGGGCGCTGACATCCATCCTTCGGCCTTCCAGCGACGGGAGGAATTGGCAGACTATGATCCCGTCAATCTGCAAGGGTTTCAGCAAAGGGAAGCGGAGTAAGAAAAGGCAACCGGAACGTATTGACCTTCCCGGCGGGCTTGGATACCTCAGGGGCAGAGCGCGGGTATGGTGAAATGGTATCATGCGAGCTTCCCAAGCTTAAGGTGCGGGTTCGATTCCCGCTACCCGCTCCAACTCCCCCAACAGTTTCAATTGGTTGCCGACTGGCCTGTTTGGCCGATCGGTTTAACGTGCCAAGCGCGGATCGGATCTGCCCACCTTGCCCTTAGCGTCAAGCTGTGAAATGGATGGGGCTCACATCCAGAGATCGCAAGACCATGACACCGCGCATGTTGGCCGCCACGCTGCTTTTGACCCTTCTGTCTGCCGGAGGGGGCTTTGTTGCATCGCTTACGCCGATGCCGCTGCCCTTTATGCTGGGCGCGCTTCTGACTTCAGGCGCAGTGGCGATGTTTCAAGCCCATCGCCTGCCGGACGGCTATGCCTACCCGATGCCGATCCGGATGTTTTTCATGGCCATCATCGGCGTCATGGTTGGCGCGCAGGTCACCAGTGAAATCCTGCAGCAGATCCCTGCCCTGGGCATTTCGATCATCGCGCTGACGCTGTTCACCGGGCTGGCCCATGCGACCAACTATCAGATTTTCCGCCGAATTGGCGGCTATGATCGCAGCACCGCGTTTTTCTCTGGCACCCCCGGGGGGTTGATGGAATCGCTGGCGATGGGTGAGGAGGCCGGTGCCAACCTGCAGGTTTTGACCATGCTGCAGTTCATGCGGATTATCTTGGTGATCTCACTGCTGCCGCTGGGGCTGTCGATCTGGTACGGCGTGCCGCTTGGCAGCGCCTCGGGCATTTCCACTGAGGTGGCACCAGTTGGACTGGACGCGGTGCCGCTGGCGCTGGCCGTTGGGGTTGCTGGCACCATTTTGGGCCGCTGGATCCGCCTGCCCGCCGGGCAGTTGACAGGCCCGCTGTTGGCGGCGGCAATTGTTTCCGGGACCGGACTGGCCCCGCTGCCGATCCCGCAGTGGCTGATCAATTCCGCGCAGGTGGTGATCGGTGCCTCACTGGGGCTGCGCTTTGCTGGCATGCGCGGCAAATCCATGCTGCGCGCGACCTGGCTGTCCTTCATGTCTGTGGCGGCGATGCTGAGCCTTGGCCTGGCCCTGGCCCTGCTGGTGGCGCATGTGACCGGCGTGAAGTTTGACATTCTGCTGATTTCCTACGCCCCCGGTGGTGTGACCGAAATGGCGCTGGTGGCGCTTAGCCTTAATGCAAACCCCGCTTTGGTTACCCTGCATCACATTTACCGGATCTTCCTGACGGTGATCGGCATGGGGGTGGTGGCGCGCTGGATGGGGCTGCGGGGCCGCGGCTGACGCTACGTCCTTTTCCTGCAATGACGCCGCCCGGCTTTGACAGGCTGTCAGCGAAGCGTTACCGAGTTACTGAACACTTGTTCAATTCAACGGATGGGAGGCACCACATGGACATGAACAAAACCTGCGCAGTCATCACTGGCGGCGCATCGGGTCTGGGCGAAGCCACCGCGCGCGTCTTTGCCGAAGCAGGCGCCAAGGTCACCCTGCTGGATCGCGACACCACCCGTGGGCCGCAGGTTGCAGCGGAACTGGGCGGCACCTTTGTGGAAACCGATGTGACCGATGAGGCCTCGGTTCAGGCAGCCTTGAGTGCAGCCAAAGAGGCCATGGGGGGCCTCAACGCCGCCGTGAACTGCGCCGGCATCGCAATTGCAGAGACCACGCTGAAGAAAGACGATGGCATTCACAGTCTGGAAAGCTATCGCAAGGTGATCGATGTGAACCTCACCGGCACCTTCAACATCGCCCGCCTTGCAGCGGACGCGATGAAGGACAACGCGCCTGAGCCGGACGGCAACCGCGGTGTCATCATCAACACCGCCTCCATCGCGGCCTTTGACGGACAGCGCGGTCAGGCGGCCTACGCCAGTTCCAAAGGCGGCGTTGTTGGTCTGACCCTGCCCCTGGCCCGTGATCTGGCCCGCAATGGCATCCGGGTGATGACCATCGCACCGGGCATCTTCATGACCCCGATGCTGGCCGGCCTGCCGCAAGAGGCACAGGACAGTCTGGCGGCTTCGGTCACCAACCCCAAACGTCTGGGCGATCCGCGTGAATACGGCCGTCTGGCCAAGTTCATCGTCGAATGCGGTTACCTGAACGGGGAAACCATCCGCATCGACGGCGCGCTGCGGATGATGTGATCCGATCCTGAGCGAACGACAAAGGCGGGCATCAGGCCCGCCTTTTTTGTTTGTAGAACAGCTAAGGTTCCACCGAAAGCCGTCGCCTTAACCGGCGGCCTTCTCTTCCAACTCCATCCATTCCTCCTCAGCCTTGCCAAGCGCCTCCTGGCGTTCGACCAAGGCATCGGTGGCCTTCTGGAATTTCACCGGCTCCTTGGTGAAAAGGTCCGGATCCATCAGGAACTCCTCCAGCTTGGCAATCTCCGCCTCCAGCCGTTCGATCACCGCTGGCAGTTCCTCCAACCGGTGCTTTTCGGTGAAGGACAACCCTTCAGGCTTTACCGCCTCTTTCGCAGCGGGCTTGCTGTCTTTCTTCGGCTTAGCGGCCGCCTTCTCTGCCTTCGGTGCAGCCTCGCCCTTTTGCGATTGGTAATCGCTCCAGCCGCCGGCATAGACCGTGGCCCGCCCGTTGCCCTCCATCGCGATGGTGGTGGTTGCCACCCGGTCCAGGAAGTCACGATCGTGGCTGACCAGCATCACCGTACCATCAAAGTCATCCAGCAACTCCTGCAGCAGATCCAGCGTCTCAATGTCCAGATCGTTGGTCGGTTCATCCAAAACCAGCAGGTTGCTTTCCCGCGCCATCAGCTTGGCCAAGAGCAGCCGCGCCTTTTCACCCCCCGAAAGCGAACGCACCGGCGCCCGCGCCTGACGCTCATCAAACAGGAACTCTTTCAGATAGCCGACCACATGTTTCGGCTGACCACGCACCATGACCTGATCGGCCTTGCCGGAAACCCGCATCTCAGGGTCGCCGGTCAGACTGTCCCAAAGGCTCATCTCCGGGTCCAGCTGGGCGCGGCTCTGATCAAAGATTGCGGGCACCAGATTGGTGCCATGCACCACCGTGCCCTCATCCGGGGTTTCCTGCCCCATCAACATTTTCAACAGTGTCGTCTTACCCACACCGTTGGGCCCCACAAAGGCCACCCGGTCACCGCGCTGGATCTTGATGTCAAAGTTCTTAAGGATCGATTTATCGCCATAGGTCTTGGCGATGCCCTTGGCCTCAATCACCTTGCGGCCGGATTTCGGACCCGCCGTCAGCTCCAACGCCGCCGCGCCCTGCCGTTTGATCTGGCTGGAGCGTTCGTCCTTAAGCGCATGCAGCGCCCGCAGACGGCCCTGATTGCGCTTGCGCCGGGCCGAGATACCTTCGACCGCCCAGCGTGCTTCGGCCTTGATTTTGCGGTCCATCTTGTGGCGCGCGATGTCCTCTTCTTCCCAGGTCTTGTCGCGCCAAGCCTCAAAGGCGTCAAAGCCCTTCTCCTGCCGCCGCACCTGGCCCCGATCAATCCACAGGGTCGCCCGCGTCAATGCCCGCAGAAAGGCCCGGTCGTGTGAAATCAACACATATCCGGCCCGTGTGGTGGCCAGTTCGTTTTCCAACCAGGCGATGGCTTCGATATCCAGGTGGTTGGTCGGCTCATCCAGCAACATCAGTTCCGGCGCTTCCGCCATCAGCTTCGCCAAAGCCGCACGCCGCCTCTCACCACCCGATGCAGTTTCAACCGGCCGTGCCGGGTCAAACTTCAGCCCCTCACCGGCCATTTCCACGCGGTACATCTCGGACGGTTCCAGTTCCGAAGCGGCAAAATCGCCCAGAGTGGCAAAGCCCTTCATCTCAGGCTCCTGCTCCATATAGCCGACGGACACACCCGGCGGCACCACGCGCAGGCCTTGGTCGGCCTCGACCAGACCGGCCATCACCTTCATCAGGGTCGATTTACCCGAGCCGTTGCGCCCCACAAGCGCCACCCGGTCACCGGGCTGCACCATCAGCGAGAGGTCGTGAAAAACAGGATCGCCGCCAAAAGTCAGCGAGATTTCGTTCAGTTGGAGCAAAGGAATACGTGCCATGCCCCGCTGCTACGTCAGCGACCCATTTAGGTCAAGCAAGCAGCGCGCCCGCGCCCTTTCATCGTTCCAAAAATACTCCGGGGGAATTGGCCGTCAGGCCAAGGGGGCAGCGCCCCAACCGCTCAACCTACCCCGCCACCGCCCGCAGCAATTTCTTGCGGGCTGGTGGGATCGCCGCAATCTCAAGCCCTGTAAACACATGCAGCGTGTTCATCTGCCGGTCCACCACCGCATGATCACTGACCCAGCCGCCCATCATCAGATAGGTGCGTAGCAAGGGCGGCATATGGCGCATCGCCAGTTTCGCGTCCGGTTTGCGGCGCAGCCTCTCGGCAAAGCGAAAGACCTGCGGCGCCTTCACCCGTGGCAGCCAGCGCTTTGGCGCCAGGTGGCGATCCCGCAGCATGGCAAAACTGTCCAGGTAGTTCTCTTCATCGGTGCCATGAAAGGAGGAGCAGCCAAACAGCATCTCAACCCCCATCTCATCCACAAAACTTGTCATCGCGCCCCAGGCCACCCGCAGGATATCGGGATCCTGCACCTCAGGGTGAATACAGAACCGGCCCATTTCCACCATCGGCCCTTCAAAATCGCGCAGGCCAGAAAGTTCGTAATACTGCGCCGAATAGCTCCGTTCGATTGCCGCACCGTTTTCAAACGGCAGCAGGCGGAAACAACAGACCAAACGGCCTGACCGCGCTTCTTCGACCAGAACATGCACACAGAGGTCATCGTAGCGGTCTTCGTCCAGACCCAGATGGCCATGAAACGAAAGATGTCTCAACGTCTGAGCCGCCCGGAGGTCGGCGTCGGTCTCAGCCAGGCGCGTCACATAGCGCCCTTTTTTCAGTGACAACATTGGCGGCTCCACCACTCTGCCCATTATAGCTAGTAGGCCCGGCCCTATCACGCAATAGATGTCACCCCGGTGACACTGGGCCCCGGGGTGCTGAGAATTCGAGCGCTGTGGCTGTTTGCAGCGCGTGTCAGAGCACGTCCGCGGCGCTGACCTGGCCGAGGTTGCCCAGAAGCTGACGGATGAAGCCCTTGTCGACGATGCCCGAGCTGGTCACGCGACGTGACAGCGGCACCACCTGGCCATCCTCCAGACCGAAGCGTTCCACGTTGGACACCACGCCCCGCGCGTCAAAGCTGATCGCTACCACTTCGCGGTTGATCACCTCAGGGGCGCGATAGGCAAAATGTTTCACCTGACTGCGGACGTAGAAATAGCTGCCATCTTTGATCACACCCGATGTGGTGGGCGGGCCAACGGTTTCTGACACGCTGTCGCGGGTATCGACGCCAACGATGATGCCGGCAAGTTCCTCTTCCGGCGGAACAAAACCGTGATTGCGATAGCTGGCCGAACATCCGGCCACGGCCAGAACGGCCACAACGGCAGCCACTTTGCCAACGGTTGTTACCCGAAGTGTTTCCCGACGTCTTCCCAGGGTCTTTACCTTGCCTGCCATCTCCGCCCTCTTGCCTTGGCTTCTTTCGCCTTTTATCTCGCTTACAGAAGGAATGACTTCGGTTCAAGCAAAGGAACCACCCCGAAATGAGCAATCTCCCCTCTCAGCCACTGCGTGTGGCCGATCTGTCGACCAATAAACCCACCCGGTTTGAGCTGATCCCGGATGAGGCCAGCCTGCGTGCCATTGCCGAAGAACTGGGCCTTTTGGGCCTGCGCAAGCTGCGCTTTAAGGGCGAAGTGGCCGCAAGCGGCAAACGCGATTGGGTGCTGAAGGCCCAGTTGGGTGCCACCGTGACCCAGCCCTGTGTGGTCACCCTGGCGCCGGTCACCACCAGATTGGAAGAGCCGACCGAACGGCGCTTTGTTGCCGATCTGCCCGAACAGGAGGGCGACGCTGGCAGCGAAGACGGCGTTGAAATGCACGAAGACGACAGCCTGGAACCGCTGGGCAGCCACATTGACCCGGCGGCTGTGATGATCGAGGCCCTGTCGCTGGCACTACCGCTCTACCCGCGGGCAGATGGCGCCGAAATGGCCGAGACCAACTTTACCGAGCCGGGCAAAGCCGCAATGACGGATGAGGATACCAAACCTTTCGCCGGACTTGCCGCACTGCGTGACCAGCTGGGACAAAAGGGCGAAGACTAAAGGTATTACCCCTGCGCGACCCTTGATTTGGGGCAGTTTTTGCCTGAGGATTGGCCGCGCGGAGTGCCCGTTGAAAAGAAAACTGCCGCACCCCAAAAAACCACTTGCGCTGGGGCAAATTCGCAGTATTTTCCGGCGCTCATTCGAATTTAGGGTTGGACATGTCGGAAACTTCCGACTATGTGCCACGAACCCACCTGTAACCGGGCCGTCGCGGCCCCTGAAATTGAGGTTGTGACATGGCTGTCCAACAGAACAAAGTATCCAAGTCGCGCCGCAACAACCGCCGCGCACACGACGCACTGGTCGCTGCAAACCCGAACGAGTGTTCGAACTGCGGTGAGCTGAAGCGCCCCCACCACGTATGCGCCTCCTGCGGCCACTACGCCGATCGTGAAGTTGTCGCTATGGCTGACGACGTCGATCTGGACGAAGACGCAGCATAAACACCTATCACGGGGACCAGCGTCCGCTATGACCGCTATGCAGGATACTTCCACAGCGGGTGCGGACCGCATCATCATCTCCGTTGACGCCATGGGTGGCGATCGAGGACCGGCGGCTGTTGTCGCCGGTATTTCGTTGTCAGCCAAGAAAAACCCCGACATCGGTTTCATCCTGCACGGCCCCAAGGCCGAGTTGGAGCGGCTTGTTGCCCGCAAGAAACCGCTGCTGGGTCGGGTGGAAATCCGCGATGCCGCAGATGTGGTCACCATGGAGGACAAACCCTCCCAGGTGATGCGCCACGGCAAGAACACCTCCATGTGGTCAGCGCTTGATTCGGTCCGCTCGAAAGAAGCGGATGTCTGTGTCTCCTGCGGCAACACCGGCGCGCTGATGGCGCTGTCAATGATCCGCCTGCGCAAACTGCCGGGTGTGAACCGCCCCGCCATTGCGATTCTCTGGCCCTCGTCGAACCCACAGGGGTTCAATGTGATGCTGGATGTGGGCGCTGATATTCGCGCCGACGAACGCGACCTGCTGCAATATGCAATGATGGGCGCCTCCTATGCCCGCAACGGTCTGGATCTGGAAACCCCCAGAATCGGTCTGTTGAACGTCGGCACCGAAGAACACAAAGGCCGCGCTGAGCTGAAACTGGCGCATGAGCTGATTGCCAAACAGGCCCCGCTGGCCGGATATGAGTTTGTCGGCTTTGTTGAAGGCGGCGATATTCCGGGCAACACCTGTGACGTGATCGTCACCGACGGCTTCACCGGCAACATCGCGCTAAAGACCGGCGAAGGCACCGCCAGCCTGATCGGCAGCCTGCTGCGCGAAGCCTTCAAATTCTCACCCTTGTCGCGTCTGGCATCGGTTTTGGCCTATACCTCGCTGCAGCGTCTGGCCAAACGGATTGACCCGCGCCGCGTCAATGGTGGCGTATTTCTGGGTCTTAACGGCACGGTGGTGAAATCGCACGGTTCAGCCGATGCGATGGGCGTCGCCGCGGCGGTTAAACTGGCCTTCCAACTGTCCCAATCTGGTTTCTCTCACAAACTTGCGGCTCGGGTTGCATCTGCCACCGAGCAGGTCCAAAATGCCGTAGAGGAAAGAAGCCAGAGCGGTGACAAAGAATGACAATACGGGCTGTTGTAAAAGGCGTTGGACATTATCTGCCAGAGCGGGTTGTCCCCAACAGCGAATTTGAAGCCACCCTGGATACGACGGACGAATGGATTCGCACCCGCTCAGGCATTGAGCGGCGCCATTTCGCGGCCGAGGGTGAAACAACTTCGGATCTGGCGGTCAAAGCGGCCAAAGCCGCGTTGAAAAATGCCGGCCTAGAAGCAGATGACATTGATGCCATCGTGCTGGCCACATCCACACCGGACCTGACCTTCCCGTCTGTTGCCACCATGGTGCAGGAGAAACTGGGCATGACGCGGGGCTTTGGCTTTGACGTTCAGGCAGTCTGCGCCGGGTTTGTTTACGCCCTGACCAACGCCAATGCGCTGATCGTATCCGGTCAGGCCAAGCGCGTGCTGGTCATTGGCGCAGAAACCTTCAGCCGGATCATGGACTGGACCGATCGCGCCACCTGCGTGCTGTTTGGCGACGGTGCTGGCGCACTGGTTTTGGAAGGTGCAGACGGCGCCGGTAACAACGCCGATCGTGGCATCCTGTCGGCCGATCTGAACTCGGACGGGCGCTACCGCGATATGCTGTATGTCGATGGCGGTGTGTCCACCACCGGCACGTCGGGCAAGCTGCGGATGCAGGGCAATGCGCTGTTCCGTCAGGCTGTTGAGAAACTGACTTCAACCGCACGCACCGCGCTGAAGAAGATCGATCTTGGCGACAGTGACGTAAACTGGATCGTGCCGCATCAGGCCAACATCCGCATCATCCAGGGCACGGCCAAGAAAATGGGCCTGTCGATGGACAATGTGATTGTCACCGTTCAGGACCACGGCAACACCTCTGCCGCCTCGATCCCGCTGGCCCTTTCGGTTGGCGCGGCTGAGGGTCGGATCAAAGAGGGTGATCTGGTTTTGACCGAAGCCATCGGTGGCGGCCTGGCCTGGGGCGCGGTTGTTCTGCGCTGGTAAGCTAAAATCAGCGGTTCAGCGCCGGTCAGAGTGGGTAAAGCAAGCCATTGATATTGACTCGGAAATTGCCTTCCCTCATTCTTGAGAAAATGAGGGAGACCCTGCATGAGTGACAAGACCCTGACCCGTATGGACCTGAGCGAAGCGATTTTCCGCGAAGTGGGCCTGTCCCGCAACGATTCCGCGCAGCTTGTGGAAAGTGTATTGAACCACATGTCGGACGCGCTGGTGGATGGCCAGCAGGTCAAGATCTCTTCTTTCGGCACCTTCTCGGTGCGCGATAAGGCGGCCCGTGTGGGTCGTAACCCCAAGACCGGGGAAGAGGTACCGATCAATCCCCGCCGCGTCCTGACCTTCCGTCCCTCGCACCTGATGAAGGAGCGTGTGGCCGCAGGGAACTCCAAGAAAGGATAAGCGGCAATGGCGAAGTCGCCAGACGCCTTCAGAACGATCAGCGAAGTGGCCGAGTGGCTGGACCGCCCGGCCCATGTTTTGCGTTTCTGGGAAAGCAAATTCACCCAAGTCAAACCGGTGAAACGCGCCGGTGGACGCCGGTATTACCGCCGTCAAGACATGCTGTTGCTGGGGGGCATCAAGACCCTGCTGCATGATGAAGGCATGACCATCAAAGGTGTGCAGAAGCTGCTGCGCGAAAATGGCGTGAAACATATCACCGCCATGTCGCAACCGCTGGATGGCGATGCTGAACCTACCCCCGTGGTGGAGGCTGCGGCCGTCGCGCCAGAACCCGCGGTTGATGAGGCGGGTGACAACCTTGTTGTCTTCCCCAGCCCGCCTGAGGATGGCGCCAAGAAACCCGCGAAGAAAAAGCCCCCCTTTGAGCGTGAGCCGGAACAGGCCATGCTGTTTGAGATGGCCGATTCCGTAGCGCCTGAACTGGATGACATCTATCGCGCCTCGTCTGAGGCCGCCGCCCCTGAGGTGGAAGAGCCCGAAGACGTCCCCCTGCCCTTTGGTGAGGCAGAAGCGCGTGATCTGCCGGCGGATACCGATACTGTTGCCACCCCGACCGCCTCGGCGGCTGAGGCCCCGACAGAACCGGTGGCAGAGCTGACAGCGCCAGCAGACCCCGCGCCGTTCCCCGGCCACCTGACCGCGCTGCTGGATCCAGCCGCACGGATCAAGGATGGCAAACACGACGATGCGTTGGTGGTGCGGAACCGGTTGCAGGATCATCTGACAGCGCTGAAAAAACGGCTCTGAGCTTTGACAGCTTCGTTGGCGTGGGCGACCATCCGACAGGCCGCCAAAGATCCGCTAAGGCGCGGCGAAAAAACTACAAAAGAATTTCGCAAATCCTCTTGCCCCCGGCGCAGAATCCAGTATGAAAGCCAAACCGTCGGGCTATAGCGCAGCCTGGTAGCGCGTCCGTCTGGGGGACGGAAGGTCGCAGGTTCGAGTCCTGCTAGCCCGACCATTTTCTCCCACACTGGTGATCTCACCCCGCTTGGGGCATGCGATCAATCACGTGATCTTCCGATGGAAAGAGTGAGAGAGAACAGGGGCTTATCCCCCTGCCCTCATCCTATTTATTTGGCGGCTTTTGCTGTGACGGCGGATCCCACAACGGGACGCACGGCAAAGGCAAAGCAGATAATCAGCAGCGCCAATGCCGCAAGGATCCCAAAGCCGAAGCGCAAAGAGCTGGCCTCGGCCACAAAACCGATCAGCGGCGGCCCCAGAAGGATACCGCCATAGCTGAGGGTTGAGACCGAGGAAATTGCCCGCCCCGGTGACATGTTTGGATCATTGGCCGCGCGGCTAAAGGCGATCGGGATCACCACCGCATAGCCCAGCCCCATCAGTGCAAACCCAAGGACGCTGATGCCCGGAGTGGCAAAGCCGACAACCAGCACAGCACCGGAAAAGGCCACCACGCCAGCGCCGCGCGCCGTGGCCACCGGCCCAAAGGCCCGGATCACCCGGTCTCCTGCCAGCCGCATCGCCACCATCGCGCCAGAGAAGACCGTGAAGCCAAGCGCCGCATCGGCCTCGCTGACGCCGGCCACATCAACCATATAGACCGCGCTCCAATCCGCCATGGCGCCCTCGCCCATGGCGGCGCCAAAGGCCATCAAACCGGCAAACAGCAAGATCCCCTTGGGCAGGGTAAAGATCGGCCCTTTCTGTGCGCCATGATGGGTGTCGGATTGCCAGTTGATCGACCCGAACCAGTAAAACAACGCCGACAGCATCAGCCCCGCCGCCGCAAAATGCGGCAGCAGTCCCAGCTGCGCCTTCAGCGCCAGATAGCCGCTGATCGCCCCCATCGCTGTGCCAACGCTCCACATCGCATGGAAGGAGGACATCACAGGCCGCGCCATCGTGCGTTCGACCTCAGTGGCCCAAGTGTTCATCGTAACATCCATTGCACCGTGGCTGGCCCCAAAGAGCAGCAGCGCCGGGGCCAACACCCAGAAACTGGGCGCGATCCCGATCAGCAGCAGCGTCACCAGATTGGCGAGCGCCAGCCACAGGGTCACCCGCGCCGCGCCCATCTGATCCGCCGCACGGCCCGCAAAAGGAAAGGCCAGGATCGCACCGCCTGCCAAGAGCAACAGCAGACCGCCCAGCACCGCATGGCTGAGGTCAAACTTCTCCGCCACCGCAGGCACCCGCGCCGCCCACATGCCATAGAGCGCCCCGTTCATCGCAAACATCGCTGCTACTGCCCGCCAAGGGGTTCTGATCCCGCTCATCATCGTCATCCTGTTCGAAATCGGGTGGTCGCTCCGCCCCCGTTCTTTGTGCGAATCTTTGGGCGCTAACATTTCCGGGCGCAAGGGGGCAGCCGCGAATAATGAGCCCCCTCCGGCAAAAAAACGACGCAGCGTAAAGGGGCGTATCCGACCCCGTGGTCGCTTTTTCGCCGGGGGCGCGCTTGACAGGCTGGACGCCACATTGGATGTGCGAAGAAAGACCCAAACCGCCGGAGGAGGCTGTGATGAAAAAGTCGATCGACGATTTCGTGCTGGAAAACATCACCGTGGCTATGGATGAGGCCGGGATCACCACCGTGACCCTCAACCGCCCGACCAAGCGCAACGCGCTGAACGCAGAAACCATTGAAGAGCTGATCGAAGTCTTCTCGCATCTGCCCCGCATGGGCGCACGCGCCATCGTGCTGCGCGCCGAAGGCGATCATTTCTGCGCCGGCCTTGATCTGGTGGAACACCACGTCGAAGATCGCCGCCCCGAGGATTTCATGCATGTCTGTCTGCGCTGGCATGAGGCGTTCAACAAGATGGAATATGGTGGTGTGCCGATCATCGCAGCACTGAAAGGCGCGGTTGTAGGCGGCGGTCTGGAACTGGCTTCCTCGGCGCATATCCGTGTTGCCGATCAATCAACCTATTTCGCCCTGCCCGAAGGCCAGCGTGGGTTGTTCACCGGTGGCGGCGCGACCATCCGCGTGGCTGATCTGGTCGGCAAATCCCGGATGATCGACATGATGCTGACCGGTCGGATCTACAAGGATGACGAAGCGATTTCCGTTGGTCTGGCCCAGTATCTGGTCGAAGATCCTGAGGCCAAAGCCTATGAAATCGCCCGCGCGGCTGCGGAAAACCCGCCGCTGTCAAACTTCGCCATCTGCTCGGCGATCAGCCATATGCAAAACATGTCAGCGCTGGATGCGGCCTATGCGGAATCCGTTGTGGCCGGCATCGTGAACACCCAGCCCGCATCGCGCGATCGTCTGGAAGCTTTCGCCAACAAAACTGCGGCCCGGGTGAAACCCAAAGATTAAGCAGCCCAGCTGATGATTTTGTGACGCGCGTCCTTAACGGGGCGCGCGTTTTTCATGCGTATGGTCCCAGTTTTCCCTGTTGTGGCAGATGTTCAGGCACAATGGGCGCACAAACATGGTTCCCCGGCCCCCGCCCCTTTGATAAGACGGAAAAAACCATTTGCGGAGGCGCGTTTATGACCGGAGTTCTACCCTCTCAGGCGTTGGAAACCATGATCACTGCCGGTGAGATCACCGCCAGCCCCGCAATCATTCCTGAACAGATCCAACCCGCCTCACTGGACCTGCGGCTGGGCACCCGTGCCTGGCGGGTGCGGGCCTCCTTTCTGGCGGGCAATGGCCGTTCGGTCATGGACCGGCTGGAAGAGTTTGAGATGCATCAGATCGACCTCACCGACGGGGCCGTTCTGGAAAAGGGCTGCGTTTATGTGGTGCCGCTGATGGAGGGGCTGAACCTGCCCGCCGGCGTGCAAGCCGTTGCAAACGCCAAAAGTTCCACCGGGCGGCTGGACCTGCTGACCCGCACCATCACCGATGGCGGGGAAGAGTTTGACCGCATTCAGCCGGGCTATCACGGGCCGCTTTACGCCGAGATTTGTCCGCGCAGCTTCTCGGTTCTGGTGCGTCCGGGCATGCGGCTCAATCAGATCCGTTTCCGCGCCGGTCAGGCGGTGCTGTCTGATGCGGCCCTGGCCGCGCTGCATGGCGAAACACCGCTGGTGGACGGCGATGCGGTGATTGATGAAGGCCTTGGCTTTTCGGTTGATCTGCGCCCCAGCGAAGGCACGCTGGTCGGCTACCGCGCCAAACCCCATACCGGTGTGATCGATCTGGACCGGATCGGCGAATACGACCCGGCCGAATACTGGGAAGAGGTACGCAGCGACAACGGGCAGATCATTCTGGACCCCGGTGCGTTTTACATTCTGGTCAGCCGGGAGGCGGTGCATATCCCGCCCGCCTATGCCGCTGAAATGGCCCCCTATCTGGCAATGGTAGGCGAATTTCGCGTGCACTATGCAGGCTTCTTTGACCCGGGCTTTGGCAACGCTGATGCAGGCGGCGCCGGATCGCGCGGCGTGCTTGAGGTGCGCTGCCACGAAGCGCCCTTTGTGCTGGAACACGGTCAGGTCGTTGGCCGGCTGGTCTATGAACAGATGGCTGAGGTGCCAGAGCAGCTTTATGGTGCGGGCATTGCCTCAAACTATCAGGGTCAGGGCCTGAAACTTTCCAAACATTTCCGCGCCGGGTGACCTGCCGGTGCTGACCCGCCCTGTTCCCCTGCTGACGCTGGCAATTGGCATCATCGGTGCCAATTCGCTGGTGCTGCCGCCGATCGCCTCGGCCGTTGGCGCGGATCTGGGGGCCCCCGCCACGCGGATCATCACCGCGATGAGCGCCTATGGCGCGGGGACGGCCCTGTCAGCACTGTTTCTGGCCCCACGATCTGATGTGATCGGGGCTGACCGAAGCCTGCGGCATGCCGCGGCGCTGGTCTGTCTGGCACTACTCGTCATCACATTTGCCCCCTCCGCCCCCTTGCTGATTGCCGCCCATGGTCTGGCGGGGATCGGCGCTGGCATGGCGCTGCCCGCGATCTACGGTCTGGCCGCACAGGTCGCCCCGAAAGGGCAGGAAAAACAAGTGATCGGCACCGTGCTGACCGGTTGGACGCTTTCGCTTGTGGGCGGCGTGCTACTGGCGGCGGTGGTTACTGACCTTCTGGGATGGCGCAGCCTCTATGCCATCCTGTCCGCGCTGACGGCGCTGGTCTGGATCCTGTTGGGCCGGTGCGACATGGGGATCGCCCGGGTGGCGGATCGCCCCACATCGCCGCTGACAGCATTGCAAGTGCCGGGCGTCAGCCGTGCCCTGTTTGCCAATATCATGCTGATGTTTTCCTTTTTTGGGGCCTATGGCTTCCTTGGCACCCATGTGGTGGAGCAGCTTGGGCAAAGCACCAGCGCGGCTGGCTTGCTGACCATGTCTTACGGCAGCGGCTACGGCGTTGCTGCACTGTTCAACCGCTTTATCGACAGGCTGCCCCGGCACAAGGCGATGGCGGTGGCGTTCTTCGGGCTAGCGCTGGCGCATTTCACCACGATGGGTGTCACCGGCAGCTACAATGCCCTGCTGGTTACTGTGTTTATCTGGGGGATTTTTCAGGCCTTCGCCCTCAACGCGGTGCTGGACCGGCTCAATGCGTTGGAGCCTTCGCAGCGCGGTGCGATCATGGGGCTCAACTCTGCCAGCACCTACCTTTGTGTGACTCTCGGCGCAGTGATCTACGCCCTGCCCTATGATGCACATGGGCTGAGCGCGTGTGTATTTGTTTCAGCGATCTGCTGTCTGCTGGCCAGCGGCGAGGCCCTGTTGCCCCGCGCCAAAGCGGCAAATATCAGCGATTGAGGCGCTGTACGGTGCGCGCAGCCTTGCGGGCACGACGACCGTTTTTGGCCGACCCGGTCATTTTTTCAAAACCGGCATCAACACCTTTGTTCACCAGACGGCGCATGACCTGACGGATCACCATATTGATAATCTGATTGGCGTTCATTGCTCTTCTCCTGCTCAGTTCCGGCACGGTTTTTTCCGCACCTTTTGCGGCTTGCCCCAAACATAGGGATGAATGTGGCAGTTTCAGGGCCTTACCCCTGAAAAACGCGTGATCAGACGTGGTTTTTAGCGGATTGGTGGCGCATCCCGCCTATTCTTCGAACATATCGCCCTGATCTTCGTCCTCGATGACCTCTTCTTCGTCTTCATTGGTCACCCCCGGCATGTTGCCAGGACGCGGACGGTTGTCCAGCAAACCCGCTGCGCGCAGCTCCTTCAGGCCGGGCAGATCGCGGGCATTTTCCAACCCGAAGTGATCGAGGAATTCCTGCGTCACCACAAAGGTCACCGGACGCCCCGGTGTCATCCGGCGGCGGCCAAAGCGGATCCATTCCAACTCCAACAACTGATCCACCGTTCCGCGGCTGACGGAAACACCGCGGATCTCTTCGATCTCAGCGCGAGTGACAGGCTGGTGATAGGCAACGATTGCCAATGTCTCGATCGCGGCACGGCTGAGTTTGCGGGTCTCAACCGTTTCTTTCTGCATCAGAAATCCAAGATCCGGTGCCGTTCGGATCGCCCATGCTTCCCCCACGCGGGTCACCTGAACCCCGCGCCCTTCATAGCGGCGCTGCAGGTTCACAAGCGCCTGGCTGACGACAGATCCATGCGGCAGGCGGGCCTCCAGCTCTTTGACCGAAACCGGTTCAGCCGAGGCAAAAAGGATCGCCTCGACCATACGTTCCTGTTCGGCCATTGGGGGGGCTTCAAACAGGCTTTCCTCCTGCGGGGGCAGGCCCAGGGCTTCCTGCATCTGCTCGTCACTCATCCTGCACCTCCTGCGGTCCGATGTTTTCCACGGGCTTGATCTTGTCCTGAGCCGCCTCCCTGCGGCGCAGCTGGATCGGCTCAAAGGTCCCGCCCTGACGCAGTTCAACCTTGCCCTCTTTGGCAAGTTGCAGCGTCGCGGCAAAGGTTGCGGCGGTGGCCGAGCGTTTGCGCATCGCATCGCCGTCCCAGCCGATGGGGAAGTAACTGCTCAATTCCGTCCAGGTGCCGCTAAAGCCTATCATGCTGCGCATTCGTTCCAGCGCCTGCTCCATCGTAAAGACCGAGTCGCGATCCATCACAAAGGGACGGAACTCATCCTTTGTGCGGATCCGGGCATAGGCCTGCATCAAATCCATCAGGGTGGCGGTGTAGGTCACCCGCCGCACCCGGGTCATGTTTTCGGGCACGCCCCGCACAAAGAAATCGCGCCCTTTCTGATCGCGCGCCATCAATTTGGCCGCGCTGTCCCGCATCGCCGCCAGACGTTCCAGCTGAAAGGCCAGATGCGCCGCAAGTTCTTCGCCCGAGGGCCCCTCTTCGGTCGGATCCGGCGGCAGCAGCAACCGGGATTTCAGGAAGGCGAGCCAGGCCGCCATCACCAGATAGTCCGCTGCCAACTCGATGCGCAGTTCCTTGGCTTTCTCAACAAACTCAAGGTATTGCTCAGCCAAATGCAGGATTGAGATCTTGCGCAGATCCACCTTCTGGGTGCGCCCAAGCGTCAGCAACAGATCCAGCGGCCCCTCAAACCCATCCACATCCACAATCAAAGCTTCTGCGGCCAATCTCTCGGCCACACTCTGGGTGCGGGTGGGTTCTAGATCAAATTCCTGATCGGCCATGACTACGCTCTGTTCAACAGCGCGTCATGTTTGGCCTTGAGGGCTTCAATGTCAATTGTTTCAGGTGTTTCGCGCGCGGCAATGGCCCGGTCTGCCCGGTGCTTTGCCTCAGCCGTCATCTGGCCCGAGGCCTCTGCCACCCGGATTTTATCCGCCAATGGCGCATTGCAATACAGCACCGCATCACAGCCCGCCGCAATCGCCTGCCGCGCAATCGCCCCCCGATCACCTGACAATGCCTGCATTGAGATATCATCGGTCATGATCAGCCCGTCAAAGCCGATCTCCTGCCGGATCTGCTGCATGACCACTGGTGAGAGCGTCGCCGGGCGATCATCAAGCGCATCATAAAGCAGATGCGCCGTCATCCCCATCGGCAGGTCGTTCAACGCTTTGAAAGGAGCGAAATCCTGATCCAGCGCGGCCCGTGGCACGCTGACCCGTGGCAATTCCTTATGGCTGTCACTCACCGCGCGGCCGTGACCGGGCAGATGCTTCACAACAGGCACCACGCCACCCGCCAGCAACCCATCAGCCACCGCGCGGCCAATCGCGGCCACCTGATCGGGCTGCATGCCATAACAGCGGTTTTGCAGGAAAGGATGGGTTTCAGGTGCGGCCACATCGACCAGCGGCGCGCAGTTGCTGTCAATGCCGTAGCTGCGCAGCTCATGCGCAATGATCTGATAGCGTAGCTTCATCGCCTCGGCGGCACGGCCGCCCGCCGAGGCCACTTCCTCCAGCGGCGGCAGGAACTGGGTGGCCATCGGCGGCACCAACCGCTGCACACGTCCGCCTTCCTGATCGATGGTGATCAGCGCGTCACGCCCGACGGCCTCACGCAGGTCGCCGCACAGACGGCGCAGTTGATCGCCGTCCACAACGTGGCGCGCAAACAGGATAAAGGCAAAAGGATCGGCATCACGGAAAAATGCCTTTTCTTCAGCACTCAGAACCGGGCCAACCGGATCCAGGACCGTTGCACCGAAGCGGCTCACTTGTGGGTCACCGGAATGCAATCGGTGCCTTCTGCGTCCAAGGCGTTACAGAAGCGGCGGGCATCATCAAGGCTGGCAAACCCATGCACACGCAGGCGGTAGAAGGTGCTGCCAGCGCTTTTGGCTTTCTGCACAACCCGCTGTTTATCCAGCATGAAATCACCAAAACGCGCGGCGATCTTATCCCATTCCTTACGCGCCACCTCAGGGCTGTCATAGGCGCCCAGCTGCGCCAGACGGGTGCCCGCTGTCAGGGTATCCGGGCTAACCTCCACTGTGCCAGTGCTGACCGCATCGGGCCTCAGCGAAGCACTGCGCTGCAGGTTGGCAGGCCGCGCCTTGGGCCGCAGCGAACGCCCCATGCCCCCTTCAATCGGTTTAATCACCTGCGCCACCTCGGCCTCAACCGGTGCTGTGGCGGGCTCTGCCTCAACCTCCTGAGTGAGCGATGCCTGCTGGATCAGGGCCGTCTGATCGGCCTCCGCAATTTCCTGGGCCTCACGCATCACCTGCCCGACCAGGGCTTCGATCCGGGCGCTCTGCCCGTCCGCCTCACTGGTGGCCGCGGGCGTGACAGCGCGGTCCACCGCCAGCAGTGGATCTGATTTGTCCAGGTCCAGCGGCGGTGGCGCCAAAATCACGCGATCAGCCGCACGCTGTGCGCCGCCATCCGCTGCAACCTCATTCACGGCGAGGCCTTGATTCTCGGCCCGGGATCCACCGGGGTCCACAGGCGCGATCCGCATCGGGCCTTCGGCCGCCTGCACCACAGGCACGCCGCTGACATCCCGCACCACCAGCTGATAGCCCCAGACACCAACACCGATTAGCAAACCAAGCGACACAGCCGCGCCGGTGAAATGCAGCGCGGTGGCCACGCCAGCCTTCAGCGACGCAGGCGTTTCCTCATAGCCAGCTTCAGCCTCATAACCTGCCGGATCGTCATATCCGACGTCGTGCCCCTGTGCCTGAGCATCATAAGCGGTTGTGTTATATGCCTGCTGCGCGGGCGCAGCCATGCGCCCGGTGTCCTGCATCTCTGCCATCTTCGCCTCTTTCCGCGCCGACGGGTGGATCCCGTCGGAAAACTGCTTCACGGACCGGCGCGGGATGGATGCTTTAGCGCATCTCTTCGGCCGGTTTCACACCTAGAATACCAAGACCGGCGGAAATAACAACGGCCACGGCACGGGCAAGAGCGATTTTCGCCTGCGACGTCGCCGCATCCCCGTCCTGCAGGAAGCGCAGCGACATGTCATCGTTGCCACGGTTCCACAGAGAGTGGAATTCGCTTGCCAGTTCATAGAGATAGAAGGCCACGCGGTGCGGTTCATTGTTGCGGCCAGCAATCTCAACCAGACGCGGCCACTCAGCCAGTTTCTTGGCCACCGCCATCTCCGCATCATGGCTCAGTGCGTTCAGATCCGCAGCCGCCAGCGTGGCATCATCATGCGCGATACCGGCCTCGGTTGCTTTGCGCAGAACCGAGCAGACACGGGCATGGGCGTATTGCACATAGAACACCGGGTTGTCCTTGGACTGTTCCAGCACCTTGTCAAAGTCAAAGTCCAGCGGTGCATCGTTTTTGCGGGTCAGCATGTGGAAACGGGTCACATCCGCGCCCACCTGTTCCACCACGTCGCGCAAGGTCACAAATGTGCCGGCGCGCTTGGACATTTTGAACGGCTCACCGTTTTTATAAAGCTTCACCAGCTGGATCAGTTTGATGTCCAGCGGCACCTTGTTTTCGCTCAGCGCGGCCACCGCGGCCTTCATCCGTTTGACATAGCCACCGTGATCGGCGCCGAAGACGTCAATCAACATGTCAAAGCCACGCTCCACCTTGGTGAAGTGATAAGCAATGTCTGGCGCAAAATAGGTCCAGGCGCCATCAGATTTCTTCACCGGGCGATCCACGTCATCACCGTATTCAGTCGATTTGAACAGGGTCTGCTCACGCTCTTCCCAATCCTCAGGCAGCTTGCCCTTCGGCGGCTCCAGCACGCCTTCGTAGATCAGGCCCAGGTTTTCCAGACGCTCCAGCGCGGCCTCAATCTGACCGGTACCGTAGAGGGACTTTTCTGAGTAGAACTCATCCATCACCACGCCCAGCGCCGCCAGGTCGCCGCGGATCATCTCCATCATCGCATCGGTCGAGAAGCTGCGCAGATCCGCTAGCCATTCGGCCTCAGGCTTGTCCAGCAGGCTATCGCCGTATTTCTCTTTCAGCGCTTCGCCGACCGGGATCAGGTAATCACCGGGATACAGACCTTCGGCGATCTCCGGCTCCAGCCCATTGGCTTCGCGGTAGCGCTCATAGGCCGAACGCGCCAGCACATCGACCTGCGCACCGCCATCGTTGATGTAATATTCGCGGGTCACGTCATAGCCGACGTAATCCAGGAGCGAGGCCAGCGCATCGCCAAAGACCGCGCCACGGGTATGGCCCACATGCATCGGACCGGTCGGGTTGGCCGAGACATATTCCACGTTGACCTTCTTACCCTGCCCCATGGAGGAGCGACCATAGGCGGTGCCATCACTCAGCGCGGTTTTCACAATCCCCTGCCACAGGCTGGCATCAAGGCGCATGTTGAGGAAACCGGGGCCAGCCACTTCGGCGGTGGTGATGCGGGCGTCTTCGGCCAGTTTTGCCGCCAGTTTGTCGGCGATATCGCGCGGCTTCATCTTGGCGGGTTTGGCCAACACCATCGCAGCATTGGTTGCCATGTCGCCATGTAGCGGATCGCGCGGCGGCTCAACCGCCACGTTGGCAAAGTTCAGCCCTTCGGGCAGATCACCGGCAGCAGCCATTTGCTCCAGCAGTTCCAGTACCAGCGCACGCAGCTCGGCAAAAAGGTTCATCGCACCAAATCCTCTATCTCTTGACGCGGGTTTACCACGCAAACCTCAAAGGTCAACGCATAGCCGGGCTGCACAGGCAGATTGAGTATTTACGGATCATTGAAAGGCGCTTTCATCGTTTCCCAAATACTCTGGGGGAATGCCGCAGGCATGGGGGCAACGCCCCCTTAGCGAGTACCCTTAGGGTCCAGCCAAATCACCTGCCAGTCTGCCGTGAGCGGCAGGGCCTTGTCACCGCTGGGCAGGCGCGGATTGCCTTTGGGATCGACAGCCATGACAATCAACGCCTCTGGCGCGTCGGCCTGCCATTCCTCAAGCCCATATTCATCGCTCAATCGGGTGCAGCGCATTTCATGACCTGCGCGCATATTGGCCTCCAGCTCATCAAAATTATGGCCGGCGACAAAGGCACGGCCGCCAAGGCTGCTGGGCAGCGCGTTGCGGGCCAGATCGCCTTTGTGGCGGGCCAGCTGAAAGATGTTGTCACGACCGAACTCCGGTCCAAGGTCGGTTGTGACCAGCGTGTTGTAAGCGTCATTGTCGCTGAGGGCGATGATGCGGCCGTATTGCGCCAGTTCCAGATTGTGTTCTGCCGCTTCAGACAGGACATCGCCGTAAAACGTGTTGACCCCGGCCTGCCGGGCGGCGCGCAGCCGGGCACGGTTGGGATCTGCGATCAGCACCGGCACCTCTGCTTTGCCCAATGCCTGCGCCAGCGCCAGAGAGAACCGCGATCCGCCGACCAGCAGCACACCGGGCACGGCAGCGCCAGTCAGCCCAAGCGCGCGTGCAAATGGCGTCAGGGTGAACCCATGCAGCACCACGGTGACCGCGACCAGAACAAAGGCCAGCGGCGCAACCAGCGCCCCATCGGCCACGCCCAGTGCTGCCAGCCTTTCGCCAAACAACCCCGCAACCGCCACCAGCACCACACCGCGTGGCCCGGTGAAGGCAATGAGCACTCTCTCACGCCAAGGCAAATCGGTTCCCAGCAGAGAGATCAGCACCGTTGCTGGACGGGCCAGCAGGATGACCGAAGCCACAAAAAGCGCCGCACGCCAGTTAAGCTGCCCAAGGGTTGAGAAATCCAATGAAGCCGCCAAGAGGATAAACACCCCCGACACCAGCAGCACCGTGGCGTGTTCCTTGAACCGGCGCAGCTCGGTATAAGACGGCAGTTCCGCATTGGCGATCACCACCCCCATAATGGTCACAGCCAAGAGGCCGCTTTCATGCAGAACCGTGTCTGAGGCGGCGAAAATCGCGATTAATACAACAAAGAGCACCGGCACCTTCATGTACTCCGGCACCCAGCCCTGTTTGAAGGCCCGGGCGATGCCATAGCCGCCCAGCGCGCCAAGGATGGTGGCGACCACCACCCCCAATGCCAAGACCTGCGCGGCATGGCTGACGGTTTCGGTGGTGTTCAGCACAACTACCAGTTCAAACGCCAGCACCGCCGCAAGGGCGCCGATGGGATCGTTGACGATCGCCTCCCATTGCAAGAGGGCGGCCGGGCGACGTCCCAGTTTGGCCTGCCGCAAGAGGGGCGCAATCACCGTGGGGCCGGTCACGATCATGATCCCACCAAAAACGGCCGAGGCCTGCCAGCCAAGTCCGGCGCCGTAGTGCAGCGCCATGGCTGAGGTCAGCCAACCCAGTGGCGCGCCAACAAAGACCAGACGTTTCACCCCGGTTGCGGCATCACTCAGCTGATGGAAGTTGAGCGTCAACCCACCCTCAAACAAGATGATGGCCACAGCGACCGAGACCATCGGTGCCACAAGCGGGCCGATGTCCCGCGCTGGATCCAGGATCCCGAGGACAGGCCCCGCGATGACGCCGGCCAGCAACATCAAGACGATGCCCGGCAACTGCAGCCGCCAGGCCAGCCATTGCGCCCCAACCCCTAAGGCCCCCACCAGAGCGATGGCATTGATCGGGCTAAGTCCGGCGACATCTGGGCTGGCCATTTATGGTCCTCCTGAAGGGGCTCTTAATGAAATTACAGTCTTAAAATCAGTCATGATGCTGGATCGGGGTGGCGCGTCGCCCGGCTGGGATGGCCCGTCGGCCGGTCAGATGTTCCACCTCCTGCAGTGCAAAGCGATCCGTCATGCCAGAGATATAGTCCGACACGATGCGCGCCAAACCCTCTTCGCTGGTGACCTCGGCAACATCTTTGCGCCATTGCTTCGGCAACAGCTCGGGCCGGGCCATGAAGATCGGGAACAGCTCTTTGACCGCTTCGGTCACATAGGTGCGGATCTCCACCACCTCGGGGGCGCGATACATGCGGGTGAACAGAAACTTGCGGATCTGTTTCAGATCAGACCACAGGCCGGGTGAAAACTGCACCATCATCTTGCCTGCTGCGCGCACATCGGCCACCGATTGCGGATCGACCTCCGCCAGATTGGCCCGGGTCACCGCGATCACGTCCTCTACCAAGACGCCAAAGAACCGGCGCAGCGCCTCATGGCGGCGGCGATAGTAGTTGAGGCCGGGGTACTTCTTATCCACCTCAGCAAAACAGTCCTGCAACACCGGCATCTGAGCCAGTTCATCGGTCGAAAACAATTCGGCCCGCAACCCGTCGTGCAGATCGTGGTTGTTATAGGCGATGTCATCTGACAGCGCGGCCACCTGGGCCTCAGTGCTGGCGTGGGTGGTCAGTTCCAGATCATGGTGATCGTTATAGGCCGACAAGGCCCAAGGCACCTGGCCTAGAACCGGACCATTGTGTTTGGCGATGCCTTCCAGCGTTTCCCAGGTCAGGTTCAACCCATCCCATTCCGCGTAATGACGCTCCAGATTGGTCACTATCCGAATGGCCTGCGCGTTGTGATCATAGCCCCCATAAGGCGCCATCAATTCGGCCAGTGCATCCTCACCGGTGTGGCCAAAGGGCGTATGTCCCAGATCATGTGCCAGCGCCACGGCTTCGGCCAGTTCCTGATTGAGGCCCAGCGTGCCTGAAATCGTCCGCGCCACCTGAGCCACCTCAATGGAATGAGTCAGCCGGGTGCGGAAATAATCCCCTTCATGTTCGATAAAGACCTGTGTCTTATGCTTCAGCCGGCGAAAGCTGCTGGCATGGATGATCCGATCCCGATCACGTTGAAAACAAGAGCGAAACGCGCTCTCTTCTTCGGGGTGCAACCGTCCGCGGCTGTCTTCGGGACGGGATGCGTAAATGGCGCTCATTGCAATTGGCCCTTACCTGTTCAATTTGCCTCATACGGGCCTCTTTTGGGCCCTCAATTCCCGGATCTTTAGCGGCAAATTCCCTCGCCGGGCACTCTTGTCGCCGATCCTTTCCCCACATATATTCTATAAACAGCTTTTGCGAAACCTTCAGGAGCCTTGGAATGCAACTGCCCCCCACCGTCACAGAACGTGCCTTCGCCCGCCTTGCCGAAATCGGCGCGAGCGATCAGGGTCAGGCTTTGCGTGTGGCTGTCGAAGGCGGCGGCTGTTCCGGCTTTCAGTATGAAATCAAGCTGGATGAACCAAATGATGAGGATCTGATCCTCGAAGGCTCCGGTGACGGCGCGGGGGAGAAGGTGATCGTTGACGCGATTTCCCTGCCCTTCCTGACCGGGGCGACCATCGATTTCACTGAAGAGCTGATCGGCGCGCGGTTCGTGATCGATAACCCCAATGCCACATCTTCCTGCGGCTGCGGCACCTCCTTCTCCATGTAACCAACACGCTGTCCGCTGATGGATACGTTTCTGACCGGAATGGGCGATGCAATTGCGCAGGCGGTGATGCTGGGGCTGACGCTGAGTTTTCTGGCGGCGATCTCGGTTGGCGTGGTGGTGCGCCATGCCATGCTGCGCCGCTTCACCTTTGGCTTCTGGTGCGCCGTTTTTGTACTTGTCAGTCTTGCGGGGTTCCTGACCCTTCTCCTCCTAAACCCTTGATCTAAATACGCCCGCGCCCTCAACGATGAGCCTGTTTCGCCAATCGCAATGATCCCGCTTGCACCCGGCGCCCCGCCTCAGGCATAGACATGGGGCAACAACAGGGGCTGGACCATGAAAATCGCCACGTTCAACATCAATGGGATCAAAGCGCGGGTCAACGCGCTGAGCGACTGGCTGGATGAGGCGCAGCCCGATGTGGCCCTGCTGCAGGAAATCAAATCCGTTGATGAGGCCTTCCCGAACGAGCTGTTTGAGGAAAAAGGCTACAACGTGGTGACCCACGGCCAGAAAAGCTTCAACGGGGTGGCGATCCTGTCCAAGCTGCCGCTGGAGGATGTGACCCGCGGCCTGCCGGTGCTGCAAGACAGCGACGCCGAAGATGAACAGGCCCGCTGGATCGAAGCAACCGTGGTGGGCAAACAGGCGGTGCGCCTGTGCAACCTCTACCTGCCGAACGGCAATCCTGTTGAACTGGGCGACGATGGCCTGCCAGTGCCAGGCGGCAAATTTGCCTACAAGCTACGCTGGATGGAACGGTTGCAGGCCCGCGCCGAGGCGCTGCTGGCAGAGGAAATGCCCTTCCTCATGGCGGGGGATTACAACATCATCCCGCAAGCCGAAGATGCCCGCCGCCCCGAGGCCTGGGAGGGTGACGCCGCCCACCGGCCCGAAAGCCTGGCGATGTGGCGCAAACTGCTGAACCTTGGCTTTACCGAAGCCTTCCGCAACCGCACCTTTGGCCCGGGCCACTACAGTTTTTGGGATTATCAGGCAGGCGCCTGGAACCGTGATGATGGCATCCGCATCGACCATTTCCTGCTGAGCCCGGAATGCGCAGACCTGCTGCGCGACTGTCAGATCGACAAAGAGGTGCGCGGCCGTGAGAAGCCTTCAGACCACGTGCCGGTCTGGGTCGAGCTGGATCTGTGATCGCTGCAGCGCGCTCTGCCCCAACATAAAAGTGAGTATTTAGGGAACTTTGAAAGGCGCTTTCATCGTTTCCCAAATACTCACATTCCATCCGACCTCAGTCAGATCAACCGCCTGCTGTCGGCCCTGCGGTTTCATCATGTGCATAAAGCCAATCGAACTGATGCAGCATTTTGCCCGGCGCAAAACGTCCGGCCAGCCGCAGTGCGGTATGGGCGGCAAACCGCAGCGGCGGCGCGCTCAGGTGATATTTCCAGGCATTGCCGCTGGCGGCATTGATCACCTTGGTGGCCCGCGCTTTGCGGCGCTGCTGATAGGCTGCCAATCCGCTGGCCACATCATCAGACAGCGCCAGTTCATCAGCTAAGGCCCATGCATCCTCCAACGCCATGGAGGCGCCCTGGGCCAGGAACGGCAACGTTGGGTGCGCCGCATCGCCCAGAAGGGCGCAATGGCCACCCTGCCAGACCTCAGCAACCGGATGACGGAACAGCCCCCAGAGCCGCACATCCTCCACCGCGCCAAGCAATGCCTGAGTTTCCGCGCCGAAATCCGCAAAGGCGCGGCGCAGGTTTGCTGGATCATCCTTGTGGAACCAGCCCTCCTCGGTCCAGTCCGCACGTTCCTGAACCGCAACCAGATTGATCGACTTGCCGTCGCGCAACGGGTAGCTGACCAGATGCCGCCCCGGCGCCATATGCACCCAGGCCTCAGGCCCGCGCGACGTGGTGTTGGGCACGACAGCGCGCCAGGCAACCTGTCCGGTGAAAAACGCTTTATCCGCCCCGTTCAGCATCGGGCGCAGCACGGAATGCAAACCGTCGGCCCCAATCACCAGATCGGCCTCCAGATGGCTGCCATTGGCCAAATGAAGAGAAGCAGGCGTATCTGAGGTTGCGGGGGTGACCCGATCCACCTTCTGCAACAGCCGGATTTTCACCCCGGCCTCCCGCGCGCCTTCTGCGAGGATGTCGATTAAATCAGCGCGATGCACAAAATAGTAGCTCTGGTCGGACAACTGCGTCAGGTCGAGGCGCAGCACTTCGCCCTTGCGATAGTCCCTGAGAGAGACAGCCTGCCCCTGCACCGCCCCCTGCTGCAGCACCTGATCCAATCCCAGCGCCTTGAGAACAGCGAATCCATTGGGGCTGATCTGCAGCCCGGCGCCCACTTCGCGGATGGCTTCGGCCTGTTCCAGTAGCGTCACGGAGGCGCCGCGCAGCGCCAGCGCGCGGGCCACGGCCAGCCCGCCAATGCCGCCACCGATCACCACGGTTTTCATGCCCAGAAGGCTCATGTCTTTCACCTTAAATAGGAAACGCCGAGGACCTGCCCCGGCGTTAACGTCGTTGCTTGACAAATCGCGCCGAAATCTGCGCGATTTTGCGGCGATCAGTCGTCGCGATGCACCTTTTCACGGCGCTCGTGACGCTCTTGCGCCTCAAGGCTCATGGTGGCGATCGGACGGGCGTCTAGCCGTTTCAGGCTGATCGGCTCACCGGTCACATCGCAGTAGCCATATTCGCCCTCATCGATGCGGCGCAGGGCCGAGTCGATCTTGGCAACCAGCTTGCGCTGACGGTCCCGGGTGCGCAGCTCCAGCGCCCGATCCGTCTCTTCGCTGGCCCGGTCCGCAACATCAGGAATGTTGCGGGTTCCGTCCTGCAGACCCTCGATCGTGTCGCGGGTGTCTGCTAGCAGATCTGCTTTCCAATTCAGCAGCTTGCGTCTGAAATACTCAAGCTGTTTGTCGTTCATAAATGGTTCGTCCTCGGCCGGACGATAATCATCGGAAATAAAGGTTTCCGCCTTCATCTCAATTCCCTCATCAAGGCCAACTTGTGCCAACACGTGATCCTTTGACATTTTGGCGCCTCCCGTGGCGGGGTCTACCGCACCCGCGCCGCAATGTCACGTCATTTAACGCCCCAGATTGCAGGGGCGCAGGCTTCGCGTTAGGGTGGCGGCCAAGAAGGAACGACGGAACGAGGCGGATGAAATTCCAAGGAACCGAGGCCTATGTGGCCACCGAAGACCTGACAGTTGCAGTGAACGCTGCTGTGACGCTGGAACGCCCCCTTTTGGTGAAGGGTGAACCGGGCACCGGGAAGACCGAATTGGCCAAACAGGTGGCTTCGGCGCTGGGGCTTGAGATGATCGAGTGGAACATCAAATCCACCACCAAAGCGCAGCAGGGTCTTTACGAATATGACGCCGTCAGCCGATTGCGCGACAGTCAGCTGGGCGAAGAGCGTGTGCATGACGTCAAGAACTACATCAAGAAGGGCAAGCTTTGGCAGGCGTTTGAGTCTGACAAGAAAGTTGTGCTGCTGATTGATGAGATCGACAAAGCGGATATCGAGTTTCCAAACGACCTGCTGCAGGAACTCGATAAGATGGCTTTCCACGTCTATGAGACCGGTGAAACCATCTCGGCGAAAAATCGCCCGGTGATCATCATCACCTCCAACAATGAAAAAGAACTGCCGGACGCCTTCCTGCGCCGCTGCTTCTTCCACTACATTTCCTTCCCGGATGCCGACACGATGCGCAAGATCGTTGAGGTGCATCACCCCGGTATCAAGGAACAACTGCTGACCACCGCGCTGACCCAGTTCTATGAAATCCGTGACACCCGCGGTTTGAAAAAAAAGCCTTCGACGTCAGAGGTTTTGGACTGGCTGAAGCTGCTCTTGGCCGAAGATCTGGACGCCGAAGATCTGCGCCGCGATGGCAGCAATGCCCTGCCCCGGCTGCATGGCGCGCTGCTGAAAAACGAACAGGATGTGCACCTGTTTGAGCGGCTGGCCTTCATGGCCCGTGGTCAAAGGTAACGTGATCGCCGTCCCGGCCAATTGTCGGGGCGGCGGACTGTTTTGCCGCATGATCGGGCGGCAACCGGCTGCGGCCAAGAGAAACCACCAATTTTCCTGCCGCCCGTGGCCAAAATCGTGGTAAACAAACCCTTACGATTGTTTCCGGGACGGGAACCTAAAGCCGCATTTGTGCCGCAAATCACGCCTAACATGGCAAAAGCCTGACAAATTACTGACAGGCCCCGGGGGCGTCGATTGGTGTTTTATGCGTGAAAAGGTGTAAGTATGGCGTCGCTGCTGTTGAAATCACTGCTGTTTTTGCTGCCTTTTGGTTCGGTTAGGGGTGTTTATCGATGATCCGTTTTCTTGCTGCTCTGCCCTTATGCCTGAGCCTAAGCGCCTGTATGGCGACCGCCCCCTTGGAACAACCCAGCCGCGCCTCCACCGAAGCGACCACGATCCTGCCACCTATGAAGACGTTTACCGCCAGCCGGGCCAGCAAGCCGCAGGTGTCCAATACGGATCTGGCGCGCGACATTCTGGATCTGGCGTTCCAGCTGGAATCAGGGCGGCAATTGCCCCGTTTCACCCGATTTGAGGGTCCGATTACCCTGCGATTGACCGGTCAGGCCCCGATCAGCCTGTCGCTTGAGCTGGATGCGCTGACCGACCGTTTGCGTCGTGAGGCCGGGATCAACATTCGCCGGGTGCAATCCGGTCAGGCCTCGATCACGATTGAGGCGGTGAGCCACGCCAAGATCCGCCGCCACCTGCCCTCGGCCGCCTGTTTTGTGGTGCCGAATGTGTCCAGCCTTGCCGAATACAGCAAGGCCCGCCGCGCCCCGCGCACCGACTGGACGCAGCTGCAAAACCGCGAACGGCTGGCGATCTTTGTGCCGTCTGATGCGCCGCCACAGGAAATGCGGGACTGCCTGCATGAAGAACTGGCGCAGGCGCTGGGGCCGCTCAATGACCTCTACCGCCTGTCCGACAGCGTCTTTAATGACGACAATGTCCATACGGTTCTGACGGGTTATGACATGCTTGTTCTACGCGCCTTCTATGCGCCTGAGCTGCAAAACGGGATGAGCCGCAGCCAAGTGGCGGAACGCCTGCCGACTATTCTGGCACGGCTGAACCCCGCTGGTGCTAATCGTAGCCCGGAATATTTGCGGACCACGCCGCGTAGCTGGATTGAAGCGATCCAAACCGCGCTTGGCCCCGGCGCCAGCGCTGCCGGTCGTCGCTCGGCGGCACAGAAAGCGGTCAATATCGCCCGCTCCGAAGGTTGGACAGATCACCGCCGCGCCTTTTCCCATTACGCGCTTGGCCGCCTGACCCAGAGTCAGGATCCGGATGTTGCCCTGTCCCACTTCCTGGCCGCGCAGCGCTATTACAGCCAACGCCCCGGCACCCAGCTGCACAGCGCCCAGGTGGCACAGCAACTGGCGGCCTATGCGATCCATGAGGGACGCGGTCAGGCCGCGTTGGACATCATTGATCCCTATCTGGATGTGGCCAAACGCCACGAAAACGCGGCCCTCTTGTCGACGCTGATGCTTTTGCGCGCCGAAGCACTAGATCTGTTGGGGCGCGGCACTGAGGCACGTTTGGTCAGACTGGACAGTCTGGGCTGGGCACGCTACGGGTTCGGCGCTGATTGGGCAGTTCGGGCCAAATTGCAGGAAATCACTGCACTTAGCCCGCTGAAAAGAGGAAATGGGCGGACATGATCGTACTTGCAGGGCTGGTCTTTGGGATTCTTTTTGGGGCCGGGCTGGCGAAACGCCGCAAAGGTCAGATGAAAGACATGCTGCAATATGCAGCCGCTTATGCCATCCTGTTTTCGATCATTGGGCTGTTCATCACCATCATCGTGCATCGCGCAGCCGTCTGACCTCACCGCTTGAGGAGGCCCGCGATGTTTCTACCATTCTTTGAAAACCTGCGCAAAGCCGACATTCCCGTTTCCCTGCGGGAATACCTGTCGTTTCTTGAAGCGGTGAAGGCTGGCCTGGTCACCTATGACGTGGATGGGTTTTACTACCTCGCCCGCGTTGCAATGGTGAAGGATGAGCGCAACCTTGATAAGTTTGACCGCGCTTTCGCCGCGACCTTTTCGGGGCTCGAAGACATCCAGTTGGGCGACGTCCTGAATGCAGTAGATATCCCCGGCGACTGGCTGGAAAAACTGGCAGAAAAACACCTGAGCGAAGAAGAAAAAGCTGAGATCGACGCCTTAGGCGGCTTTGATAAGCTTATGGAAACGCTCAAGGAGCGGCTGAAGGAACAAGAGGGCCGCCATCAGGGTGGCAACAAATGGATCGGCACGGCCGGCACTTCCCCCTTTGGGGCCTACGGATACAATCCTGAAGGCGTACGGATCGGCCAGAAAGAAAGCCGCCACCAGCGCGCTGTGAAGGTCTGGGACAAACGGGAATTCCGCAACCTCGACGGTGAGGTGGAACTGGGCACCCGCAACATCAAGGTCGCGCTGAAACGCCTGCGCAATTGGGCCCGCGACGGGGCGGAGGAGGAGCTGGATCTTGACGGCACCATCCGCGCCACGGCCGAACACGGCTATCTGGATGTGCAGACCCGACCGGAAAAGCGCAATGCGGTGAAGGTTCTGCTGTTCCTGGACATCGGTGGGTCGATGGATCCCCATATTCAAGTGCTGGAGGAGTTGTTTTCGGCTGCCAAGTCCGAGTTCAAACATATGGAGCATTTCTACTTCCACAACTGCCTCTATGAAGGTGTGTGGAAGGACAACAGGCGCCGCTGGGACCAGCAGACCCCAACCTGGGATGTGCTGCACACCTATGGCTCTGATTACAAATGCATCTTTGTGGGTGACGCCTCCATGTCGCCCTATGAAATCGCCTATCGTGGCGGCGCCAATGAGCATTGGAACGAAGAGGCGGGTGAGGTCTGGCTGCAGCGCGCCCGCGACCAATGGCCCGATCACATCTGGATCAATCCGGTGGCCGAGAAGTATTGGCCCTACACCCAGTCGATCCAAATGATCCGCGACCTGTTTGAGGATCGCATGGTACCGATGACGCTTGAGGGCATCGAACGTGGGATGAAAGAGCTGGGGCGCTAATATTCACGCGATCCCATCTTGATCAAATCAACGCTGCCCCCTACCTGAGGCAGCAAGATGAAACCCGCCACCGCCCCCTCCCCGCCCCTTTCCGCACATCTGAAGAAGCCCCTTGGGCCAATCCTGATGCTGGACGATATACGGGAGGGTCAGATGCATCTGGCCGCCCTGTTCATTGCCCCCAACGGGCAAGAAATGCCGCCGATTGAGCTGGATGGCATTTCGATTTCAGCCGAAAACATCGCAACCTATCAACATGTTACGATCTGGCGCTGCCGATTTAGCCGTCCTGCAACAGACCCCTCACATTATCGGTGGAACGGCAACCGCTTTGACCTTGCGGGCTGCCCTGAAGGGGCGATGCAGATCGCATATGTCTCCTGCAACGGCGAGGAGCACGGCGATCTGACCCGCGACGGTGATGAGCGTAACGCAATGTGGCGACAGCTGGCCGAAACTCATGATCAAACGCCGCTGTCCCTGCTGCTGCATGGTGGCGATCAGGTCTATGCCGATGAGGTGACACTGGGCCATCCCCTCAGCCATGATTGGCCCGACCGCCTGCCGCGCGATCCCAGCCGCGGCGATCTGGTGGATTTGCGCGACCATCTGCGGGAACGGTTTCTGGACCGCTATATCGCCGTCTATGACACAGCTGAGCATGCCCATTTGGCGGCTCGAGTGCCGTCGCTGATGCAATGGGATGACCATGACATCTGCGATGGCTGGGGATCATTGCGGCGGTCGCGCACCTATTCCCCGGTGGGGCAGATGCTGTTTGACTGCGCCCGTGAGGCGGCTCTGTTGTTCCAGCACGGCTGTGTCGACGGGGATCTGCCGGCCCGCTTTGCCGATCCGACCGGTCTGCATTTGGGCTGGTCCATCACCGCGCCTGGCCTGCGCCTGCTGGCGCCCGATCTGCGATCCGAACGCAGCCGGCGCGAGGTGATGGGAACTTCTGGCTGGCGGATGATGGAAGGTGCAGGGCATACGCCTGCGCCGGGGCGGACCTTTGTCATGTCTTCGGTCCCGGTGCTGGGGCCGCGCCTGTCCGTGCTGGAATGGGTCATGATGGCGATCCCATCGATGCAGAAATACGAAGATGACCTGCGCGATCAATGGCAAAGCCGCGCCCATCGCGACAGCTGGCAGCATTTGCTGGAGATCCTGCAGCGCATCGCCAGCCTCGACGGTCAGGATGTGACCGTTCTGTCCGGTGAAATTCATCTGGCCGCGCGGGGTGAAATGGCGCTGGGGACGGGCAAGGTTATGCATCAGCTGGTCGCCTCAGGCATTTCACATCGCGCACCGCCCAAAGCCTGGGCGCGGTTTCTGGACATGTTGGCCCGCTTTGGTGACAGCCCCCTGCCCGGCCACCCCATTCAGATGCGCCCGATCCCCGGTCAAAGCCATCGCTATGTGGCCGAGCGTAACTATCTGCTGCTGCGCAAATCCGAAGGCAATTGGCAGGCGCAATGGGCCCTTGAGGACAGCGGTCCAAGCGCGTGGATGCCGCTTTGACCTGCACTCTTGCCTGCGCGCGCTGAAAGCCCCATATCTACCTCATGCTGAAGTTCACTCCGATCCTCCTGGCCATCCTCTATGCGGTTGCCATGTATCGATTTTCCGCTTGGCGGCTGGCACGCCAACTGGATGAGCAATCCACCGAGCTAATGGACCCGAAACTACGTGAGATGACCACGCGGATGGCGCGGGCCTTGGATCTGCCGCGGATCAAGGTGCACATCTATGAGATCGATCCGGTCAATGGCCTCGCAGCGCCAGACGGGCGGATTTTCATCACCCGCGGGTTTTATCGCAAGTTTCAAAACGGTGAGGTCTCCGCCGAGGAGCTTTCCAGCGTGATCGCCCATGAGCTGGGGCATGTGGCCCTCGGCCATTCGCGCCGCCGGATGATTGATTTTTCCGGCCAGAACGCGCTGCGCACGGCGCTGGCGATGGTGCTGTCGCGGGTTATCCCCGGCGTTGGCGCGATGATCGCCAATGCGCTGACGACCATGCTAGCGGCCCGGCTGTCGCGGGGCGATGAGTATGAGGCCGATGAATATGCCGCTGCACTGCTGACGAAATCGGGCATCGGCACCGCTCCGCAGAAATCCCTGTTTGAAAAGCTGGAGGCGCTGACGGCCTCAGCCGGCAGTGGCACCCCGGCCTGGTTGCTGAGCCACCCCAAAACCGGGGAGCGGATTGCCGCGATCGAAGCGCTTGAGGCCAAATGGGGTGTGAAAGCCTGAAGCGGCTTTCTTGAGTATTTTCAGATCATTGAAAAGATGGGCTGGCGCTAGCCTATAGCTTTGCCCAAACGCGGCAGGCGGGCCTTTTTTAACAGCGCGCGGCTGGTCCAAACCTCCCCAGACAGGCGCTCAGCAGTGCTGCGCACGGCTTCGACCACATCCTGCATCACGCCTGGGTTGGCTTGCCAGAGACCATGCAGAAACCCATCGGGGTCCTGCCGGCTGAGCCCTTCCTCGGCCAGGATGTGGCGCGGGAAGTCTTTGGCGTTCATGGTGATCAGCAGATCCGCAGATCCGGCGATGGCTGCGGCCAGCACATGAGTGTCCGCGGGGTCCGGCAAATACAGGCGATCCTCAAGCGAGGGCGGCCAGGTGACCGCGGCCCGGGGCCAGGCGGCCTGCACCATAGCGACCTCACCGCGCGCCTGAGCCTCACCTTCGGGGCCTAGTTTGCGGGCGGCTCGCGCCCATTCTTCCAAAATGCGGTCCGACCAGAGCGGTGTGAACAATCCCGCCCGCGCCGCGCCCAGCAGCACTTCGCGCATGACAGTGGGGTAGATCACGCAGGTATCGAGCAGGACCTTCACCAGATCAGAGCCGGAAGAACAGCGATTTCAGGTAGCCGCTTTCCGCCAGCTGCGGCATCAGCGGATGGTCTGGCCCGGCAAATCCGGTGTGCAGCAGTTGCGACGGGCGACCGGCCCGGCCCAGCCCGCGCAGGCAGGCCACACGGAACTTGGTGACCTCGGCGGCATGTGAACAGGAGCAGAGGCCCAGATAGCCCCCCGGCCGCACCAGAGGCGCGGCCAGTCGGGCGATACGTTCATAGGCACGCAGACCTGCCTCAAGCGCCTGTTTGTTCGGGGCAAAGGCAGGTGGATCACAGATCACCACATCAAAGCGTTCCCCTTCTTCGCCCAGCTGCGCCAGAACGTCGAAAGCATCGCCCTTGCGGGTCGCAAAGCGGTCCTCAACCCCAGCCGCCTTGGCGCCGGCTTCGGCCAGCTCCAGCGCGGCTGCGGAGCCGTCAACGGCCAGGGCTGAAGTGGCGCCGCCAGCCAGGGCCGCCAGCGAGAAGCCACCGACATGAGAGAAGACGTCCAACACTTTGGCATCTTTGGACAATGACGCCGCAAAGGCATGGTTCGGGCGCTGATCGAAAAACAGGCCGGTTTTCTGACCGCCGGTCAGATCCGCCATATAAATCGCACCGTTCATCGGCACCTCAACCGGCGCATCAGGGGCGGTGCCCGTTGTGGTGGCGGTGACATCATCCAGCCCTTCCAGGCTGCGGGCGCGGCCCGACGCATTCTTGATCACATTGGCCACCCCGGTGACCGAGATCAAAGCGGCCTCCAACGCATCAAAATGCACATCGGCCCAGGCTGCGTTGGGCTGCACCACAGCAGTGTCGCCAAACCGGTCGATCACCACGCCCGGCAGGCCATCTGCCTCGGCGTGGATGAGCCGGTAGAAGGGGGCAGCGTAAAGACGGGCGCGCAACTCCAGCGCCTTGCTGATGCGGGCTGAGAACCACGCTTCGTTGATCTCCGCCGTCGGATCCCGATCCAGCATGCGGCCAAAGATACGTGAATTCGGGTTCACCGCGACCAGCCCCATAGGGCTGCGGTCGGCATCTTCCAAAACGGCCAAAGACCCCGGCACCAGTTTCTTGGTGCGGCGGTCGGTCACAAGTTCATTGTCATAGACCCAAGGAAAGCCGCGGCGGATGGCGCGGGCGTTGGCTTTGGGTTTCAGGCGGATCACGGAATAAGAGGGCGCTGTCATGGCGCCCTCTTACCCGTGTTTGATCTGTTGCGAAAGGGCTTAGAGCCGCACCGCATCCTCACCTGCAGGGGCAAAGTTGGTTTCCAGCCCATCGACCAGTTCAGTGATCTGTGGGGCAACCGAGCCCGGCGCCGACAGTTCCTGAGCAATCACATTGGCGATATGCTGGGTGATGCGCACCTTCTGGGTCATCCCGGCCTGTTCTGCCTGAATGGCCCGGCTGCCGCCAAAGCCGCGCAGGTCAGCCTGAATTTCGCGGGTTGGCACCAAGAGGTCACCGGTCAGCGGGTTGCGGACAGTCAGTTCGAAGGTGATCGAATGCACACCGCCCACGGTGTAGCGGGTCTTTTCGGTCAGCGCATGGAAGCGCTTTACGTCTACATCCACGATCACCGGCAGGGCACCTTCGGCGTTTTTCTCCTGCACGCGCTGGATCGAGGTTTGGAAAATACGGGCCACCTGAGCGTGACGATCGCCGATCGCCTCACCACGCCAGACGATGTCACCCAGCGGATAGTAGCTGTTGGCCTCAGAGACACGCAGAGCGCGTGAGACTTTGATGTTATAGTCCTGAACCGAAACCACCTGCGTGGCCGGGGCCGTCATCTGCGGCAATTCCATCGGTGCGTTCCGGCTGGCGGTGTCTACCGATGCACAGGCCGACAGGCCAAGTCCAACTGCCAGAAGGGCTACAATACGAAGCGTTTTCATCTGCCTACTCCTCAGGGCGTCCCCCGCCCTTTTTCTGATTTGATTCAAATTTGATCTGGGAATGAGGCGCAAATGGGGCAGCATCGGGACAATGGCGGGATCATTTTGCGCGCCTCTTGCGGCATAATCCGCTGGAAAACGCGCGTCTTGGGCTGACATTGCAGGGCTTATGACGGGATCGGAGTTATCTGGTAAAACTGACGCTGCGCCCCTTGAATTGTTACCGCTAACATGGCATAGGAGGCGCAATACAGTCAGGTTGCGCCTTTATCAGGCCTCAAGAGGTTCCAATGCCCCAGCTGAATGACACCGTCGCAAGGGTCACCGATCGCATCCGCGAACGCAGTCAGGAAACACGTTCCACCTATCTCGCCCGTATGGCGCAGGCCGCCGAGGAAGGGCCCCGCCGGGCCCATCTGACCTGCGGCAACCAGGCCCATGCCTATGCGGCTATGGGCAATGACCAGTCGCGGCTGGCCGAAGGGCGCGCGCCCAACATTGGCATCGTCAGCGCCTACAACGATATGCTGTCGGCGCATCAGCCTTATGAGCGCTTTCCCGATCTGATCCGTGAAACCGCCCGGAAAAACGGCGCGACGGCACAGGTTGCCGGTGGCGTGCCCGCCATGTGTGATGGCGTCACGCAAGGTCAGGTCGGCATGGAGCTGTCGCTGTTTTCACGCGATGTGATTGCGCTGGCCACCGGCGTTGCGCTGAGCCACAACACCTTTGACACTGCGCTGTACCTCGGGGTCTGCGACAAGATCGTCCCGGGCCTGATCATCGGCGCTGCGACCTTTGGCTATATCCCCGGTGTCTTCCTGCCCGCCGGGCCGATGACCTCAGGCCTGCCGAATGACGAAAAGGCGCGGGTGCGCAAGGAATTTGCCAAAGGCAACATCGGTCGCGATGAGCTGATGAAGGCCGAAATGGCCAGCTACCACGGCCCCGGCACCTGTACCTTCTACGGCACTGCAAACTCCAACCAGATGCTGATGGAGTTTATGGGGCTGCACCTGCCCGGTGCGTCCTTCGTGAACCCCAACACCCCCCTGCGCGATGCGCTGACGGTTGCGGGCACCGAACAGGCGCTGCAGAACACGCTGCTGGGCAATGACTATCGCCCGGTGTCGCAGATCCTGGATGAACGCGCTTTTGTGAACGGCATCGTTGGCCTGATGGCCACGGGGGGCTCGACCAACCTGGTCCTGCACCTGCCGGCAATGGCGCGCGCTGCCGGTGTTCTGCTGGAGCTGGAGGATTTTGATGACCTCTCCTCCGCCACGCCGCTGCTGGCCAAGGTCTATCCAAACGGTCTGGCCGACGTGAACCATTTCCACGCCGCAGGCGGTCTGGGCTACATGATTGGCCAGCTGCTGGAAAACGGGCTGCTCCATGAGGATGTGAAAACCACCGCAGGTGACGGCCTTGGCCGCTACACCGAGGAACCAAAGCTGCGGGAGGGCCGCGTCCATTATGAGCCGGGCCCACGCAACAGCCTGAATGAAAAGATCCTGCGCCCTGTCGACCAGGCGTTCCAGACCACCGGTGGTTTGAAACAGCTGAAGGGCAACCTGGGTCATGGCATGATGAAAGTCTCCGCCGTAGCGCCTGAATTGCATGTGATCGAAGCCAAAGCGCGGGTTTTTGAAAGCCAGGGCGCGGTGAAGGAGGCCTTCCAGAAAGGCGAGTTCACCGAAGACACCGTGGTTGTCGTGCGCTTCCAGGGCCCCAGCGCCAATGGCATGCCGGAACTGCACAACCTCACCCCCACGCTGGCCGTGCTGCTGGACCGTGGGCTGCGGGTGGCGCTGGTCACCGATGGCCGGATGTCCGGGGCTTCGGGCAAGGTGCCCGCGGCAATCCACGTCAGCCCCGAAGCGCTTGGCGCTGGTCCGCTGAGCCGCGTTCAGGATGGCGACATGATCCGCGTGGATGCGGTCAATGGCACCTTGGAAAACCTTGCCGAAGGGTTTGCTGATCGCCCGGCGCGTCAGCCGGACCTCAGCGACAATTCCCATGGTATTGGGCGCGAATTGTTCGCCCCCTTCCGCCAGATGGTTGGAACCGCCGACACCGGCGCCGCGGTGGTGGTGTAAGCCAGATAACATCAATTGAGACTCAAAGGATGATGAGATGACCCCCGAAGAGGCTTCCGTCTTTACCGAAAAACTCTGTCGCACGGCCCCGGTGATCCCGGTTCTGGTGGTCGAAGAGGCCGCCACCGCTGGTGATCTGGCACAGGCGCTGGTGGCCGGTGGCCTGCCGGTGCTGGAAGTGACGCTTCGCACCCCCGCTGCATTGGACGTGATCCGTGAGATGGCCAAGGTCGAGGGTGGCATTGTCGGTGCTGGCACCGTGCTGACCCGCGCCGATGCCGTCGCCGCCAAAGAGGCCGGTGCACAGTTTGCCGTCGCCCCCGGCGCAACAGATAAGCTGCTGGACGCCTGCGAAGAGATTGGTCTGCCAATCCTGCCCGGCGCTGCGACCTCCAGCGAGGCGATGAAACTGCTGGAGCGTGGCTACCGCGTGCAGAAGTTCTTCCCGGCGGAGGCCAATGGCGGCGCACCTGCATTGAAAGCGATCGGCGCGCCCCTGCCGCAGATTCTGTTCTGCCCCACCGGCGGCGTCAGCCCAGGAAATGCAATGGATTACCTGAGCCTGCCCAACACCGCCTGTGTTGGCGGCAGCTGGGTCGCGCCCAAAGACAAGGTTCAGGCCGGCGATTGGGCAGGCATCGAAGCCCTGGCCGCCGAGGCAGCGAAACTGGGTTAAGCCCTGAAGCGATCAGTCCAGATCAGAACGCCGTGCGCGCCAGCCGCCGCGGCGTTTTGCTTTTTCAGGGGGACGTGTTGCATCGTTCAGCACCGGCCACATCGGGTGATTTTCATGCCCCGCGCCATAACGTGACAGCAGGGTCGCAGCGGCCTGCTGTTGGCTTTCGCTTGCGGGCAGGCTCAGCGCCCAATCCAGGAAGATTGAGCGTGCTTCGCCCACCTCCAGCCCCTCCATGCGGAAGCTTTCGCGGATCAGCCCTTTGGGGTCCAGCGGGTCGTTGATTTTCTCAAGGCTCATGCCTGTGCCTCCCCTGTGGCGCCATTGCGGGCCAAAACCGCATCAATCACTTCGGCCGCCGCCTGTGTTGCCTCACCAAGACGCGCCAGCAGCGCGTCCAGAGCAGGCTCTGAGGTTTCATGCAGCAACAGCGCCCGCCCCCCTTCGCCGATTACCTCGGGTTCCAGCGGTTTATCCGTCAGCAGTTTGCTCACCATCTGTACCTTCCAGCAGAGATCATAGGCCATGATCAGCCGCTCCCGTTCCTCTGACGCGATCAAGCTGGCGGCAACCGCGGCCTCCAGCCCCTGGGCGACGGAGCGCACCGCGCTGCCTGACACCAGAACCGCCGCCTGTGCCAGCAATTCCACATCCTGCAGCCGACCGCGCCCCACCTTGGCATCCCAAGGCCCGGCAGGGCCTTTGGCCGCAGCGATCCGGTCGCGCATCTCCGCCACATCGGTCAGAATTTTTCCTGTCTCGCGCGGCAAAGCTAGGACATCCCGGCGCACCCCTTCCACGTCATCCGCGACATCCTTTGCCCCGGCAACGGCACGGGCCCGGCTGAGCGCCAGATGTTCCCAGGTCCAGGCCTCATGGGTCTGATAATCCCGGAAGGATGCCAGTGAGGTGGCAACCGGCCCCTGCGTTCCAGATGGGCGCAAGCGCATGTCGATTTCATAAAGCCGCCCCTGCGGCATCTGGGCCGTGACGGCGGTCACCATGGCCTGCGTCAGCTTGGCGTAATAAGTGCGCGCCGCCAAAGGTTTGCGGCCCTCAGAAAACTCCACCCCATCAGCATCATAGACCACGATGAGATCTAGATCAGAGGTCGCGTTGAGGCGCCCTGCCCCCAATGAACCCATCCCCAGAACCGCCGCGCCCCTTCCGGGTTGTGGCCCGTGTTTCAGGGCAAACTGCGCGGCAACCTCAGGCCACAGCGCGGCAAGCGTTGCCTCCGCCAGTTCGGCGTAATGCACCGCCGCCTCATCCGCGTTAACCAGCCCACGCAGGTGATGCACCCCGATGCGGAAACGCCATTCTTTGGTCCAGCGACGCGCCAGATCCAATTTATGTTCATAATCCGTATCGGCCGCCAGTCGTGCCGACAGATCCGATTGCAGATGGGCACGGCCCGGCCATTCAGCAAAGAAGCTGCCGCCAATCACCGCATCAAAGACGCCTGAATTGCGCGACAGATAGCTGGCCAACCACGGCGAGGACCCTGAAATATCGACCAACAGATCGATGATCTGCGGATTGGCCTCAAACAGCGACAAGAGCTGTACGCCCGCCGGCAACCCGGCCAGAAACCCATCCAGCGCCGCCAGCGCTTCGTCCGGCTTTGCAGCCCGTTTCAGCTGATCAAACAGCCGTGGCTTTATACGTTCGAAGATTTCCACCGCGCGGGCAGACCGGAACGCCGGGTAGCTTTGCCAACGCTGGATGATTGAAGGATCAAAGCCCGGCGTCTGCCCCTCAGAAAGGGCTGAGGGATCAGCGGCATCCGGGGCAAAGAACTCCTCGGTCAGCTCATGCACCTCTTCCAGCCGGCGGCGCAGCTCGTTCTCCAGCTCCGTCTGGTCCCGCCCAAGGAAACAGGCCAGCCGCGCCATATTTTCCGGGGACTTGGGCAAGGCGTGGGTCTGGGCGTCATTCACCATCTGCACGCGGTGTTCGACGGTGCGGTGGAACCGGTAATGATCCGTCAGCTTCTCAGCCACCTCACCGGTGATCCAGTTCTTTTCGGCCAGCACCTGTAGCCCCGCGACAGTGCCGCGCACCCGCAGATCCGGGTCACGACCACCGGCGATCAACTGGCGGGTCTGGGTGAAAAATTCGATCTCGCGGATACCGCCACGGCCCAGCTTCATGTTGTGACCGGCCAGCTCCAACGCGCCACCCAGCCCCTTATGTTCGCGGATCCTGAGGCGCATATCATGCGCGTCCTGAATGGCCGCGAAATCCAGATGTTTGCGCCACACAAACGGGCGCAGGGTTTGCAGGAACCCATTGCCTGCTTCCAGATCCCCGGCGGCAGGCCGTGCCTTGATATAGGCCGCCCGTTCCCAGGTCCGGCCCAGGCTTTCATAATATGTCTCAGCCGCAGCCATCGCCATGCAGACGGGCGTGACCGCCGGATCGGGGCGCAGCCTCAGATCGGTGCGAAACACATAGCCATCCCCGGTCAGGTCCGACAGCATCGCCGCCATCCGGCGGGTGGCCCGCACGAAGGAGGCGCGTGCGTCTTGATAATCGTCGCGGTCAAAGCGGCTTTCGTCAAACAGGCAGATCAGATCGATGTCAGAGGAATAGTTCAACTCGCCCGCGCCCATTTTGCCCATCGCCAGCGCCACCATGCCACCGGCGTGTTCGGCATCCTCAGACTGCGCGCCGGGCAGTTTCTTGCGCTTGATCTCCTGTCCGATGGTTGCGCGCAGCGCCAGATGCACCGACAGGTCAGCGTAATCTGTCAACGCGCCCGTCACCTGCTCCAGCGACCAGACGCCGCCACAATCGGCAAGCCCCGCCAGCAGCGCGATCCGGCGTTTGCCCTGCCGTAGGGCAACGGGCAGCTGATCCGGCGCGGTCTCACGCAGGGCGGCATGTTCCGCCGCAACCGCCCCCTCTGGATCCTCCATCGCGGCGGTGATCCACTCCCCCTCTTTGGCCATCAGCGATTTCAGGTAGGGTGAACAGCCGGCAACCGCATGGACCAGCGCGCGCAGGTCCGGCGCCAATTCAGGCAGGCCGGCAAGCGCCTCAGCCCCAAGTTCAGGATCAAAAGCAACGGGTTGGCGGGTGATACGACTGGCAAAACTCATGCGCTCAGATGGCCATGGCACCAAAGGGGCGTCAAGAGGACAAAGCGGTGCACCCGGCGCGTTGGCTTGCACCTTGAGGGGGGCAAAGGTTAGATCCCCTCACCCACAGGCCAGGGACCAACACCATGAAAACCCTCATCGTTCTCTGCCATCCGTTGCAGGACAGCCTGAATACACATCTGGCGAAAAAGGCGCAGACCAAGATGATCGAGGCGGGCCATGAGGTGCAGCTGCTGGATCTTTATGCCGAAGGGTTTGATCCCCGCCTGAGCGTTGCGGAACGACAGGGCTACTACACAGCCCCCTGTGACGATGAAGGCGCCCTGCAAGAGGTAGAGGCGCTGATCCTCGTGTTCCCAACCTGGTGGTTCGGTCTGCCCGCAATGCTGAAAGGCTGGATCGATCGCAGTTTCCTGCCCGGTGTGGCCTATGACCATGATCCAGACCTGAAGGCGCTGACACCGCGATTGCACAAGCTACGCCATGTGGTGGCCGTGACCACACTGGGCAGCCCGGCCTGGATTGACCGGTTGGTGCTGCGCCGTCCGGTTTATCGTGCGCTGAAATGGGGCGTGGTCAAAGCCTGCGCCCCAAAGGCGCGCTTTGCCATGTTGTCGCTTTACAAGGCCGAAGGGGTCGCGCAGTCTCGCGCGGATCGCTTTGTCACGCGATTGGAACGACACTTAGAAAGACTGAACTGAGGCGAGAGATGAGCAAAAGCTTAAAACGGGTGAAACGCGCCCTTGAGGATGCCGGCATTGCCACCGAAGTGAAGGAGCTGGGCCTTGCCCGCACGGCGGCGCAAGCGGCAGAGGCTGCGGGCTGTCATCTGGATCAGATCGCCAAATCGATCATCTTTCGCGGCGAAGACAGCGGTGAGGCCATTTTGTTCCTGACCGCAGGTGGCAATAAGGTCTGTGCCGAGAAAGCCAGTGCTTTGGCGGGCGAGGCTTTGGGCAAAGCAGACGCCGCGCTGATCCGGGCGCAGACGGGTTTTGCCATCGGGGGCGTGTCGCCAATTGGTCACCTGAACCCGATCCGCGCCTTTTTGGACCCGCGCCTGCTGGAATTCCCTACAATCTGGGCCGCGGCCGGCACACCGAACCATGTTTTTGAGATGAAATCGACCGATCTTCCGCCAATGACCGGGGCACAAGCTGCTGATTTCGTTGAATAAGACAAAATAATGTAAAAAGTCTTCACATCAGACCTTGCAAGCCGGGCCCTCCATCCCAATCTATTCAATGTGAAAGGCATTCACATACACACAAAAATGGAGAGATTGATGACACCCGCCACCGCCTATACCCCCGCATCCACCGAACGTATGGGGTGGTTGACCCGCACCGAAGCCTGGCTGGACAGCAAAGGCAAAGGCGCCTGGATCGCCGCCATGGTTCTTGGGTTTGTCTTCTTCTGGCCGGTTGGTCTGGCTCTCCTGTTCTACATGATCTGGAGTAAGCAAATGTTCTCGAAGTCCTGCAAACACCGCGCCCGTCACGGCTTTCACGCGATGTAATCCAGCGGCAACAGCGCCTTTGACGCCTATAAGGCCGATACCCTGGCCCGTCTGGAGCAGGAGCAAGAAGACTTCGAAGCCTTCCTGCAGCGTTTGCGCGAAGCCAAAGACAAGGCAGAGTTTGACCAGTTCATGGACGACCGCGCCCAGAAGGCTGACGACGAACGCGAAAAAGAAGACGCCTGATCGGCCCGACCGATTTGATGTTCCCTGTCTGTGACGCGTAAACCGCTTCGCAAGCGTCCCCCGCCGGCCCGGATCCCCACCGGGTCGGTTTTCTCAACAAAGGAATTCCCCTCATGAGCGCCTATGGCTGGGCCCTGCCCGATCCTGAAACCCAACCCGCCTTTTATCAGGACGTCAGCAGCAAACGTCTTTTGGCCTGGGTGATCGACAGTGTCCTGATTGTTGGTTTGACCCTTCTGGTGCTGCCCTTCACCGCCTTCATCGGCATTTTGTTTTTCGGCTTTTTGATGCTGATGGTGGGCTTCGCCTATCGGGTGGTCACCATCGCCAATGGATCAGCCACACTGGGCATGCGGTTCCTTGGAATTGAGTTCCGCAAATCCAACGGCGACCGTTTCGATCTAGGCATGGCCTTTTTGCACACGCTGGGACTGTCTGTATCTTTCGCGATGCCTCTGCTGCAGGTCATTTCGATTGTGCTGATGCTGACCACCGCCCGCGGTCAGGGCCTGAGCGATCACCTGCTGGGCACCGTCGCGATCAACCGCGCCGGGCATCGCTGATCCCGCCACATCCATGACCCGCTATGCCCCGTCCTTTTGGGCGGGGCTATTGCTGTCAAAGGGCGGCGAAATTTCCGTCATTTGCCCTATTTCCACCGTCAATGGATCGACTCTCGACCTTGGCGATCTTCGCTGCTATCGTACCTGCCGAACCTGGGCGACTTTATTGAGTGCATGCGACATACTTTACCCCTCGCGCCACAGTTTTACGTGACCGCTCCGCAGCCCTGCCCCTATTTGGCAGATAGGATGGAGCGTAAATTGTTCACGGCGCTGCAAGGCGACGCGGCGGGCAAGCTGAATGACAGCTTGTCCAAACAGGGATTCCGTCGGTCCCAAAACGTGCTCTACCGCCCGTCCTGTACCGATTGTGCGGCCTGCCTGTCAGCGCGCATCAACGTTGACAATTTCACCCCGAACAAAACCCAGCGCCGAACCCTGCGCCGCAACAGCAATCTTGTGCGCCGCGCCACCTCGGCCTGGGCCACGGAAGAGCAGTTTGATCTGTTCCGCCGCTATCTGGACAGCCGCCATGCCGATGGTGGCATGGCCGATATGGATGTGTTCGAATTTGCTGCGATGATCGAGGAAACTCCGATCCGCACCCGGGTGATTGAATATGCCGATAAGACCACCGGCGATCTGGTGGCGGTCTGCCTGACGGACCTGCTGGAGGATGGCACCTCCATGGTCTATTCCTTCTACGCCCCTGAGCGGCGCGCAGATTCCCTAGGGACTTTCGTGATCCTCGATCACATTGAGATCGCGCGCGAAGCCGGCCTGCCGCATGTCTATCTGGGCTATTGGGTGCTGGGCAGCGCCAAGATGGGCTACAAGTCCAACTTCAAAGGCCTGGAAGTGTTCCGCGCAGGCGCTTGGGAAGCCTTCAAAGGGGAAGAGGCATATTCCTCGGAACTGCACCCATTGTCGACCGATCCGATAGCTGAGCAGGTCGCCAGTATCTCACTGCCTGACCTGAGCCACCCGGTGAAACGTTCCTAAGCCCCACTTAAAGTACACCAATAATACACTAAATGAAACCAACTCCCTAAAACGGTTGCTTTTTCAAACGTTTATTCTTTCGTGACTATTACGAAGGACTACGAATATGAGTACATCCGATGCCCTCGCCACAGCCCTGTCAGACGCCGTAAAAGCGCACTCCGCCTGGAAAATGCGCCTGCGCCGCGCCGCCAGCCGAAAGGAACAAGACTTACCGGTCGACACGATTTGCCGCGATGATTGCTGCACGTTCGGCAAATGGCTCTATGCCCTTCCCGCAGAAATCCGCAACACCGCAGACGCACAGAAGGTGAAGGCGCTTCATGCAGATTTCCACAAGGAGGCCGGCCACGTCGCACAACAAATCAACGATGCCCAATTCGCGACGGCTTTGGAATATCTCGAAGGTGAAAACTACACCAAGACCAGCCGCAGCCTGACGCGCGCTGTTGCGGCTTGGAAGTTGAATGTCCTGGTAAAACAAAACGCCTGATAATGCGCTGACAGCATTGATTCACAAACTGTTGCCGATCGATGCTTCACTGAAAGAAAAAGCCGCCCCAAACGGGGCGGCTTTCTGATTTTCTACATGGTGTCAGATCAGTTCGGGATCAGGTCCGGAACGATCGTCACGATCGACGGGACGAACCACAACAGCGCCAGCCCCATCACCTGGATCAACACGAAGGGGATAATCCCACGATAGATGTGACCGGTGGTGACACTCGCCGGGGCCACACCGCGCAGATAGAACAGCGCGAAGCCAAATGGCGGGGTCAGGAACGAGGTCTGCAGGTTCACGGCCACCATGATCGTCACCCATTTCGGGTCGAAGGTACCGCCATAGATGACGGGGCCCACAATCGGGATCACGATGTAGATGATCTCGAGGAAGTCGAGAACAAAGCCAAGAACAAACAGCACCAGCATCACGATCAGGAAGACCGTCCACTCATTGTCGAAGCTCTTCAGGAACTGCTGGATATAGTGCTCACCCCCGAAGGAGATCACCACCAAGTTCAACAGCTGCGAGCCGATCAAGATGGTAAACACCATCGAGGTCACCTTCGCCGTTTCCCGCACCACCGGGCTCAGAACGCCCGAGCGGAACAGAACCCAGCAGCTGTAGATCAGACCGAAGGCCGCATAGAGGTAGGCGGAATAGGCCGCGAAGAACGCGATCCAGGTTTCAGCCGACACCTCTTTGGTGTTGATGCGCAGGTCAAAGTTCATCCCCAGAAGGATCATGATCGCCACCGCGAAGGTGGAGTTGATGATCACTTTGCCCGAAGCATCTTCATCACGCAGCTTGCGGTAGGCCGCCAGCATGATCGCACCCGCCGCACCCAGCGCAGCCGCCGGGGTTGGGTTGGTGATGCCACCAAGGATCGAGCCTAGCACCGCAACGATCAGAACCAGCGGTGGGAAGACCACCCGGATCAGTTCGTTTTTGGTGCAGCGCAGTACAGCTTCTTTGCAGCCGTAAAGCGCCAGCAAGGTCGGGATCGCCATCAGCACCACGGTGCCACCCGCGCTGGTGGTCGGGGCGATGATCAGGATATCGACCAGTGCCAGCAGCACCAGACCGATGGCCCCGATGATCAGCGGCTTGGCTTCACCCGACGGCGATACACCGCGACCGAAGGCCAGGATCAGCCCCAGCATCACGATGATGATCGAGATACCGGTGCCAATCGGCGCCGCGGCTTCGATCTTCTGCGTGCGCAACTCAGCGATTTCTTCGTCGCTCAGTTTCACAGCTTCGGTGGCCGCACCAGAGTTGTCCAGCGCCTGTTGTTCCGCAACCGCAGTGTCCCAGGCTTCCTGGCCGTGCAGTTCGATCATCGACGCCTGACACTGTTCACCTACATTGGTCCGCAGCGATGCGCCTTCGCCAATGTCGGTGTAGCTGTCGACGGTCAGATCCTGCGAGCCAACAACGCCAAGGTTGCCCGCCAGCATCACAGCCGCGATCAGACCAACCGGTACAAAGATGAACCAGGTCAGACCTTCGTTGCGGGTGATCACCTCATGGTTCGACGCGCCCATCTGCACCGCAGGTGCTTTGGACGGGTTGAACAGCGCGTAACCAAAGGCATAGAGCGCATAGAGCAGTGCCAGCATGATGCCCGGCAGCAGGGCCGCCTGGAACAGCGTACCAACAGACAGAACCGCCGGCTCACCCAGATAGGTCAGCGCATCGGTACAGCCTGCTTCGATCGCACGGCTTTCCTGTGCGGCCGAATAAAGGTCACCCGCCAGAGTGCCCAACAGAACGATCACGATCGACGGTGGAATGATCTGACCCAGGGTGCCTGAGGCCGCGATCACACCGGTTGACAGTTCCGGGCTATAGCCGTTGCGCAACATGGTTGGCAGCGACAGAAGGCCCATGGTCACAACAGTCGCGCCCACGATGCCAGTCGATGCCGCCAGGAACGCCCCCACAACAACAACCGAAACCGCCAGACCGCCGGGCAGCGGGCCAAAGACGCGCGCCATGGTGGTCAGCAGATCGTTTGCGATCTTCGAGCGTTCCAGCGTGATGCCCATCAGAACGAACATCAAAACCGCCAGCAGGGTTTCAATCGACTGACCGGCCAGAACACGTTCGTTCATACGGTTCACGATGAACGAAATGTTGCGGTCCATTGCCACTTCCCAGCCTTTCGGGAAGACCGGTTCAGCAATCCGTGGCAAGTCTGGGTATCGGAAGACCGAGATGATCTCTTCTTTCACCCCTGTGGCCACAAGGGCCGCATAGGCATCCGAACTGGTGTCGATGGCCTGGTGAATAAGCAGTCCAGCGCTGTCGAGCGCTGCGATGATCCCGAAGGAAAGAACCCCTGCACCGCCGATGGCGAACGCCACCGGGAAGCCCGAAAGAATCGAGCCGAACAGGCAGAGGAAGACGATAAGTAGGCCGATCTCGACCCCATCAAGTCCAAAAAGCATGTGTTAATCCTCAGCCTTAGTGCGTGCCTTCATAGGCTTCTTCGCCCTCACCAAGGGTATCCTTGTCGAGGTATTTGCCTTCGCTTTCAGGGCCCTCTTTCCACTCAAGGTATGAGCGGTAGAAGAATGCGATCCCGTGCAGGAAGATCATGCCGGCAAAGGCCACAAGCAGGATCTTGAACAGGAAGTACCCCGAGAAGCCGTTCGGCGAGAAGCCAATGGTTTCCACGTTCCAGCGCAATGCGCGGGCTTTGAGCAACAGGCGCTCCAGCTGATCCGACGCCGAAGGCTTCGGCACGATCAGGTGACGCCACATGAAGAACCAGCCGTAGAGCCAGATCAACGTAGCGGCCGGCAGCATGAAGACCAGCGCGCCGAACATGTCGATCATTTTCTTGGTACGGTATTTTACACCGGCGTAGACCAAGTCAACGCGCACGTGACCGCCCTGAACAAAGGTGTAAGAGGCACAAAGCGCTACAACGAGTGCATTGTAGAGTTTCAGCTCTTCCGCATACCAGCTGATGTCAAACTGCAGCGGCACGCCGAAGCCGAACACGATGTCAGGCCGGGTAAAGATCCGCTGCATGAAAACGATAATCACCTGCTGCAGCACCATCAAAAGACCTGCCCAGGCAAAGAAGCGGCCAGTGGTGTTCGCAAAGCCCTCAAGCCCGCGCACAATGGCCCACATGAAGTTGCGCTTCCACATACCGATCGCGGTGACGATCAGGAAGGTGGTGAAGACGACGAAGAAGAACTCCACCGAACCACCGTAGTATACGAAGCGCATGATGGCTTGCTTGTCCGACCAGTCGAGCCAGAGGCTCGGGTTGGATACAGCATAACCGAAATTGTAGAACGCCAGGGCGATGTTCTGGAAGATCCAGACAACCCCATCCCCCATGGACGCCAGAATCTGCCCAAAGCCGGCAGTGCTGGTTTCCTGCATGATAACCCCCATTTCCCCTATTTACGGCTGCAGCTTCGCGGGGTTGCGGCTGCACCGGAACGGGCCCCGGTTTCCCGGGGCCCGACCAAAGTTGACAGTGTGTCGGCTTAGCCGCCCAGCACGCGAACGCGCTGCTGAACGTAGTAACCGTCCGATTTGTTGATCCATGCTGCCGAGTTGGCCAGCGAGGCTTCGAACGAGTTGCGGATCTTGGCGAACAGCTCGTCGCCCATGTTTTCGTCCATGACTTCTGCCGAAGCCTTGCCGAATGCATCCCATACGTCGTCCGAGAACTGCAGGGTTTTAACGCCTTGGCTCTGCAGACGGGCCAGTGCGGCACCGTTGTTTGCCAGGGTTTCGGCCAGCTGGTACTGGGTCACAGCCATCGAAGCATAACGCAGGATCGCTTTGTGCTGATCGCTCAGCTCGTTCCAAACGTCCAGGTTAACCGAGGAGGCCAGAGCCGAACCCGGCTCGTGGAAACCAGCGGTGTAGTAGACTTTTGCAACTTCCTGGAAGCCGGCGCGTTCGTCAGCCATCGGGCCAACCCACTCCAGACCGTCCAGAGCACCCGACGACAGCGCCTGGTACAGTTCACCACCGGGGATGTTCTGAACCGATGCGCCCAGTTTACCCAGTACTTTGCCGCCCAGACCGGGCATACGGAACTTCAGACCGTTGAAGTCGTCAGCCGAGTTGATTTCCTTGCGGAACCAGCCACCGGACTGCGAACCCGAGTTACCGGCCAGCAGGCCTTTCAGGTTGAAGATTTCGCCCAGCTCATCGTGCAGCTGCTCACCACCACCGTGGTAGTACCAGTTCGATACTTCCTGCGCGGTGCCGCCGAACGGAACTGCGGTGAAGTAAGCGTAACCCGGATGCTGGTTGATGTAGTAGTAGTCAGCCGAGTGGTACATATCGGCCTGGCCCGACGACACAGCGTCGAAAACTTCCAGTGCGCCAACCAGTTCACCCGGTGCTTTTTTGTCGATGGTCAGCGAGCCATCGGACATTTCAGCAACCATTTTTTCCATGTAGCTGGCTGCGTCATCCAGAACAGCAAAGCCACGGGGCCACGAGGTCACCATGGTCAGGGTCTTTTTGCCCTGTGCGTAAACCGGTGCGGCCAGAGTCGATGCGGCAGCTGCCGAACCGCCCAAGGCGGAAGTTTTCAGAAAAGAACGACGATCCATTAGATTGGTCCTCCCATTGGTCTCTGCCCGTCAGCTGAACTGCGGGCGGATCGTTTTTAGTGGGCCAACCCTACATTCGTATGTCACTAAGTGAATACCTACTACTACGTAGACACCCCTCAGACTGTCATAAATCATTGATATTTAATTATTTTTTTGTGCCAATTTTGTTTGCACAACTGTTGCGTATGCCGGTGAATTCCGCGCCGCGATGCCCGTATTTTTACCGTAACGTCAGCTGTGTGTTTTGATTTTGCGGTCAAAATTGCGTAACGAATCGTCATGGCTTTCCTAAGATTCCCGCTGCGCCCCAATTACGGACAGAAACTGACCCTTCTGGCGACCCTGCCTTTGATTGTGGCGGTGGCTGCCATCTCGGCGCTGGTGGCGCATCAATCCCGCCTGATGGCCGAACGCGAAATTCAGGCGATGGAAGAGCAGCTGATCGAAGCCAAAAAGGCCGAGCTGAAGAACTATGTCACCCAGGCACGCAACGGGTTTTACTTTATCTACGGCAACGCCGACCCGACGGATGAGGCGGCAAAACAGCAGGTGATGCAGATCCTTGCGGCGATGATCTACGGCACCGAGGGCGCGTTCTTTGTCTATGACTATGACGGCACCAATCTGGTCAGCCCGCGCCAAACCGACATGATCAACCAGAACTGGACGGGGCTGAGTGACAGCGAAGGCACCTCGGTGGTGGATGAGCTGATCGATATCGCGCGGCAAGGCGCGGGGTATCACAGTTACCTCTGGCCCAAACCCTCAACCGGGGAAGAGGCCCGGATGATCACCTATGTCACCTCTTTTCCCAGTTGGCGGTGGGCCGTGGGCACCGGGGTCTTTATTGACGATGTGCTGGAAACCTCCGCCGCGGCCCGGGCCGAGGTGGAGGCACGGGTGCAGCGCACCTTTTTCTATATCGGAGGCATTACACTGGCCGCGGTGCTGGTGGTCTTTGCCTCTGGCATGTTCCTCAACATCCGGGAACGCCGGCTGGCCGATGCCAAGCTGAAAGAGCTGACCCAGCGGGTGTTTGACGCCCAGGAAGAAGAGCGCGGCCGCGTTGCACGGGAACTGCATGACGGGATCAGCCAGATCCTTGTTGGGGTGCGCTATGCCCTCGACAGCGCCAAACGGCGGCTGCTGCAAGGTGACGCACGTGCGGGCGAAACCTTGGAAAAAGGCATCTCAGCCCTGCTGGGCGCCATTCAGGAGGTGCGCCGCATTAGCCGCGATCTGCGCCCCGGTGCGCTGGACGATCTGGGCCTTGGCCCGGCCCTGAAAGCGTTGACCGAAGACTTCGCCGCCCGCACCGGGATTGAGACCGAGTTTAACACCGTGGTGTTCCGTAACCGTCTGGATCAAGAAAGTAAAATTGCGCTTTACCGGATTGCGCAGGAGGCGCTGACCAATATTGAACGCCACTCTGGCGCCACTGAGGTCAGCGTCAACATGCGCGGCCACCGATCCGGCGCGACCCTGTCCATTCGTGACAATGGCCATGGCTTGCCACAGGACACCGGGCGGCGAGATCGCCCCGGCGGGCTGGGGTTGCGCAACATGCAAGAACGTATTGAACAACTTGACGGGAACCTTAGAATCCTATCTAGCCGCGACGGAACCTTGATTGAGGCACAGCTGCCGCTAAGCCACCTACTCCCGCCTGAGGAACTGTCCGAGCCACCTGCCAAGGCGCAGATGTGAGAGAGAGCCGATGACCGAGACCCCTGCCCCCCAAGATGACGCCCTGAATGAGACACCGGTCAAACTGGTGATCGTGGATGACCACCCGATGGTCGCTGAGGGCATCCAGTCCATTCTGGAATCCTACGATGACATTGAGGTGCAGGCGACCTTTCAAAGTGGCCGTGCCATCATCGATGAGGTTGAGGCCCTGCGCCCCGATGTGATCCTGATGGATCTGAACATGCCCGATATTGGCGGCCTCTCGGCGACCGAAATCATTCTGGAACGCTGCCCCGACACGCGGATCCTGATCCTGACGATGCATGACTCACGCGAGTATATCTCAACCGCGCTGGATCATGGCGCCATGGGCTATGTTCTGAAAGATGTACCAACGGATGAGATCAAGACCGCGATTGACACCGTGATGCGGGGTGAGCGCTATCTGTGTACCGGCGCGCAGGGTTCGCTGGAACCAGCGAACGGGCGCGGTCGCGATGCGCTGACGGGGCGTGAACAGACGATCCTGCTGCAGCTGGCCCAGGGCAAATCCAACAAGGAAGTGGCCATCGCGCTGGATATTTCAGTGCGCACTGTGGAAACCCACCGCAAGAACATCAAACGCAAGCTGGGCATTTCCTCCACCGCGGGCCTGACCCGCTACGCGCTGGAACACGGCGTTTTGCAGGGCACCGGCGTCGGGCTCTGATCCCCTCCTCCAACGCGAGAAATGGAAAACAGGCTGAATCTGTGCTAAGCTGACAGCACTTTCAGTCTGCATTTCTGTTTCTTCCCGCGCCTGTTTTTGCGCGCCAATTTTTGATTGAGGATTATTATGACACCCATTTCCCAAACGGCCCCGGCCGCCCTTTTGTGCTTGGCACTTTCAACCTCCCCGCTTTTTGCCCATCAGGATGGCACCAGTGACAAGCTGAACGATCACGTCTTCCTTAAAGAGCTGACCGCCCTCACCGATCAGGATGATGGCGGCGGTGAAAGTGAATATTGCCTTCGGATGAAATCCGACCACGGCCCCAAACATGGGTTGATGACCACCGAACGGCTGATCTGCTACGATGTGGATTGAGATGATCCCAGTGGCGAAGAAGGCAATAAAGAGTAGCATGAGCTGAAATCGCCCCGCCTGCCTTTGGTCGGCACCCCCAAGTCAATCGATCCGACGATCATTCTGGCCCAGCACCAACATGAATGTGCGCCGTCTGAGGCCTGGACCGTCAGCCTGACCTTGTTTGAGGTCGACTATTCGCCTGCGGGGGAGATCCTGGGCGATATTGCCGACTTGATCGAAGATGAGGGCAAAACCATCGCGTCAATCTTTGGCATTTCCGATCCGCGCGTTCTAGCCGCAACGGGGCTGGCCGGCAAATTTGCCCGGCTCGCCGGCAAGTGGATCGACCGCGCGCTGAATGGTGCAGACCGGCTGGGCACCTATGAGGTGATCTTCAACGATGGCGAAGGGGACCCTAACGGCACCGTGGATGCGGATGAGAATGGCAAAGGTTTCCACTTTCAGGCGCTGTTTGCCAAATCCGTCACCAAGGTTGGCAGCTGCCGCCCGCAACGCACCGTCTATTTCATCGACGGCACCCGCCGGGTGGTGGATGAAAGCGGCAACGCCTGCCTGCGCAATGGCACCTCGCTTCTATGCCTGAACCCCGGCGGGGCCTCACGGCGCCAGTTTGAGCAACTGCAAAGCATCGGCACCCGGATCGCAACCGTTGTGCCCGAAGACGGCACCGAAGCCACCAGAGAAGGTGCCGCCGAAGTACAGTCAGCGCTGATCGGTCTGGTTGGTGAGATTGCACAGGACGCCGTGGGCGCTCAGCTTGACCGGATGGCGGGCGACCCCAAGGCCGATGAGCTGCTGATGGAGGTGCAGGCCAGCCTGATCGATGCAGACAGCGCCTACGCCGAAGCGATGGAAAGCGGCAATGTCGAACTGCTGGTCACCGCGGTGCAGATCTACGGCAAGGTGCATGAGCCCCTGGCCAGCTACAATTACGGCGAAGCCTATCAGGCGGCCTGGTTGGCTGGCTTGACCGCGGGGATGGAGCGAGGCCGCATGTTAGCACCCGCGCCCTGCAGGATGGCGATAAGGATGGCGCAATGGGCCATATCGGCGAAATGCTGCACGCCTATGGCACATTGGATGAGCAACTGCGCGAGGAGCTGAGCCCGTTGATGCGTGAGTTGACCGGCGTTGCCATGGAAGAGATCGCTGAGCTGCCAATCGATAAGGCCTCAGCTGTGGTGATGGAACAGCTGAACTGATCTTCCCACCATCTATGAACTGACCTTAAGGGGGCGCAGGGCTGTGCCCCCTTTTGCCTGCGTCCTACATTCAATCCATCGCACCGCGCCAAAGTCCCGCACGCTGCTGAATACCGGGTGACAGTTACAATCAACGGTGCAAAGGTGACCCGGCGTCCTGAAACACAACAGGATCTACGCGCCAGACCTCCGCTGCCCTCACCCAATGCCACCGCATTTGGGCGGTTTTTCTGCGGACATTTGCAAAAATTTCCCAAATCAGAAATCACCGCGCAACTTTCGCAAAGATTTTCACCCAAAAACGTCCCTTTTCCGCCTCTTTAGCGGTTGACGCCCCTCTCAGAGGCCCATAATACTCAGCCCAAGCACCAAAAAGGGTCTTTGAACAATGAACGCACTAGTGGTCATTATTGGATTTTGGCGCATGGGCCGGTAACGGACACCATAATGGAACCCCATGCGCCCCCAGACGAAAGTCGGGGGCTTTTTCTTGGATAGCTTTAAAATTGACGTCGTAAACGGAGCAAACACATGACACGTCAGATGACCGGAGCGAAAATGGTAGTTCAAGCCCTGAAGGATCAGGGTGTGGACGTCGTATTCGGATACCCCGGGGGCGCCGTGCTACCGATTTATGATGAGATCTTTCAACAAAATGACATCAAGCACGTTCTGGTGCGCCACGAACAGGGCGCGGTTCACGCGGCTGAGGGCTATGCCCGCTCCACCGGTAAACCCGGTGTGTGCCTCGTCACCTCGGGCCCCGGCGCCACCAACGCGGTAACCGGCCTGACAGATGCGCTGCTGGACTCGATCCCGATTGTGGTTCTGACCGGCCAGGTGCCGACCTTCATGATTGGTTCAGACGCCTTTCAGGAAGCCGACACCGTTGGCATCACCCGCAGCTGCACCAAACACAACTGGCTGGTGAAAAACACCGACAAACTGTCGGGCACCCTGCATGAGGCCTTCCATGTGGCCACTTCGGGCCGTCCCGGTCCTGTTCTGATCGACATCCCAAAAGACGTGCAGTTTGCCGATGGCGAATACACCCCGCCGCAGAAGGTTGAGGTCAGCCATTACCAGCCCAAGGTCAAAGGTGACATGGCCGAGATTGAGATGCTGGTGGACGCGCTGGAAAAAGCCGAGCGCCCGATCTTCTACACCGGTGGCGGCGTCATCAACTCAGGCCCGGCGGCCAGCCAGCTGCTGCGTGAACTGGTCGACGGCACCGGCTTCCCGATCACCTCCACCCTGATGGGTCTGGGCGCCTACCCCGCTTCGGGTGACAAATGGCTGGGCATGCTGGGCATGCATGGTCTTTATGAGGCCAACATGGCGATGCACGACTGCGATCTGATGATCAACGTTGGCGCACGCTTTGACGACCGGATCACCGGCCGTCTGGATGCTTTCAGCCCGAACTCGACCAAAGCGCACATCGATATTGACCCCTCCTCGATCAACAAGGTGATCCGGGTCGACATCCCGATTGTCGGCGACGTCGGCCACGTGCTGGAAGATATTCTGAAGGTCTGGAAAGCCCGCGGGCGCAAAACCAACAGCGAAGCACTTGCGACCTGGTGGAAACAGATCGAAGCCTGGAAAGCAGTCAAATGCCTGAGCTACACCCAGGAAGGCAAAACCATCAAGCCACAATACGCTCTGGAACGCCTTGAGGCGCTGACCAAGGACCACGATCGCTACATCTGTACCGAAGTGGGTCAGCACCAGATGTGGGCGGCGCAGTATTTGGGCTTTGAAGATCCCAACCGTTGGATGACCTCGGGTGGTCTGGGCACCATGGGTTATGGCGTTCCCGCTTCCATCGGCATTCAGATGGCCCATCGCGACAGCCTGGTGATCAACGTTGCCGGCGAAGCCTCCTGGCTGATGAACATGCAGGAAATGGGCACCGCCATGCAGTTCCGCCTGCCGGTGAAACAGTTCATCCTAAACAACGAACGTCTGGGCATGGTGCGCCAGTGGCAGGAGCTGCTGCACGGCGAGCGCTACAGCCACTCGTGGTCTGAGGCGCTGCCCGATTTCGTTAAGCTGGCCGAGGCCTTTGGTTGTAAGGGCATTCAGTGCTCGGACCCGGATGATCTGGATGATGCGATCATGGAAATGCTGAACTACGACGGGCCGGTGATCTTTGACTGTCTGGTGGAGAAGCACGAAAACTGCTTCCCGATGATCCCGTCGGGCAAGGCCCACAATGAAATGCTCTTGGGTGAGGCTGAAACCCAGGGCGTGATCCAGGCCGGCGGCGCCGTGCTGGTGTGATGACGCGCCTCGGGGGCAGGACCTGCCCCCGTTCCTCCCTGCTGATGCATATGATTTGAAAGAGAGAACCAATGGCAGCTCTACACATCAAAAAAGGCTCCACGAGCCACTCCGCCTATAACCTGCGTCCCAACTTCTCGGACGTGAAGGAACGCCATACGCTGGCCGTTCTGGTGGACAATGAACCGGGTGTTCTGGCCCGGGTGATCGGGTTGTTTTCCGCCCGTGGCTACAACATCGAAAGCCTGACCGTGGCTGAGGTGGATCACACCGGTCACCTGTCGCGCATCACCATCGTGACCACCGGCACCCCGCAGGTGATCGAACAGATCAAGGCGCAGCTGGGCCGTATCGTGCCGGTGCATGACGTGCATGATCTGACCGTCGAAGGCGATGTAGTCGAACGTGAACTGGCGCTGATCAAGGTTGAAGGCGAAGGTGAAAAGCGCATTGAGGCGCTGCGTCTGGCTGAGATCTTCCGCGCCAATGTGGTGGATTCGACCCTGAGCAGCTTTGTCTTTGAGATGACCGGCGCGCCGGACAAGATCGACGCTTTCGCCGATCTGATGCGCCCCCTCGGCATGGTGGAGATCGCCCGCACCGGCGTGGCCGCTCTGTCCCGCGGCGTCTGATCCAAGCCAAATCCTGAAATGACAAAGGGGCCCAATGGGCCCCTTATTCGTTTGCCGAAGACGTCGTCATAGGCCACAGCGCAGAGGCGACGCAATTTTGACACAGCTTCCAGTGATACATCTGAGCATCATGGACTTTGATTCAATTTTATGTAGAAATTTTCCAAAAAATTAACGATGGCTGCTGAGGCGTCATAATTTCGACAAGTGCCGAACGCAGCCCAATTTGAAATGAGGCAGAGCTATGGCACTGGATTTTCAGCGCAATATTGCGATGAACGAATATGGATTCTACTGCGTCCCCGAAAGCTATATCGGTCGCAATATTGTAGATCACCTTTTGGCCGGAAACGTTTACGAGCCGCAAACTTTAAAAATGCTGCAACACCATTTGGGCACCGGTGACATCGTGACCGGCGGGGCCTTTATTGGTGACTTCCTCCCTGCTTTGCACCGTTGGCTTGATCCCACGGCGCGCATTCACACTTTTGAACCGGTTCCCACGTCATTCGCAGCAGCAGAAGAAACCATCCGATTGAACGGGCTAAACCAGGTTACCCTGTCTAATGTGGCGGTTGGCGCTGAACCCGGCAGCCTAACAATGATGGTGACACGGCCAAATGGACGCCCCATTGCCGCAGGCGAACGTATCGTCGAAGGCGCGGAAGCCGATGGTGGACGCTATATCGACGTTGATATCATGACGCTGGACACGCTGGTACCGAAGTCACGGCGCATCTCAATCCTACATCTGGACGTCGAGGGATTTGAACGCCCTGCACTACAAGGGGCAGAGCGTATTTTGACCTCTAGCCAGCCGCTGGTGGTGCTTGAGGGGCAAAAGCGCTGGCTCAAAAATGACTTTGAGCGCACATTGAACAAGCTGGCCCCAAAAGCACAGTACCAAGCTGCGGGATCAATGGAAGGCAACACTTTCTATCTTCCGACCAGTTAAACGGAAGACCTGGGCAAGTTCCGGCGCAGCCTCTTCTGGCTGCGCCCTCAACGTGCTTAATACTGATCGCTTACCCTCAGCCCTTAGCCTCCAAAGGCTTGGTGCCGGCTGAGGTTTGCTGTGGCTCCAACAGCAGATCATAAAGATGCCATGTGGCATGGCCCAACAGAGGAAGGGTCACAAACAGCCCGAAGAACCCCGGCAGCAGGGACAGGAAGGTCACCACAGCGATAAACCCGGCCCAGAGGATCATGGGCACGAAATTTACCTGCACCAGCTGGAAAGAGGCAATCATCGCTGAAACATAATCAACCTCGCGGTCCAAGAGCATCGGCAGCGACACCACGGTGATCATGTAAAGCAACAGCGCAAATCCGGCCCCGACTGCTGTGCCAACCGCCAGCATCGCCAAACCATTTGAGGTCAGATAGACCTCAAAGGAGGTGGAGACATTGGTCATGGTCATGGTGCCCATAAAGACGGCAAAGATCATATGGGCCAGAAAGAACCAGAACAAAAACATGAAGATGATGATCGCACTGATCGAGGGCAATTGCCGTTGGCTCTGCAAGAGGATCACGCCGAACACGGGCTTTAGTTTCAAGGGCATACCGTGTTCCAGTCGCCGACTGACCTCATAAAGGCCCACAGCGGTGAACGGCCCCACAAGGGGGAAGCCAACAGCAGCAAAGACCAGCCAGTAACTCTGCCCGGTACGAACCGTAATCCAGGCCATTAGCCAGCCCAGTGCCACATAGACCGAGGCAAAGATCAGCCCAAAAAGCGGCGCCCGACGCATGTCAGACCAGCCGCGTTTTAGGGCCTCATTCAATACAGAAAACGTCACTTGCCCCAACTCAGGCACACCGTGCTGTGGTGCCTCTGTCATTGCTCTTACCCCTCCCTGGCCTTCGGCTTGGTGCCACTTGGGTTTAGGTTAAAGCCGAAGCGGGGCAATGCATAGAAAAATTGGCATATTTCTTTTTGGCATCAGTAGCGCCGGGGTTGGCACTAATGCAGCCGCAGACTTTGGGCCGGGCGCGGCGGGTGTTTGCCGGGCCAGTTGGTGGCCTCATGCCAGGCCTGGGCGATCTGCAGCACCCTCAGGTCGCCGCGCGGCGGGCCAATCAGCTGCATCCCCATCGGCAGGCCCTGCGGGCCAAAACCAGCGGGGATCGACATGCAGGGAAGCCCCAGCAGGCTGACGGGGATCACAATCTCCATCCAGCGATGATAGGTGTCCATCGCCTGGCCAGCGATCTCTTCGGGGTGGCGCCAGTCCACCGGGAAGGGCCAGCACTGGGCCGAAGGCAGCATCAGCACATCCACCTCTGCAAACTGGTCGATCGCAGCCCGGTACCAGTCAGACCGTGCCGCTGAGGCACGATTGACCGCCATGCCCGACAGCTCCAGCCCTTGCTCAATCTCCCAAATCGCTTCGGGCTTCAGCTGAGCGCGACTGGCGCGATTTGCATGTAGCGGCGCCAGATTGCCAGCGATCGCCCAGGACCGCAGGGTCGTCCAAGCCTCCCACAGACGAGCCGCGGGGAACGGTGGCGCCAGATACTCCACCTTGCAGCCCAGTTGTTCGAACACACCAAGGGCCGATTCACAGGTTTCCAGCACCCCGTCTTCCATCGGATAGGCTCCGCCCCAATCCGCCAGCCAGCCGATCCGCAGACCGTTCACATTGGTGCGGATGCGATCGACAAACATCTGCGGCAGCAGCCCGTAGGGCTGGCGCATATCCCAACCGCCCATCACCTCCAGCAAGGCCGCGATATCTGCAGGGGACCGGCCCATCGGCCCGTTGGTCGACAGTTGGTTATGGAAAAGCTCACTATCGGGATCAGACGGCACCCGGCCCCAGCTGGGGCGGAAACCATAGACGTTGTTCCAGGCCGCCGGGTTGCGCAGCGATCCCATCATGTCAGACCCATCCGATACGCTGACCATCCGCGTTGCCAGCGCCGCCGCGGCACCGCCAGAGGATCCACCAGAGGACCGGGTCAGATCATAAGGATTGCGGGTGGCACCATAGACGTCATTGAAGGTATGCGATCCTAGGCCAAATTCAGGTGCATTGGTTTTGCCAATAAACAGCCCCCCTGCCCGGCGCATCCGTTCCACAAAGACGCTGTCCTGCGGCGCCACGGTGCGCGCCTGCATCGGGGAGCCCATCGAGGTGACCAGCCCTTCGACATTGGCCAAATCCTTCACCGCCAAGGGGATCCCATGCAGCCAGCCGCGCCGCTCGGTCTGATCAATGGCGCGCGCCTCATCCAACAGCCGGTCGCCATCGCGCAGGGCAACAATGGCGTTTACATCGTCATTGATGGCGGTGATCCGCTCCAGCGTGGCGCGCATCAGTTCGACCGCGCTGAGGTCTCTTGCCTCCAGCAGCGCCGAAAGTTCCAGCGCGTCGCAGTCGAGAATATCCATCACCTTCCTCCGGTCGAATATGAGGATTGCCGATAAAGCGTTGAGAGACAATCTTTTATCGGCACGCTATCCTAATGGACAACGACCAAACGCCATAAAACTCTTAGCTTCAGAGCGTTGGGGCGCCTGCGAAGTTCTCAAATCCAGCGGTGGTTTCGACCACATCCGCCTGATAATGCGCGATCAGCGGCATAGCCTTTGCCTCGACTTCCTCCAACCAGACCGGACCGTTGTAAAACGCCTCTTTCAGCCGCTCACGCGCTGCTTCGTCAGCAAAGGCACGCATCCAATGCACCTTGTCAGGATGTTCCAGATCGCGCACCGGTCCCCAGACCAGCATCCCAGCCTCGCGCAGGGCTTCGCGGTTGCGGGTTTCAAAATAGGAGATGAACTCTTCCCGCTTGCCGGGTTTCAAGGTGTAATGGCGGATTTCCAAAATCATCTAATCGATCCGATTACTTGGGTCACAGGGGCCATCAAACCATGTGAGGTTTCGGTGTTAACCGCAAGACCCGCAACAAAAAAGCCGGGTCACTGGACCCGGCTTTGTCATCTCAACCGTTCACGTTGACTGCTGGTCAGATCAATCGTCTGCCTGCGCTTCCGAGCGACTTTTGCCGGAAACATCCATCGCCAGTGTGGCGGCCATGAACCCATCCAGATCACCGTCCAGCACACCTTTGGTGTCTGATGTCTCATGGCTGGTGCGCAGGTCTTTCACCATCTGATAGGGCTGCAGAACGTAGGAGCGGATCTGGTTGCCCCAGCCGGCATCGCCCTTGTTTTCATGCGCCTCATTGATAGCAGCGTTACGGCGGTCCAGTTCCATCTGATAGAGCCGCGATTTCAGCGCTTTCATGGCAATGTCACGGTTCTGGTGCTGCGATTTTTCCGAACTGGTGGTGACCACACCGGTGGGAATGTGGGTGATCCGCACGGCTGAGTCTGTGGTGTTCACGTGCTGACCACCAGCACCAGAGGAGCGATAGGTGTCGATCCGGATATCGGACGGGTTCACCTCAATCTCAATATTGTCATCCACCACCGGGTAGACCCAGACCGAGCTGAAGGAGGTGTGTCGTTTCGCAGCCGAGTCATAGGGCGAGATCCGCACCAGACGGTGCACACCCGATTCCGACTTCAGCCAACCATAGGCGTTGTGGCCGGTGATCTTATAAGCGGCAGATTTGATGCCCGCCTCTTCGCCCGCGGTCATCGACTGCAGCTCGACCTTATAGCCCTTCTTCTCTGCCCAGCGAACATACATCCGCGCCAGCATCGAGGCCCAGTCACAGCTTTCCGTACCACCTGCGCCTGAGTTGATTTCAAGGAAGGTGTCGTTGCTGTCTGCTTCCCCATTAAGGAGCGCTTCCAGCTCTTTCTCAGCCGCCTTGGCAACCAGCGCCTTCAACGCGGCTTCGGCCTCGGCGATGACTTCATCATCCTCTTCCATCTCACCCAGCTCGATCAGCTCGATGTTATCGGCAACCTCTTGCTGCATATCATCATGGGTTTTGATCGCATCCAGCAGGGTCTGACGCTCGCGCATCAGTTTCTGGGCGTTTTCCGGATCGTCCCACAGCGTCGGGTCTTCAACCCGGGCGTTGAACTCTTCCATGCGGAATTGCGCCGTCTCATAATCCATCCGCTGACGCAGCAGCGCCAGGGACTTTTCAATCTCGGAAACGATGTTCTGAACTTCGGCGCGCATGGGGCAATCCTGCTTATCTCTTGTCAGTGCTGCGTGATAGCAAGGTGGCGCAGCAGGGGCAAGCGCCGCATCTTTACTGCCGCCTTTTCAATGTTCCTTAAATACTCAAATCCTTATCCATCACTTGACCGATAAGGGCGCGGTCCACCTTGGCGCACCACCTCAATATCGGCCTGCAGCTGGGACTGCCATTCATCTACCATTGAGCGCACCCTTTCGACGTATTCATCGTTTTCATGGCTGGCCACGCCAACCTTATGGGCATCCGCAACAGCCAGCATGGCCCGGCGGTCCGTTTCATTGAAGACCTCTAGCATTTCTTCTGCAATGGGACGGTCGATGCCCAAGGCCTCAAACAGGCTGCGCCCCATACGCAGAGAGCTGTCGTAGGTTTCGCGGATGATGTCGCGGCTGCCATGCGCCCAGAGGTCATAGACATGATCCCGGTCCACCGCGCGGGCCACGATATGCACATGCGGGTAGTTTTTGCTGACGTAATGGGTCAACTCGCTGATCTTTTCGCGGTCATCAATGGCGATGACCAGCACCTTCGCTTCTTGGATCCCTGCCGCGTGCAACAGATCCGGCCGGGTGGCATCGCCGTAGTAATGTTTCACGCCGAATTTTTTCAGGATCTCCAACCGTTTGGAACTGTAGTCAATCACCGTGGGCTGATAGCCCGCCGCCTCCGCGATCCGGTTGACCAGCCCACCTATGCGGCCGGCCCCCGCGATGATAATCTTGGCCCCATCGGGCATTTCATCCGCTTCGCGTTCCTGATCCTCAACACCCATCGCTGCAAAGACACGATCATAGAGGATGAACAGCGCCGGCGTCAGCAGCATCGACAGCGCCACAACCAGCAGCAGCTGATCCGCAATCGCCGCCGGGATCACCGCATTGGCCACGGTGAAGGACAGCAGCACAAAACCAAATTCACCCGCCTGTGCAAGGCCAAGCGCAAACAGCCATTTATCGCCGCCCTCCAGCTTGAACAGACGGGCCAGCAGCAGCAGGATTGCGGCCTTCAGCGCAATCAGGCCAAGGGTCAGCGCAAGAATGGTCAGGATGTTGTCAAACAGCAGGCCAAAGTTGATCCCCGCCCCCACCGTCATGAAAAACAGCCCCAGCAGCAGGCCTTTGAAGGGATCAATGTCGCTTTCCAATTCATGGCGATATTCTGAGTTCGCCAGAACAACACCGGCCAGGAAGGTGCCAAGCGCCGGCGACAGACCAACAAGGGTCATCAAAAGGGCGATGCCCACCACCATCATCAGCGCCGCAGCGGTGAACAACTCGCGCAGGTTGGCGGCTGAGATGAAGCGGAAAATCGGTGAGGTGAGCGAAATGCCCCCGACCACAACAAAGGCAATGGCGCCAAGTGTGATCAAAGTGACCTGCCAGCCCGGCAAGCCAGCCACTAGGCTAAACCCGCCGCTGTCACCACCGGCATGGCCCGAACTGCCCGCACCTTCCAGACCCGGTGCCATATTGACCAGATCCGGCATCGCTAGCAGCGGGATGAAGGCCAGCATCGGGATCACGGCGATGTCCTGGGTCAGCAGAACGGAGAAACTGGACTGCCCGCCGTCGGATTTCATCAGGCCCTTTTCATTCAACGTCTGCAGCACAATCGCGGTGGAGGACAGCGCCAGCACCAGTCCGATGGCCAAAGCCACGTTAAACGGCTGCCCCATAAGGAAGGCGACAGCCGCAACCGCAACCGTGGTCAGGCCCACCTGCCCGCCGCCAAGGCCCAACAGGCGGGCACGCATCTGCCACAGAACCTTGGGCTCCAACTCCAACCCGACGAGGAACAGCATCATGACCACGCCAAATTCGGCGAAGTGCTGAATGGCAATCACATCAACCCCAAGGATCGCCAGAACCGGGCTGATCGCAATCCCTGCGATCAAATAGCCCAGCACCGACCCTAACCCCAGTTTTGAGGCGATCGGCACCGCGGCCACCCCGGCCACAAGAAAGGTAAATGCAAGCAATAGGAAATCGGTCATGGGGCTTTGTCCATCCTGTTCAAACGCCCCCGCAGCATTGCCGATTTGTGCCTGCCCGCCTAGAGGGCGTGATCTGCGCAAACAAAAACACCCTGCGCACTGACGCAGGGTGCTTTGAATTATCAGGCAAATGTGTGCGCTAGTACAGACCCCCCGAGGAGACCGAACCGAAGCTGGCCTTGGGCCCAACCACCGTTGTCCGCCCGGTGGAGGTGGTAACCTCTTGGCCGACTTCCTGCACCTCATTGAACAGGGGCAGGTTCGCACCCATGGCAAAGCCACCGTCGAAGGTGATCCCGAAGAGCGGCTCCTCACCATCGCGGAAAAACTCGGCCACAACGGCCTCACCGCTGGCTTCATCTGGCAGGCGCTCACCAGTGAAGCGGTCGATTTTGATGAAACGGCCGCCCTCAGGCACCTCAAACGCGCCGCCGCCATACCGCTGCACCGCTTCTTTCATAAACTCGGCAAAGACCGGACCACACATGGTGCCGCCATACGCGCCGCGGCCCAGCGGGCGCGGGTTGTCATGGCCCATGTAGCAGCCTGCCACGATGTTGGAGGAAAAGCCGACGAACCAGACATCGCGTGAGTCATTGGTGGTCCCGGTTTTGCCAGCAATCGGCACACCAACACGAATGTTAGTCGCCGTGCCGCGGTCAACCACACCTTTCATCATTGAGGTCAGCTGATACGCGGTGGTTTCATCCATCACGCGGGCCCGGTTGCTTACAATGCGCGGGCTTTGATCCACAGGCAGCTCAGCCAGTTCACATTCCACACAATCGCGTTGATCGTGGCGATAGATGGTCTGGCCATAGCGGTCCTGAATACGGTCCACCAGCGTCGGCTCAACCCGCTCCCCGCCATTGGCAAACATCGCATAGGCGGCCACCATTTTGTACAGCGTGGTTTCATCTGCCCCCAGTGAGTTCGCCAGGAACTGCCCCATATCGTCATATACGCCAAAACGTTCGGCGTAGTTGGCGATCACATCCATGCCGACCTCTTGCGCCAGACGGATGGTCATCAGGTTTCGCGATTGCTCAATCCCGGTGCGCAGTGGCGTGGGGCCGTAGAATTTGTTTGACGAGTTCTTGGGGCGCCACAGACCCTGCGGTGTGTTCACCTCAATCGGGGCGTCGATCACGATGGTTGCCGGCGAATAGCCACTGTCCAGCGCTGCCGCGTAAACGAAGGGTTTGAACGATGACCCCGGCTGACGCTGCGCCTGGGTGGTGCGGTTAAACACCGAATGCTGGTAGCTGAAGCCCCCCTGCATCGCGATCACACGGCCGGTGTTGACGTCCATCGCCATGAAACCACCCTGGATTTCAGGCACCTGGCGCAGGGTCCAGCGCACGAAGCTGCCATCTTCATCCTTGGTCAGGGCACGGACCAGAACCACATCGCCAACATTCAGAAGATCAGGTGCGTTTTTTGCCTTGCGGCCAACTTTGTCATCTTCTAGCAAAGGTGCGGCCCAGGTCACATCTTTGCCGATGATCCAATGACCGTCCTCGCCCTCATCCACGCCTTCGATACCAATGCGCACGTCGTTGTTGCCCTGACGCAGCACAACAGCCGGATGCCATTTGCCGTTCAGCGTGATGTCACGCGGCACGTCCGCTTCGGCCAACGCAGCGCGCCAGGCCTCTTCGCTGCCCAGCTGATCGGCGGGTATGGTCACACCAGTGCCACGCCAAACGCCTTGTTTGCGGTCATAATCCTCCAGCCCACGGCGCAGTGCTTCGGCGGCTTTGATCTGCAGATCAGGGTCCACAGTGGCCCGTACGGTCATCCCGCCGGAAAAGAACTGTTCCTCCCCGAAATCGCGGCTCAGCTGGCGGCGGATCTCATCGGTGAAGTAATCCCGCGGTGGCAGGGCGGATTTGAAGCTTTCAAAATCGCCGTTCTGCACCGAACGCAGCGGCAGTTCTTTCTGGGCCAGATAGGCGGCTTCGGTGATATAGCCGTTTTCGGACATTTCCTTCAGCACGAAGTTCCGCCGCGCCAGCACACGCTCTTTGTTGCGCACGGGGTGGAATTTGCCCGGTGCTTTCGGCATCGACGCCAGTGTCGCGGCCTCATGCGGGCTGAGTTCGCTGAGGGTTTTGTTGAAATAGGTCTGCGCCGCCGCCGTCACCCCGTAGGAGTTCTGGCCGAGGAAAATCTCATTCATGTAGAGCTCAAGGATCTGCTCTTTGCTCAGCGTCTGTTCCACGCGGGTCGCAAGGATGATCTCTTTGATCTTCCGCTCAATGCGGCGTTCGCCGCCCAGGAGGAAGTTCTTCATCACCTGCTGGGTGATGGTCGAGGCACCGCGCACCGATTGACCACGTGAGCGCACCGCCTCAACCGCAGCCGCGGCAATGCCGCGGGCATCATAGCCCTTGTGGGTGTAGAAGTTCTTATCTTCCGCCGAGATGAAGGCGTATTTCACCAGATCCGGGATCTCTTCGGCGGGGGTGAACAGGCGGCGTTCTTTGGCAAATTCATCGATCATCCGCCCTTCACCGGAATAGATCCGGCTGATGGTCGGGGGCGTATATTGCGCCAGCGCCTCATGGCTCGGCAGATCACGACCATAGATGTAGAAAATCGAGCCGATGCTCAGCGCAGCGACCGCAATTCCTAGGGTGATCAGGGTGAAGATGCCCCCGAAAAACGATAGAATGAACCTCAGCACAAATGCCGTCCTTGTCTTGTTCTGCCCACTCTATAGTCACCCCCACCTTGAGCGTCAAAACAAGTTGGGGTGAAACGCAGCGCTTGGGCTATGTTTTGCCGCTGCTCCGGGCCCTGTGAGAGGCTACTGCCGCACCAATTGGGACAGCGCCGCGTCCTCCCGCGCCCAGGCCCGCAGCGCATCGCGAATGCCCGCAGCAACAGAAATCCGCCATTGCCGATTGGTCAGGTTTTCCAGATCCCGGGGGCTGGACATAAAGCCAACCTCCAAGAGGACCGAAGGGATATCGGCCGCCTTTAGCACCGAAAACCCTGCATGGCGCAGCGGCCGTTTGTTCATCGGCGCGCCAGTGGCCCGGATCCCCTCCACCATGGCCTCAGCCAGCCGTTTGGCGCGCGGCTTGGTTTCCTGCCGCGCCAGATCCAGCAGAACATCCGCCACCACATCGTCCTGGCCGGTCAGATCCACGCCCGACAGGATATCATCGCGGTCATGGCGCTCCGCCAATTTGGCCGAAGCCGCGTCAGAGGCGCTGTCAGACAGCAGATGCACCGTTGCACCATGCGCCTGACCGGCGGCCAAGGCATCGGCGTGCAGTGAGATAAAGACATGGGCACCCTGCTCATGCGCCAGGGCAACACGGCGTTCCAGTGAGACAAAGCGATCTTCGTCCCGCGTCAGCATCACCTCAAAACCGCCTGATCTCAAAAGCGTTTCTTTAAGCTCCAGCGCAAAGGACAGCATCAGCTCTTTCTCATTATAGCCATCCCGCTCGGCGCCTGGATCAATGCCGCCGTGGCCGGGATCCAGCATCACCCGCAAGGGGCCCTCACCGGGCAGCGCAGTCACCTTGGCCATGCCACTGACCGGCGGCAGATCCCAGCGCGGATCATAGGGCGCGCCTGAAACCTCGGTGAAACGCTCCGCGCTCACAGCACTCAGCGCCACAGTCAGATCCGCCGCGCCGGTGCTGTCGTCCAGCACCATCTCCACGGTCTCAATGGCCAGCGGTCCCGCCAGGTCCACCACCATCCGCGACCAGCCGGGGCGCACGCCCCCAAAGCGCAAGCCCTCAACCGCATCGGCGTTCAAAAGCGCCTCCTGCGTCACACCGCGCCAGTCCACCTCACGAAAGTCCAGCACCAGCCGCTCCGGCGCTTCCAGCGTGTAAACCCGGTAAGGCACGCCTTGGGTCAGGCCAAGCCGCAACTCGATCCCACCGCCTCGGGTATCCGTGATCTGCGAGCGCCCCACCTCAACCCGGGCCAGACCGCTCAACTCCTGCGCCTGCGCCATGCCTGCCAGCATCGACCACAGGGCCACCATCCAAATCTTGATCAGCCTGCTCACCGGATTCGCCCCCGTTCTCGTTGCCGACCAGCCTAGCCAAACAGACCAGAAAAGCGAAGGGCTGCCGCAAACCGCTGACCGCGCTCTTCACTGTTTCTTAAATACTCAAGGTCTCGCAGCTGCCTCAGGCGCTGCGCGCTGCCATAAAACGCTGCAGCCGCAACAGGCCTTCCTCGATCTGCGCGGTTTCACGCGCATAGGAAAACCGCAGCGTACCGGCGCCACGCACCGGATCGAAATCAAGGCCAGGCGTAACGGCAACGCCTGCCTGTTCCAGGATCTCGGCGGCAAAGGCGCGGCTGTCTGTGGTCAGGTCGCTGACATCGGCATAGACGAAGAAGGCGCCATCCGGTGGGGCGATTTTGGTGAAGCCTGCCTTTGGCAGCCCCTCCAACATCAATTGCCGGTTCTTGCGGTAGACCTGCATGTTGGCTTCCAGCTCCTCCTCGCAATCCATCGCGTGCAGGGCGACGATCTGGCTGGCGTGAGGTGAACAGATAAACATGTTCTGCGCCAGACGTTCGATGACGCGCACATGGTCTTCGGGCACCACCATCCAGCCGCAGCGCCAGCCGGTCATCGAGAAATATTTGGAGAAAGAATTGATGACATAGCAGTCATCGGTCAATTCCAGTGCGGTGACCGCCTTCGCCTCATATTCGATGCCATGGTAGATCTCATCCGAGATGAAGCTGACCCCACCCGCCTGACAGGCGTCAATCAAGCCCTGCATCGCACCGCGATCCAGCATGGTGCCCGAGGGGTTCGCCGGGGAGGCCACCATCAGACCGTTGAGGTTCTGATCGGCAAAATCCGCGGGCACCGGCTGCAACCGGTTCGCGGTCGAGCTTTGCAGGTCCACCGGTGTCAGATCGAGGGCGGACAGGATCTGGCGATAAGACGGGTAGCCCGGGGCGCCGATGCCGACGCGATCGCTCGTGTCAAAGAGCGAGGTGAAGGTCAGCAGAAACGCGCCGGAGGAGCCCGGTGTGATCACCACACGGTTCCAATCCAGATCCACATTGTACCAGTCGCCATACATCCGCGCGATGCGCTTGCGCAGTTCCGGCAGGCCCAAAGCAACCGTGTAGCCCAGGCTGCCTTGCTCCATCGCTTGCGCCAGGGCGGCGCGGGCCGCGGCGGGCGCTGCGGTGCCCGGTTGCCCCACTTCCATATGGATAATGTCGCGGCCTGCCTCCTCAGCGGCGCGCGCGGCCTCCATCACATCCATCACAATAAAGGGATCCACCTCAGAGCGCCTTGAGTTCCGCATCGCTATCTCCCATGCTGCCGTCACTTTATGCCCTTTGACTGTGAAACAGGTGCAGCGTCAATGACCGGATTGGTGAAAGTTATTATGGTGGCGGCTGTGCTGGTGCTGCAGCCAATTGCGACGCTGGCGGCAACGCTGTTGCGCGATCCCGATATTGAATACGCCTTAGGTCGGTTGGCCAAACCGGTGCTGGATGCGGCCGGCCTGTCAGCCGGTTCGATCAAAGTGCTGGTCATCAAGGATCCGTCGCTAAACGCCTTTGTCGTCGACAATCGCCATATTTTCCTACACTCCGGCCTGATCCTGAAAATGAAATCCGCAGCCGAATTGCAGGCTGTTGTGGCCCATGAGGCCGCCCATATCGCCAACGGGCATCTGGCGCGTCGACCGCAAAACGCCCGCGCGGCCCGCTCAGCAGCGGCGCTGGGGCTGGCGCTGGCAGTGGCGGCCGCGGCGGCAGGGGCTGACCCAAGTGCCGCCACCGGGATTTCGCTGGGATCCGCCAGTTCTGCAGAACGTGTCTTTAAGGGGCATACCCGGGCGGAAGAAAGCGCCGCGGATGCATCCGCCATTAGGTATATGGCGGCGGCAAACATTGATCCGAAAGCCTTCCTTGAGGTGCTAAACCTCTTTCGTGGGCAGGAGTTGCTGAGCGAGCATCGTCAGGATCCCTATGCCCGCACCCACCCGCTCAGCCGGGACCGCGTGCGGGCGGTGACCGCCCTCAGCAGTGCGGTGACCAAGAAACCTGCGGACAGCAAAACGGCAGACTACTGGTTCGCCCGCGCTCAAGGCAAACTCTCGGCCTTTTTGCGGGCGCCCAGCTGGACCCTGCGCCGCGCCAAAGACAGTGCAAGCCAAGACATCAAACTGATGCGACAGGCGGTGGCCTATCATCGCAATTCGCAGACCGAAAAGGCGATCAGCCATATCAACAAGGCCGTCGCAACCCGCCCCAAAGACCCCTATCTGCAAGAGTTGCGTGGCCAGATCCTGTTGGAGAGCCTGCAACTGAACGCCGCCGTCAACGCCTATAGCAAGGCCGCTAGCCTGGCGCCGAACAACGCGCTGATCCTCGGTGGCCAAGGCCGGGCCTTGCTGCTGACGAAACAGCCGAAAACCGCGCTGGGGGTGTTGGAAAAGGCACGCCAGAAGGATTTCCGCAACAGCGGCGTTCTGCGCGACATGGCCACCGCCTATGCCCAACTGGGCCAGATGGGCATGGCCTCGCTCCTGACGGCAGAACGCTATGCCCTGCTCAGCCAATTCGACAATGCCCTGATCCATTCCAAACGCGCCGCCAGTCTTTTGCCGCGCGGCTCTGCCCCTTGGCTTCGCGCTCAGGATGTGCTCTCTGCATCTGAGGCTCAGGCCAAAAAGAAAAAAAGGAAATGACCATGAAGAAGCTCCTTGCCAGCGTTGCCACGTTTGCCACCCTTGCCCTGCCGGCGCAGGCCTTGGACCTGAGCGCGATGAACGCGGCGGAACGTGATGCTTTTGGCCAAGCCGTGCGCAGCTACCTGCTGGAAAATCCTGCAGTTATCATCGAAGCCTATGAGCTGTATCAGCAGCAGCAGGCTGAGCTGGAAGCGGCCAATGATCAATTGCTGGTCCGTCAACTGGCACCAGCGCTGTTTGAGGATGACCGCGACTTTGAAGCGGGCAACCCTGAAGGCGACGTCGTGATGGTTGAGTTTCTGGACTACCGTTGTGGCTACTGCAAAAAGGCCCATGAGGAAGTCAAACAGCTGATCGCCGGTGACAAGAACATCCGCTTCATCGTAAAAGAGTTTCCGATCCTCGGTGAGGAGTCGGTTCTGGCCTCACGCTTTGCAATCGCCACCCGCAAGGTGGCCGGCGATGACGCCTATGCCCGTATGAACGATGCGCTGATGCAGTATCGCGGCAAGGTCACTGAAGGGTCGCTGAAAAAGGTTGCCGGCAAGCTGGGTCTGGATGGCGACGCGATCCTGGCGATGATCGATGATCCAGAGGTGAGCCAGCAGATCGCCGACACCCATCAGGTTGCCAGCGCCCTGTCGATTTCGGGCACGCCGACCTTTGTGATCCAGGACCAGATGCTGCGTGGCTATGTGCCCCTGAACGGCATGCAGGAACTGATCGCAGCCATCCGCGCTGAAATGTAAGCGCCGGTAAACCCGACAAACGACAAAAGGCAGCCCCCCCGGGGCTGCCTTTATGCTTTCCAACAAACGGTTGATGGTTACTCAGCAGCGTCTTGCGCCGCCTCTTCTTCAATCGCGGCGGCGCGTTTTTCCACCTCTTCCACGATGTGATCCACCATCTGGTCATTGCTCATCTTATGGCTGGCTTTACCGGCCAGATAGACCATGCCGCTGCCAGCCCCGCCGCCGGTAAACCCGACATCGGTCATCAACGCTTCGCCCGGGCCATTCACCACACAGCCGATGATGCTAAGGCTCATCGGGGTTTTCACATGCTCCAGACGGCGTTCCAGCGTTTCCACGGTTTTGATCACATCAAACCCCTGACGCGCACAGCTGGGGCAGGAAATGATGTTCACGCCGCGATGCCGCAGGCCTAGGGATTTGAGGATTTCAAAGCCCATTTTCACCTCTTCCACCGGGTCGGCGGACAGGCTGACACGCATGGTATCGCCAATGCCCATCCACAGAAGTTGGCCCAGACCAATGGCGGATTTCACCGTGCCGGACATCAGCCCGCCCGCCTCGGTAATCCCCAGATGGATCGGCGCATCGGTGGCATCGGCCAGCTGCTGATAGGCCGCAGCGGACATGAAAACATCCGAGGCTTTGACCGAGATCTTAAACTCGTGAAAGTCATTGTCCTGCAGGATCTTGATGTGATCCAGGCCGCTTTCGACCATCGCATCCGGACAGGGTTCACCGTATTTTTCCAGCAGGTGTTTTTCCAAAGACCCGGCGTTCACACCGATCCGCATAGAACAATTGTTGTCCCGTGCGGCCTGAATGACCTCTTTGACTTTCTTTTCACTGCCGATGTTGCCCGGGTTGATCCGCAGGCAGGCAGCACCGGCCTCAGCAGCCTCAATGCCGCGTTTGTAGTGGAAATGGATGTCCGCCACGATTGGCACCGGACTTTCCTTCACGATCTCTTTCAACGCTTTGGAGCTGTCCACATCCGGCACAGAGACGCGCACAATGTCGGCCCCTGCATCCGCGGCCCGCAACACCTGTTCAATCGTTGCCTTGGCGTCCGAGGTGATCGTGTTGGTCATCGTCTGCACAGAGATCGGCGCACCGCCCCCCACAGGCACGTTGCCCACATGGATCTGGCGGCTTTCGCGGCGATAGATGTTGCGCCAAGGGCGGACGTGGTTCAGCGACATGGATCGGTTCCCATCGGTGGGCTAAGGCTTTGGCCCTTACATAGTGCGAGAACGGCGCTGCTGCAATTGCCTCAGCGCCGCATATCGATGTGCATATTTAGGTAGGTGGCCTTCGCCTGCCCTAGCGCTGCAGTTCCGCAACGGTGCTGGCCAGCTCCTGATGATCTTCGAGCGCGGCAACGGTGTATTTGGCGGTCAGGTTATCAACCGACAGCGCCAGTTTTGCGGTCACGACACCACGCGGACCGGCAGGACCGTAGTGTTCGCCATTGACGGTAAAGTAAATCGCACCGCTTTCGCCCACCCGTAGGGTCGGCGCCTCTTCGGTTTGCGGCACCTTCCAGGTGTCACCCGGTTCCATAATGCCTTCGAAGATGACCGAGCCATCGGCAGCACGGACCCGCACCCAAGCGGGACGTACTGCCACCATCTCCACACCGGGTGCAGCGGCTTCGACAACCTGCGGCACGCTGGGGGCTGGCGGTTCAGGATCTGCAGACATGGCCGCAAAATCGATCTGCGGCTCCTCTGGCTTAAAGCTGCCTACCATCGTGGGGTCCAGCGTCGAAATCGGTGCATCCCGCGCCACCAGCACAGGCACATCCAGGGCCTGCGGACGGTAAAGGCGGTCCAGCGCATCTGCCGGAGGTGTGAAGACACCTGCAACAGCAACATCCCCCTGCGCCGCCTCAGACGGCAGGCTTGGCGCAACCGGATCCAGTTCCGCCAGAACATTCGGGCTCTGCTCCACCGGGGCGAATTGCACCCGCTGGATTTCATTCAAAACCGACCAGCCGCCATAGCCAATCGCCGCGATCAATCCCAGCAGCACCAGGGACGATCCAATCGCGCCAGGTTCGATGTTGGCAAAAAAGCCGTCTTTGGCCGGGGCGAACGGGGTTGTCGACGATGCAAACGGATCATTGGCGCCAAGGCTGGGGCTGGCGATCACTTCTTTGCGGCGCAGGCCGGAGGCCGCTTCGGACATGCCGTGGGCGGTGGTGAAGCCGCTTTCCGCACAAAAGGTTGCAAAAGCCTCTTCCGGGTCAAGCCCCAGATAGCGGGCGTAGGATCGCACGTAGCCCGCGATGAAACCGGGCGTATCAAAGGCAGAAGGATCACAGTTTTCGATGGCAGCCACATAGGCCGCTTTGATGCGCAATTCCCGTTGAACATCCAGCAGCGACTTGCCCATGGTGGCGCGCTCCCCGCGCATCATATCGCCGAGCCGCTGCTCAAAGTCGTCAAAGCCCATAGGCTTCACGACATCGTCTTCCGAAATTTTCGGTGCTTTACGCCTTATCATCCCCACTGCCCTATCAGCGATTCGCCCTCAGAACCGTCACGATTCGAACGTGACCTTTGTTTCGCTCAGCGTAGCATATGGCAAGGTTTTTTACACCAGATATGGTTTTAGGCACTCATATCGGCACGATTCAGCGCACAATGCGACCATAGCTCGTCCAGAGCCTTGACCAGCTTGTCCATTTCCTCAGGCCCATGCACCGGCGATGGGGTGAAGCGCAAACGTTCCGTGCCGCGTGGCACAGTCGGGAAATTGATCGGCTGGACATAGATGCCGAAGCCTTCCAGCAGCATGTCACTCATCAGTTTGGTGTGCACAGGATTGCCGACAATCACCGGCACGATATGGCTGCCATGATCGATAATCGGCAGGCCCAGACCCTTGAGCCGCAGCTTTAGGATTTTGGCCTGGGTCTGGTGCTGTTCACGCAGTTCCTGATCTTGCTTCAGATGCGCAACTGAGGCCGCAGCACCCGCCGCAACAGCCGGCGGCAGTGAGGTGGTGAAGATGAAGCCCGGCGCGTAGGAGCGAATCGCGTCACACATTTTCGCCGACGCCGCAATGTAGCCGCCCATCACGCCATAAGCTTTGGCCAGGGTGCCATTGATGATGTCGATCCGGTGGGCAAGGTTGTCACGCTCGGTAACGCCGCCACCACGCGGGCCGTACATGCCAACAGCATGGACCTCATCAATATAGGTCAGCGCGCCAAACTCATCCGCCAGATCGCAGATCTCTTCAATCGGACCAAAATCGCCGTCCATCGAATAAACGGACTCAAAAGCAATCAGTTTGGGGGCCGCAGGATCATCCGCCGCCAGCAGTTCACGCAGATGGGCCGCATCATTGTGGCGGAAAATACGCTTGGCCCCGCCATTGCGGCGCACCCCTTCGATCATCGAGGCGTGGTTCAGCTCATCCGAGTAGATGATCAACCCGGGGAACAGTTTGGGCAGCGTCGACAGTGTCGCGTCATTGGCGATATAGGCTGAGGTGAACAGCAGCGCCGCCTCTTTGCGGTGCAGATCCGCCAGTTCCGCCTCCAGCCGTTTGTGATAAACCGTAGTGCCGGAAATGTTGCGTGTCCCACCAGAACCTGCGCCAGTGGCATCCACGGCCTCATGCATCGCGGCCAGAACCACGGGATGCTGGCCCATGCCAAGGTAATCATTACCGCACCACACGGTGATCGGCTGCTTGTCGCCATCAGGACGGGTCCACATGGCATGGGGGAAATTCCCCTTCTCCCGCTCGATATCAATGAAGGTACGGTAACGCCCTTCTTCGTGCAGCTTGTTCAGCGCGTCATCGAGTTTGGCAGTATAATCCACTTGGCTCGTCCTTATTCTGGCTCGGCGGTTCGTCTGATGGGCGATTTTCAACCGTTACATCCCATCACGTAACATATTCACATTTTGTAGTATCATATACTACGACGGCAATCTGCAAAAAAGATTACAAATTGACGCTCCTTTTCGCTTTGACTTGCATCAAGCGTACCGGTGGACAACCCCAAAAGCGCTGTTACTTTGCGCCGCAGAGGAAGTGGCAGGCGATTTTCGCGCCCCCTTCAACAAAAAGGAGAAGCCAATGGCGCTGGAACCCGTATTGTCCCAGATTGATGAGGACATCAGCACCGCAACCGAACGTCTGATGGATCTATTGCGAATCCCTTCGATTTCGACCGACCCTGCTTATAAAGCCGACTGCGACAGCGCAGCGGACTGGCTGGTGGCAGACCTGAAATCCATGGGCGTCGACGCCGCCAAACGTGAAACCCCGGGCCATCCGATGGTTGTGGGCCACATCAACGACGCCCCCGCAGGCGCGCCGCATGTGCTGTTTTACGGCCACTATGATGTGCAGCCGGTGGATCCGCTGGATCTGTGGGACAACCCGCCGTTTGAGCCGCAGCTCGAAGAGACCGAACATGGCACGGTGATCCGCGGCCGCGGTTCCTCCGATGACAAGGGTCAGCTTATGACCTTTGTTGAGGCCTGCCGCGCCTGGAAGGCCGTACATGGCACACTGCCCTGCCGCATCACCTTCTTCTTCGAAGGCGAAGAAGAATCAGGCTCGCCCTCGCTGATCCCGTTCCTTGAGGCCCACCGCGAAGAACTGCAGGCCGATCTGGCGCTGGTCTGTGACACCTCAATGGTGTCGCGCGGCGTGCCGTCGATTGCCTCGCAGCTGCGCGGCATGCTGAAGGATGAGTTCACCCTGACCGGCCCGCGCATTGATCTACACTCGGGTCACTACGGCGGCCCTGGCCTGAACCCGCTGCGCGAGATGTCGCGGATTGTCGACAGTTTCTACAACGATGAAACCGGTGCTGTTGCCGTTGAAGGGTTCTACGAAGGTGTGCATGAAGTGCCCGCAGACCAGCTGCGTCAGTGGGAAAACTGCGGCTTTGATGAGGCGGAGTATCTGAACTCCGTCGGCTACACCAAAGCCCATGGCGAAAAAGGCTATTCGACACTGGAGCAGCAATGGGCCCGCCCAACGCTGGAGGTGAACGGCCTCTGGGGTGGCTACAACGGTGTTGGTTCCAAAACCGTACTGCCGTCGAAGGCACATTGTAAAATCACCTGCCGTCTGGTCGGCGATATGGACCCTGACAAGCTGCGCGACAAGATCCGCAAACACGTTGAGGACCGCCTGTCGACCGATATCAGCGTCGAATGGGACAACGACCTGGAAGGCTCGCCCGCCTCAGTGATGAACCTAGACCGCCCCGAGTTCGAAGCCGCCCGTGGCGCGCTGTCGGACGAATGGAACCGCGAGGCCGTGTTCACCGGCATGGGCGGCTCGATCCCGGTGGTTGGATACTTCAACACCATCCTGGGCCTTGATTCGATGCTGGTGGGCTATGCCAATGACGATGATGCCATCCACTCGCCGAATGAGAAATACGACCTGAAGAGTTTCCACAAGGGCATCCGCAGCTGGGCGCGGATCATGGATGCGATCGCCAAGTAAACCTGGCAGAACTGAACGAATATGGAGGGGGGGCGTTGCCCCCCTTCTTGCTTTCAGCAATTCATCCCCCCAGAGTATTTTTGAAACGATGAAAGCGCCTTTCAACGATCCCCAAATACTCACAAAGGAACAGCTGATGCAAAGCGGAACACAGCAGGTGAACGGAGTTGATATCACCTATGATCTGCGCGGCAGCGGGCCGGGCTTGTTGCTGCTGCATGGCTTCCCACAGACCCGCGCCATGTGGGGCCCGATCGCCGATGCTTTGGCCGCGCGGTTCACAGTGGTGACGCCGGATTTGCGCGGCTATGGCGCCTCAGGCAAGCCGCAGGAGGTTGCAGATTACAGCTTTCGCCAAATGGCGCTGGATCAGGTTGATCTGATGGCGCATTTGGGCTTTGCGCGGTTTCATCTGGTGGGCCATGACCGCGGCGGGCGCACCGCGCATCGCATGGCGCTGGACAACGCAGCGGCGGTGCAGAGCCTGACGATGATGGACATTGTGCCAACGCATCTGTTGCTCAGCGATCTTAACCGCCATGTGGCCAAGGCCTATTATCACTGGTTCTTTCTGGCCCAACCTTCGCCACTGCCGGAAACCATGATTTCCGCCGACCCGGAGGCCTATTTCATGTCCTGTCTGCAGGGTTGGGGCGCGGCGGATCCTGATGGATTTGACGCGGGCCAGATGGCCGCCTATCGCGCAGCCTGGGCGGATCCGGAGGTGGTGCGCGGCATGTGCAACGATTACCGTGCCGCCCTAGAGGTGGATTTTGATCTGGACGCAGCGGATCTGGACCGGCAGGTCCATTGCCCGACGCTGGTGCTCTACGGGGCGGATGGGGCGATGGCAAAGGCCTACGATGTGCCCGCAACCTGGCAGGCGCGCTGCAGCGATCTACGAGCCGAAGCGGTGCCCGGTGGTCATTTCTTCCCCGACACCCATCCGGAGGAGACGCTGGCGGCGCTCAACCGCTTTTTGCCATAGCTTCAGAAGATCCCGGAAAACCGCTCAGGCAGATGAAACTGCAGCTGATAATCCGGCCGGGCAAAGTTGTAAAAACCGGTGTCGCCGCGCGGCCCGAAACTGCGCTGCATCTTGCGACGGTAGGGCCGCATGTCAAAACCTTCGACCATTTCGAGATCAGCAAAGCCCTCAAAGGTGGCGCGATCTTCGCCGCGGGCCTCAGCAAACCAATGGCGGCCAATTGAGATTTCCTTGATGTCATCGCCAATTTCACCGGTGACGGCGTTGCGGCGATCCATGGCGGCGACATATTCCGGGAAATCGCAGAACTTCAGGTGCATCAGGTACAGGCAATCTGGCGTGAACAGCTTGCCGTATTGGGTGAAATGGCCACCACGGGCGATCTTAGTCCCGGCGGAAATCACGCAAGGTTTGGAGTAATGCGGCGCCAGTCGCACGTGGCGGCGCGGGCCCAGGATTGTGTCTGTGATCGCCTCAGGCTCGACATCAATACGGTGGATCACCTCCAGCCCCAGCGGCGTCAGCACCCGGCGGATCGGCTGCTCTTCCAGATATTCCAGCAGCGTTTTACCTTCTTCGGGGTCGATGACCACCAGCTCATCCACGTCGCCAACGATCACATGATTGTAGTAGCTGCGCAGCCCCATCACGAGGTTGTTCAAAAGCCGCCAGCGCTTCATATCAAAGTTCTTATGCGGATCGCCGGGAATGCCGATAATATTGCAGCCCTCGGCCAGTTCCTCCACCCCCCGGCCACGGCCATGGTTCACGATGTAGAGGTTTTCGCGCCCGAAGATCGGACCATAGTGGCGCAGCCAGGCCTTGAGGAAGAAATGATCATCCCGCACCATGGTGACGATGGCTGCTGTCGACTGCATAGGCCCTACCCGCTTCGGTTTTTGATTTCACCGTTGTTTCACACGGCGTTAGTCCCCTTTGGTCTAACCCGTTTGAAGCAATTTGAGAATTAAAATATGGTCGCGAAGATGCCGGGGCATTTGACCCGAAACTGCAAGGAAAGCGATTTATGGTCTCCAAGGAATTTCAGGAAACGGGCTATCACCTCAACCGCCCTCATTCAGTGCCGTTGACCCATTTCCAAGTGTTCGGAGAACGCGGATCTGCCACCAATCTGGTGCGCAAGATGATCGAGAAAAACCTGCATATCGTGCGCACGGAATCGCTGGGCTGGAAACATGCGGTGCCGCATATGGTGGCGATCCCCCGTGATTTCCTGATGATCGGCGTGGTGCGCAACGCTGAGGCCTGGGCGCTGTCGATGCACAAACGTCCCTGGCATCTGGACCCGGCCCTGCAGGCCAATGATTTCTCAACCTTCATCCGCACCCCCTGGCGCGGCATTGTCGACAGAGAAGCGGATTTCGAAGAGGTGGTGGGCGAAATGAAAGGCCAAACGCAAGGGCTGGAGCTGCAGTTTGACCGCCACCCGATCACCGGCCGCCCGTTTGAAAACCTGTTCCAAATGCGCTCGGTCAAGATGGCCTGCCTGCTGGGCATGTTGAACCGGTCCTGCAATATGGCGCTGGTGCGGGCGGAATCGGTGCAGGCGGATCCCGAAGGGTTCGTGCGCTGGCTGGCAGAGGCTGCGGAGCTGTCGATGCAGCGCGATTTCATCAAAACGGTGAACCGTCGTCTGGGCAATCGCTTCAACCTGTCGGTTCCACGCGAACAACGTGGTGAGACCCCGGGTGAGATGTCAGAAGAGGACCGCGCCTTCATGCGCAGAGCGTTGGATATGAAACTGGAAACCCACCTTGGGTATCACTACCCGTCCTGACCAAAGGGACTGACCGGGGCGGCGCCAAAAATCCACAGGTCCTAAAACCACAAAAGCACCCCGGAGGGTGCTTTGTTTCTTCCCGAAGGAAGAAGTGGCGCGGTTGACGGGGCTCGAACCCGCGACCCCCGGCGTGACAGGCCGGTACTCTAACCAACTGAGCTACAACCGCTCACTGTTCGCTCATCGTCTTGAGCGTGAGGGGTGTTTATGCTGAGCCACCGGTGGCGTCAAGCGGATCATGTCACAAAAATCACAAAAGTTTCCGCCCCGCGGTGAGCCCCCTTTTTTCATTGAGGATGGCGGCGAAATTTTCTTTTCACCGCCACCAAATCAATCGGGCAGAGGGATGAATTCGCCGTCATCGCCGGGGGGCAGCTGGAATCGACCATGGGCCCAATCCCCTGCACGCCAGGCTTCTTTTGCGGCCTCAATCCTTTCTTTGCTGGAGGCGACGAAGTTCCACCAGATGTGGCGCGGTCCGTTCAGGATTTCGCCGCCCAGAATCAGCACCCGCGCGCCCTGCCCGCCTGCGGTGATGGAAATGGAATCGCCCGGACGGAACACCAGCATGCGGCCCGGTTCATAGGTCTGACCGGCTTGGCTGACCTCCCCCTCAATCACATAGACCGCGCGGTCCTCATGATCGTCTGGCAATGGCAGCTGCGCCCCGGCCTGCATCTTCACGTCGCCGTAGAACACATCAAATGGCATCGGCACCGGGGCCTCAACACCGTAGGCGTGCCCCAGAATCAGGCGCATTTCCTTGCCCTCGCCTTCCAGGATCGGCAGGTCCGCTTTGGGTGTGTGATGAAACAGGGGCGCGTCATCTTCATGGCCTTCCGGCAGCGCCAGCCACGTCTGAATGCCAAACATGTTGAACGGTTTTTCGCGCATCTCTTCATCGGTGCGTTCAGAATGGGTGATGCCGTAGCCAGCCTTCATCCAGTTCACGGCACCGGGTTCGATCCACTGATCGGTGCCAAGGGAATCTCGATGATGCAGCCGCCCTTTGTAGAGGTAGGTCACCGTGCCCAGCCCAATATGGGGATGTGGGCGCACATCGATGCCCTGCCCGGTCAGAAACTCGGCCGGCCCCATCTGATCAAAGAAAATAAACGGTCCAACCATCTGGCGACGCCCATGCGGCAGGGCGCGGCGCACCTCAAAGCCACCCAGATCACGCGCGCGCGGCACAATGACGGTTTCAATCTGATCCACCTGATCGCCAATTGGCGTGTGAATATCTAGCAGTGGGTTCCAACTCATATCGGTGCCTCCTTTGAGACCCAACATAGAGCGTTAGCAGAACTGCAAAATCCCCATCGCCCGACAGGATCTGTGCACAAATGCAGAGATCTGATGGCAACAGAGCAAACGCAACACCGACCAAGTGATCTAAGCGGCTGATTTAAAGGAAAAATGGTGGGTCGTGAGAGGCTCGAACTCCCGACATCTTCGGTGTAAACGAAGCGCTCTACCAACTGAGCTAACGACCCGTGAGGCGTTGTCTATCCAAAGCCTCAGGCAGGTGCAAGGGGGGCTGTCACACTTTTTTCCGAATTCTGTCTGGCGCTGGTTTTGGGCGGTTCGCGGACTCAAGCGGCGGTGACCTGTGATGGTCTGCAATACAAACCAGAGCCCTGATCAAATCTGGAAAACAGCACAGAGCTGAAAGTCAGCTATCTACGCGGTTGGCCCCTATAGGATTTGAATTTTCGGAGGAGCATTCCGAGTTACAGCAGGGGCAAGCGACCCAGTGTCACCAAGGTAGAGCATTCATAGAAGGGGGAATGGTGGGTCGTGAGAGGCTCGAACTCCCGACATCTTCGGTGTAAACGAAGCGCTCTACCAACTGAGCTAACGACCCGTGAGGCGCGGTTTATCCAAACCTTTGGGGCGCTGCAAGGGGCGTTTTGCATTTCGGTGATAAAAAGTTTCTCAACCTTAGACGACCGTTGGCATAGCGCTACTTCAGCTCACCGAAACTCTGCTGCATCTGCGATACCATCGCTTTGATCTGTTCGCCCCAGATCTCCGCTCCTGCAACCGATTTTTCGTCCAATCCGACCGAGGTCAGATACCCCTGATAGAGCGGATGACGCATTGCTGTTAACAACGCTTCCTCTAATTGGGCGACCACATCATCTGGTGTATCACGATGCACGGCAAAACCCCGCACCGTCGATAGCGCCAGCTCAACCCCCAGCTCCTGCCCTGTTGGGGTGTTCGGTAGTTGGGACATGCGGTCCTCTGCCAGAACGATCAGGGGGCAAAGGCTGCCACCTTCTAGCTGGCCCCCAGCCTCACCGTAGTTGAGCACTGCAACCTGCACCGCGCCGTCCACTACGGCCTGCGCCAGCGTCGCCCCGCCCGAGTAAACCAAAAGTTGCGGCATGTGGCTGTCGCTGCGCTGAGCAAAGAGTTTGGCCGTCAGCTCATCCACGCCGCGCAGCTGTGTGACGCCGTAGGTCAGGCTGCCCGCCTGCTGCGCCGCGATCAGCGCAGCGCCGTCTTCAAAGGCGCCACAACGCGCCATCAGGATCTGCGGATCGTCAGTTCCCCGGGCAATGGCCCGCAAATCGCCAACCCCCACATCGCTGAGGCCCAAAGCAATTGCCGCTGCATGACCGCTGGTGAAGGTCAGCAGCGTATGGCCGTCAGCGGCCTGAGACATCATATAGGCCAGCGCAGCAGCGCCGCCTTTGCCGGGCCGGTTCACCACCACCATATCGGTGCGCAACTCCCGCCGCCCCCGCAGCATCATCATCCGTGTGGTTACATCGGTGCCACCACCGGCGTCGGCATGGGTGACAACCTCCACCGTGCGTTCAGGATACTGCTGCGCCCAGGCTTCTTGAGGATGAGACAGGAGGTTGCCGGCAAATCCACCCAGCACCACCGAAGCGCCGATGCAGATTTTCGTGAACACTTTCATTGCGTCTTTCCCTCTGCAGTCTCATCCCACGACAGCCAATGCTGCCACCCGTTCCTTGCGACTTAGCCTTGGAGCATTGGCAAACCAGCCTTTATTTCACTTCTTGCACTTTTACCCGCCTAAGGCGGGCCATTTCAATGCATTACAATGCGGGAATTATTTTACGCAAGCCAAAGGAGTGTTGAAGGAAATGCGCATTGCCCATCGGGCAAGATGGTGCCGGGTTGGTCCAGGAAATAAAAAGGCGCTCAACCCGGGTTGGGGAGCGCCTTTTGAGATCATGAGATCACGGAGAAGATGGTGGGTGATAAGAGATTTGAACTCCTGACATCTTCGATGTGAACGAAGCGCTCTACCACTGAGCTAATCACCCGATGGCGCGCCGTCTAGCGTCACTCCGCCGCTTCGGCAAGCGGTTCCGGTTCGGTGGTTTCTTCCTTGATGGTCTGCCGCACTTTGCAGGTCATCACCCGGGCGCTGGACAGTTTTTTCATCCGGTTAACGCGGATCTTGCCCAGTGGCTGTAGGTTCAGCTCACGCCCTTCGGCCAGCGCCTCACCAAGGATCTGCAATGCTGCCTCAATGGTTGGTTTCGCATCGCGTTTCTTAACGCCGGTGCGCTCCACGATCATTTCGATCAGCTCAACTTTCTTCAGCTCCCCCAGATCCGACACTGGAACCGATTCCTGCACCACCACGGCCTCTGGCGCATCTGCGGCTGGGGTTGCTGCGGCGCTGGATTTGCGGGTTTTCGGAAGGGTCGATTTCGCCGCAGGTTTGCGGGTCGTCTTGGCCGCGGTGCTGCGTGTGGCGGTACTGCGGGTGGTCTTGCTCGTCTTTGTGCTCGTGCGTGTCATGAGGTGCCTCTGCGCCGATTTTTATCGTTTTATTGTTGCTCATCTATTCACAAATCACCGGAAAAAGCCAGAGAAGCCACCAGATTTGCCCGGAAATTAATGAAATTGTTGCCAAATCCGACACAAAGGCGCGGCCATAGCATCCGCGCTATTGCCGACTATCGCCCGTTACTGGCGCCACAAATGAAAACGCCCCCGGCTGTCGACCGGGGGCGTTTTTGTCTCAATCAACCGATCAGGATCAGTGCGCGGTGGCGCCGGGTCCTGATTTATCCTTCAGCGCAGCGGCTGCGGCGGCTTCTTCAGCGGCCTCGTCCCACTCAATCGCTTCGGGTGTATCGGTCAGCGCCAGCTTCAGCACTTCGGTCACATGGGTCACCGGGATGATCTTCAGCCCGTCTTTCACGTTGTCGGGAATATCCGCCAGATCTTTTTCGTTCTCTTCAGGGATGAGAACGGTTTTGATCCCGCCGCGCAGGGCGGCCAGCAGTTTTTCCTTCAGGCCACCGATCGGCATGGCATTGCCGCGCAGGCTGACCTCACCTGTCATGGCGATGTCCTTTCGAACCGGAATGCCGGTCAGCACCGAAACGATCGAGGTCACCATGGCCAGACCGGCCGAAGGGCCGTCTTTCGGCGTGGCGCCATCGGGTACGTGCACGTGGATGTCCCACTTTTCAAACTGCGGCGGTTTCACACCGATCTGCGGTGCCACCGAACGCACGTAGGACGAAGCCGCATCAATCGACTCCTTCATCACGTCGCCCAGCTTACCGGTGGTCTTCATCCGACCTTTGCCCGGCAGTTTCAGCGCCTCGATGTGCAGCAGATCGCCACCGACCGAGGTATAGGCCAGACCGGTCACGACACCCACCTGATCCTCTTTCTCGGCCAGACCGTAGCGGAACTTCTTCACGCCCAGGAAGTCATCGATGTTTTCAGCATCCACCTTGATCGACTGTGCTTCGCCTTTGACGATCTTGGTGATCGCCTTCCGCGCCATCTTGCCGACCTCACGTTCCATGTTCCGCACGCCCGCTTCGCGGGTGTAATGGCGGACCACTTCGGTCAGGGCGCTGTCATCCACCTCGAACTCATCTTTCTTGAGGCCGTGGTTTTTAACCTGCTTGGGCACGAGGTGCTGTTTGGCAATCTCAATCTTTTCGTCTTCGGTGTAACCGGCCAGCGGGATGATCTCCATCCGATCCAGCAGCGGCCCCGGCATGTTGTAGCTGTTCGAGGTGGTCAGGAACATCACGTTCGACAGGTCATATTCGACCTCCAGATAGTGATCGACAAAGGTGCCGTTCTGTTCCGGATCCAACACTTCCAGCATCGCCGAGGCTGGATCGCCACGGAAGTCCTGCCCCATCTTGTCAATCTCATCCAAGAGGATCAGCGGGTTCGTGGTTTTCGCCTTTTTCAGCGCCTGAATGATCTTACCGGGCATGGAGCCGATATAGGTCCGACGGTGGCCGCGGATTTCGGATTCATCACGCACGCCACCAAGGCTGATGCGGATAAATTCACGCCCCGTTGCCTTGGCAACAGATTTACCCAGCGAGGTTTTACCAACACCCGGTGGACCAACAAGGCACAGGATCGGGCCTTTGAGTTTCTGGCTGCGCTGCTGCACGGCAAGATACTCAACAATCCGCTCTTTGACCTTCTCAAGACCGTAGTGATCTTTGTCCAGAATGCCCTGCGCGCGGCCCAAGTCTTTCTTGACCCGCGACTTCACACCCCACGGGATCGACAGGATCCAGTCAAGGTAGTTGCGCACAACGGTCGCCTCGGCGCTCATCGGGGACATCGACTTGAGCTTCTTCAGCTCGGCATCGACCTTCTCCTTGGCTTCTTTCGAAAGCTTGGTGCCGGCGATTTTCTCTTCCAGCTCGGTGATCTCGTTTGAGCCATCCTCACCGTCGCCCAGTTCCTTCTGAATGGCCTTCATCTGCTCATTCAGATAGTATTCGCGCTGGGTGCGCTCCATCTGGGATTTGACGCGGGTTTTGATCTTTTTCTCAACCTGCAGCACGGACATTTCGCCCTGCATCAGGCCATAGACCTTCTCCAGCCGCTCGCTTACGCTGAGGGTTTCCAGCAGCTCCTGCTTCTGGGCCACTTCGATGCCAAGGTGGCCGGCAACCAGATCAGCCAGCTTGGCCGGATCCGAGGTTTCCGAAACCGTGACAAGCGCTTCTTCGGGGATGTTTTTCTTGACCTTGGCGTAGCGTTCAAACTCCGCACCCACGGTGCGCAGCAGCGCCTCAATGGTCGCAACATCGCCCGGGATCTCATTCAGATACTCGGCGCGTGCTTCAAAGAAGTCATCATTTTCAATGTATTCCGTGATTTTCACACGGGCCTGACCTTCGACCAGCACCTTCACGGTACCATCGGGCAGTTTCAGCAGCTGCAGCACATTGGCCAGCACGCCGCTTTTGTAGATACCATCGGTTTGAGGATCGTCTTCGGCCGGGTCGACCTGACTGGACAGCAGAATCTGCTTGTCGTCCTGCATCACCTCTTCCAGCGCGCGGACCGATTTATCGCGTCCGACGAAAAGCGGCACGATCATGTGTGGGAACACAACGATGTCGCGCAGCGGCAGAACTGGATAGGATGCGTTGAGTGGCTCTTGCATAGGGTTTCCTTGTTCTTGGCAAAAAGGCACTGGCCCCACATTTGGCAGCCGCGGCCTTCTCCGTTTCCTGCGATTTAATCTGGGGAGCGTCGCTCCGATTTCAACCGCATGGTCTTCTCCCGATTTCAATTTGCCGTGGGCGGCAAGGATGAGCAAGGCGCGAAATCGCCTGTGCCCCCTTTTGTTGGAAGCACAGGCGCAAATTTCAGGCCAAGTTGATGTGCCGCCGCTGTATTTTACGGCGGGCCCTATCCATCCGTTGCATCACGCGGCCTCAGGCTGTCCGGTGATTGAACGGTCAACCCCTTTCAGGATCGCATTCACGGCCTGCTGTATGACCGCCAGATGTGCCTCAACCTCATCATGGAACCCATCGAGGCGGCCAACGATGTTATCCAGCCCCTTGGCGCTGTCCCGCAGCATCCCCGCCTCAACCCGGCAGGCAATGCGGATCGTCGACAGGCCCAGGATCATCCGGCGCAGAAACTCGGTACGGCGCTGGATGGTCAATGCGGATTGGATGCCATGCAACACCGCTTCAATCGACTGTTTCTTGTAATCATTGCGCAACCGGTTCAGCGTACGGGTTTCTTCGGACTTTGAGGTTTTGCCGCCAAGGCAGCCCTCTTTTTCGAAGTTCACACAAAGCTCTTCCATCAGATGTGAGGCACAAAGCATGAAGAATGAGTTCTGATCGCGAGAGGCATCCCAAAGACCCTCATACTCTTCTTCGACGTGCAGGGTCTTCAGGTGGTTCTGAATATCGCGCAGCATCAGATCGTAGTTTTTGGCGATTTCATTGATGGTTGAGCGCCCCACCGGCAGCTTGGCCGCGAAGATCTTCATATTCGCCGTCAGCAGGGCCGCGTTGTGGAACTTCTCGGACAAGAGGTTCAACTCATGGCGCAGCTTGGCTGCATTGTCCGAAATGGTGTTGATGTTCGACAGATCCGCAAACTGGGGTTTGTGCATCGCGACCCGACGCGCCTCAAACTCCTGATGGATGGCATGGGCCTGGAACATCGCGTAGGTCGGGAAACCCAGTTCTTTGATCCGCTCCATCAGGCGCAGGGCGCTGTCTTCTGGTGACAGATCTTCGGCTTTTTCCGCTTCCAACGCTTCGCGGTAGAGGTCCTGCACCCCATCCAGCAGCGGGCTGGAGGGTTTCAGACGCACAGACAGATAACCACCGCCCTCAATTGGCGAGGCGATCGCGAAGACCCAATAATACTTGCCTTCTTTTGTTTTGTTCTTCACGTAAGCGCCGACAGGGGATCCCTGTTTCAGACCGTTCCACAGCAGCCAGAACACCGCCTTGGGCATTTCGCTGTGGCGAATGATCTTATGGGGCGCGCCCTGCAATTCGCTGCCGGCAAAACCCGCGACGCGCACGAAGATCTCGTTATAGGCTTCAATCACCCCGCGCCCATCGGTGCGCGAGAAGAAAAGTTCATCAATTCCAAATGCTTCTTCGACATTCACTTCGGCAACTGTCTGTGCTGATGCGGCAGCATGGACAGCATCGTGATCCGCTGAAAAAGGATCTGACGAAATCCGGTTCATCGCAAAAATCCGTTCTGCTTCAGCTGCTGAAAGGGGTCCTTCACTCCTGCCCGCGACAGCAGGTTCGTTTCCGGTCACGGGCAGCTGAACCAACCGGAAGGACGACTCTTGATCGCCCTTACTGAAACGGTCATCCAGAGGGGACTTTTAGAGCGGAAACCACACCTCGAAGCGCCTTTGACAGACGCCAAATTTTGGCGACATTCCGGCATGGGAGCGAAGCCCCTGATTTTGTTGACTTTGCAACACAATCGCACTGACAGCGACCACATCAGGCTGCGACAAAATTGATCAGAGAAAACGTAAAAATCCCTTTAACCACAAAGGTATGTGGATTTCACACCTTTGTTTTCTGCCGCCCGAGCACATGCGCGAGCCTCAGTCAGTCAATCACCACGATATGACGCCGCAATGGCACGAAATGCACCAGCGCGACCAGCCCTTCCAGCAAGGCAAGCAGTTGCAAAACCGGCAGTGCGGTATTGAGGTAGCTGGTCAGCAAAACAAGGGCAATCGCCAGACGTAATGCACCGGTAAATCGCCCCATTTCCTGCGTGGCATTGCGCCAGCGCCACAGCGCCCAGCCGCAGCCCAGCAGGCCAACCAGCTGCGCCAGCATCAAGCTGAGGTTTGACACTGCAAACCCATCCGCAACGCCCTGCGGCACACCGAACCCTGCAAGGGCAACAAGGTAATGCTGATTGACGACAGGCACGATCAGCGGCGCAAGGATCACCAGATCCATTGCGCAGATCAAACGGACCATCCGGCCATAGATATATCTGGAAACCATCAACCGCCCCTCAACTTTGCCCCGACAATTGCATCTTATGCGCTATCGAGACAACAGAAATGTAGGTTAAAGGCGTTCTATGTCCCCATTGGCCCGGGTCTCATGGAAGTCTTTCTGGAAGGCCTCAAAGGTGCCAGCGGCAATGGCATCGCGCATCCCCTGCATCAGCTCCTGGAAGTAATGCAGGTTGTGCCAGGTCAGCAACATGCCCGAGATCATCTCCTGGCTGCGATAGACGTGATGCAGATAGGCGCGGGAATAGTTGCTGCAGGCTGGGCAGGAGCACTGTTCGTCCAAGGGGCGCGGATCGTCCTGATGGCGGGCGTTCTTGATATTCACCACACCATGCCGGGTGAAGGCCTGACCGGTGCGCCCCGAACGGGACGGCAGCACACAGTCCATCATGTCAATGCCACGGGCCACGGCCCCTACGATATCATCCGGCTTGCCGACGCCCATCAGATAGCGCGGCTTGTCCTCGGGCAGCATATCCGGTGCAAAGTCGAGGCAGCCGAACATCGCCCCCTGCCCTTCACCCACGGCAAGGCCGCCAACGGCATAGCCGTCAAAACCAATCTCACGCAGGGCCTCAGCGCTTTCCTGACGGAAATCCTGTTCCAGACCGCCCTGTTGAATGCCAAACAGCGCGTGGCCCGGACGATCGCCAAAGGCGTCGCGCGACCGCTGTGCCCACCGCATCGACATACGCATGGATTTGGCGATGGTGTCACGATCCGCCGGCAGCGCCGGGCATTCATCAAAACACATCACAATGTCCGATCCCAGCAGACGCTGGATCTCCATCGAGCGTTCCGGCGTCAGCTCATGGCGCGAACCGTCGATGTGGGATTTGAAGGTCACACCCTTCTCAGTCAGCTTGCGCAGGCCGGCGAGCGACATCACCTGAAACCCGCCCGAGTCCGTCAGGATCGGCTTGTCCCAGTTCATAAACTTATGCAGCCCACCAAGCGCATCGATCCGTTCCGCCGTCGGGCGCAGCATCAGGTGGTAGGTGTTGCCCAGCAGAATGTCGGCACCGGTCGCCGCAACACTTTCCGGCATCATCGCCTTGACGGTAGCGGCGGTTCCAACAGGCATGAAGGCTGGCGTGCGGATATCGCCCCGCGTGGTATGGATCACCCCAGTTCGGGCCTTACCATCCTGACCCAGCTTTTCGAAAGAAAACTTCTCGCTCATGCCACATCTCATTTGTTGCTGATCTGCCCTTGGGGGCCAATTCGGCGCTGCTTAGCCTTTCCCCCTCTGGAAGGCAAAGGCGGAATTGCTTATCTAGAAAGCGAATTTGCCAAAGGGAATAGTCTAAAATGGACAACGTGTTTCTTGATTTTATTGTAAATAGCCCGATGACGGTGATCTGGCTACTGATCGCCCTGTTCATCATTGCCGTCATATTCAAAGGCGTGCGCATTGTGCCGCAGTCGCAGAAGTTTGTGGTTGAACGGTTTGGCCGGCTGCATTCGGTTCTGGGGCCGGGCATCAACCTGATCGTGCCTTTCCTTGATAAGGTGGCGCATCAGATCTCGATCCTGGAGCGCCAGCTGCCCAACGCCAGCCAGGACGCCATCACCAAGGACAACGTTCTGGTTCAGATCGACACCTCGGTGTTCTACCGCATTCTGGAGCCGGAAAAGACCGTCTACCGGATCCGCGACGTTGATGGTGCAATTTCCACCACAGTCGCAGGGATCGTACGGGCCGAGATTGGTAAAATGGACCTGGATGAGGTGCAATCGAACCGGGCGCAGCTGATCAATCAGATCCAGACATTGGTTGAGGATGCGGTGGATGACTGGGGCATTGAAGTGACCCGCGCCGAGATCCTGGATGTGAACCTCGATCAGGCCACCCGCGATGCAATGCTGCAGCAGCTGAACGCCGAACGGGCCCGCCGGGCGCAGGTGACGGAAGCTGAGGGTGAAAAGCGTTCGGTCGAACTGGCCGCAGATGCGGAACTTTATGCCGCCGAACAAAACGCCAAGGCGCGCCGGATCGAAGCCGAGGCCGAAGCCTATGCAACCGAAGTGGTGGCCAAGGCGATCCGTGAAAACGGCATTGAGGCGGCGCAGTATCAGGTCGCCCTCAAACAGGTGGAATCGCTGAACGCGCTTGGCGCTGGTGAAGGCAAACAAACTATCGTTCTGCCGGCCCATGCGCTGGAAGCTTTTGGCGACGCCTTCAAACTGCTGAAAGGAAGCAAATAATGTCCGTGTTTGAGATCTGGTGGGTCTGGCTGGCCGTGGCGCTGGGCCTCGGCATCGCCGAAATTTTCCTGCCCGGTTCAATCTTCTTGGGCTTTGCGGCAGGCGCGGCGCTGACCGCACCGCTGGCGGCGTGGGGCGGTCTGAGTGTACCGCAGCTTGCCGTCGCCTTTGCGGTTCTGTCGCTCATCGCCTGGTTGGTGATGCGGCGGGTGTTTGGCTTCCGCCAGTCGGGCCGCAAGGTTTTTGACAACGACATCAACGACTAAGGCAATGCCTACCAATCTCTTCAGGGCGACATTTCGTCCTGAGGAGATTTGCGGCGCCAGCTATGGACCTTCACGCCTCAAAACCTTATATCTTCGCTCAGGTTAACATGGACGGACGTCATGAACGATAATGCTGAACCGCTTGAAGGCACCCCGCTGATTGCCCCTTCCAGCGTCTCCCACCCGCTGTATGACAAAGTGGTTGAGGCCTGCCGGACCGTCTATGACCCTGAAATTCCGGTGAATATCTACGATCTGGGCCTGATCTACACGATCAATGTCTCAGACGACAACCGCGTGTCGATCATCATGACGCTGACCGCGCCGGGCTGTCCGGTTGCCGGTGAAATGCCGGGCTGGGTTGTTGACGCGGTCGAACCGCTGGACGGCGTGCAGCATGTTGAGGTCGATCTGACCTGGGAACCGCCCTGGGGCATGGAAATGATGAGCGACGAAGCGCGGCTGGAACTGGGCTTCATGTAACGCCACCCACGCCGCATCGCGATCAAATATCAAAGCAGGTCTTCGGGCCTGCTTTTCTTTTGGGAAGCCGATTTCGATTTCTCCACCCAAAAGAAGCCAAAAAAAGCTTCTCTTGACCAAAGAAGCCAAATGTGGCTTCCTATTCTCATGACACAGGACACCCAGAATATTGCCGTGCTGACGGGCGATCTGATCCGATCCTCGGATCTGACGCCTGACCAACAGCAACAGGCGTTGGACAATCTGCGCGCCACCGCGATCCAGATCGGCAGCTGGCCGGGGGTCGATGCGGCCTTTGGCCTGCGCGGAGGTGACGGCTGGCAGCTGGTGCTGTCCCGCGCGGGATTTGGGCTGCGCGCCGCCCTCACCCTGCGCGCCAGCCTGCGCAGTCTGGGCAAGACCCATGACAGCCGCATTGCCATCGCAAATGGCGCAGATGCCCTGCCCCCTGACGGCAATCCCAATGCCGCGATCGGCCCGGTCTACGTGGCCTCTGGCCGGTTGCTTGAGACAATGAAAGATGAAGAAAGCCTGCGCTGGGGCGCCGCGTCCTTGGGGGCCGCAACCCTGCTGGCGGATCACATCAGCCGCGACTGGACTCAGACGCAGGCGCGGGCCTTAGCGCAGCAACTGCCGCCCGGCGCGCCAAAACGCGCCGATATTGCCAAGGCGCTGGGCGTCAGCCGCCAATCGGTCAACAGATCGCTTTGGTCTGCGGGCTATCCGGCCTTGTCAGAAGCGCTGGAAATGATTGAAACTGACACGTCTTTATTCTGAACAGAGCCGTTTGATGTTTGAAACTTTTGCCGCGCTGCTATTTGCGCATGTCCTTGCAGATTTCGTCCTGCAAACGCGTTGGATGGTGGCGCGCAAACGCCAGTTTGGTGTGCTTCTGCTGCATGGTGTTCTGGTGCTGCTGACCGCTCAGCTGAGCCTGGGCCATGTCACCGCCTGGCCACTGCTGGCGCTGGCCGCCGCCCATCTGATCATCGACGCGGTCAAAACCTATGGCGGTTTTGACGGGCTGACCGGGTTCCTCTGCGATCAGCTGGCGCATCTGGCCACACTTGTTCTGGTCGGCACTCTGGTGCCCGACCTCTGGGCCAGCGGGTTTTGGGCCGCGCAGCCCATGCTGCCACCGCTCATGGTCATCATAGCGGGCGCTGTTCTGGCCACCCGCGCCGGCGGTTTCGCCACAGCCCTGTTGATGCGCGATCATGAGGTCTCAGACACCCCCGAAGACGAAGGCCTGCCCGGCGGCGGCGCCACCATCGGCCTTTTGGAACGCGGCCTGATCTACCTTCTGGTCCTGATCGGCGAAACCGGCGGCATCGGCTTTCTGGTGGCGGCGAAATCGATCCTGCGCTTTGGCACTGTTTCGGGCGACCGCAAAGCCACCGAATATGTCATCATCGGCACCCTGTTCAGTTTCGGCTGGGCGCTGATCGTCGCGATTGCCGTTCAAAAGCTGTTGATCCATCTGCCACCGCTTGAGATCATCCCCAAAGCAACCTAAATAGAGGGGACCAACGCGCAACAGTTCCCCCAAAGGACCTTGATATGTTCTCCATCCCCGGCAAACAGGCCGTGAGCCTGACCCCGAAAGCCGCTGCACAGATTGCCAAGCTGATGGAGAAAGACGGCCATCAGGGGCTGCGGATTGGCGTCAAAAAAGGCGGCTGCGCGGGCATGGAATACACCATGGATTACGCCGATACCGTCGATCCCAATGATGAGATCGTGGAACAGGACGGCGCCCGGGTGATGATTGCCCCGATGGCACAGATGTTCCTTTTCGGGACTGAGATCGACTATGAGGTCTCGCTGCTGGAAGCTGGATTCAAGTTCAACAACCCGAACGTGACCGAAGCCTGCGGCTGTGGTGAATCGATCAAATTCGCTGGAATGTGACCCGCCAAGCGGCTGATTTCCCCCCTCCCCCTTGCGCTTTGCTAGGCTGTTGGTGCAACTGACAGTCATCACGCTAATGCGTGCAAATCGGATTTTGAGGGAGTGGATGACATGCGCCGCAAACTGGCCGCTGGCAATTGGAAAATGAACGGGCTGTCGGCCCAGCTTGATCAGTTGGACGCGCTGACCGCCGCCCACCCTGACCCGGCCGTTGACCTGATGATCTGCCCGCCGGCCACACTTGTTGGCGCGGCCGCCGCACAGGTCGGCAACAAACCCCTGATGATTGGCGGTCAGGACTGCCACCCGGCGGCCTCGGGCGCACACACTGGTGATGTCTCCGCCGAGATGCTGGTCGATGCCGGCGCCAAGGCGGTGATCCTGGGCCATTCAGAGCGCCGCGAAGACCACGGCGAAAGTGATGAGCTGATCCGCCAGAAAGCCCGCGCCGCCCATGAGGCCGGTCTGATCACCGTGATCTGTGTGGGTGAGTCGCTGGAGCAGCGCGAAGCCTCCAACACATTGGACATCATCGGCGGCCAGCTGGCGGCATCGATCCCCGACAATTCGACCGGCGCAAACCTTGTCGTCGCTTATGAGCCGATCTGGGCCATCGGCACCGGCAAAATCCCGACGCTCGATCAGATCGGCGAAGTGCATGACTTCATCCGCGCCCGTCTGGAGCGCCGCTTCGGTGCCGGTGTTGGCCGCTCCACCCGCCTGCTCTATGGCGGTTCAGTGAAACCCGGCAACGCAGCGGAGATCTTTGCGGTCTCCAACGTGGACGGCGCATTGGTTGGCGGCGCCAGCCTGAAAGCGGCAGATTTCACCGGCATCATTGCCGCATTGGAAGCCTCTGCCTAAATCCCTGATCACAATGCTGCGCGTCCCCCCTCAGGGTCATTGACGCGCAGCATGACCGGCCCCTAGCCTCAGCCCATCCGATGCCTGAGGCCCCGATGACCGCCACGTCTGACCACGACCAGCTTTATTCCAAACATGCCCCGCGCTGGCACCAGCGCCTGGGCAGGTTGGGCTATACGCGCGCCTATGATCATCTGATGGCGCAGCTGCCCCCGCTGCCTGATCAGGCGCGGGTTCTTGATATCGGCACTGGCTCCGGCGCCTTTGCAGCCAGTTTTGCCAAACAGGCGCCTGCCAATTGCCAGCTGACCCTCGCCGATCCCAATCCCGAGATGCGCCGTGAAGCCGCCGCACAGTCTCAGGACTGGCCGCAGACCGTGCAGATCACAGACGCCAAGCTTGGCGATCCGTTGGGTCAATATGACATCCTCCTCTGCGCCCATGTGCTGGAGCATCTGGAGATACCCCCGGCGCTCACCTGGCTCCACCAGAGCCTTACACCCGGTGGCACCCTAGTGCTGGCCCTGTCGCGGCCCCATTGGTGCACGGCGCTCATTCGCTGGCGCTGGGGCCACCGGGCCTATCGGCCGGATCAGGCGCGGGATCATCTGGCCGCCGCAGGCTTCAGGGATATTCAGCTGATCCCCTTCCCCTCAGGCCCGCCCTATCGCACCAGCCACGGTTACATCGCGCGGCGCTGACAGCTGTCAATGATCCGCAAATACTCAAAACGAAAACGGCGCCTCAGGGGGCGCCGCTTCGGTTCTCTCAATGATCTCAGCAAATCTATTTGGTGATGATCTCCGGCCCCATGAAGTGGTTGGGCAGGAAAGTCGAAATCGCCGGGATGTAGGTCACCATGATCAGGAAGACGAAGAGCACGGCCAGGAAGGGCAACGCCGCCCGGACAACCCGCATCATCGGCATTCCAGCCACCCCCGAGGTCACGAAGAGGTTCAGACCAACCGGCGGGGTGATCATGCCGATTTCCATGTTGACCACCATGATGATGCCCAGATGGATCGGGTCGATGCCCAGTTCAATCGCAATCGGGAACACCAGCGGCGCCACAATCACCAAGAGGCCCGAGGGCTCCATGAACTGACCACCGATCAGCAGGATCACGTTCACGATTACCAGGAACATTACTGGCCCCAGACCGGCATCCAGCATGGCCGAGGCCAGCTGCTGCGGGATCTGTTCATCGGTCAGCACGTGTTTCAGGATCAGCGCGTTGGCGATGATGAACATCAGTGTCACGGTCAGTTTGCCCGCTTCAAACAACGTGTTCTTGGTGTCGCGGTGGAAGAAGGCCGTGATCAGCGCCACCGGCTTTTGCAACAGCGTCAGGTTCTTTTCCCCTTCGGGACGGCTGAGCGGCCCCATGTCGCGATAGACAAAGCTGGAAATCAGGAAGGCGTAGACAGCAGCAACAGCCGCGGCTTCGGTCGGGGTAAAGATACCGCCGTAGATACCGCCCAGAATGATCACGATCAGGAACAGGCCCCAGACCGCATCCAGACCCGAGGCAAAGACCTCACCCCAGCCCAGCCAGTCACCTTTCGGCAAGTTCTTCACACGGGCGATCGCATAGATGGTGATCATCAGCATCGAACCTGCCATCAGGCCCGGGATCACACCCGCCAGGAACATCCGGCCAACGGACACCTCAACAGCCGAGGCATAAACCACCATCACGATCGACGGCGGGATCAGGATGCCCAAGGTGCCTGCGTTGGCAATCACACCGGCGGCGAAGTCCTTGGAATAGCCCACCTGACGCATGCCTGCGATCACGATGGAGCCGATGGCAACCACCGTCGCCGGGGACGAGCCCGAGAGCGCGGCAAACAGCATACAGGCAAAGACGCCCGCAATGGCCAGACCACCGGGGAAGTGACCCACGATAGCGATGGAGAAACGGATGATCCGTTTTGCCACACCACCGGTCGACATGAAGCTGGAGGCGAGGATGAAGAAGGGGATCGCCAGCAGCGTATAGTGCCCGGCCATCGCCTGGAACATGGTCTGCGCGATAGACGCCAGCGAGGTATCGCTGAGCACCAGTAGGAAGATGATCGAGGAAAAGCCCAGTGAGATTGCGATCGGCACACCGATCAGCAACAGGCCAATGATCATGGAAAAGAGAACAACAACTTCCATCTGACTTAGTCCTCTGCGTTCTGGTGGCGGACTTCGTCGACCGCGTCTTCGGCTTCGTGGCTGACGATGAGGCTCTCCTGTTCACCGCGGATCAGGCGCAGGGTGGCCTGCACAAAGCGGAACAACAGCAGCGCCGCGCCGATGGGCAGCATCACATAGGGGATGAAACGTGGCAGTTTCTCATAGGCTTCGCCCTGATTGAAAATCGGCTCGATAAAGCGCAGCCATTCAACCATGTAGATGTCGCCCACCTCATACCAGGCCTGATCCCGGCTATTGGCAAAGCCCGTCGGGAACCAGCGGCCCGTGGTGGCGTCAAAGCCGGCAAACGGCGCCCAATAGTCCCAAGCCCCCTTCATCAGCAGAAAGGCATATGCCAGACAAATCGCAGCCGCGACAAAACCCAGTACCCGGCGCAGCGCCGGCGGCACTGCGTTCAAAACAGCATCCACACCCAGATGCGCGGTCACCTTGACCGCATAGCTCATGCCAAACAGAACCAACCAAGCAAACAGAAACGCTGTCGCCTCCAGCCCCCAGATCAAACCAGTGTTAAACCCATAGCGCAGCACCACATTGATGAAGGTGATGATGGTCATCAGCCCCAGAATGATGGCGATAAAGGTTTCTTCGAACTCGTGTACGAACCGCGAGAACGCAGTTTTCGGTTCATAGTGTCCCGACATGTCCCGCCCCCTTTTTAGGAATTTCGGATATAGAAAACCCGGCCCGAAAAGGCGGACCGGGTTTCCCGATTGCAAAAAAGCTTAGTGCTTGGCGTTGATCGCCTGCGCGGCGGCGATGTTGTCTGCGCCAACGTCACCTTCGAACTGGGTCCAAACCGGCTTCATCGCCTCAACCCATGCTGCACGCTGCTCATCGTTCAGCGAGCGGACAACGCCACCAGCTTCGATCACCGATTCTTTGGCGGCTGCGTTCACAGCGGTCGACTCGGCGTTACGCAGGGCGGTCACTTCGCTGATGATGGTGCCCAGCTGGTCACGTACATCGTCAGGCAGCGAGTCCCAGAAATCGGTCGAGGTCACAACCAGATAGTCGATGATACCGTGGTTGGTCTCGGTGGTGCCGTCCTGCACTTCGAAGAACTTCTTGCCGTAGATGTTGGACCAGGTGTTTTCCTGACCATCCACAACCCCGGTTTGCAGCGCGCCGTAAACTTCCGAGAAGGCCATCGGCTGCGGGCTGCCACCCAGAGCGGCCATCTGTGCTTTCAGCACTTCCGAGTTCTGCACGCGGAACTTCAGGCCAGCAGCGTCGGTCGGCAGTTCCAGCGGCTTGTTGGCCGACATCTGCTTCATGCCGTTGTGCCAGAAGGCCAGGCCCAGCAGGCCACGGCGGGTCATCGATTCTTTCATCGCCTGACCGGTTTCGGAGTTCTGGAACTCATCAACCGCGTCGATGTTTTTGAACATGAAGGGCAGGTCGAAAATGCGGAACTGTTTGGTGAACTGCTCAAACTTCGACAGCGACGGTGCGGCCAGCTGAACGTCGCCCTGCAGCATCGCTTCCAGAACCTGGTTGTCATTGTAGAGCGTCGAGTTCGGGAAAACCTCCATACAGGCTTTGCCGTTCATCTCTTCGTTCACACGTTTCTCCAGCAGCGAGGCAGCAATGCCTTTCGGGTGCTTGTCGGTGTTGGTCACGTGGCTGAACTTGATGACGATTTCGCCGTCGTCACAAGCGCCCGAGGCCATAACGGCCGATGCGGACACGGTCAGGGCCATTGCGGCCGCGGCGGTGGTCAGAAATTTCATAATGTCTCCTCCCGAGAGATCATTTGTTTCTTTGGCGCCCCCTCCGGGCGCAGCGATGACAGAGTTTCCAATCTGTGAAACCGGCTCAAGGAAAAGCGACGCGAAGTTCGAAATATGACATAAGACTATGGGAACAATCGGTTTTCATAGCGCGCATCGCCCACGCAGCCGCGCCCCATCACAAAACTGTGCGATTTCCCGCACAGGGCGCTGGCGGACTTGTGCGGAATTTCGCACACCCTTGCTGGGGACCAATGATTCCACACTGCTCATCAAATCGGCGCTAATTCGGCCTTGTTGCCGCCGATCAATGCAAATTTGTGTGCTAGGGCTGGCTAAGTTACGCGAAGTGTTGCGCCGCCCACATCTTAAGCAAACCGCAATCGACCGTCCCCTCTGTCCGCTACAGATCTTCCACGCGGCCGATGATCACCAGCAGGCGTTTCACTTCGATCCGTTTCATTCGAACGGTCAGCCCCTCGGCGGGCAGTGGGGCAAAACGACCGCGCACCGGGTCTGCGATGATGCCCAGCTCGACACTGAATTGATCCGGCGTCGGGTATTTGCGCCGACAGGGCGCACCAAAAGCGCAGTGCCAGGGCTGCGTTGTCACGATGTTACTTTTCGCCAGCAGCGGCTGCCCCACCTTCAGCGCACTGTCGCAGCGCATCTCGACAAAGCCGGTCTCATCTTCAGCCAGCCGCATCCGAACGCTGAAACGATGCCAGCCACCTAAGTCCTTTGCGGACACGCAAGTGGTGCCCAGGAACGTCACCCCGCGCCGGGCGTCTAACTCCACCTCAAACAGGGGGGTCTGTGACAGGCGGCTGCCATACCACCGGGCGAGGGAAACTTTTGCTGGGCTGCCACTGGCAATGAAGTCCGGATCGACCCAGAAATCGAAGGTCAGCAGGTAGCGTTGGCCGACCTTAAAATCCAACTCCTGCTGCCAGATCTGGTTTTTGGCGATGACGGACCGGGTGGTGCGGGTGGCGCAGTCGCTGGGGCCAGCCGCATCCCGATGTTTGGAACAATCGCCGGGCTTGGCGTGAAAAATTACCTGATCCCAGGAAAACTGCGGCAGTCGGGCGGAGCGGTCAGATATCTCGAAATGCAAGTTCAGCCAGTCTGGCGTTGTACGCGAGACCTCGGGCGCGTCGGCCTCTGCCAGGTTTGGCACGGAGGCCGGGGCAAGCGCGCTGTTCGCCGCCAGACAGGCCGACAGACCAAAACAGGCCGCGATTGCCAGTGCCGCGGGACGCAGGTTCTTTGCGACAGAAAAACGTGTCATTGGACAGACCTCCTCTGCGCTGATCAGATCAGCGGTGGTCCACCCCTCTGTGTTGTCGCAGCCCCGAACACGCACCCCTTGTCCGATCTGGCCCGGCTCTGCGACCTCCCCTAGTTTCTCATTCAGCTGGCGTTGTTACGGCGACCGGCCCACGCGGGAACGGCACCATCTTCAACGCGTCTTCGTCATATAGTTTCCAGCGCAGGCATTTGAGCGAGTCGATGAAACCGATCTTCTCGGACTGGATCAACCCAGCATCTTCCAGTGCCTGATGCGCTGCTTTCAGTTTGTATCCCGGGATCTTGGCATAGAGGTGATGCAGATCGTGATAGGCAATGTTCATTGTGACCAGATCCGCCAAAGGCCCCCAATCTAGAACCGATGACCCCTCAAGCGCTGCGGTTTCAAAATCCAGACCCGGCTTCACCCCCCAATGCACATTTTCAAAATTGTGCACACAGTAAGGGATCAATGCGCCCCCCGCGCAGGCGATATAAACCGCGGCGTACCAGACCGCGATGCCCGCCCAGCCCGCATAGGCCCAGATGGCCAGGTTGAAGAGGAAGAACAGCACATTGTGCAGCAACAACTCCCCCAACCCGGTTTTCAATGCCACCAAGGGGAAGCGCCGCAGGATCACCCAGAACACAAACGGTCCCACAAGGATCAGCGTGATCGGACTGCGATAGGCCCGGTACCAAAGGCGGCGGAACCAGCTAGCCTCCTGCCATTCTTTGACCGTCATCACGTAGATCTCAAAGGTGTCGCGCCGGTCCAGATCGGCAACATGGGCGTGGTGCTGATTGTGGATATAGCGGGTCGCCTGATAGGGCGTCATCGCGATGGGGGAAATCAGCGTCCCCAATATATCGTTCATCCGGTTGGTGCTGAAAAAGGCCCGGTGCAGGCAATCATGCTGGATCATATAGATCCGCAGCGCCGTTGCAGTGGTCAACAGAACAGCCGGGATCAGGATCAGCCAGGTCCCGATCGCATTCAACGCGGTGATCAGGGCCAGCAAGAATAATAGGAAGGTCGCGCCAAACTCAATCCATGCACGGCGGTCATCGGCCTGCATGAAAGGACGGGACACACGTCGAATCTCTGCGCCATTACGGGCCATAACACTAACTCCTAAACCAATACCTAAAGATACGCCGTGAGCGCAGTTGCAATCAAGTCTCGCCCCACAACCCAGTTTCGGGTGTCTTAGGCTCAGGACCCATTAATGTTCCGGCACCGGTTTGGCAGATTTTCGAACTGACTAGGAACATGGCCGCAGGAATAGTGATCTATTGCAAGGTCATGTGACGCGGCTCAGTGCGAAAACCCGCCAAATCGAAGACGCCAAAATCGCTGCATATCAACGGCACGAGGCGCTTGAAAAGAGAGCCACTCTTTCCGGCGCACCTCAAACCATTGATATTTTGCGATTTTGACGCCGGTGCGGAAAAATTAATGGGTGCTGAGCCTAATCTTCAGCGAAAATCTTCTGGTTTGACGCCGTAGCGGGCCAGTTTGTCATAGAAGGTTTTGCGCGGCAGTTTCAGCGCCTGAGCCGCGTTTGAGGCCCGCCCTTCGGCCCGACGCAGCGCCGCAATCAGCAGGGATCGCTCAACCCGCGCCATCTGTTCGGCAAGGCCCAGTTCGGTTTCAGCGTCATCCTCGGTGCTGCCCTCGCCCAGCACAAACCGCATGGCAGCGCTCATCAGGGCGCGGGCGTTGCCCGGCCAGTCGCGCGTCATCAGGGACGAGATGACTTCAGGCGTGACCTCAGGGGGTTCCAGACCGGATTGTTCCGCCGCCTGGGCCACATAATGGCGAAACAGAACCGGAATATCCTCCGGCCGTTCTTTGAGGGAGGGGATGCGCACCATCATCACCTCAACCCGGTAGTAAATCTCCGCCTGCAAGAGGCCCTGTTCAACCGCTTGGCTCAGATCCTGGGTGGAACCTGCAATCAGGCGCACGCCGCCTGCTTCCAGCGCGTCAATCAGCGCGATCTGGGCATCCGCAGCCAGCCCGCCGATGTCATCCAAAAACAGCGTACCGCCCTGCGCGGCCTCCAAAGCCTCAGCCAAGGCAGCGCGATCCAACGCGGGAGCAGCGCGTTTTACGAAGGGGCCTTTGGCGTTGGGCGAACAGAGGTGAATAACCTCAGCAACCTTGTAGATCCCAGACCCCGGTGCACCGTTCACCAGGACATCTGTGCCCGCCCGCGCCGCCAGCCGCGCCCGGGCGCGCAAAACCTCAGACAGGTCGGACTGGCCATAAAGCATCCGCGCGGCCGCATCACCGGTTTCCAGCTGCGCCTTCATCCGCCGGTTTTCCAACACCAAGGCGCGGGTTTTCAGCGCCCGTTCCAATGCCGCCAGCAGATCGGCCGAGGCACAGGGTTTTTCCAGAAACCCAAAGGCCCCGTTTCGCATGGCTTTGACGGCCATGGGAATATCGCCCTCTCCCGTCAGCAGGATCACCGGTAGCTCAGCATCAGTGTCTTGGGTGTAGTCCAACAGGTGGAACCCATCGCGCCCCGGCATTCGGATATCTGACAACACAACGCCATCAAAATCCGGGCCGATGTGATCCTTGGCCTCAATGAACGATCCCATGCTCAGGGGCGTCAGATCAGCAAGCTCCAGCGTCTGTGCCAAAGCATCGCGCACGGCGGCGTCATCATCGACCAGCAGAACCTTGCGAATGGTCAAAGCCTCGCTCATGCGATCGCCTCCTCTGTCCATGGCTCCAGCTCCACGGTGAACATCGCCCCCGTTGCGGCGTTGCTGCCGCGGATTTTCCCGCCGAAGCTCTGCACCAATCCGTAAGAAATCGAAAGCCCCAATCCCATGCCCTCGGAGCTGCCTACAGTTTTGGTCGAATAGAAAGGTTCAAACACCTTGTCGGGTTCTTTGATGCCGGGCCCGATGTCCCGTACGGTGACAGACAGGGGGTTGGCGGGGTTGATGACAATCTGCACCAGCCGCTCCTCCTGATCCATCATGGCATCTGCGGCGTTGTTGATGAGGTTGACCAGAACCTGCGTCAGCCGCACATCCCCTGCCCGCACCCAGAGCGGGCTGCCAGCAAGCGCGGGATCCCAATCTAGCCGCACAAAATCGGCCTTAAGCCGGGCCTCAGTCAATTCAACGGCGGTGTTCACAACCTGCACCAGATCCACCTTGCTGACCGGTTCGCTTTCATTGCGGGCAAAGGCGCGCAGGTTTTTGATGATACGGGCCATCCGCGCCGCCATATCCGCAATACGCGAGAGGTTTTCCTCGGCCCTTTCGGGTTTGCCCCGCGCCATGAATGCATTGCCGTTTTCTGCATATTGCCGGATCGCCATCAGCGGCTGGTTCAGCTCATGGCTGATCCCGGCAGACATTTGGCCCAGCGCGGAGAGTTTGCCGGCCTGCACCAGATCATCCTGCGCCTTTTTCAGCGCCACCTCGGCGGCCACCCGCTCGGCAACTTCCCGGCGCAGGGTTTCGTTGGTTTGAGACAGCTCGGCTGTGCGCTCCTCCACCCGGCTTTCGAGGATCACATTGGCCTGGGCCAGCGCACGTCGCCGTTCGGTTGCCAGAAACGATAGCGCACCAAAGGCCAGAAACACCGCCGCCACCGCTGCGGCCTGTAGTCCCGCCAGCCGCCGGGCCGGATCCACATCAATCAAGGCTTCGGCCATCATGCTGATCGCGGGCAGATCCTGCGCCAGATGCAATCCACGTGCAGGCACATAGGCGGACCAGTTGGTCAGCCACAGCTCATACCCGCCGACCAATCGCACCCCAAAGGTGGTTGAGGCCCCATCCGGTGGGATCAGCTGCCCATCCTGCTGGCGCCGCCAATAAAGCAGTTCGGAGCGGTTGGTGATAAACACCTCACCGCCTGCATTGGTGAAAAAGATCGAGGGGCGCGCGCCGCGCCATTCCTCTTCGATACGGTCAATATCGGCAACGACAACCAGCGCGCCCTGCACCTTGCCAGATGGGCTGAACACCGGGGCTGCAAAGGAATAGATCCGTTTACCGGTGTCCAAAACGCCATGCGCCTCACCCATCGCACCCTGCCGTGCACGCCGTACATGCACCTCGGTCGAAACATCCCCGGCCATCACGCCATTGGCCGAGACCACCACCTGCCCCTTATGATCGACCAGAACCAGATCCAGCGCGGCGGTTTTGTCTGCCGCTTCCAGCAGGTGCGCCTCTGCCTGACCAACGCCAGCGCCTGCCAAAACCGAACGCACCACCGGATGGTCGGCCGTCAGAACCGCCAGTTGCTGATACCGCTGCAACTGCCCCGTCAGCCGGTCCGTGGCCAGCGCCAGATCGACCCGGCCACGCTGCGCCAGCTGGCCCAGCGCCTGCACATAGCCATAGCGCCACACGCCACCGGCAATCACCGCAACGGACAACAGGAACAACAGGATCACCGCCACACGGCGTAGGGTTGCAGTCTTCATGAGGGCAAACCTAACGCGGGCGGGCTTGCAAAGACCAGAGGGGATGGACTAGCTGGTGCCATGAAAAGACTGAGCCAATCGCCAACCGATCCCGCCTTTGTTCAAAACCCTTACCCGTTTTACGACCGCGCCCGGGCCGAAGGGCCCATGGTGTTCTGGGAAGAGTACAACATGCCCTGTGCCACCAGCTATGCGGTGACCATGGCCCTGTTCAAAGACCGCCGGTTTGGTCGCGAATGCCCGCCTGAATTTGCCCCTGACATCCCCGACCGGCTGCGCCCGTTTTATGACATCGAAGCCCATTCGATGCTGGAACTGGATGGCGCGCGTCACAAACGGCTGCGGTCTTTGGTACTGCGCGCCTTCACCTCGCGCCGGATTGCCGGACTGGGGCCTGAGATTGAAGCGCTGTGTCATCAGCTGATCGATGCTTTCCCGGAAGGTGGCTGTGACCTGTTGCAGGCCTATTGCACCCATGTGCCCGTGGTGGTGATCTGCCGCCTGCTGGGGGTGCCTGAGGCGATGGCCGATGATCTGCTGAAATGGTCCAATGCGATGGTGTCGATGTATCAGGCGCGGCGCACCCGTGAGATCGAAGATGCGGCGATGCAGGCCTCAACCGATTTCCGCAACTTCATGATCTCTTACATCGATCAACGGCGGAACGAACCGGGCGACGATCTAATCACCAGCCTGATCGAGGCTGAAGAAGGCGGCGAAAAGCTCAGCACGGATGAGCTGATCACCACCTGTATCCTGCTGCTCAACGCAGGCCATGAGGCCACGGTGCATTCGCTGGGTCTGGCGGTGAAAACCCTGCTGGAGCAAGGCACGGACGCAAGCTACCTCTCTGAAGACCAAATTGATGGCACCATCGAGGAAAGCCTGCGCTTTGACCCGCCGCTGCATATGTTCACCCGCTACGCCTATGAGGAGGTTGAGGTTGCCGGCCACACTTTCCAGCGCGGCGATCAGGTGGCGCTGCTGCTAGGGGCGGCAAACCGGGATCCCGGCAAATGGGAAGATCCGCAGGTCTTCAACCCGGGTCGCCCTGTCGCAACCAATGTCGCCTTTGGCAGCGGGGTGCATTTCTGCGTTGGAGCACCGCTGGCCCGGTTGGAGATGAAAATCGCTCTGCCGATCCTGTTTGACCGCCTGCCGAACCTGGCCCTGGACGGCGCGCCGCAGTATGGTGATGTGTATCATTTCCACGGGCTTTCGGCCTTGCAGGTCAAATACTGAAACGGCATCAATACGTTACAATCAGGGGCTATCGGGGGGCCCTGAATTCCCCCCCTCCTAAGGCATACATTTGCATACCGCCTTCTGGCCATCTTGCTTTTGGTTACAAAAAAATTTTTTCTCACCCCAAATGAGTGTGTAACTTTGCCTGAGATTCGGTGATGTCCTTTTTCCGAACCCGCCACCGCCCAATGTTGCTGTGCGCCGCTATTGCTGTCACGCTGCTGGCGCTGGCCCACAGCACGATGCCATCAGTTTACGTCTGGCATATTGCCGCTGCTTTTGCGGTGGCGATGAACCTCAACTACGTTATCGAAGCCATAGCCCGGCAAAGGTTTGTCCGCACTGAGATCTGGTTTGCCGTTGGCGTCACGGCCCTTGCGCTGATCGGTCTGTTCACCACGCCGCTGTTGGTCATTGCGGCGCTGTTGCTGCACGCGGTCTGGGATGTGGCCAAACACCTTGGGATCGGGGTGCCGTTTTCCAGCCAATTCACCCTGGGGTGTTTCGCGGTCTGTCTGGCTTATAGCGGGGCCTTGCTGTTTCACTGGGTCGGCCTGACCTGAGCACGTCCATATGGCGACCTGTCGTCACAGTGTGACAGGCTGCCCGGTTGCCCCTTCTGATGTTCTGCCGCTTGATGCCGGTGACCCCAATCACTCAAGGCTCACCGATGACCGCTGCCCTGTCCTACTTCCAATCCCGTCAGAAGCTCCTTGCCATCCTTGGCACACTTTACGTGGTCTTCCTTCTATTGTCGCACTGGCAATTGCCCAAGGCCCATGTCTGGTGGATCGCTGGCTTCTTCTCGATCATCATGAACTTCGTCTACATCAAAGAGGCACGCGCGCTGCGCCAGTTTGTACGTGTTGAAACGCTGGTCGCCACCTTGCTGATCGTTTTGTCCTGTCTTGGGGCACTGTGGTATCCGCCGCTGGTGATCGCGGCGATCTTTGGTCATGGCTGTTGGGACATCGCCAAACATCTTGGTGCGGGGGTGCCGTTCCTCAGCTGGTACACGCTCAGCTGCTTTGCGGTCGACACCCTCTATAGTGGCGCCTTGTTGCTTTATTGGATCAGCTGAGCTGAACACTCAGCGATCCAGATGCCCCATGTCGCGATCAGGGTCGATCTGATCGCGCAGGCGCTTTTTCAACTCTTTCGCCTCCGGAAAGCCGCCGTCGCGCTTTCGCTCCCACAACAGATGCCCGTCGACCCGCACCTCATAGGTGCCGCCATAACCCGGCACCAGGGTCACGCCGCCCAGATCCTCACCAAAGCTTTGCAACAGCTCCTGCGCCATCCAGCCGGCCCGCAGCAGCCAATTGCAGCCAGTGCAATATTCAATCGTGACCAGTGGTTTTTGCGCACTCACAGCGGCAGCTCCGTGGTGGATTTGATTTCCTCCATCGACAAAAGCGCGGTGACGTTATGCACCTTCACCTCAGAAATCAGCGCCTGATAGAACACATCATAGGCGCGGGCATTTTGCACCCGAACCTTGAGGATGTAGTCAATATCGCCCGCCAGCCTGTGGGCTTCCTGCACCTCAGGGCGATTGCGCAGCGCGGTGAGGAATTTCTGCTGCCACTCTGCCTCATGTTCTGAGGTGCGGATCAGCACAAAGAAACAGGCGTCAAAGCCCAATTTCTCAGCATCCAGCACGACCGTTTGCTGCCCCATGACGCCGGCTTCACGCATCTTGCGGATACGATTCCACACAGGCGTCTTGGACGAGCCTACTTTCTTGGCGATTTCATCCAAAGATTGACCTGCATCGCGCTGCAGCTCAGCCAGGATTTTCCGATCGGTCTGGTCCAGGCGAACCGTCATTTCGCTGCCCTCCGCAATTTTAGAACATTGTTATCATTTTTGCGCAGACGCACTGGATACAGTCCTTATTTGTTCCAGAACATAGCGCATTGAGGGGAATATTTTCTATATATCACCTCAAGTCAACCAGAGGAGAAGGCCAAGATGCCCCGCCCTTTTAAGCCAAAAGTCATCACCGCAAACGCCCTGCTGGAAGGGGACGTCGTCTATTTCACTGCAAATGACGAGTGGTCGCGTGAGATGTGTCAGGCTGAGGTGCTGGAAGATCAGGCCCATGCTGAACTGCGTTTGATCGAAGCGTCGCGCCAACAGGCCGAGATTGTTGGTGCCTATCTGGCCGACGTGAAAGCGGGCGACAATGGCCCTGAACCCACCCACTTCCGTGAGGACTTCCGCCGCACCGGCCCGTCCAACTACTTCCACGGCAAACAGGCAGAGGCCAGCTGATGTATCGCTATAACGACTTTGATGACGCCTTTCTGGCCGAACGCAACGCACAGTTCCGCGCACAGGTGGAACGCCGCATCGAAGGCGCCCTGACCGAGGAAGAGTTCCGTCCGCTGCGCCTGATGAACGGTCTGTATCTGCAGCTACACGCCTACATGCTGCGGGTGGCCATTCCCTATGGCACGCTGTCCAGCGCGCAGATGCGCCAGCTGGCGCTGATCGCGGACAAGTGGGATAAGGGCTACGGCCATTTCACCACCCGTCAGAACATTCAGTACAACTGGCCGAAACTGCCGGATGTGCCGGATATCCTCGACAGTCTGGGCGAGGTGCAGCTGCACGCTATTCAGACCTCGGGCAACACCATCCGTAACGTGACCGCGGACCATTTCGCGGGCGCGGCGGCGGATGAGATCGCCGATCCCCGCCCCGTGGCTGAGTTGATCCGTCAGTGGTCCACCGACCACCCGGAATTCCAGTTCCTGCCGCGCAAATTCAAAATCGCCATCACCGGCTCCCCCAACGACCGCGCCGTGACCAAGGCGCATGATATTGGCCTGCGCATGGTGGAACAGAACGGCGAAGCCGGTTTTGAGGTCATCGTCGGCGGTGGTCTGGGCCGCACCCCAGTTGTGGGCAAGGTCATGCGGGAATTCCTTCCACAGGCCGACCTGCTGCCTTATCTGGAGGCCATCGTCTCGGTCTACAACACGCTGGGTCGCCGGGATAACAAATACAAAGCCCGCATCAAGATCACCGTGAATGAAAACGGTATTGATGAGGTGCGCGCCCGCGTTGAGAAACGGTTCGACGAAATCCGCCCGCTGTTCAAAGGTGTGGATCAGGAAATGTTGGCCGATATCGAGGCCCATTTCGCAGCCCCGGCCTTTGTGAACAAAGACGTGGCACCCTATGAGCTGGCCTACACCAACGATCCGGTGTTCCGCTCCTGGGCGGATACCAACCTGTCGGCGCATAAGGCTGAAGGCTACGCGATCGTCTCGATCTCGGTCAAAGCGCACGGTCAGACACCGGGCGACGCCACCAGCGACCAAATGCGTCTGATGGCCGATCTGGCCGAGAAGTATGGCCATGGTGAGTTGCGCATCAGCCACGAACAGAACGTGATCCTGCCGCATGTGCATATGGCCGATCTGCCAGCACTGCACGCCGCGCTGAAGGAACAGGGTCTGGGCACCGCCAACATTGGGCTGATCAGCGATATCATCGCCTGCCCTGGTATGGACTATTGCGCGCTGGCCACCGCCCGTTCAATCCCTGTGGCCCAGCAGATCGCCGAACGGTTTGATGAGCTGAAGCTGGAACATGAGATCGGCCCGCTGAAAATCAAAATCTCAGGCTGCATCAACGCCTGTGGCCACCACCACGTGGGTCACATCGGTATCCTTGGCCTCGACCGGGCTGGGGTTGAAAACTACCAGATCACGCTGGGTGGCGACGGCACCGAAGATGCGGTAATCGGTCAACGTGTCGGGCCGGGCTTTGCCTATGATCAGGTTGTGGCGGCGATTGAAACCATCATCACCACATATCTGTCGCTGCGCGAAGATGAGAGCGAAACCTTCCTTGACGCCTATCGCCGTCTGGGACCGGATCCGTTCAAAGCCGCGCTTTATCCGGAGGCTGCGAAGAGAAATGCCGCTTGAGGCGCCTCTTCAGGCAGTGGCGGAACGGGTTGACCACCTGAACCGCCGCTACCAGCACCACGCGGCCAGCACGGTGCTGAAACGGGCGATGACCGATCCACAGGTGGGTCGCATCGCCATGGTGTCCTCCTTTGGCGCGGAAAGCGTTGTTTTGTTGCATATGGTGGCGGTGGTTGATCCCACCACGCCGGTGCTGTTCATCGACACCCAGATGCTGTTTCCCGAAACGCTGGACTATCAGCAAGAGGTGGCCGCGAAACTGGGGCTAACGGATGTGCGGGTGATCCGCGCGGCAGAGGATGAGGTGGCGCAAGAAGACCCATACGGCGCGCTGCACCTCAGCGACACCGATGCCTGCTGTGACCTGCGCAAAACCCGGCCCCTGGAAAAAGCGCTCAGCGGTTTTGATGCCTGGATCACCGGACGCAAACGGTTTCAGGCCGGATCACGCGCGGCGCTGGAGTTCTTTGAGAACGAAGAGGACAAGCGGATCAAGGTGAACCCGCTGGCGCATTGGGAAAAGTCGGATGTTCAGGACTACCTGATCAACAACCGTCTGCCGAAACACCCGCTGATCGCGCAGGGCTACCCCTCGATCGGCTGCCGCCCCTGCACCTCGAAGGTGAAACCGGGCGAAGATGAACGGGCCGGCCGCTGGCGCGGCACCCAGAAAGAAGAATGCGGCATCCACATGGTGGATGGCAAAATGGTAAGAATTGGAGCGCAACAATGAGCGTGATCGTCACCGATACCGGCTTTGCGGCCGATGACTGGACCGGCCCCATCGCTGAGCTGGAAAATGTGGACAATGCCATCGCGGTGGATCTGACCTCGGACGCGGATACATCCGTGCTGGCCGATCATCTGGACCGGCTGCAGCTGATCCGCATCGACTTCCCCAGCTTTGCCGATGGCCGCGGGTTCACCCTGGCGCGTGAGTTGCGCCTGATGGGCTATCAGGGCCGCCTGCGGGCCAAGGGTCATGTGATCTCAGACCAATATGCCATGGCGCGCCGCACCGGCTTTGATGAGGTGGAAATCTCGGCTGATCTGGCTGCACGCCAGCCCGAAGGCGAATGGAAGTTCCGCGCCGATTGGCGGGCCAATGATTATCAGAACCGCATGCGGGCGGGATAGGGTCGGGTAAATCCTTATCGTTGAGGAAATACCCAGCGAAACAAGGAAATTTCCTCCCTTCCAACTGACCTAAATCAAAGATATCTGAAGGATGCCGGATTACACACCGGCCAGAGCCATTATGACCGAGATGACACCCGTGACCGATGCTGCCGCCGCCAAGGCCCCCAAAGTGCCCGCCCTGCCCGATGCCCAGACCGTAACTGAGGTCAAGCATTGGACTGACCGCCTGTTTTCCTTCCGCTGCACGCGCCCGGCGTCGCTGCGGTTCCGTTCGGGTGAATTTGTGATGATCGGCCTGATGGGGGATGTGAACCCCAAGACCGGCAAGCAAAAACCGCTGCTGCGCGCCTATTCCATCGCCTCGCCATCCTGGGACGAAGAGATGGAGTTTTATTCGATCAAGGTGCAGGACGGTCCGCTGACCTCCAAGCTGCAGCACATCAAGGTTGGCGATGAGGTGATCCTGCGCCCGAAACCCGTTGGCACGCTGGTGCATGATGCGCTGATCCCGGGCAAGCGGATCTGGTTCTTTGCCACCGGCACCGGCTTTGCGCCTTTTGCATCGCTGCTGCGCGAACCGGAGACCTATGAAAAGTTCGATGAGGTGATCATCACCCACACCTGCCGCGAAGTGGGTGAACTGACCTATGGCCGTGAGCTGATCGAAGCCCTGAAGGACGACGAGCTGCTCAATGAGGTGATCGGCGAAGGCTTCTGGAAGAAGATCAAGTACTACCCCACCACCACCCGCGAAGAGAGCCCCAAAATGGGCCGTATCACCGACCTGATGCGCTCGGGCGAAGCGTTTGAGGATCTGGGCGTGCCGCCGCTGAACCCCGACACCGACCGTGCCATGATCTGTGGCAACCTGGCGTTCAACCTGGAACTCAAGGACCTATTTGAAAACACCTACGGTCTGGAAGAAGGCGCCAATTCCAAGCCTGCGCACTTCGTTGTGGAAAAAGCGTTCCTCGACTGATCTGAACCTCGATCAAGACATTGAAGCCGGGCCGAAAGGTCCGGCTTTTTGCGTCTTTGCCTATGGTCTTGCGGCATCACAGGCAGCTTTACCTTGACCAAGGCCCGGCGCGCCTCACATCCTCGGTTTGTATTTCATGTCAGGGTATCGCGATGGACAGTTTCTCAGCCCTTAAGTTTTTCGGCGCTTTGTTTGCAATCATGAACCCGATTTCAAACCTGCCGATCTTCCTCAGCACCACCGAAGGCGCCAGCGCCGCACAGCGCAGTGCCATTGCCCTGCGGGTGGTGATCTATTGTTTTGTGATGGGCACAGCCTTTGCTATGATGGGCCATGCGGCGCTTGGCTTTTTCGGCATCTCGATTGATGATTTTCGTGTGGCCGGCGGGCTGGTTGTGCTGCTGATCGGTCTGAAAATGCTGAATGGAAGCGACAGCAGCGCCCATCACGGCACCGAAGAGGAAAAACAAAATTTCCCGGATGCTGATGCCGTGGCCTTTTACCCGCTGACCTTCCCGATCCTTGTCGGCCCGGCACGATCACAACGCTGATCCTCTATCGCCAGCAGGCCGACAGCCCCCAAGACCTGATCGCCTATGCGCTGATTTTCGCAGCGGTGCTTGCCTCAATCGGCGTGGTGTTTGCCCTGTCGGGTCGGTTGGCCGGCTATCTGTCTCAAACAGGTCGGGTGATCATGACGCGGCTTATGGGCATGATCCTGGCAGCCATTGCGGTTGAGATGATCACCTCAGGCCTGTCCGTATTGCTGCCCGGGCTTGCAGGCAGCGCAGGATAACCCCCGCGCCGCCCAGAGTTCTGCTTGCGCAGCAGCGCGTTAAAGGCCCAGCTGCTGACGTGCTGCGGCCAATGCGCTGGCCAGCAGTTCAGGATTATCCTTCGCCGCTGACAGGGATTGCGTCAGAGCATTGCGCGCCAGCGGGTTCAGGTCTGAAGCTTTGATGAACTCAACCGCCTTATCAAAATCAAACCCTGCAACGCTGAACAGATCCGCGCCGGTTGGCGCCACCAATTCAGCAGCACCTTCAGTCACCGTTTCGACCGCTTCGCTGACCTCTTCCTGCACCTGCGCGGCCATGTCACCCGCCGCAGCAGACACATCCTCCGCAGCCTCCTGCACGGCCTCGCTGTCTACCGCCTCACTCACCTGCTCCAGCGCCTCGACGGCCTCACTTGCGCCTGCCTCAACGGCCTCGACCGCCCCGGTCACCTGTTCTGTCACCTGTTCCGTTACCTGTTCAGCCACATCCGCGGCCACATCGCTAACCACCTGCTCAACTGAGTCGCCTGTCGCCGGCGCTTTTGCTTCTTCAACAGGCGCGGTGGCTTCAACCTCCGGCGCTTCAGGCACGGTAACGGGTGTCACCGCAACCGGCTCAGGCGTTTCGCCACCGCTCAGCGCCAGATACCCCACAACCACGATCAGACCCGCTGCGGCCACGCCAACTGCATAATTCATAACTCTATCCCTTTCCTGCGCGGCGGTTCCTTCACCGCGCCTCATCCCCTGCAATGAAGCGCCGCAGCGCAGAACAAACTAGGGGGAAAAGCCCCGGATTTGCCGCAAAACCGGCCATTTGCCGCTTGAAGATTCCCTATGGGGGGGATAGGTTTGGGCCTCAAATTCGCCAACGATTGAAGGATTGATCCCATAGCTCGCAGACCGCATAACGCGCCCCCGACACGCGACACCGGCCCCCGGACCAACGAGCGCATCCGCGCGCCCGAAGTACGCCTGATTGGTGCAGAAGGTGAAAATGTCGGCGTCGTCTCGCCCGCCAAAGCCATGGCCATGGCCGAAGAGGCAGGTCTTGATCTGGTGGAAATCTCGCCCAACGCGAAGCCCCCCGTCTGCAAAATCATGGACTATGGTAAGTTCAAGTACGAACAGCAGAAACGGGAATCGGAAGCCCGCAAAAAGCAGAAGATCATCGAGGTCAAAGAGGTTAAGTTCCGTCCGAACACTGATACCCATGACTACGACGTCAAAATGCGCAACGTGATCAAGTTCCTGGAAAAAGGCGACAAGGTGAAGGTCACCCTGCGCTTCCGCGGCCGTGAAATGGCCCACCAGAACCTGGGCCGTGAGCTGCTGCTGCGGGTGGCCGAAGACATCAAAGAATTGGGCAAAGTCGAAAACATGCCCAAGATGGAAGGCCGCCAGATGATCATGATGATCGGCCCGCTGAACAAGTAAGCCTGATCCAGTCAGATTTGCGAAACGCCCCTGCCACCGCGCGGGGGCGTTTTTTGTTGCCGGACTAATTTATTGCCAGCCTTGATTGTCGCCGCCGCAGATCATTTATCTGACGTAGACCATCCAAAGGAGGCCCCAATGTGGGAAGAACGCTACGCCGGCTCAGCCGATTATGTCTTTGGCACCGCCCCGGCTCAGTTTCTGCGCGATCATCTGGACTATCTGATCGCTGGCCAAAGTGCGCTGGCCGTTGCCGATGGTGAGGGGCGCAATTCGGTCTTTATGGCCGAACGCGGCCTTGAGGTCACCGCGCTGGAATTTGCCCCCACCGCCCTGGACCGCGCCCGCAGCCTGGCCACTGAAAAGCAGGTTGCGGTTGATTTCCAGCACTGTGACATCCTGAACGATCCCTGGCCGAAGGCACAGTATGACATCGTTGCAGGCATCTTCATTCAGTTCGTCGGCCCCGAAGGCCGTGCGGTACAGTTTGAACGCATGCAGGCCGCAACCAAACCCGGCGGTGTGGTGATGCTGCATGGCTATACCCAGAAACAATTGGACTACGGTACCGGCGGACCGCCGTTTCTGGAAAACCTCTACACGCCCGAAATGCTACGCGCCGCCTTTTCCGGCTGGGAGATTGTGACGCTGGAGGCGTATGAACGCGAAGTGCAGGAAGGCCGCGGCCATTCCGGCATGTCCGCCCTGATCGATCTGATTGCGCGCAAACCAGAGGTCTGAACCTGCGTCAGGGTCAGGATTTGAGTATTTCTGGAACATTGAAAGCGCCTTTCATCGTTCCCCAAATACTCCTGCCGGAGGCTCCGACATCAGCAAAGCAAAAGGGCGCCCCGGGATGGAGCGCCCTTCCTAGTTCTACCGTTGCTGCAGATCAGGCTGCGGCCACGGCGCGTTTGGTCAGCACCTTGATCAGGTTGGCGCGATACTCCGGCGTGCCATGCAGATCGCTGATCAGACCGTCAGCGGCGACCGTCAGACCATCCACAGCCTCGGGCGAGAAGTCAGCGGACAGCGCCGCCTCGGCCTCAGCCCAGCGCATCACGCCCTCTTCTGACGCGCCGGTCACAGCCACCCGCACGCCATCGGCGTATTTGGCCACAAACACCCCTGTCAGCGCAAAGCGTGACGCGGGTTGTTCGAACTTCTGATAGCTGGCTTTTTCCGGGATCGGGAAGTTGACCGAAGTGATGATCTCCCCCTCGTCCAGCGCGGTGGCGAACATCCCGTCAAAGAAGTCATCCGCCGCGATTTCCCGCGCATTGGTCACCACGGTTGCGCCAGAGGCCAGCACCGCCGACGGGTAACAGGCCGCTGGATCGTTATTGGCAAGCGAGCCGCCCAATGTGCCACGGTTGCGCACTGCCGGATCCCCGATGCCACCTGCCAGCGCGGCCAGCGCCGCATAGGCACCGCCATCTGCTGCAACAGTGGCATGGGTGGTGGCCGCACCAACCGACAGGGTATCGCCGTTCTGGCAGACGCCCTTCAGCGCCTCAATGCCCGTCAGGCTCACCAGTTTCGAAGGTGCGTTCAACCGCTGCTTCATCGACGGGATCAATGTCTGACCGCCCGAAAGCGCCAGCGCATCTTCTTCCTTCAGCGCTGCAACCGCGTCTTCGACGCTGCCGGGCTGTTCAAAGTCAAAGTTATACATTCTGACTGTCCTTCCTTATTTGACCGACTGCATCGCGTTCCACACACGCGACGGCGACAGCGGCATGTCGATATGCTCCACAGGGTAGCCCCCACGATGCAGCGCATCAATCACAGCGTTAACCAGGGCCGGTGGCGATCCGATGGCCCCTGCCTCACCGCAGCCCTTCACCCCAAGCGGGTTGTGGGTACAGGGCGTCTGGCAGGAATGATCAACGGTGAAGTTCGGCAGATCATGGGCCCGCGGCATGGCGTAGTCCATGTAGGACCCGCTGAGCAGCTGGCCGTTGTCATCATAGACGCAGTTTTCCAGCATCGCCTGGCCCAGACCTTGTGCCAGACCGCCATGCACCTGACCTTCGACGATCATCGGGTTGATTACATTGCCGAAATCATCCGCCGCAGTGAAGCCAAGGATATCGATCTTGCCGGTGCCGGGGTCTACTTCGACTTCGCAGAAGTAAGCGCCCGAGGGGTAGGTGAAGTTTGCCGGATCGTAAAACGCGGTTTCCTCCAGCCCGGGTTCGATTTCCTCCAGCGGGTAGTTGTGCGGCACGTAAGCTGCCAGACAGACATCGCCCCAGGCCACGGATTTATCCGTGCCCGCGACCGAGAATTGACCGTCCTTCAACTCAATATCCGCATCGGCGGCTTCCATCAGGTGGGCCGCGATCTTCTTGGCCTTGTTGATCACCTTCTCCGCTGCCCGCACCATGGCCGAGCCACCGACCGCGATCGAACGTGAGCCGTAAGTGCCCATGCCCATCGGGGTTTTAGAGGTGTCGCCGTGGACAATATCGACCTGACTTTCGTCAATGCCGATCATATCCGCCACTACCTGCGCAAAGGTGGTTTCATGCCCCTGCCCGTGGCTGTGGCTGCCGGTCATCACGGCAATGGATCCGGTGGCGTTCACCCGCACGGTGGCCGATTCATAAAGTCCTGCACGTGCACCCAGCTGCCCCACAAGGTTCGACGGTGCGATGCCACAAGCCTCAATGTAGTGGGCGATGCCAAAGCCACGCATCTTGCCGTTGGCCTTGCTTTCTGCCGCGCGGGTGTCAAAGCCAGCGTAGTCTGTCAGCTCCAGCGCTTTATCCAGCGTGGCGTCGTAGTTGCCGGTGTCATAGGCCACCGCAACGGGGGTTTCATAGGGGAACTGGTCGGGTTTGATGAAGTTCAAACGCCGCAGCTCTGCCGGGTCCATGCCCAATTCACGCGCGGCTTTGTCAACCACCCGTTCCAGCTGGAAGGTTGCCTCGGGGCGCCCTGCCCCGCGATAGGCATCCACTGGCACGGTGTTGGTGAAGACCGCTTTCACGTTCACATAGATCAGCGGCGTGGTGTAGTTGCCCGCCATCAGCGTGCCATGCAGCCAGGTCGGCACCGAAGGCGCAAAGGTCGACAGGTAAGCGCCCATATTGGCATAGGTTTCGGTGCGGATCGCCGTGAATTTGTTGTCCGCATCCAGCGCCAGCTCGATCTTAGTCACGTGATCGCGGCCATGCGCATCCGAAATGAACGCCTCCGAGCGCGAGCAGGTCCATTTCACTGGACGGTTCAGCGCCTTGGCAGCAAAGGTGACAAAGGCCTCTTCCGCGTAGTGGAAGATCTTGGTGCCAAAGCCACCGCCCACGTCAGGCGCAACCACCCGCAGCTTATGTTCCGGGATGCCCAGCACAAAGGCACCCATCAGCAGGCGGATCACATGCGGGTTCTGCGAGGTGGTGTAGAGCGTATGCTCATCATTGGCGCGATTGTAATCCCCCACCGCCACACGTGGCTCCATCGGGTTGGCCACCAGACGGTTGTTGGTCAGTTCCAAGGTGGTGACGTGGGCGGCGTTTTTGATCGCCTGATCCACCGCATCGCGATTTTCCTCCACAAATCCCCAATCATAGCAGAGGTTTGAGGTCAGATCGTCATGCACCTTGGTGGCACCCTCGGCGCAGGCGGCTTTCATGTCGATCACTGCTGGCAGCTCAGTGATGTCCACCTCAACCGCTTCGGCCGCATCCCGCGCCAGTTCTGGGCTTTCGGCGATGACAACGGCAATCGGGTCGCCCACGTGACGCACCTTGCCCTCGGCCAGGATAGGGTGCTTCGGCTCCTGCATCGGGTTGCCTTCGCGGTCGGTCACCTGCCAACCGCAGGGAATGCCACCCACCCCTTCGAAATCCTTCGCGGTGAAGACCTTGACCACGCCCTCCATCGCCTCGGCAGCAGAAGCATCGATGCTGTTGATCGTGCCATGTGCCACGTCCGAGCGCAGGAAATGCGCGTAGGTCTGGTTCACCAGGTTGATGTCATCTGTGTAATTGCCGGTTCCGGTCAGGAACCTTACGTCTTCGCGCCGCTTGCTGCTGGCGCCAATGCCTTGATCCTTCGGCATATTATCCTCCCTAGAAACAGTTGGGTCTCCTCCAGCCCTTCTCTTTCAATGATCTGAAAATACTCAATGAAACCGCGCCAACTGGCACAGCGGATCTGGGTTTATGACTTATTCAGCCGCAACCGCCGGCACCTCTTGGCCAGAGGCGGCCATGATCGCGCGGACGATGTTGTGATACCCGGTGCAGCGGCAGATATTGCCTTCGAGGTAATCACGCACCTCGGCCTCGGTGGGTTGCGGGTTTTCTTTCAACAGGGCTGCCGCAGACATCACCATGCCCGGCGTGCAGAAACCGCACTGCAATCCGTGGTAATCCTGAAACGCCTGCTGGATCTTGTTCAGCGTACCATCCGGGGCCGCCTGGCCTTCGATGGTGGCAACCTCTGCCCCCGCGGCCTCATGGGCAAACATGGTGCAGCTTTTCACAGCATTGCCGTTCACGTGGACCACACAGGCGCCACATTGGCTGGTGTCACAGCCCACATGGGTGCCGGTCATCCCAAGGGTTTCGCGCAGGAAGGTCGACAGCAAGGTCCGCCCCTCCGCATCGCCCGAAACCGCACGGCCGTTCACCGTCATTTTCACTTCTGTCATCGTGCCCTCCCTAAAGCAGATAATCTTGGTACTTGCGTTGATGATATGGATAGGCGCCAGACTTACGCGCCTAAGACCTTCTTAAACCATCCCTTTTTCTCAGCGGCCTCAGGTTCAGCGCCTTCGGCTGCGTCAGAATCCTCAGCAGGGCCTTCCACCGCGTTCTGAAAATTCTCAAAAAACTGATCGGCCATTTTTTTCGCAAACCCATCGATGATGCGGCTGCCAAGCTGTGCCAGCTTGCCGCCCACCTTGGCCTCCACCTCATAGGTCAGCCGGGTGCCACCGTCGGGCAGATCTTCAAGGTTCACTTTGGCGCCGCCTTTGGCAAACCCCGCAGCACCACCCTTGCCATCGCCGGTCAGGGTCAGTGCCTGCCCCTCCACCATTTCTGAGAAACTGACGGCGCCTTTGAAGGTGGCCTTCACCGGCCCCACCTTCTGAACAACCGTGGCTTCGAACCCTTCTTCCGGGGTGCCGGACATTTCCTTGCAACCGGGCACGCAGGTCTGCAGCACCTCTGGCGACAGCAGCGCAGCCCAGACCGTGGCGCGGTCCGCCTGAATGTCACGGGAATCGGTCAATTGCATCTTTGGCTCCTCCACTTCCGGGGTTAGGCTAAGCGCAAACGGGTCAGATCGGATATGCGACCAAGGGTGTAGATGCCACTGCGGCATGCTCCCCCCCTCAGGTTACGACTAAGGCCCACTATACGGTCAATGCCCAATATGGGTAGTCTGGCAAAATGCGCTCACCCGGGACGGTAGGCGCAGATCATTCAGCAAGTGAGGGAGAGGAACCTTGCCAGCAGCAGATGTTTTAGAGGCGCAGACCATCACCTCAGCCCTTGTTGTGGACGATCATCCGCTGTTTTGTGACGCCCTGGCCATGACGCTGCAGGCCGTGACCAGCGCCACCACGATCCGGGCCACCGACAGTCTGACAGCTGCATTGGCCGATATTGAGGCACAGGGCACCCCGGATATCATCGTTTTGGACCTGAACCTGCCGGATGTGGATGGCTTTGACGGGCTGATCCGCCTGAAAACTGCGGCCCCTGTACCGGTGATTGTGGTGTCTTCCATGAGTGACGCGCGGGTGATCACCTCAGCCTTGCAGGCAGGGGCCGCCGGGTTTGTGCCCAAACACAGCCCGCGCGAGGTGTTCGCGCTGGCCTTTGACGCCATCAAACGAGGTGAGAGGTTTGTGCCAGAGGGCTGCGATCTGATTGACGAAGATCTGCACTCCCCCGATGACGCCGCCGCGCGGCTGGCAACATTGACCAACCAGCAGGCGCGGATTCTGCAGTTGATCTGCGAAGGCAAGCTGAACAAACAAATCGCCTTTGATCTGTCCATCGCGGAAACCACGGTCAAAGCCCATGTGACCGCCATCATGCGGAAACTGGGGGTTCAAAGCCGCACGCAGGCGGTGCTGATCGCCAAGGAAACAAGCTTTGCCAATATCTTGCAAGACGAGGCTTAAGCGCGCAGTGTAACATCAGCGCGGTGCGGGGAGGCATGCGGTGAAGGATCAGCAACCAACATCTGGGATCACAGATTGGGGCCAAACGCCCCTGCGCGTTGCGTCTGTCCCCTGTGACACCTCTGCCCCATTGCAGCAGCTTGCCACCCAACTGGGTGCTGAGCCGATGGAGCTGATGTTGCTGTTCATCTCACCCGACGCAGATGTGCAGGCATTGGCCCGTGATGTGCCCCTTGCTTTTGGCCAGACACCCGTGATCGGCTGTACCACAGCGGGCGAACTGACCGATGCGGGCTACGCCGAGGGTCAGATCGTGGCGATTGGCCTGCCAAAGTCCCTGTTTTGCACTCGTACGCAGCTGATCGAAAACCTCAGCAATGTGGACACTGACGCGCTGGTGCGGCGGATGCTGCGCAACCGCGATGCCCTGCGCCGTGAGGCTGAGGCGTTTCGGCATGAGTTCAACTTCCTGATCGTCGATGGGCTGTCGCAACGTGAGGACGCGCTGACCGCAGCCCTGTCGCTGGGGCTTGGGCCAGTGCCACTGTTTGGCGGGTCGGCGGGGGATGGCGCTGACTTTGGGGCGGCCTTTGTGCTGTGGCAGGGGCAGCTCTACCGCAATGCTGCGGTGCTGACCCAGATCCGCAGCCGCTGCCCCGTGCGGGTGTTCAAAAGCGATCATCTGGTGCCCAGTGGCCGCAAAATGGTGGTGACCAGCGCCCGGCCACAGGAACGGTTGGTTCAAGAAATCAATGCCGAGCCCGCCGCGCGCGAATATGCCCGCCTGCTGGGCAAGGACCCGGAACAGCTCGACACCTTCACCTTCGCCGCCCATCCCGTGGTGGTGCAGATCGGGGATCAACACCATGTCCGATCTATTCAACGGGTGGCTGAGAACGGCGATCTGGTGTTCTTTTCCGCAATTGACGAAGGCGTGGTGCTGACGCTTGCAGATTCACTGCACATGGTGGAGCACCTCAAAGCGCAGTTTGCCGATCTGTCCCGCGATGGCGCCCCCGAAGCGATATTGGCCTGCGATTGCCTTTTGCGGAAACTGGAAGCTGAGCAAAAGCAGATGATCGGGCAGCTGTCAGAGGTGATGGTGCAAAACCGGGTAGTGGGCTTCTCTACCTATGGCGAGCAGCTGAATTCCATGCATGTCAATCAGACCCTGACCGGTGTGGCCTTCTACCCGCCCGACCCGCTGAATGATGCGGCGGAGGAGGATCTGGCATGAGCGGCAGCGCCCCCTCAGATGGGTTGATTGATCCGCGCGATCCGCTGGAACGGCAGAACGAAAAGCTGCGCAAGATCACCGACGCGCTGATGCGGCGGGTCGAACAGGGATCTGACGGGTTGGGCGCGGCCTTTGCGCAGTTTCAACGCGCCGCCCTGCTGGAAGAGGAGGTCACCGCCCGCACCCGCGAATTGGGCCGTGCGCTTGATTTGCTGAACGCCTCAAACGCACGCCTGGCCGAAGCCAACCGCGAAACCGAAGCCGCGCGCCGCAATCTGACCAACGCGATTGAGACCGTGCAGGAAGGCTTTGCCCTCTTCAGCGCCGAGGAGGAGCTGGTCCTGTCCAACAGCCGCTTCGGCCTTCACATGCCTGATATCCGGGACAAAATGCAGCCCGGCCTGCGGTTTTCGGACTATGTGGAACTGGTGAGCCGGTCACAGTTTCTGGCGCTGAGCGAAGGCGAAACCCCTGAAAAATGGGCCGCCCGAAGGATGGAACGGCATCAGGACCGCCATGTCATCTTTAATGCCCGAATGGTCTGGAACCGCTGGGTGCAGGTCAGTGAACACCGCACGCCAGATGGCGGCACTGTGATCCTGCAGACCGATGTTACAGACATCATGCGGCTGGAACGGCGTGAGCGTGATCGGATGCTGGACACCCAGGCCAAGCTGATCCGCGCCACGTTGGACCATCTGGATCAAGGTGTCTGCATCTTTGACGACCAGGCCCGGCTGGTCGGATGGAACCAGCGCGCAGGTGAGCTGCTGTCGCTGCCGGTGGGCAAATTGCGCATGGGGGCGTCTTTTGCCGCGCTGTTTGAACGGTTCCGCGATGAGGTTCGGTTTGCCGGTGACACGACGGCGGAAACCATTGCCGATTGGGTACGTATGGCCGCATCGCGCCCCGCCCTCAGTTTTGAAATGCAGCACCACAATGGCCGGCTGCTGACCGCCTCGGCACAAGAGATGCCGGACCGCGGTTTTGTGATGTCGTTCAGCGATGTCAGCGCGGAGCGTGCCGCGGTACAGGCGGTTTATGAGGCCAACGAACGGCTGGAACAGCGGGTGATCGAACGCACACTGGAGCTGGAGGATGCGCTGAGCGAGGCCGAGCGCGCCAATGCCTCCAAATCCCGGTTTGTTGCCGCCGCCAGTCATGATCTGCTGCAGCCCCTTTCGGCCGCAAAACTCTATGTCGGCTCGGCGCTGGCAGAGGCTGGGGATGCCAAAACCCAATCGGTGCTGAGCCGTGCGGGCAATGCGCTGAATGCCGTGGAACATATCCTTGGGGCGCTGCTGGACATCTCAAAACTGGATTCCGGGCAGGCCGGTGTTCATCTGGGTCAAGTTCACCTGAGGCGTATGTTGGCGCAGCTCTGTGATGAACTGGCCCCACAGGCCGAGGCGAAGGGCCTGCAACTGCGGCTGGTCGGCTGCGATGTAGTCGTGCAAAGCGATGCCACCTATCTGCGGCGCATCCTGCAAAATCTTATTGGCAACGCCGTGCGTTACACCCAACGGGGCAAGGTGCTGGTTGGGGTGCGGCGTCAAGGGGCCAACCTGCGTGTTGAAGTGCATGACACCGGCCCCGGCATTCCAGCGGATCAACAAGAGCTGATCTTCAAAGAGTTCCACCGCGGCAGTGGCACATCCTCCGCCGCCGAGGGGTTGGGGCTAGGCCTGGCCATCGTGGATCGGGCCTGTGCGGTGTTGAACCACCCGTTAACCCTGCACTCCGAGCCGGGGCGTGGCACCTGCTTCGCGGTTGAGGTGCCGGTGTCAGCCCGTCGCCTGCCCGACCTGCCCGCGCAAACCAAGAGTATCGAACAACCAGCCTCAGCTGACACACAGTTGGAGGATATGGTTGTCCTGCTGGTCGAAAAGGATCAGGCCCTGCGCGATGCGCTGTCGACCACGATGGAGCAATGGGGTGTCATTGTCTGGCCCGCAACGGATCTGGCCAGCGCCCAGCAGCAACAAGCCGAATTTGGCATTGCACCGGATGCTGTGATCGCCGGTCAAACCCTGCGGGACGGCCAAAATGGCGCGGAGCTGATCCAGCACATCCGCCAAGCACATGGCGCCCTGCCCGCCTGCCTGCTGTCAGGTCGCGGCACGGATGCAGGTGGCCCGGATCAACCTCAACTGCCGACAGAAACAGCTCTACCGATCACAGTTTTGCACAAACCGCTGTCGATCACGGCGCTCCACCACTTTTTGCTGCAAACCTATCAGCAAGTCCAAAGGCGCTGATGCTTTTGGAGGTAGCAGAGGTACACAACCAGCCGAAATGGCGCAAAACCCCACCTTTTGATCTAGAGAAATTCACCCTGTACTAAGGTATAAGATGCGCGAACCCGGCCAAACGGCCTGCGCGCATCTGCTCAACCGCGCCAAGCCCAGCCTCGGTTCAATGGTATAGGTGTCCAAATCGCCACATGGCACAGTTCTTGCGGTTTGGGCATCAGGTAACCAAGTGTCTTTTTTGAGCCCGAAGCGAAAGTCGCCGCCCCGTGTCGATCGAGCCGAATACAAACAGAAGTGAAAAACAGCAGACTCTGCTGTCGCGTCTGCTCGGCCGCACGCCCGCCTCGGAACCACATTTCACCGAAGCCGAGCTTTACGCGACCCGCAGCAGCGGCGTGATCCGATTGATCGGCAACCCACTGTTGCTTGCCGTCCTGGCAGTGATCAGCTTCGTTTTGATGACCTTCCTTACCTCACAGGTGGTGAAAGACGTCCGTCAGCTGCGCGAATCCACCATCGAAGACATCGAATGGTCGCTGAACGAGGCTGAGGTTGAGTTTGTCTCTTACCAATATGCGCTGCGGCAGGCGTTGCACGGATCGTCTAAATCCTTTGTCACGCTGCGGCGCGAATTCGATATCCTGCAAAACCGCATCGATGATCTGCGCCTCGGCGCGCTTTATGAACCGCTGCGTGCGGTGACCGGATTCGAAGACGCGATCAATGAAGTCGCCCGCCATCTGGAGTTTTCGCTGCCCGCGCTTCGCAGCCCGGACCAGATTCTGGCCGCCTCCCTCGTTCGGATGGAAGAACACGCCATTTCCATGGCCCCCCATATGCGGGCGATGGCTGCAGCGGGTCAGGCCAATTTGGATGTGTTGCTGGACCGTCATCAGCTGGCGCTTTCGACCACGTTGAAGGTGATGGGCGGCTTCGGCTTCCTGTTGATGTCTTCACTTGGGCTGCTGGCCTTTTACTTCAACCGCCTGCGCCGTCAGTCCGAGGCCCGGCGCCGATCGCTGATCGCCGCGGGCAAACGGACCCGTGCGGTGCTGTCCAGTTCACTTGATGCGGTGATCGTCTGCGACGCCACCGGTGTCATCCAGGAGTTTAACAAAGCAGCCGTAGAAACCTTCGGCTATTCCCGTGAAGAGGCATTGGGCCAAACCGTCGGGGCGCTGTTGGTGCCGGCAGAACAGCTGGACGCACACAATCGCGGCATGAACCGCGTCAAACACGGTGGCGGTTTCCACATGGTCGGCAAAGGCCGTGTGCGTATGGAAGCCAAACGCGCCGATGGCAGCCTGTTCCCGATAGAAATGGCGCTGCAGAAAAGCGAAAGTCAGGGCCAGCGGCTCTACATCGCCTTTGCCCGCGATATCTCTTACCGCGTCCGCGCTGAACGTGAGCTGATCGAAGCCCGCGATCAGGCCCGCGCAGGGGAAAAGGCCAAATCCCGGTTCTTGGCCGTCATGAGCCATGAAATTCGCACCCCTATGAACGGCATGCTGGGCAATATGTCCTTGCTTCGCGAAACTGCCCTGACCTCCGAACAGGAGGGGTATCTGGGCAAGATGGAAACCTCGGGCGAACTGCTGCTCAGCCACGTCAACGACGTGCTGGACATTGCCCGCTATGAGGATGGCAAACCTGTTGTGCGCTATCGCCCCACGCGCCTGCGTGAAGTGATCGACAGTGCCGTCGACAGCATGCGCGCCTCAGCCGAGGAACGGGGCAATTCGCTGACGCTGATCTATTCCGGTCCCAAACGGGGCTGGGTCCACAGCGATCCCGGCCGCATTCAACAGATCCTGCTGAACCTCTTGTCCAATGCGATCAAGTTCACCGACAATGGCTCCATCATCGTCGATGCGCGCTGCAAGACCGGTTCAGACCAGGTGGAGATCCACGTCAAAGACGACGGCATCGGCATTGCTGAACCAGATCTGGATCGCGTGTTTGAGGATTTCTTCACCCAGGATGACAGTTTTGCCCGCAAGACCGAAGGCACCGGTCTGGGCCTTGGCATTGTGCGCCGGATTGCCGATGCCATGGGCGGCGATATCAGCGTGACCAGCACATTGGGCGAAGGGGCAACCTTCTCCCTGCGGCTGCCGATCCCGGCCTCCGAGCCGCCCGAAGACGCAGAACCGCCTGCCGCCAAGATGGCAGACGCTGTAGAACAGAACACCACCGACATGCTGAAGGTGCTGGTTGTTGAAGACAATCAGATCAACCGTGATGTCGTGCGCGCCATGCTGACCCGTGAAGGTCACATCGTGGAGGAAGCGCACGACGGCCAATCCGGCGTCGAAAAGGCCAGCGAAAAAGAGTTTGACCTGATCCTCATGGACATCTCAATGCCGGTGCTGGACGGGCGCGAAGCCACGCGTAAAATCCGCGCGGGCAAAGGGGCCTCTGCCAAAAGCCCGATCGTGGCACTGACCGCTCATGTGCTGCCGGAAAACGTCAGCGAATTCCTCGGCCTCGGTATGCAGGATGTGCTGCCAAAGCCGCTGCTGCGACCGGATCTGCAACGCATCATTCGCGATCATGCGCAAGCCGCCAATCGCGATTCCTGCCCAACCTCCATCCGCGTCAACCAGATGCGCCAATTTGTGGACATGGGCGTCAACAAGGCCCTCCGCGAAAGCGTCGGCGAAGCCTATGACATGCTGCTGGCGCAGATGAGCACTGAGTTGCAGGAGCTGCTGACATGGTTGCAGTCCGGCCCACAAGCCCTCGATGAGGTTGGGGAACGCTGCCATAAATACGCCTCCAGCGCCGCGGTCTTTGGCGCCCTGCCTTTGCAAAAGCTGCTGATTGATCTGGAACATGCCGCCAAAGGTGGCGATGAGGTCGAAGTGGCCCGGCGCCTCGAAGGGCTGCCTGAGATGATGCACGACAGCCTCGGCCAATTGCAGGGCTTGCGACCGACCGAACTGCGCGTCTGATCCACAATCTGACGCGACAGCACCCCTGCGCGGCAGTGGCGCAACGTTCTGCTTTTCATCACACAACCAACAGATTGCGGGCTTGGATTGGCCGCCCCTCAACCCTATAAGCGGCGCGACAGCTTGAGGAGGCCCACATGCGGACCGCAACCATCACCCGCCAGACCGCCGAAACCGAAATCTCGGTCGAGATCAATCTTGACGGAACCGGTCGTTACGACAACCAGACCGGCGTCGGCTTCTTCGATCACATGCTGGACCAGCTGTCGCGTCACTCGCTGATTGACATGACCATCCGTGCCAAAGGCGATTATCACATCGATGATCACCACACGGTGGAGGACACCGGCATCGCGCTGGGTCAGGCGCTGACTGCCGCTCTGGGTGACAAGAAAGGTATCAACCGCTACGGCGAATGCCATCTGGCGATGGATGATGCCCAGGTGCGCTGTGCGCTGGACCTGTCGGCGCGTCCCTATCTGATCTGGAATGTCACCTTTGAAGCGCAAAAGATCGGCACCTTCGACACCGAGTTGGTGCGCGAGTTCTTCCAAGGCTTCAGCACCCACGGCGGCATCACCCTGCATGTCGATCAGATCCACGGCTTCAACGCCCACCACGTGGCCGAAGCCGCGTTTAAATCAGTGGCCCGCGCCCTGCGCACCGCTGTGGAAACCGACCCGCGCAAGGCGGATGCGATCCCTTCAACCAAAGGCGCGCTGTAAGCGTTTTAGCGGTGTAAGAATTACGAAAGCGCCCCACTGAGGGCGCTTTTTCATTTCTGGTTGGCTCGACTGGCTTAGGTCTGCCGCTGACGTCGCAGCAACCATTCCGCCAGCAGCGCATTGGGCACCCAGCAGGCCCAGGCGACGATCACATAGCCGGTCTCAAACCCGAACCCCATCGCCAGCAGCGGCAGCTCCAACCGCAGTGTCGTCCCCGCCAGCGTCAACGCTGCCGAGCGGATCATCCAACGGCGGTGATCGGCAATCCGGCGCAGCACCGCCAACCAGACCGCATAGCCCGTGACCGCCATCCAAAGCACCGCCAATAGGCCGAATCCCCAGGCCGCCACCGGCCCGGCGTTGGTCCCGATCGCAATCTGTAGGCCTGCGATCCCTGAAATCAGGATCGCCACCGCATAAAGCCGCCCCAGCCAACGATGCAATGCAGGCCGACGGGTGCGCAGCCGGGTCCAGAATTGGAAGGGCACAAGGATCAACGCCACAGGCGCCAGCAGAATATGCAGATAGAACGCCAGTTCCCGTGCCGGAACATGGTGCATCATATGCGGCATCGTCATCTCCACCCCCCCGATCAGAAACCGCCAGGACGCCAGTGCAATCAGCGGCGTAAACACCCAGACCAAGGCAATCCGGGGCCATTGGGACAGGAACAAATTGGGTTTGGAAATCGGATCAAAGGAACTTGGGGTCATCAGAGAATCTCCTATCAGGGCAAACTTGACACTGTAAAGATAACACCAACTTGACGCTGTCAAGTCGTCCTGTAAATTGGCGATATGAACACGCAATCCACCGCTCACAGCAAGAAACCCCACCACCACGGCGATCTGCGCAGGGCTTTGGTGCAGGCCGGAATTGATCTGCTGGAAGAAGGTGGATTGCCTGCGCTCACCTTACGCAAATGCGCCGCAAAGGCAGGTGTATCCCATGCTGCACCAGCCCATCATTTCAACGGGTTAGACGGGCTAAAGGCCGCCATCGCGCAAGAGGCCTTTCGACGTTTCTCGGCCTCAATGCTGACCGCGGCTGAGGTCGGAGATCCCTCGCCGCGGGGGCGATTGAAATCGATCTGCCGTGGCTATCTGCATTTTGGTCAAACCCACCCTGCCCTGCTGCAGATGATTTTCGGCGTCACCCCAGAAGAGATGGAAGCCGCAGATACCGACACCCCCGGTGACCATGAAAAGGGCACCAACGCCTATCAGATCCTGTCTGAGGCCTGCGCCCCTTTTGTACCCGCCGGCACGGATCCACGGATTGTGGAAATTCAGGTCTGGTCGCTGGCGCATGGCTTCACCTTGCTGGCGCTACCCGGTCGTTTCATCGAAGGAGGCGTAGATCACACGGACGCGTTGTTTGACCAAGTCATGGCGCTGTTGAACCACGTTGGTCCCACCGTCAGCCCTGCATCCCCTTGACCACAGCGCATTTTCCCGTCACTTGATCAGCGAAGCGATACGAAAGGCCCAGCGATGCTGACAGTGATTGTGGATTACGAAAGTGGCAACCTGCACTCGGCCGAAAAGGCCTTTCAGCGTATGGCGCATGAAACCGGCGCGGGTGAGGTCATGGTCACGTCGGACCCTGAGGTGATCCGCACCGCTGATCGCATCCTGCTGCCCGGCGATGGCGCCTTTCCCGCTTGCCGCAAAGCCCTGTTTGACCACCGCGGCGTCTTTGAAGCCATGGAAGAGGTGGTGATCAAAGGCGGAAAACCGTTTCTTGGCATTTGTATCGGCATGCAGATGCTGGCCACCCGCGGGCTGGAATATCACGAAACCGCAGGGTTTGATTGGATCGGCGGTGAGGTGGATAAAATCACCCCAGCGGATCCGTCGCTGAAGGTGCCGCACATGGGCTGGAACGATTTGGTGATCGACACGCCGCATCCGGTGTTTGAGGGGATCAAAACCGGCGATCACGCCTATTTCGTGCACAGCTACCACATGAAGGTCTCAGACCCCGCCACCCTGCTGGCACATGTGGATTATGCCGGCCCGATCACCGCCATTGTCGGCCGCGACAATCTGTTGGGCATGCAGTTCCACCCAGAAAAAAGCCAGAAAACCGGTCTGCGCCTGATTGCAAACTTCCTGACCTGGAAACCGTAAGCGGGCTCAGCCCCCTCAGTCCAAGCCCCTCAGTCCAAAAGATCCAGCGCCGCGTCTGCGCGGGCGCTGAGGTCCAGCGCGTCCATAACCAGCACCCCTTCATAAAGGGTCAGGATCGCGCTGGCTTGCGACGGATCCGGCAGGCGTTTTTGCAGCCAGCCTTCAAACAGATCTGACAACACATGCCCGGCCTGTCGGTGCGGCCCATCGGCCTGCGCAGCGACCGAGAGGATATCAAACCACAGCCGCATATATCCCTGCCCCAGATCGCTTTGCATCAGGGCGCGCACCTCCTCGACAACCGCCACCGCAGTCTCCGCCCGGCCTGAGGGCAGGGCCTCATCCAGATGGCTGGTGAGCGCCTGCGCCAAATGCAGCAACAGGGCTGAGATCACCCCATCTTTGCTGCCGAAATGGTAAATCAACATGCGATCACTGGTGCCCGCTGCCCGGGCTAGGGGCCGCAGGCTGGCATCGCGCAGCCCCTCGCGCAGGACATGTTCGGCCATTGCCTGCAACCAAGCGCGGCGTTTGGGATCAAAGGTCATTTGCTCTTTCATCTTGTAGCATCTGCTACAGTTTGCTTAGCGTAGCAAGCGCTACAGAATCACAAATGAGACTTTACATGCTGCTTTTTATCTCAAGCTTTGCCTCCGCCATTGTCATCGCAACCGCGCTTTTCACCGCCCTCGTTGACCGGCCAACCGGGCTGCGCAGCTGGCTGCTGCCTGCCGCAACCTCCGCCGTGTTCCTGGCTGGATCGCTTGTTGCGGTCTGGGTCGAAGGCCCGATCGGCTTTGTCAAGGATATGGATGCCTCGCTTTGGGCGGTACAAATCTGGGTGGATTTGATGCTGGGCTTTGCCGTCGCCTTCACCGCCATGCTGCCCGAGGCGCGGCGTCAGGGCATGGCACCGTTTCGCTGGGCGCTGCTGCTCTGTGTCTCGGGGGCAATTGGCTTGCTGGCGATGCAGGCGCGGGTGCTTTATCTGCGGGCGCGGGTCAGCTAAGCGTCAGCGCAGCCGTTTCCAGACCTGTTTTCGGCACATCACCTTGCTGCAGCCGGAAAAGGTCAAACGATCGCCACTGACCTGCGCCTCCCCCCGGATTTTCAGGTTCAGAAGCGGTACCCAACCAACGCCCGCATAGGCCCCGTCGCCCTGCGGGCGCATATCCCAGAACAGATCTTTGCCCAGGTTTTTATGGTCAATGGCATTGCCAGCCTTGGCGCGCACCTCAACGATTTTGCCGCAGTAACCCTGACCACAGGCGCGCACCTTCACATGCGCCACCTGGCCTTTGCCATCCGCCGGCGTCAGCCAAAGCCCCATCAATGGATCCGCCGCCACCAGTTGCGGCCACATCATCAAGAAAACGATCAAAAAAAAACGCAGCATCCCGGCCTCCTCGCCCAGATGCTGCGCAGTGTAGCATAGATCGGTGAAAAATTGGTAAACGCGGGGAAATCCCGCTTACTTCACCCGGCTCCAGGTCTGTTTTTTACAAATCGGCCCAACACAGCCTGACACCTTCAGCGTGTCACCAGACAGGGACATTTTCGATTTGTAGATCTTGCCGGTCGAGGGCTGCCAGATTTTGCCGCCCTTGTAGGATCCGCCACCGCGGGATTCCATATCCCAGACCAGCTGTTTTCCGATGTTGTCCGACTGCCATTCGCCGTCCGAATTAAAGGTTCGGCTGATCACCCCGCAGAGCGCCGCCCCACAGGTGGAGAAGGTCACATGCGCATAGTTGCCATCATCAACCTGGGTTTTCCAAACCCCCAGCACCGGATCCGCCATTGCGCCCGCAGCGCCTGCAACGGTTAGTGCGGCTGCCAAAATCAGCTTCTTCATCTCTAGTCCTCCCATATCTGCCCCGATCCTGACCTGTTCGCCCGCATTCGATCAAGCATGACATCGGGGCAAGTTGCATTTCGCGGCCCTTGCGTGCACAAGGCCAGACAAGACCTATAGGACGTTTTTTGGAAAGGACCGCCAGATGATCCTCTACCCCGCCATTGACCTGAAAGACGGCAACGCCGTACGCCTCTATAAGGGCGAAATGGATCAGGCCACTGTCTTCAACGACAACCCCGCCGCCCAGGCGCTGGAGTTTGTTGAGGCGGGCTGCGAATGGCTGCATCTGGTGGATCTGAACGGCGCATTTGCAGGTGAACCTGTCAACGCCGCGCCGGTTGAGGAAATCCTGAAACAGTGCAAAGTGCCCGCACAGCTGGGTGGCGGCATCCGCGATATGGCCACCATCGAACGCTGGCTCGACAAAGGCCTGCAGCGGGTGATCCTGGGGACCGTCGCCGTGGAAAACCCCGATCTGGTGCGCGAAGCGGCCAAGGCCTTCCCCGGTCACGTCGCCGTCGGCATCGATGCCCGCAACGGTCGCGTGGCCACGAAAGGCTGGGCCGAGGAAACCGACGTGATGGTCACCGATCTGGCAAAATCCTTTGAAGACGCCGGCGTTGCCGCGATCATCTACACTGACATCAACCGCGATGGCGCCATGCAAGGCCCCAATGTCGAAGCCACCGCAGATCTGGCCAACGCGGTCTCAATCCCGGTGATTGCCTCGGGCGGTGTCAGCTCGCTGGATGATCTGCGCAACCTCAAATCCTGCGGCGCACCGCTGAACGGTGCGATCTCTGGCCGGGCGCTCTACGATGGCGCCATCGATCTGGCCGAAGCACTCTCGGTCCTGAAAGCCTGATCGCTTTCAACGGTCCACAAATACTCTGGGGGAGGCGCATAGCGCCGGGGGCAACGCCCCCGCCCCCATACCTGTCCTACTCAACCACAACAGGCCTGCGCAGATTGACGCAGCGCGACAGCAGGCCGCGTGGTCTGTGCCTCCGCGATATGATCCCCTCACCTCAGCGCAACAGAGGATCAAAGGAGGCGTCGCCATGCCTGCCTCACGTATCAGATCGGACATCACATCCGACAAGCTCCCCCCGCACTCACATCTGTGGACCCATCACAGCGACGGTGATTTTCTCGATTGCTACAGCTGTACCTCCAACCTCCCCCCACAGGAGGCTGTGCAACTGGCGTTGACCATGCCCGGCTGGGCCGAGGCGCTTCTGAAGCTACGCAATGTTCTGGTGAAACCGCTGGGCCTGAAAACCGAGGTCGATGATCGCGACGCTGGTGATGCGATTTTCCCGATCACCTATGAGAGCGACAGTGAGTTGCTGATGGGCACCAACGATCGCCACCTCGATTTCCGCATTGCGATGATGCAGCATGAGGGACGTGTTTACATGTCAACCTGGGTGCATCCGCACAACCTGCTGGGCCGCGCCTATCTGCAGGTGGTGATGCCGTTCCATGTGTTGATCTGCCGAAGCTCAATCAAACGGGTCGCCGCTGAGGGGCTGGCAACGGCCTGAGCCAACGCCGCACCCGCATTCCCGGCAGCATCCCCGATTGCATCCTTGGCCCCTGCCCCTTAAGGATTGGGCTGACGCGCCAAGGAGCGCAATAGAGGACGCCAACATGCTGAAAACCCGCATCATCCCCTGCCTGGACGTGGCCGATGGCCGTGTGGTGAAGGGCGTGAACTTCGTTGGTCTGCGCGATGCAGGCGACCCTGTCGAATCCGCCAAGGCCTATGACGCCGCCGGCGCGGATGAGATCTGTTTCCTCGACATCCATGCCACCCATGAAAACCGTGGCACCATGTATGACATGGTCCAGCGCACTGCTGAGCAGTGCTACGTCCCGCTGACCGTGGGTGGTGGCGTGCGCACAGTGCAGGACGTGCGCAACCTGCTTCTGGCCGGTGCGGATAAGGTCAGCTTCAACTCCGCCGCCGTGGCCAACCCCGATGTGGTGGCCGAAGCCGCCGATCAGTTCGGCAGCCAATGCATCGTGGTGGCGATTGACGCCAAAACCATCGGCCATGACGCGGATGGCACCCCCAACAAATGGGGCATCTTCACCCACGGCGGCCGTAAGGCGGCACTGGATGCCGAGGGCAACCCGATCGACGCGGTCGAATTTGCCAAACTGGTCGAAGCCAAAGGCGCCGGAGAGATCCTGCTGACCTCCATGGACCGCGATGGCACCAAGGCGGGGTTCAACCTGCCTTTGACCAAAGCGATTTCCGATGCGGTGGACATTCCGGTGATTGCCTCGGGCGGTGTTGGCAACCTGGACCACCTGGTCGAAGGCGTCACCAAAGGCGGCGCCAGCGCGGTTCTGGCCGCCTCGATCTTCCACTTCGGGGACTACACCGTGCGCGAAGCCAAAGAGCACATGGCCGCCGCCGGAATTGCGATGAGGATTGAATGATGACCCTCGACGATCTTGCCACCATCATCGCCGCCCGTGCCGAAGCGGATCCAGAAAGCAGCTGGACCGCCAAACTGCTGGCCAAAGGCCCAGAGAAATGCGCCGAGAAATTTGGCGAGGAAGCGATTGAGGCCATCATCGAAGCGGTGAAAGATGACAAGGCGGCCCTCACGTCCGAGGCTGCGGATGTGCTGTTTCACCTGCTTGTCATGCTGCAATCGCGCGGCGTAGCGCTGGGTGACGTAATGGCCGAACTGGCCCGCCGTCAGAGCCAGTCTGGCATTGCCGAAAAGGCATCGCGCAGCAAATAATCCGGTCAAAGTTTTGAGGAGATGACGCCGGTGGCAAAGCCGCCCATGCGCAATTCCCCAAACAGGCGTTGATACTCGATCTTCGGGCAGCGGTTCATCACCACATCCACCCCGCGCGCGCGGGCTTTCGCAGCGGCTTCAGCATGTTCCACGCCGATCTGCATCCAGATGGTCTGCAGATTTGGGAAGGCCTCCAACGCCTCATCCACTATCGCAGGCACATGTTCTGAGCGGCGGAAAATGTCCACCATATCCACTCCGCCCTCAATGTCAGTCAGCGCCGCCACCACGGTCTGGCCAAACAGGCGTTTGCCCGCATGGACCGGATTGACCGGCAGCACGGTGTAGCCCTTCAGACCCAGATAGCGCGCCACATAGTAACTGGGCCGCACCGGGTTCATGGAGACCCCCACAACCGCCACCCGTTTGGTGCGTTGCAGGATCCGCTTCAGCTCATCATCGCTATAACTTTCACTCATGTCCTATGCCTAGCTGGTGACGTGGGCAAAGAAAAGGCGCCCAAGGGGGGACCTGGGCGCCAGTACGGAACGAGGGACAGTGAATTGAGACGCGGAGGTTCCAGTCACGCGTCTCTCATAGATTGAGATAGGGGGCCGGCCTGCGATTTCAAATATCTGCTCAAGGATTTGTGATCTGCGCCGGGTGCCTGCCCCGTACCGCCGCGTATTGCGATCAATCAAAGATGTCCTCAACCGCGTCGACGATTTCCTCAAACAGTTTACGCCCCCAAGGTTTTCTGCGCTTCTGTTTGCGGGTTTTATGCGGCTTATAGCTTTCTGGCCGGGCCTGCGGGTAAGGGTCGCGGTAGTAAGTCTTTTCACGCGGTTGCACACCGCTGACCTCGGGCGGAACAGGCTGCGATGGCACCCGTTTCATATTGTGCAAAGGCGCCCCGCAGGAGCCGCAGCTTAACTCATGCTGCACACGGCCTGAGAGTACCAGTTCGGAGCGGCGACCACAGTAACAGCAGGTGGCGATTTTTCGTGAATGACCCATGCGGGCAGAGTTATGTGCTCTGCCCGTAAACACAAGGTCCGGCGCGGTGAAACCTTACGGTTTCGCGGCATAAAGCGCGACAGCCGCCGCGTTTGAGACGTTGAGTGAGCCAAAGCCGCGGGCGAAATCGATTTTCACCAGTTTATCGCAGGTCTCTTTGGTCTTCTGACGCAGCCCCGGCCCTTCGGCCCCCATCACCAAGGCAATGGGCTGGTCACGGTGGCCTTCCACAGCGGCGTCGATGGTTTCATCTGCTTCACCGTCGAGGCCCAGAATCAGGTAGCCCATGTTGCGCAGCTCTTCCATGCCATCGGCCAGATTGCGAATACGCAGGTAGGGCTGACGCTCCAGGGCGCCGCTGGCGGTTTTGGCCAAGGCGCCGGTTTCAGGGGCGGAATGGTGGCGGGTGCCAACCACTGCACAGGCGCCAAAAACCTCGGCCGAGCGCAGAATCGCCCCGACGTTATGCGGATCCGTGACCCGATCCAGCATGACAACCCGCGGCACCAGCCCCGGCTCACCCGCACAGACGTGATCAAGTTTGCCCCAATCCAGCGGCTTCACCTCAAGTGCTGCGCCCTGGTGCACTGATTGCGGATCTAGCGGCGCGTTGAATTTGCGCGGATCCACCAGTTCAGGGGTGATTCCCGAGGTGGCAATCGCCTCGGCCAGTTTGTCGCTGGCATTTTTGGTCACGATCAGCCGCAGCTTCTGACGGTTCGGGTTTTCCAGCGCATCACGCACCGCATGTAGGCCAAACAGCCAGACTGTTTCAGCCGCGGCTGCCTTTTTGGTCTGTTCTTTGGCGACCACCCACTTTGGCTTTTTCATGCCGAAAACCTTTCCATCCGGGTTGCCGCGCTTAATGCGCTGGAGAAGTGTCAGCTGCAAGATATTTTCTGGTTGACGCCCCCTTCGCGGCACCGTAAACACCGCCTCACCGAACGGCAGCGCCGCTCGGTAGTGGGCGACAGGCCGCAAGGTGTGGCAGGGGACTGTAACTCCCTCGCGGAGACGCACGCTTGGTTCGATTCCAAGGTCGCCCACCATCTTCTCTCTTAAAGAATGATGGTAGGAACGCAGCGCAAGGCGTTGTTTTATTGTATTTATTCCACGACAGACAATCGCCTAAGCTGACGCCAGATCGCGACAGATGCCGCGATAATCAACGCGATGACACCGGTGGTCAGCACCGATTTTGCGATGGTTGCAGCGCTTGCAATGGGCACGATCACGGGCAGCGGCAGCGCCGCACTCAGCATCAGGATGACGCTCAGGTTTTCGCTATAGTCTGCCGCCGCTGCGACAAGGCCGAGCCAGCGTGCGAATCGTAGCGCGGCGACTGGAAAGACTGCCGAATCCTGCGATTTCGATTCGAGCCACCGGCAGAGCGTCCAGAAAACCGCAGCCATCAGCGCGGGGTAGATCAGATCCAACGGAATCTGCCGCCAGAGATAGAGCGCACGCCCTTTTTCGCCCAGCGCGTTCAGAAGGGCTTCGGCCTCCGCCGCTGAATACCCCATCGGGCGCAGATCAAATGCCGGCTGGCCGGCAATGTCCGCAATCCAGGCCAGTGGTCCCAGCACCATCATCAGATAGATCGGTAGTGCCAGCGCCAGAACGGCCAACACCTGCCGCCCGCTTGTCTGTTTCCTTTTGGTCATCGTTTCACTTCCAAATTTCGTTTCTGATGGTCCCGATCTAGCCGCCTCACCCTCCGGGGCGCATTATCATCGGATAAGACCGGACCCATTTTGGACAACTCTGATGCATGCACTTCTTGATCTCTTGCAGTCGGCGGGACTGCCCGCGGACACGGCCCAGCGGCTGGCAGCATTGTTTGGGCAGGAGGTTGCCGCTAAAGGCAGCGTCATCTGCCAGCAAGGAGCACCGGAACAGCGGGAGATCTTGCTGCTCACAGGTGCGATGGTCAGCCTGATCTGCGATGCTGACGGGCGCGAGGTCTGCACCGGGCTGCATCAAGGCCCCACCGTCCTACCGCCACATATCGCACGCAGTCAGGACGGCAGGTCCCTGACTGAGATTCGCACGCTCAAAGACAGCACAGTCGCAACTATTGCTGCCTCAGATCTGGAGGCGGAAATGCTGCGCGACGTGGATGTGCGCAACTGGGCCAACGGCATTATGCGCGCCGAGATCACCCGACGCGCCCAACGCGAATGGGCGCTGGCCGCCCTGCCCGCATCCGAGCGTCTGGCCTGGTTCCGCAAGGTTCACCCCAATCACGAAGCGCTGTTTCCGCACACCTTCATCGCCAGCTATCTGGGCATGACACCTGTCACCCTCAGCCGGTTACGCAAAGCGGCAGAATAAGACGCTACTGGATCTCCACCCCTGCGCGATCAAAACTGGCGCTATCTGTGCTCAGGTCATCATAGAAAATCTCAACATAGACTTTCTCCACCGACTGCGGCGGCAGACCTGAGATCGGCAACCAGTCACTGGGGATCGCGTTTGGCGTGGCCGAGGCCTCATCACAGGGGGGCAGATCATAGACCTGCAAAGGCCCATCGTTTAGCGAATAGCGCATTGCGCTCAGCCCGCAGCGCCAGCTCATCAGATGGGTGAAGTAGACCAAATCGTGACCATCATATTCACGCACGGCCACCCAATTGCCCTTGGTCATCGTCAGGATCGGCTTCACCTCCGTCGCGGTGGTGAATTTACCCGTGGCGACCTGAGGTTCGGCCTCTGCCACAACAGGTGCTGCGGCAGCAGGCTCCGCCGTCTCTACAGGTGCGGGCGTGGCGGGCGCGGCCGTATCGTTGGCCATTTCAGCCCCCTGATTGCCCTCACCGCCGCCAACAGCCATGGCCACGATCATCAGTAACACATCCAGCATAATACCCTCCTACGTCAAAATATCTGTTTGAACACTGTCCCATAGGCGTTCGTGCCCCTATAGTGACCGAAAAATGAGGTCGGGGCAGTTCAACTATGGCCAAAGCCGCAGCGAAAAGCCAATCTTTCAACGTGATGATTGTCGCCCAAGCCGGGCGGCTGCAGTACGAGGCGCTGTTGTTTGCGGCCTCATTCCACAAGGCCAACCCCGATTTTCCCGGCCGTTTTTTCATCGCCATCCCGGAACCCGGCCCCCTCTGGCGGGAGGATCCGCGGGTGCTGGATCCTCAGGTCATTGACCTGTTGCAAGGGTTCGGGGCCGAGCTGATCCACTTCAAATCGCGTCATTTTGGATCGGCCTACCCCTATGGCAACAAGATTGAGGCGCTGATGGCCCTGCCCAAGGGGGAGCCGTTTGTGTTTTTCGACACGGATACGCTGATCCTTGATGACCTGACCAAGGTGCCGTTTGATTTTGACACCCCCGGCGCCTCTGAACGGGTTGAAGGCACCTGGCCCACGATTGAGCTTTATGGCCCCGGCTATAATGACATCTGGGGCGCGCTCTATGACCGGTTTGATCTGGATTTCGAAAGCTCCCTCGATCTGGAGGAGCCGGATGAGTTCTGGCGCCGCTATCTCTATTTCAACGCAGGCTATTTCTTCTACCGCTGCCCACATGAGTTTGGCGCGCGGTTTGCTGAATATGCGCTGTCGATCCGTGACAACCCGCCGGCAGAACTGGTCTGTCAGGTGTTGGATCCTTGGCTGGATCAGGTTGTGCTGCCCTTGGTCATCCATTCACTGGGCGGCGGACGCGGCGCCCTGCCTGACGGATTGCTGGATGGCTCCGTCAGTTGCCACTATCGCTGGATGGCGCTGCTTTATGCCCGCGAAAGCGATGCGGTGATCGAACTGGTTGAGGATCTGGCAAGCCCCAACAAGATGAAGCGGGTGCTGAAGGAATATGAGCCGATGAAACGGTTCATCTTTCAGAACAAAGGCAACAAGGCCCGTGGTCTGTTTGATCGCGAAAACCTGCCCCGCAAGGAACAAAAGATCCGCCAGCGCCTGAAGAACCACAAATTGTGGATCCGCTGAGTGATGCTGTGCGGCCGGTTCACAAGCGTGATTCTGAGCCCCACAGCGATCCACCCAAGCCTTGATAGGAACAATCGTCTGGATTCGCCGCCCTAACCGGACCTTTTTCCGTAACTGAGCCCACTTAGGCCCGTTATAGTTGTCGATCGTTCTTTGATCCCCTATCCATTTTGTCAACAAAACCAACATTTGTTCCAACAGAGTTCTTGAGGAGGAACCCCGCATGACCGACGCCCCGAACTATGGCTTCGACACGCTGCAAATCCACGCAGGCGCCCGCCCCGATCCGGCCACTGGTGCCCGCCAGACCCCGATCTATCAGTCGACCGCCTATGTGTTCCGCGATGCAGACCACGCGGCCGCGCTGTTTAACCTGCAAGAGGTGGGTTACATCTACTCACGTCTGACCAACCCGACCGTGGCGGTTCTGCAGGAACGTGTGGCCACGCTGGAAGGTGGCGTTGGTGCGGTTTGCTGCTCGTCGGGTCACGCAGCCCAGATCATGGCGCTGTTCCCGCTGATGCAGCCGGGCAATAACGTGGTGGTCTCGACCCGTCTTTATGGCGGCTCGATCACCCAGTTCAGCCAGACCATCAAACGGTTCGGCTGGTCGGCCAAGTTTGTTGATTTCGAAGATCTGGCCGCGGTTGAGGCCGCCGTGGATGACGACACCCGCGCGATTTTCTGTGAATCGGTGGCCAACCCCGGTGGTTATGTGACCGACCTGCCGTCGATTTCAGCCATTGCCGACAAGGTTGGCCTGCCGCTGATCGTTGATAACACTTCGGCCACGCCCTACCTCTGCCGCCCGATCGAACACGGCGCGACATTGGTGGTGCATTCGATGACCAAATACCTGACCGGCAACGGTTCGGTCACCGGTGGTGTGGTTGTCGACTCGGGCAAGTTTGACTGGTCCGCCAGCGACAAATTCCCGTCCCTGTCGGCGCCGGAGCCCGCCTATCACGGCCTGAAGTTCCACGAGACCTTTGGCCCGCTGGCCTTCACCTTCCACGGCATCGCCATTGGTCTGCGTGACCTTGGCATGACGCTGAACCCGCAGGCGGCACATTACACGCTGATGGGGATCGAAACCCTGTCGCTGCGGATGGAGCGTCACTGCGAAAACGCCCAGAAGATCGCCGGTTGGCTGGAAGGCAACGACCACGTCGAAGCCGTCACCTACGCGGGCCTCGACAGCTCGCCCTATAAAGCGCGCGGCGAAAAGATCTGCCCGAAAGGCACCGGTGGCCTGTTCACCGTGGCACTGAAAGGCGGCTACGATTCCTGCGTCAAGTTCGTCGACAGCCTGAACCTGTTCAGCCATGTCGCCAACCTCGGCGATGCACGCTCATTGGTGATCCACCCGGCCTCCACCACCCACCGCCAGCTGACCGAAGAGCAGCAGGTTGCGGCTGGTGCTGGCCCGAATGTGGTGCGGATCTCCATCGGGATCGAAAACGCCGAAGACCTGATTGCGGATCTGGAACAGGCGCTGGCCGCATCGGCCTAAGCCTCTGCGTAGAAAAAGAAAAAGGCCGGGGAGCTCCCCGGCCTTTGCTTTGCTGGCAGTGCATTGCGCTTACTTCAGTTCCAGCACCACGGTGACCTGCTGGTTCAGGCTCAACTCACCTGCTTCAACGGCCATATCTGACCCAACCGCCATTTCCATCCGCATCATCGGCATTGGCACATCGTGGCTGCCCGCCTCTGAGATAGAGACGACATTGCCCAGCTCAACACCGGCAGATTCGGCATAAAGGGCTGCTTTGGCCAGCGCATCCTTCATCGCGGTCTGACGTGCCTGATCCTGCGCCGGGCGCGGTTCTGACAGGCCAAAACTCAGCCCACCAAAATTATTCGCCCCATCCTGCAGCGCCGCTGTCAGCACCGGCCCCAGCTGATCCAGATCACGCACCTGCACCCGCAGGGAATTTGACGCTCGATAACCTTCGATCCGTGGCTGGTTGTTGCGGTCATAGTTTTCCACCTGATGCAGCGACAGGTTTGAGGTCTGCATATCGGCCTCAGCGATCCCCATCATCTTCAGCCGGCTGACCACAGCCTGCGACGCCTGGGCGGTCTGCATCATGGCGATTTCCGGCGTGTCGGCCATCTGCTGCACGCCCAGCGAAATCGTTGCCATGTCGGGTGTCGCCGCGACGACACCTTCGCCGGTCACCGTGATGTGGCGCACCATGTCTGCCCAGCCCGCTGCCGGCACCGCCATCATCGCTGCGACCATCGCGGGCGCCACCATTTTGTGCAACAACTTCATGTATCCCTCCTTCAAAGGTTTCTCCCCTAGAGGTGTCTCTTTGGCACAGCGCCTGCAAGGGGGAGTGTGACGGCTCCCTTCCCCTCGGCAAGAAGCTGCTTTATTCTAGGTTTGGGGTGCAAAGGGGGTCCCTTTGCGAAGTGGAGGATGCTAGAGCGAACTCATGAAGCCGAGTTTTGCATTATCGCTTTCGTTTGAAGGCATTGACCTGTTGCACCGGGCCGATGATGGCTGGCGTGCTGTGGGTCGTGTGGCCTTTGAAGATGAGGATCTGGGCGCGGCTTTGACAGGCCTGCGTGAACAGGCGCTGTTGCTCAGCCCTGAGGGGATCACCAGCAAACTGATCCTGCCTGAAGACCAGATCAAATATGTCAGCGTGCCCGTAGGCAAAGCGCCTGCCACTGAACATGAGAGTCTGGCCCATGCGGCGATTGAGGGCACAACCCCCTATGCGCTGGCGGATCTTGCGATTGACTGGCAGTTGAACGGCCCGGTTCTGGAGGTTGCCGCCGTTGCGCGCGAAACCCTGGCCGAGGCCGAAGCCTTCGCCCATGAACATCAGTTCAACCCGGTGAGTTTTGTTGCCCAGCCCGCAGGCCCCTACCCGGGCGAGCCTTTCTTTGGCGGCACCCATGCGGCAACCGAATTGTTTGGTGGCCGGGTTGAGCCGGATGAAGACGCGGTTGCCGTCATTGGCCCAGCCAAGTTTCCAGCGCCGGAACCTGAGGTCAGCGAACCGGTCCCGGAACCCGAGGTGATTGCCGCGCCCGCGCTGGAAACCATTGCGCCCCCCGCCATTGACGAAACGCCTGCGGAGGGCGCGGTGGAAGCGCCGCAGCCTGAGGTCACACCAGCACCTGTTGCAGAGCAGCCCGCGCCGCCTGTGCCAGAACCGGCAGCTGAATCAACACCTGAGCCGATTGAAGCAATCACAGCCCCTGCGGTGGAGGTGATTGATCAGCCTGTCGATTACGCGCAGATGGCCGCCAGCATAGAAGATGAGTTGAGCCCGGCCATCCCGCTGACCCCGGAAGAACTGGAATTGATCGAAGCCGCCGAAGCGCGCGGCAACGTCGAAGGCCCGGAAGACACCGCTGAGATCCCAAGCGATCTGGAAGAGTTGCAACATGACCTCTTCGCCGCGCCTCAGGCTGAGGTGCCCGCAGAGCCTACACTTCCAAATCCTGAGGATATTCTGGCGGTAGACGCCCCTGCCACTGCAGGCAATCCAGTGGAAGCCACTCCGGACACGTTGCCGCCAATGTTTGGCAGCAGCCGGGCCAAGGCGGCGCAGGCTGAAACACCCGCAGGGGAAGAGGCACCAAAGCCCGAGGCCAACAGCGCCCTCTCCTTCGCCAGTGTGCGCGCCCGCCGCGGCGCCACTGACGAAGACACAGGCAAAGCCGCGCCGCGCCTTGATGGGGCCAGCCGCACCAGCCCAGAGGTCAACGGTGTGCGCAAGCTGACGCTGCGCCCGGACAAGGCCGCAGCCACGCCCGCAGAGACAGGCACAGATGAGGCAGGCACCGGCGCGCCAGCCCTGGACGTCGATGTCAACGCCCCAACAGTGCCCCCGATCAGCGATGAGGCCGCACCGGCAGTGAACGGGGCCGCCCCATCTGGCGGCGACATCAGTGAAGACGCCGAAGCGCAGCTCTTGGATGCTGCGGCCAGCCTGACACCCGCGATCGAAGAGACCGAGATCCCTCCCGCCCCTGCCGAGACCGACGCGCCAGAGGCTGCGGTGGAGGTGCCTGCGCCGGGCAAAGCCCCTTCGCGCCGCGCGAAGCGGCAGCAGGAGGCGCGTAAAGAAAAGCAGCAGATGACCGTCTTTGGCGCACGTAAGAGTGAGCAAGAGGTTGTTGTTGGCGGCAAGCCACGTTTCCTGGGGCTGATCCTGACCGCGCTGTTGCTGCTGTTCCTGGTCGGCATGGCCGCCTGGGCCTCATTGGGCGAAGAAGGCATCGCCGGTCTGTTCCGCAGTTCAGAGCCTACTACCACCGCTGAGGTGCTACAGGCCGAAGCAGAGCAAGAGGCCGCCCCGGCTGAAGATCTCGCCGCGGCAACGGCCCCAGCAGCGGCAGCTGACCAGCCCGTCGCAACGCCTGCCCCCCAAGAGGCAGAAACCACGCTGGCAGAGGTCGACCTGCCTGCGGTCGAAGGTACGGCGGTAGAAGCGGCCCCCGATACATCCGAAGTCGCTTCGCTGTCGCCCGAACTGCAATACGAACCCGAAGCGCCCGCCGCCCCTGATGCGGCCACCAGCGCGCTGACTGATCCCGCTCTGGTCGAAGGGGATGAGGCGTTGACCGCGCTTGATCCCGAACTACAGGCGGAACCCGAAATTACGGAAACGGCCCCCGCCCCTGAGCTGAGCACTGCGGAACGCTATGCTGTCTCGGGCGTCTGGCAGGATGCGCCGGCCCAGCCCTCCGCCCCGGCAACGGCGGGTCTGGGTGACCTCTATATCGCATCGATTGACCCGGCTGTGCCCTCCTTTGACGCTGTGGCGCTGCCGGATGAGGCGCGGGTGCAATCAGACACCACCCCGCCACAACAAAATTCCCCCGCCGCTGCGGGCACTGAATTTACCTTTGACCAGCGCGGTCTTGTCACGGCCAGCCCTGAGGGCACGATGACCCCGGATGGCATCCTGATCTTCTCAGGCCGCCCGCCGGTCCTGCCGAACAGCTTTCCCGCCCGCACCGTTGTTGCGCCTGAAGGCATCAGCGAGGCGGAACTGCTGCGCCGCTCAAAAATCCGGCCCAAGGCACGGCCGGAAGACCTGATCGAATCCAACGAACGCAGCGTTCTTGGCGGCCGCACCCGCACCGAATTGGCGCAGCTGCGCCCCAAAGCACGCCCGGACAACCTGCGCACCGCTGCAAACAGCACCGATGACGGCGACCGCCTAGCCCTGCTGAACAGCGCGTCTGCGCCGCTCGTGGACCTGTCGGGCGAAACCCGCGATGCGATCAACGAAGCGGTGGCCCAATCGGTTGGTGCCACATCGCTGCGCCCGATGGCGCGTCCCAGCAATCTGAATACATCAAACACCGAAAGCGTGCAGGTGGCCGCCGCCGTGCGTGTACAGCCGCAGCTGCCAACCTCGGCTTCAGTCGCGCGGCAGGCGACGGTGAAAAACCAGCTGAACCTGAGGAAAATCAACCTGATCGGGGTTTCTGGCCAGCCCAGCAACCGCAGCGCCCTCGTCCGATTGGCGTCGGGCCGGTACAAGAAGGTGAGCGTGGGCGATCGTCTGGACGGCGGGCGCGTGGCCTCCATCAGCGAAGGCGAGCTGCGCTACACCAAATCTGGACGTACCATCACCCTGAAAATGCCGCGCGGCTAAGCCCGCCCTTACGCCTCAGTATTGAGCGGCACCTTGCGATGGGCACTGCCCCAGGCGTGTAGCGCCATCACCACCTCGCGCAGAGCTTGCCCCTTCTCGGTCAGGGAATACTCGACCTTCGGCGGCACAACGGCGTAAACCTCCCGGTGCAGGATCCCGTCGGCTTCCAACTCGCGCAGCTGCTTGGTCAGGCTGCGCTGCGTCACATTCCCCACCCGGCGCAGCATTTCGTTAAAGCGCAGGGTCTCATCCAGCAGATGGTAGATGATCAGCCCTTTCCACTTGCCCGCAATCTGTTCCAGCGCCGCCTCAACCGGGCATCCGTCATTACAGCCATAGTCGGCAAATCGCTGGGTGCTCTGCTGTTCTACAGTATCCATATTGTACCTATAGGCCAAAATAGTGCGTACTTGTTCGCATTGTGTCTACTCCTTCATATGGCAGGTGAATCAGCTTTGTCAAAAGGAGAGCCCCATGAAAGCGATCGGCTATACCACTGCAGGCCCAATCGATGCACCGCAGCCCCTGCAGGATTTCACCGCCCCCCGGCCCGAGGCAACGGGCCATGATCTACTGGTCAAGATTCAGGCGATCTCGGTCAATCCGGTTGACTATAAGATCCGCCAAAGCCGCGCACCGGAGGGGGACAGTCCCGCCATTCTAGGTTGGGACGCTGTGGGTGAGGTGGTTGCGACCGGCGAACTGGTCACCAGCTACCAGCCCGGCGATACCGTCTGGTATGCCGGCGCTATTGATCGCCCCGGCACCAACGCCGAATATCATCTGGTGGATGAACGCATCACCGGCCGCGCGCCGAGCTCAATCCCCGCGGCCGAAGCGGCCGCCCTGCCCCTGACCACCCTGACGGCGCATGAGATGTTGTTCGACCGGCTGCGGGTCACTGATCCGGTGCCCGGTGCGGCGCCGGCTGTAGTAATCGTCGGCGGCGCAGGCGGTGTTGGCTCCATCGCGATCCAGCTGTTGCGGGCGCTGACAGATCTGACGGTGATCGCAACCGCCTCACGGCCGGAAACGCAGGAGTGGGTGAAATCCCTCGGCGCCCATCACGTGTTGGATCATCACCAGGCACTGGCGCCACAGATCGCTGCCTTGGGGATTGGCGCCCCGGGCTATGTCTTCTCTACCAATCAGACCCATGCCTATATCGAACAGGCCGCTGAGTTTCTGGCACCGCAGGGTCGCTTTGGCCTGATCGATGACCCTGAGCATCTGGACGTCCGCCCCTTCAAGCTCAAGTCGATCTCCACTCATTGGGAGTTGATGTACACCCGGTCACTTTTCGGCACAGCGGACATCACCCGCCAGCGGGATATTCTGAACGATGTTGCCGGGCTGATTGACAGCGGCAAGGTGAGGTCCACCGCGACCGAGGCGATGGGCGAGATCAACGCCGCCAACCTGATCCGCGCCCATAAGCTGCTGGAGACCAACACCGCCAAAGGCAAAATCGTGCTGGAGGGGTTTGGCACCTGACGCCCAACGGCTGAAACGAAAAAACCCAGCCGCACGAGGAAAGCCGTGCGGCTGGGCCGATGCCAGGGGTGGAGCCCCGGCAGAAAGATGGGCTGGGCAGTTGACCTGCCGCGCGCCCTCCCCGTCTGACCGTCTGATGCGGTCTTCACCGGCAAGGGCTTACTCAGCCGCTTGGATTTCGCCGTTTTCGATCTGCTCACGCTCAATCGATTCAAACAGCGCTTTGAAGTTGCCTTCGCCGAAGCCATCGTCGCCTTTGCGCTGGATAAACTCGAAGAAGATCGGACCGATCACAGTTTTGGAGAAGATCTGCAGCAGGATTTTGGTCTCACCGCCATCCACAACACCTTCGCCATCGATCAGGATGCCGTGTTTCTTCATGCGCTCGATCGGCTCTTCATGGCCAACCACACGTTCGTGGCTCAGGTCATAGTAAGCGTTCGGCGGTGCCGGCATGAACTTGATGCCATTTTCCGAGATTGCATCGGTCGAGGCGTAGATGTCTTCGGTGCCTACAGCGATGTGCTGGATGCCTTCGCCTTTGTACTTCTTCAGATAGGCCACGATCTGACCAGTTTCACCGCGGTCTTCGTTGATCGGAATGCGGATCCGGCCACAGGGCGAGGTCAGAGCGCGGCTGAGCAGACCGGTGTATTTGCCTTCGATGTCGAAGAAACGGATTTCACGGAAGTTGAACAGATCGCCGTAGAACTTGAACCACTTGTCCATGTTGCCTTTGAACACGTTGTGGGTCAGGTGATCGAGGTAGTAGAAGCCCACACCTTCCGGCTTGGAGGTGCCCAGCCAGTCGAAATCGGCGTTATAGGGCGACTGGTCGTGGCTTTCGTCGGTGAAATAGATCAGCGAACCACCGATGCCTTTGATCGCGGGCCAGGCCAGGGTCTTGTCATCCGCGTCATAGGGTTCAGCACCCATTTTGACGGCGTGGTCATAGGCATGCTGCGCATCCACAACGCGCCAGCCCATCGACGGGGCACAGGGGCCGTGTTCTTCGACAAAGCGGCTGGCGAAGCTGCCCGGTTCATCATTCAGGATATAGGTCACATCCCCCTGCTGCCACAGTTCGATGTTCTTGGTCTTGTGTTTGGCGACCTTGACGTAGCCCATCTTGGCGAACAGCTCACGCAGTTCTTCCGCATTGGGGTGGGCGAATTCTACGAATTCGAAACCGTCGGTACCGGCGGGGTTTTCGGGGCTGATTACGGCCTTGGGGGCCATGTGCGGGAACGGACCCATGGGTGCCTCCTGAGTGTTGGTTACTTGCTATGTTAAGCATGCCGCAAAAGATGTGGGAATTTTGCGCATTTTACGCTGGCGAAAGCGGTTGTCATGCGGGATCTACGCACTATCTAGGTGGAAAACGTCAATTTGACGCACGAGAGGCATCATGCTGGATGACACCGACAAACGGCTGCTGGCCGCGCTGCAACAAAACAGCCATCTGACGACTCAGGAACTGTCAGACATGCTGAACCTTTCGGCCTCGCAGGCCGGGCGGCGACGCCAACGGCTGGAGGCTGAGGGCTATATCCGCAACTACACGGCCCGGTTGGATCCGGCGCGGCTGGGTCTGAGTGTGCAGGCCTTTGTGCAGGTGCAACTTGGCACCCATGGACCGGATCAAAGCCAAAGCTTTGCCCGTCTGGTGAACTTGCGTCCCGAAATCACCAGCGCCTGGACGCTCACCGGCGATGCCGACTACCTGCTGCGGGTCTATTGCGAAGATCTTTCCGCCCTCAACAGCCTGATCCATGAGGTGCTGCTGCGCCACGAAGCGGTCAGCCGGGTGCAGAGCCAGATTGTGATGGATCAGTTCAAGCAAGACGCGCCGCTGCCAACCTGACATAGTGGGCCCCACAGCTACCTGACCCCAACTGCCTGCTAAGGCGCAAAAAATCGCCGGAGACCATGCAAGAGTTTCTCTTTTCCGCTTCTATCTATCTGATCGCCGCCGTGATCGCCGTGCCGCTGGCCGCGCGTTTGGGGCTGGGATCTGTTCTGGGCTACCTCAGCGCCGGGATCGTGATTGGCCCCGTTCTGGGGCTGGTCGGCTCTGAAACGCAGGATCTGCAACACTTCGCTGAATTTGGCGTGGTGATGATGCTGTTCCTGATCGGCTTGGAATTGGACCCAAGGGCGCTCTGGGCGATGCGGCACCGGCTGATCGGGTTAGGTGGTTTGCAAATCACCCTAACGATGGCCGCGATGACTGCGCTGTCGATGGCATTGGGGCTGGAATGGAAACCTGCGCTGGCGGTTGGGATGATCTTCGCGCTCTCCTCCACCGCGATTGTGCTTCAAACCCTGTCCGAGAAGGGGCTGATGCAGACAAACGGCGGGCGTTCCACCTTCTCGGTCTTGCTGACACAGGATATCGCGGTGATCCCGATGCTGGCGCTTTTGCCGCTATTGGCGATGTCACCCTCGGGGCCAACACCCGGGGGCGGCAGCGACGGCCATGCAGGCGCACCGGGTGGCATGTCACTGGTTGAGGGGCTACCGGGTTGGGGCGTCACACTGGTAACCCTTGGCGCCGTCGCGGCGGTCATTCTGGCGGGTATCTTCCTGACCAGACCGCTGTTTGCCTTCATCCACCATGCCCGGTTGCGGGAAATGTACACGGCCCTGGCCCTGCTGATCGTGCTGGGGATCGCTGCCATCATGACTGCTGTGGGCCTTTCGCCTGCGCTTGGCACGTTCCTCGCCGGCGTTGTGCTGGCCAACTCGGAATTCCGTCATGAGCTGGAAAGCGACATCGAACCCTTCAAGGGGCTGCTGCTGGGACTGTTCTTCATCACGGTTGGGGCGGGTATCGATTTCAACACCTTCTTCAGCGCACCGATGGATCTGATTGGCCTGACGCTGACCGTTCTGCTGATCAAAGGCGCGATCCTTTACCTGCTGAGCCATATCTTCAACATCAAAGGCCGGGCGCGGTGGCTGTTCACCCTGTCACTGGCGCAGGCTGGTGAGTTTGGCTTTGTCCTGCTGTCGTTTTCCCGCCAACAGAACGTGCTGCCGGGACAGCTGACCGATACGCTGTCACTGGTGGTGGCCCTGTCGATGCTGGCAACCCCGCTGCTGTTCATCATCTATGACCTTCTGTCCAAGACGATGAAGGACAGCGACACCTTCGAAGAAGATGAGATCGACGAACACGGCCCTGTCATCATTGCAGGCATTGGCCGTTTTGGTCAGATCGTGAACCGTCTGGTGCAATCCAGCGGCTTCAAAACTGTGGTTCTGGACAATGACATGGGCACCATCCAGCTGATGCGCCAGTTTGGCTTCAAAGGCTTCTTTGGCGATCCCTCCCGGCCTGAGCTGCTGCATGCCGCCGGTCTGAAAGAGGCCAGCGTTCTGGCCGTCACTTTGGATGATCGCGCTGCCGCCACACGGCTGGTTGGCTTCGCCCGCCGCGAACGCCCTGATCTGCACATCATTGCCCGCGCCCGCGACCGCACCCATGTTTTTGAACTCTACCAGGCCGGGGCCAATGACATCGTGCGCGAAACCTTCGACAGCAGTCTGCGCGCCGGACGTTACGTGTTGGAGAACATCGGCCTCAGCGAATATGAGGCCGCTGAGGCCGAACGGGTCTTTTTCCAGCACGACCGGATGGCGATCCGCGAATTGGCGCAGGTCTGGGATCCCAACACGCCCTCGGCGCAGAACAAGGCCTATGTGGCCCGCGCCCGTGAGTTGGAGAAAGAACTGGAAATGGCCCTGTCGACCCAGCTGGAAACCCGGCGCGAAGACAAAGACAGAGACGAAGCATAAAAAACAAAGGGGGCCAAGCAGCCCCCTTTTTGATGCGTGTTATGTGCGGACTTATGCTGGACCAGGCCGTTAGCCGTCAGACACCCCAGCCTCGGCAAAGGTGGCCATGCCTGAATGACAGGCAATCGCGCCCTGCAGCACACCAATCGCCAATGCCGCACCGGACCCTTCGCCCAGGCGCAGACCAAGCGCCAGCAATGGGTCCTTGCCCAGCTGCTCCAACAATTTGCCATGGGCCGCTTCGGCGCTCACATGACCAGCAACAGCGTGATCCAACGCCTTGGCGTTCACCGCTTTCAAGGTTGCAGCGGCAGCACAGCAGATGAACCCATCCAGCAGCACCGGAATACGCTCAACCCGCGCCCGCGCCATTGCGCCTGCCATCGCGGCCAGCTCACGCCCGCCAAGACGGCGCAGCATTTCCAGCCCATCCCCCTGCCCGCCATGAAGCGCCACGGCTTCTGCGACAACGCGGGTTTTGTTTTCAAGCCCGGCGTCATCAACCCCGGTGCCCCGCCCGGTCCAATCCGCAGCCTCACCGCCATAAAGCGCATTACAGATCGCTGCGGCGGAGGTGGAATTGCCGATGCCCATTTCGCCGGTGATCAACAGATCGGCGTTCGGGTTCACAGCGTTCCAACCGGTTTGAAGCGCCTCAAGCAGCTCAGCCTCACTCATCGCGGGTGCCTGGGTGAAATCGGCGGTTGGTGTCTCCAGCGACAGCGCATGCACCGCCATCTGGGCGCCAAACGTGCGCGACAGCTGATTGATCGCCGCACCACCATGCTGGAAGTTCAAAACCATCTGTTCGGTCACTTCCGCAGGGAAGGCCGAGACCCCCTGCGCCATTACGCCGTGGTTGCCCGCAAAGATCAAAACCTGCGGAAAACGCAGCTTGGGCTTGGCATTGCCCTGCCAGCTGGCAAACCAAATGGCCAGATCCTCCAGACGGCCCAAAGCACCCGGTGGTTTGGTCAACTGCCCGTTGCGCGCACTGGCGGCAACCTGTGCCGAGAGGTCCGCAGACGCGGCGGTTGACAGAATTTGACGAAACTCGTCAAGTGATTGAAAACTTTGACTCATGACTTCCCCAAGCCCTTCTCTCATCCTTGCCTGAGTGTTTACCCGAATGTTAACCGTGGGCAAGCAGCAGAATGAGACTTCAAATGTATGAAAACGACAAACGCCGATATGAATACCGTGATATTGCGGTGTCTCTCGCCCTGCTGACAAGGCTACCTATACCTTTGAAGGGGGAAAGTTTTATCAGGGGTGCACATGCGGCCTGGGCCTACCCACTCGTAGGTGTTGTGCTTGGTTTCATTCTGGCAACCTTATCGGGAGTTTTGCTGTGGCTGGGCCTCGAATCTGGCGCCGTGGCCTTGGTGATTCTCGCCACCTCCGTCGTGCTGACTGGCGCCATGCACGAAGATGGTCTGGCCGATTGTGCCGACGGCTTCTGGGGCGGCTGGGAGAAGGACCGGCGGCTGGAGATCATGAAGGACAGTCAGATCGGCAGCTACGGGGTGATCGCGCTGGTTCTGTCCCTGGCGGCCCGCTGGTGGGCGCTGAGCCTGTTGCTGGATCAAGGCGCCTACGCCGCGCTGATCGCGGTTCCTGTGGTCAGCCGCGCTGCGATGCCCGCTGTGATGGCGGCGCTGCCCCACGCCCGCGCCACGGGGCTCAGCCATGCCCAAGGTCGCCCAGACGCAACCGTGGCCGCCAGCGCCGCCGGCATCGGCTTTGTGATCGCCGTGCTGATGCTGGGCTGGTCTGCCTTTACGGTGGCGATCCTGGCCGCGCTGACCATCGCAGCTGTGATCGCGATCGCGCGGGCCAAGATTGGCGGGCAAACCGGCGATGTGCTGGGGGCGACGCAACAACTGGTCGAGATTGTGCTGCTGATCGCGCTTTTCGGCTAATCTCGTAACCGCATCAAAAAACCGCGCCGGTTAGGGCGCGGTTTTCTGTAATCCGTCACTGATGACATCGCAGGTTTAGGCTGCGCGCGACACCAGAACTTCGTCCACTTTCTTGGCGGCGGCCACTTCGTCGCTGCCCGATACGGCGGCAACTTCGCGGGTCAGACGCTCCAGCGCAGCTTCATAAAGCTGACGCTCGGAATAGCTCTGCTCGCGCTGATCGTCGGTGCGGTGCAGGTCACGCACCACTTCGGCAATCGCAATCAAATCGCCCGAATTGATCTTCTGTTCATATTCCTGGGCGCGGCGCGACCACATCGCCCGCTTGACCTTGGCTTTGCCCTTCAGGGTTTTCATCGCCTGCGACACCACATCCGGGCTCGACAGCGAACGCATCCCGATTTCGGTGGCCTTATTGGTCGGCACGCGCAGGGTCATCTTGTCTTTCTCAAAGGAAATCACAAAGAGCTCCAGCTTGATGCCGGCAATCTCTTGTTCCTCGATCGAGACGATCTGACCAACGCCATGCGCCGGGTAAACCACGTAATCGTTCGGGCTGAATTCAGACTTCTTCGCTTTGCTCATGCAATCCTTCTCCGCAAGGACCGCCCAACACCCGGCGACAAAAAGACCGGGCGAGGTACGCAAATACGCTCGTCAGTCAGTGATTGTCACAAAGGTTCCATCCGCTGGTTTGCAAAAGGCGCGGATAAACGTCAGGCAGTCTTCGTCATGTCCTTGTCATATAGCACATTTTGGGGCGTCTCGAAAGCACCCCAAAAGAGACGAAAGGGGAATCTAGGGCAGAATCCCTGCCGATTCTCCTATTTTTTACCTTTTGGACCAGTTTTCTGCCCGAATCGGGCGAATCACTGATTCCCCATAGATCAGCTGCCCTCACCCGGCGCTTCGGAGAAATACTTCTCCAGCTTGTTGGGCTCGCCGTCTTTCTCCTCGGCGCCCGGCAGCGGATCCTTTTTCTCCAGGATCACCGGCCACAGCTCCGAGTATTTGCGGTTAAACTCGACCCACTTTTCCATTTCCGGCTCAGTGTCGGGGCGAATAGCGTCTGCTGGGCACTCGGGCTCACAAACGCCGCAGTCGATGCATTCATCGGGGTGGATGACCAGAGTGTTCTCACCCTCATAGAAACAGTCAACCGGACACACTTCGACGCAGTCGGTGTATTTGCAGGCAATGCAATTGTCGGTGACGACATAGGTCATGGCAGTCTCTCTGGCTTTTGGCTTGGCGACTTAGCTAATTCACTGAGCCGGATCATTCAAGCCTCGCTGGCGATCAAGGTCGATCATTCGCCGGTCGCGTTTTGTGGGGCGTCCTTTGCCTTCAAAACGGGGGCCGCGTGGAACCTTCTCCTGCGGTTCCGTCAAATCTGTGTACAGTGTTTGGGCCTCTGGGGCCGGGCCACGGCGTTCGCCGATGGCTTCAATTCGCACAACGCGAATCTGGTTCCCTTGGGGAAAGGTCAAAACATCCCCGGGCTTTACCGAATGCGCAGGCTTTGCAGCCTTGTCCGAGTTGACCCGCACATGTCCTGCCGAAACCATCTTCGAGGCCAGCCCGCGCGTCTTGTAAAAACGCGCGTGCCAGAGCCACTTGTCAAGCCGTTGCTTCGGCCCGTGTTGCGAAGCGGTTTCGGTCAAAAGACACCTCTGCGGGACAACCCCAATTCTCAAGGCTCATCAAAAGCCAGAGCGATCAGCCCTTTTTCAGTCCCATCAGCGCTGCTGCGAAGGGGTTATCAGGATCGATCGCCTTTTCCTTCTTCGGCGGACGGGCCTCATAGGATTTGGCGCCTTTCGGGCCACCACGGCCCTTGCCGTCGCCACGGGGTTTACCACCCTTGCCGCGCGGCTTGCCGCCGCCCTTGCGCTCACCACGGTCGCCGCCACGTTCGTTGCGGTCCCCACGGCCACGGCCACGGTTGCCACCCTGATTGCGGCGTCCGCCCCAAGCGAAGGTAAAGAACACCTCCATCTCAGGCTCAGCGGCCTCATCAGACGTGGCCTCTTCCGCAACAGCCTCTGCTGCAGCCTCCTCAACGGGGGCCTCTTCTGCAGGGGTTTCTGCCACCTCAGCGGCCTCAGCCGGGGCTTCAGCAGATGCATCGGCGGCCACTGCAACAGGCGCAGCTTTCACTTTCACACGCTCACCGCGTTCGGCGGTGTAGCCCAGACCCTGCATCAGGTCTGCAAACTGCTCCAGCGTCATACCGGTGATCGACAGCATGTCCGCTTTGGCCTCAAAGCCGCCACGGCTGTCTTCGACGCGCAGCATATCTGCCAGGCGTTCCAGCATGTCGATGCGGATCGAACGTTCGCCAGCAGCGCGGTAGCCCGCCATTGCGTCATAGCCTTCGGCAGCGCCTTTGTCGGTCGGTACAGTGACCAGGCCGGGCGGAGGTGCTTCGGGAAAGATATCGAGCCCTTTGGCCAGTGCCCAAAGCACCAGACGCAGACGGGTCGGCGCCGGTTTCAGCATCAGCGGCATGAAGATGGTGAACTGACCAAAACGCACGCCGTGTTTGCGCAGCGCGCCGCGGGCATCCTGATCCAGTGCCTTCACATCATCCGCCACCTGAGCGCGTGGGATCACACCAAGGTTTTCGACCATCTGGAAGGCAAAGCCACGGGCCAGCCCGTTCAGCTCTTCGTCTCGGCCCAGCGCCAGAAGCGGCTCAAACAGGGCGGCAATTTTGCGATCAATGAAATGCTGCAGGCGACGTTCAACCTTCTGTGCCACATCGGCACCAGCTTCGTCGTCAACAAAAGCAGTCACAACCGGCTTCAGCGGATCAGCGCCCGCCACCAGCTTGCCCACCGCCTCGGTGCCCCACATCAGGCCACCCTGCTCAGTGAAATCAATTTCGGTATCGGGTGCATTGTAGAAGCGATCAGCGCGCAGCGAAAAATGCGGCGCCAGTGCCTGCAAGCTGGCCTGACGCAGCGTCTTGGCCTCCTGACCGCTTGCGTCTTTATCCTGACGGAAACGGAACCCTTCCAAACGACCGACGAATTCGCCTTCGACGGTCACTTCACCCTTATCATTTACTTCGGCCAAAAGGGCCTCCTTCTGCTTGAGCCGGCGCAAAAGCACGGATGTGCGCCGGTCCACAAATCTTTGGGTCAGACGCTCGTGCAGCGCATCCGACAATCGGTCTTCTACAGCGCGAGTCTCGCCGCGCCAATGACTTTCGTCATCTACCCAACCGGAACGTTGTGCGACATAAGTCCACGTGCGGATAAATGAGAGACGTTTCGACAATGTGTCAATGTCGCCATCTGTCCTGTCGATCCGTTGCACTTGCCGGGCCAACCAGTCATTTGGCACCCTGCCCTTTTCATGCAGGTAGCCAAAAACGGTTTCCAGAAGCTGCGCATGTTCGGCGTGGCTGATGCCCCGGAAATCCGGCACGCGGCAGACATCCCACAGCAGTTTCACCGACGGCCCGTCACTGGCACGGGCGGCAATCTCGGCCACCTGCGACAGCGCTTTCAGCGCCAAGAGGTCATCGGCATCGCGCGAACGGATCAGCATTTCATGATCCGGTGCCGCCTCAAGCGAGCGGATCAGCGCATCCGGCGTGCCAAACTGCAGCCGCGCGTTGCGCCAATGCAGCTTGCGCACCGGGGCAAACCGGTGATCCATGATCGCCTGCGCCACACCTTCATCCAGCGGCTCGGCCTCTCCTGTCACGCCAAAGGTGCCGTCCGACATGCCGCGCCCGGCCCGGCCCGCGATCTGGGCCAGTTCGTTTGGCATCAACATGCGCATCCGACGACCGTCGAATTTCACGGTTGAGGAAAAGGCAACATGGTTGATGTCCAGGTTCAGGCCCATCCCGATGGCATCTGTGGCCACCAGATAGTCCACGTCCCCGTTCTGGTAGAGTTCGACCTGCGCATTGCGGGTGCGTGGGCTGAGCGCCCCCATCACCACCGCAGCGCCGCCTTTCTGACGGCGGATCAGTTCGGCGAAGGCATATACATCGTCAACCGAAAACCCAACAACTGCGGAGCGGGGTTTCATGCGCGAGATTTTGCGTGACCCGGTGTATTCCAGCTGGCTCATCCGTTCGCGCCGCATGAACTGCACACCCGGAACCAGCGCAGCAATCGCCGGCCGCATGGAATCAGAGCCAAGGAAGATGGTTTCCTGCAAGCCCCGTGAGCGCAGCAAACGGTCTGTGAAAACATGACCCCGTTCAGGATCAGCACAGAGCTGAATTTCGTCGACGGCCAGGAAATCACAGCCCATGCCCTCTGGCATCGCCTCAACCGTGCAGACCCAATATTGCGCCCGGTCGGGCACGATCCGCTCTTCGCCGGTGACCAGCGCCACAACCGAAGGCCCCCGTGCAGCTACGATCTTGTCATAGACCTCACGCGCCAACAAACGCAGCGGCAGCCCGATCACACCTGTGCGATAGGCCAGCATCCGTTCGATGGCGTAGTGGGTTTTACCGGTGTTGGTCGGCCCAAGGACCGCCGTTATCCGGGAATTCTGGGGCATGATCTGTCCCTGACGTCTTTACAGGCTTTGCCCTTGCACCAGAGGTGCGAGGCGTTCAACGGCTTCCGTTGCTTCCTCGTAATGCGGGTGAATGGTCAGCACAAGCCGATAGGCCTCCAGCGCCAGCTCATGCTCTTCAAGTTGCTCAAGGGTCACGGCCAAACCGAACAGTGACTCGTAATGATTCGGGTTGAGCACCAGCACCTGCTGCAGGTCCGAAAGGGCCAGACCGGGGCGATCCATGTGATGCCACAGCTGCGCCCTGAGCGCCCAGCCTTCGGCAAACTGCGGCGCATGGTCGGTCAGTGCGGTCAGGTGATCGGCAGCCGCGTCAAACTCACCGCGTTCAAGCGCCTCTTTCCCCCTTTTTAACAACAGGTTCATCGAGGCAGAGCCGGATTTGGACCACTCCAATTGCAGCTCCCGGCTCAGCTTGGTGGCCTCCACAGGATCGGCCTGTTGCAGCCGCTCCAGCAGATCTGCAACAGCGGCATCCTCGCCTTTGACGGGTGACGTAAACAGCACTAACGTCATGATTGCCGCGACGATAGGCTTGGGGCTGATTAGAACTACGCTCATAGTGAGACAAGTTTAGACCGAAGCCGGGATTTGAACAGCCCCGGTGGACAAAGAATGGATCACAACATCCGGAACAGATTGCCGGATCCCAAAGCAGAGGAACACTTCCATGACCGATAAAGTTGCAGCAGCCGTCGAGGCCCTGAACGAAAAAATGGCAGGCGCTGACTTCTCCGGTTCGGCCAAGTTTGTCATCGAAGGCGAAGCTTCGATCGTTGTTGACGGCGACGGCGCGCGTGCCAGCGACGAAGACACCGACGTTACCCTGACCGCAGATGCCGAAACCTTTGAGGCGATGCTGACCGGTGAAATGAACCCGACCTCCGCCTTCATGAGCGGCAAACTGACCATCGACGGTGACATGGGTCAGGCCATGGCGCTGGCCAGCGCCTTTGCCTAACCGCAGCTAAACGTCAACGGAAAGCGACCCAAATGGAACACGCCCCCTTCTTTGCCGAGATCGTCCAAGACTTCCCCAAGGCGGATGCCTGGTGGGTCACGGCAGAAGATGGGGTGCGCATCCGGGTCGCGGCCTGGCGTCCTGAGACAGCAGAGCCCGCCAAAGGCACTGTTCTGCTGTTTCCGGGACGCACCGAATATATTGAGAAATACGCCCCAACGGCGGGCGATTTCGCCAAAGCGGGCCTTGCCACACTGGCCATAGACTGGCGCGGACAGGGCATTGCGGACCGGCTGTTGGACAACCGGCTGATCGGCCATGTCGATAAGTTTCTGGATTTCCAGCACGACGTTCAGGCCGCGCTAAAGGCCGCGCGGGATCTGGACCTGCCGGAACCCTATTTCCTGCACGGGCATTCCATGGGTGGCTGCATTGGCCTGCGCGCCCTGCACGAAGGCCTGCCTGTTCAGGCCGCGTCCTTCTCGGGCCCGATGTGGGGCATTCTGATTGCTGCGCCGCTGCGCCCGGTGGCCTGGTCCGTTGGCTGGCTGAGCCGCCTTATTGGGTTTTCCGGCAAACTGGCCCCCAACACCAGCCTGACGCCCTATGTGCTGGAGGGCGACTTTGCCGACAACACGCTGACCCGGGATCGCAGCATGTGGGATCTGATGGCAGCGCAACTCAACGCACATCCCGACTTGGCGCTTGGTGGACCCAGCATCAACTGGCTTTATGAGGCGCTGTCAGAAATGCGCACCCTGTCGCAGATGCCCTCCCCCCGTCAGCCCTGCCTGACCTATCTGGGCGACAATGAACGCATCGTTGATCCCCAACGGATCAAGGACCGTATGGCTGCCTGGCCAAACGGTGAGCTGAGGATCGTCACCAACGGTGAACACGAAGTGCTGATGGAAAACATAGAGCGGCGGACCCAATTCGCCGCCGAGATTGCATCGCATTATCTGGCCACGGTGGCCGACGGCACAGCCGAAGCCGCCGAATAAAGCCGAACGACCCCACCGCACCGCGCATTTTCCACCATGGAGGGCACCACGCCCCTTGAGGCATGTCGACCTGCGGCATATGTCTGTCCTTAACAGACCAAAAGAGGTGCCCCATGTTTCAACTGCCCTTCCCGCTTCGCGATGTGACCGCCGACACCGGCGCCAAGGATCTGGGGGACCTGCCCGAGTGGGATCTGACCGATCTCTACACCAGCCCCGATGCCCCTGAACTGCAGGCTGATCTGGACTGGCTGGAACAGGAATGCGCCGCCTTTGCCGCCGATTACGAAGGCAAACTGGCCGATCTGGACGCCGCTGGTCTGCTGGAATGTGTGCAGCGCAACGAAAAGATCTCGACCAAAGCGGGCCGCGTCATGTCCTATGCAGGGCTGCGCTATTACCAGATGACCGTCGATGCAGACCGCGCCAAGTTCATGTCGGACTGTCAGGAAGCGATCACCAATTTCACCACGCCGCTGGTGTTCTACTCGCTGGAACTGAACCGGATCGATGATGATAAACTGGCCGCCATGCAGGCCGAAAACGCCGATCTGGCACGCTATAAGCCGGTGTTCGATCGTACTCGCGCGATGAAACCTTATCAGCTGTCTGATGAGCTTGAAAAGTTCCTGCACGATCTGTCGGTCACCGCTGATGCCTGGGAAAAGCTGTTCGACGAAACCATTGCCGGCCTCGGCTTTGAGGTGGATGGTGAGCCCTACAATATCGAAGGCACCCTGAACTTCCTGACCGAACAGGACCGCAGCAAACGCGAAGCGGCCGCACGGGAGCTGGCCACCGTCTTTGGCGCCAACATCAAAACCTTCGCCCGGGTGCACAACACGCTGGCCAAGGAAAAAGAGGTCGTGGACCGCTGGCGCACAATGCCCACCGCCCAGACCGCCCGCCACTTGTCCAACGATGTGGAGCCTGAGGTGGTTGAGGCGCTGCGCGACGCTGTGGTCAAAGCCTACCCCAAGCTGAGCCACCGCTATTACGAGCTGAAGCGCAAATGGCTGGGTCTGGACCGCATGCAGGTCTGGGACCGCAACGCGCCGCTGCCGATGGAAAGCACCAAGGTTGTTGACTGGGAAGCCGCCACAAATACCGTGATGGAGGCCTATAACGCCTTTGACCCGCGAATGGGTGAGATCGCCGATCCCTTCTTCACCAAGGGCTGGATTGATGCGGGCGTGAAACCGGGAAAAGCCCCCGGCGCCTTTGCCCACCCCACCGTGACCGAGGTGCACCCCTATGTGATGCTGAACTACCTTGGCAAACCGCGCGATGTGATGACCCTGGCGCATGAGCTGGGTCACGGCGTGCATCAGGTGTTGGCGGCGGAACAGGGCGAAATGTTGTCTTCCACCCCGCTGACCCTTGCCGAAACCGCCTCTGTCTTTGGGGAAATGCTGACCTTCCGTAAAATGCTGGAGAAGGCCGAAACCAAAGAAGAGCGCAAGATCCTGCTGGCCGGTAAGGTTGAGGATATGATCAACACCGTGGTGCGCCAGATCGCGTTCTACGACTTTGAATGTAAACTGCACGCTGCACGGCGCGAAGGTGAACTGACCCCGGATGACATCAACGATCTGTGGATGTCGGTGCAGGCCGAAAGCCTGGGCGATTCTTTTGACTTCATGGAAGGCTACGAAACCTTCTGGGCCTATATCCCGCACTTCGTGCATTCGCCCTTCTACGTCTACGCCTATGCCTTTGGCGACGGCTTGGTGAACGCGCTTTACGCGGTCTATGAGGAAAACCCCGAAGGCTTCCAGGACAAGTATTTTGACCTGCTGAAAGCAGGTGGGTCCAAGCACCACAAGGAACTGCTGGCCCCCTTTGGTCTGGACGCCAGTGATCCAACCTTCTGGGACAAGGGCCTCAGCATGATTTCCGGCATGATTGATGAGCTGGAAGCGATGGAGGACTGATCCCCGATCCGCACCTTAATGACAGGCCGCCTTGGGACACCTTGGCGGCCTGTTTTAGTGGACGGGGGCGCCTGCACCTGCCGTCGCGCAGTGAGTATTTTTGGATCATTGAAAGGCGGGAGTGAGTCTGGCTGAACCGGGCGCAATGCCGCTAGGCCGGGTCATCTGTAACATTGCCACCTTGCGGCTAACGTCCTGTCACAGCACCGTGAGGGCTGTAGCGCGGGGCTGAAACCTCCTCCACATTGGGATCAACCGAACCGGAGGAGACTGAAGATGCCCAGCCAACTGACCCGTCGCCACATCCTGCTGACCCTGCCCGCCGCAGCCGCCGCGCTGAGCCTGCCCAGCCTTGCCAGCGCCGCGACGCCGAAGATCTACACCGAAGACGGCATTGCCGTGGATGGATCGGATGTGGTGGCCTATTTCACTGACAAAAAGCCGGTGATGGGGCGCGCAGACATCACCCATGACTGGATGGGCGCCACCTGGCGGTTTGCATCTGAGGAAAATCGCGCCGCCTTCGCCGCCGACCCCGAGGCCTATGCGCCGCAGTTTGGCGGCTATTGCGCCTATGCGGTTGCCAATGGCGCCACCGCCCCCACTGTGCCCGAGGCCTGGCGCATTGTGGATGGCAAACTGTACCTGAACTTCTCCAAAGGGGTGCAGAAGCGCTGGCTTGAAGATGTGCCGGGCAACATCGCCAAAGCCAACGCAAACTGGCCCGCGGTATTGGACCGTTAAACCTCCACCTGCATCTGGCTGGAAAAGAAGCCTTCGGGGGCTGCCACCTCCTGCAGATGAGCGGTGGAGCCGCGCGGCGTGATCTGCCAGAACCGGGTGCCGGTGTTGCGCACAAAGGCGCGGTCATGACTGACGATCAGGGCTGTGGTGCCCTCGGCCTGCAGTTCGGCCTCCAAGGCTTCCTGTCCTTCAATGTCCAGGTGGTTGGTCGGCTCATCCAGAACGTAGAAGTTCGGCTGTTTCAGGCGCAACAGCAACATCGCCAGCCGCGCCCGCTGTCCACCTGACAAGTTAGACAGGGGGCGGTCCTGCATCTGATGGGCCATGCCGGCGCCAGCTAGCACCATCCGGGCAGACCGATCGCCGATGTCGGAACTGCCCGCCACCGCCTCCATCGGGGTTTTGAAGGATGCAAGCTGGCTAAGATCCTGCGTGGAGACACCCGGCACCGCCGAAGGCACCCCCCGGATCTGCGCATCCTGCCCGGTCAATGCCGCGATCACCCGTTTGACCAGCGTCGTTTTCCCAGACCCGTTGCCACCCAGCAAAACCACCCGGTCACCCCGGTTGATCCACAGCTGCGGGACCTTGAACAAAAGCGCCCCATCGGGCCGCAAAACCTCACAAGGGTCCAGCGTGACCAAGGCCTTGTTATGGGTGCTGGAGCTGTCGAGGCGGATCCGCCCGGCGCTACGGTCCTGTTGGGCGGGGCGCGCTGCCTCTTCCAGCCTGTCCGCCCGGGCGGTCAGCTGTTTGGTCTTGGTCAGCAAGAGGTCCGAGCCTGAGTTGATGCCGGTGTTTTTCAGCTTCGCCGCCTGACGCCGCAACTGGCCCGCTTTGGCCATGTCATTTTCAAACTGGCGCGCCTGGGCCGCGTCATGTTCCACCAGCGCAGCGCGCGCGGCGCCATAGGGCAGCGCATATTGCGGGGATCCATCTGTGCGCAGGAACAGGCTGCGATTGCAGGTCGCTTCCAGAAAGGCGCGGTCATGGCTGACGATCACACAGGCCACCTGCCGGGCCACTGTGGCCAGCCAGTCCTGTAGGATGCCGATCCGTTGCAGATCCAGATGGTTGGTCGGCTCATCCATCAGCAAGACATCGGGCTCTGCGATCCAGGCCCGCGCCAGCAGCGCCACCCGTTGCCAGCCGCCGGACAGCGTGGTCATCGGCTGGTGCCACAACTCAAAAGGCACCTGCAGATCAGCCAAAACCACATCCACCCGCCAGCTTTCATGTTCGGCCAGATCAGTGTCCAGCGCCCCCAGCACCACGTCATAAAGGCTGAGGGACAACAGATCGTCAGGCACATGCTGCGGCACTAGGGCTGGGCGCAGGCCACGGGCGGCGGTGCGCTCCCCCTCGGTGGGGTCCAACGTACCCGACAGCAACGACAGCAAGGTGGATTTACCGCGCCCGTTGGCGGCGATTACACCCAGGCGGTCACCTTTGTTCAGCGTGACAGAGAGGTCGCGAAACAGAGGATCCGCGAAAATGACAGCGGTTTTGTTCAGGGAAATCAGGGACATTTGCTCAGTCTTTCATGCACAGGGTGGCAGCGCATCGGCTGCCGATTAGGGCAAATCGAAAGACATGGCGCCGGCTAGGTTGGTCAGTGATCCGGCGGAATGCTGTCTCTGATCAGCCCTGCAAACGGATCTGCAGGGCACCCACCGGTCCGCGGGTTCGATCGTGATAACGTTTGATATGCATCCGACCCTCCCTCATTGACTGGTCTGGTTTTACAAGAACTAACGCGACGCTAGCGGGCCTCAACCCAAGGGTCAAGCCGCAGCGAAACGGTGGCGTCACTTCAGCTGACTGTCTTTGGAGCCGCGGCGATTGATGCCGCCGCGCTGCTGGAAGGCGCCATCACGTTCTTCCTGACAATCGATGCACAGTTTCACCCCGGGGCGCGCCAGACGGCGGGCTTCGGGGATTTCCTCTTCGCACTCAGCACAATGGGTCAGGCTATCCCCCTGAGGCTCCGCCCGAGAGGCCCTCATGCGGGCCAGCTCATCCTTGATCGAGGCTTCGATCTGTTCTTCCACTGCGCCATCACGCGCCCAACCACCAGCCATGGCCCCTCCTTAACACTGGGATTTATATGGCCCGGCTCAGCGCGAATGCAAATCAGCCGGATGCGGCGGATCAGACCAGCCCGGCCCCGCTCAGTCCAATTCGGTCCAAGGCCAAGGTTTGTCTTCGCTATCCGCCGTGATGTAGCGGGTCGCCTTGGCAAACCAGATACCGATATCGGTGCCAAATCCGGCAATCCGTTCATTGCGCCGTTTGCCATTGGTCAACAGGATCCCCGCCTGCAGCAGCGCCAGAACCCCGATCACGGTTGAGGCAAAGCCCATCATCACCCAGATCACGACGGAATACAGGATCCGCGCGCCCGGGCTTTCCACCACCACCAGCGATCGCGGTTCGGGCCGTGGTTCACGGTCCGGCATGACCTCATCAAATTCGTTAGGATCCGCCATGATCTTCCCTCAATCTCTCTGTCTTACATCTCTGTCTCAGACCAACGCCGCCCCGGCGCTGTTGCTTCGGCGCTATCATAACGTGAAGCCTACGCAAGGTAACCCTTGGTGTCACGCAGGCCTGTGCCTACCCTGCCGCGCAAACGGGAGGGATCAATGTTTAAATGGATTAAAAGGCTGTTCATCACAGCCCTCGTCTTGGCGGTGCTTGCATTTGCAGGCTTTGTCACCTTTGCACCAGCCTATGTGGCCAAACAAAGAAACGGTGTCATCGCCCATGATCCCTACCCGGTCTCAGACGCGGCAGCCGAACTGCATGCCAGCCTGCTGGTGGGCGACTGGCATGCCGATCCGCTGCTGGGAAACGCGACCTGACAGAACGTGGCACCTATGGTCAGGTCGACCTGCCCCGCCTGCGCGAAGGCAACGTGGGCATGCAGGTCTTTACCGCCGTGACAAAATCGCCTTCGGGCCAAAATTACGAACAGAACTCCGCCGAAGCGTTTGACAACATCACCCTTCTTGCGGTGGGTCAGCTGTGGCCGATGCGGACCTGGGACAGCCTGCTGCAGCGGGCGATCTATCAGGCTGACAAGCTGGCTGGCTTTGAGGCCAAGGCACCGGATCACCTGAAAATCGTCCGGTCCTTGGCAGATCTGGAGGAGGTGATTGCCGCACGCCAGAACGGATCGCAGGTGACCGCCGGCATCCTTGGCATCGAAGGCGCACATGCGCTGGAAGGCGACATTGCCAATATGGATGCGCTGGAGGATGCGGGATACCGGCTGATCGGGCTGCACCACTTCTTTGACAACGAGCTTGGCGGATCGCTGCATGGGATCAGCAACGCTGGCCTCAACGAATTTGGCACTGCCGTTGTGAGTGAGGCCGCCAAACGTGGTATGGTGATTGACGTCGCCCATTCCAGCCCTGCCGTGGCCCGCGACGTGCTGGCGCTGGTTGAACAACCGATTGTGGTCAGCCACTCGGGCTTGCACGGCTATTGCCCGGTCAAACGCAACTACCAGGACAGCCTGATGAAAGCGATTGCCGACAAGGGGGGTGTCATCGGCATGGGCTATTGGACCGGCGCCGCCTGTGATGACATCACGCCAGCCGGCATTGCCAAGATGATCAAGGCCGCTGTGGAGACACTGGGGGAAGATCACGTGTCACTGGGTTCGGACTTTGACGGTTCGGTCGAGACTGCTTTTGACACGTCGGAGCTGGCCGCACTGACCCACGCATTGATGCTGGAAGGTCTGAGCGAGCCGCAGATCCGCAAAGTGATGGGGGACAACATGCTGCGGGTGCTGCGCGCCAGTCTGAAGTGAGCGCAAGCGGCTAGGCTGCACGCCTCCGGCGGGAGTATTTGGAGATCATTGAAAGGGGCGCCATCATCAGCGGCGCCCCTTCTTCATTCAGACAGTGGCGAGGATTTGATCCAGCATCGCCTGGGTGCCGCGGGCCTGTTCCAGCGTCCAAGGGTATGCCGCCCCCTGCCGGATGGAACGACCAAAGTTCTGCACCTGCAGCACATATTGGTTCACGCCGGCAAAACGTTCCACCGTGGTGCTGCCATCCGGGCGTTTGATATGCAGCTCCGCCTGATCGAACACATTGGCGTTAAACGGGCAGGTCAGGGTCAGCAAAGCCTCCGTGCCATGAAAATGTACCTCTTGCCGGTTCGCCATGCGGATGGAGGTGAAACCCTGATAGGTAAAGCCGGGAAAATCAAAGCCGACATCGGCAAAGACATCAACGCCATAATCCATCTGAACCCGCGCATGGCTCAGGCGTTGTGGTTCTTGCCCTGTGGCCCAACGGGCGGAGCCGAGGGTGTAGACACCAATGTCACGCAGGCCACCACCGCCCTTTTCCGCCTGATTGCGGATGTTGCCCTGATCCAGATTGCGGAAGGTGAAAGCCGCGTTGACATGACACAGCTCCCCCAATGTGCCATCTGCGATCAATTCTTTCGCACGCTGCCACTGCGGGTGATGCACGATCATATAAGCCTCAGCCGCCAGCAGACCGGTTTGATCCCGCACCGCGATCAGCCGGTCAATCTGGGCCACATCCATGCCCACGGGCTTTTCACATAGGACGTGTTTGCCGGCCTCCAACGCCTTGATAGCCCAATCCACATGCAGGTGGTTTGGCAGCGGGATGTAAACCGCATCGATGTTGGGATCGCCCAGCAGGTCGTCATAGCTGTTGTGATGGGTGATCCCCGGCGCAAAAGCGGCGAATTCAGCGAATTTTTCCGCACTGGAGGTCGCAAGCGCTGCAAGCTCCGCCCCTTCGGCAGCATGAATGGCCGGGGCCATATGTTGGCGGGCAAAACGGGCCGCGCCCAGAATGCCCCAGCGGACAGGTTGATCAGTCATGTTAGCGCTCCCGTGGATTTTGCCGCGACTTTACGAGCCGCAGCACCCGGAGGCAAGTTGACGATCAGGCGGCGCGCTGGGGCAACTGCTGCATGGCGTGCTCCACACGTTCCACAGCTTTGTCTTTCCACCCCTTGCCGGTCAGATCCAGACAGTTCTGGCGCAGGAACCAGAAGAGATATTCAGCGTTGGGCCAGTCCTTTTGGCGCGCCTCAACGGCCAGAGCTGGAAAATCGGCAAGATCCGTGACCGTCAGCACATTGTGATGGAACCCAACGGGTGAGAAGACCAGCGAGGGCACCTCATGCAGCATCGCCTCAAAACTCACGCTGGAGCCAAGGCTGCAGCAGAGCGATGCGCCATTCAGCACGTCATGCACATTGGCCTCCACCAGTTGCAGCGCTGGTGTATCCTGTGCCATTTCGCGCAGCTCATGCCAAACGGCCCCGGACTGGCCCTCCGGATGGGCTTTGACCACAAGGCGGTCGCCCGGCAGATGCTGCAACAGGGCCTGCACCATCTGTAGATCACTGATGTCGCCAGCTTCGGATGCCTGTTCCGGGCCAAGGAAAACCGCGACATGGCCCTGACCGAAATCCTGTGTCAGATCAGGCTGCGGGCGTTTGGACTGGCGTTGTGTGACCAGGCGGCGCTGCTGGCGCTCAAAGAAAGCGCGCGCGCGATGGGCGGGCACTGTGATGGGATCAAAGGATGCAGCCGCAATGGCGCTGGCCTCACCGGTGCCCAACGGATCCATGTACCAGAAATCGCGCAGGGGGCCCGGTGCCGTATTCAACACATTCGGCAGATCGATCTGGCCCTCATGCACGATATGGAACAGGTCCCCCGCATAGTCAGATTTCACATCTGAGATCGGATCGACCCGGAATGAGACCTGCCAGCCAGACCGCTGTAGCGCACGGCAGAGGTCGCCATAAAATCCGGCGGCCTGTGGATGGGCCAAGCCAGCTTGGGAAGGGGGCAAATGGATGAGACAGCGGCTCATGAAAAGGGTCCTCGATCACGACGCCAAAAGCGATGCAATCCAAGGTTGATTTCGGGAAGTGATACCTCTTCCACCCGATCCGTCCTGACCACGGCCACTCGCACGTCTTCGTCTATTTAATTCTGGATGCAAAATATAAAGCCCCCTGTATTCATTCAATGATACAGAAGGATAGCTAACCCAAAGCATGCCCCTGCTCCCTTCGGAAGCGCATGGCAAATCCTAGACTTTGCAATCAAAAAAGAAGCCCCTCACCCGTATAAGGGCAAGAGGCACTACTCAAGGTTTAGCTTCACACACGTCGCGGCAGAGTTACGCCAGCGCCAGCATACCGCGTTCTGCAGCCAGATCGCGCATCCGCTTCTGCAATTTCTCAAAAGCGCGCACTTCAATCTGGCGGATCCGTTCCCGGCTGACGTCATATTGGCCCGACAGATCTTCCAGCGTCACGGTCTCATCCGACAGGCGGCGTTGCACCAGAATATCGCGCTCACGCTCATTCAGCACATCCATCGCTTGTGACAGCAACTCACGGCGCGCTTCCAACTCATCACGTTCCGCGTAGTCACCGGCCTGGTCGGCATCTTCATCTTCCAGCCAGTCCTGCCATTCCATGGTGCCTTCGCTTTCGGCACCCACCTGTGCATTCAGCGAGGCATCGCCACCGGACATCCGGCGGTTCATCGAGATCACCTCATCCTCGGTCACGCCCAGATCGTTGGCGATCTGTTTGACGTTCTCGGGACGCAGGTCGCCCTCTTCCAGGGCGCCGATGCGGGCCTTGGCTTTGCGCAGATTAAAGAACAGTTTCTTCTGTGCCGAGGTGGTGCCGAGTTTCACTAGCGACCACGAGCGCAGGATGTATTCCTGGATCGAGGCACGGATCCACCACATGGCATAGGTCGCCAGACGGAAGCCTTTTTCCGGGTCAAAGCGTTTCACAGCCTGCATTAGGCCAACGTTGGCTTCGGAAATCACCTCACCCTGAGGCAGGCCGTAGCCGCGATAGCCCATTGCAATCTTTGCTGCCAGACGCAGGTGAGAGGTCACCATCTTGTGGGCCGCGGCGCTGTCCTGCTCCTCTACCCAGCGTTTTGCCAGCATGTATTCCTCTTCCGGCTCCAGCATTGGAAATTTCCGGATTTCCTGCATGTAACGGTTCAGCCCGCCTTCGGGGGTCGGTGCCGGGAGGTTTGCGTAGTTGCCCATTGTTCCCTGTTCCAAGTTTAATGTTTAAGAGCTTAACATCCAGTTAAGAACGCTGTTAGCGCCTTTCAAGAGCCGCTCTTGGAAAAATCTCATCTGCTGTACGTAATATTGGCGCACAATCGCCCGGGGGAAACCCCTGCTACAGTGCGCTCACGCGCATGTGCTGTTTGTGACAGTCCGCGCGCACCACCGCAAAACAAAAGAGCCGCCATAAATGCATGGCGGCTCTGCAAGAATGTTTGGATCAGCACGCCTCAGCCTTTGGGGCCGACCCGCATTGCCTCAATCAGCTTGGTCATGTCGCTGGGCAGAGGGGCCTCAAACCGCATCTCGTCGCCGGTAACCGGATGGACAAACCCCAGAACCGCCGCATGCAGGGCCTGACGCGGGAAGTCCTTGGCGGCATTCACACCGCGGATACCCAATGTCTTCTCCGACAGTTTGCGCCGCCCGCCATAGGTTTGATCGCCAATCAGCGAATGACCGGCATGGGCCATATGAACGCGGATCTGATGGGTCCGGCCGGTTTCCAGCCAGCATTCCACCAGCGCGGCCACTTCAGGGCTACCAAAGGCCTCAACAATACGCACGCGGGTCACGGCGTGGCGCCCGCCCTCAAACAGCACCGCCTGACGCTGGCGATCGGTTTTGTGTCGTGCCAGCTGGGTGGTGATCTTCATGATATTGCCGGTTTCAAAGTTCACCCCTTTGACCCCGCGCACACGTGGATCATTGGCATCCGGCACGCCGTAACACACCGCCTGATAATAGCGTTCCACCGTGTGTTTTTCGAATTGCGCGGCTAGACCGTGGTGCGCCTTGTCGGATTTCGCAACGACCAGCAAGCCGCTGGTGTCCTTATCAATCCGGTGCACGATCCCCGGACGTTTTGATCCGCCCACCCCCGACAGCGTATCACCGCAATGATGCAGCAGCGCGTTCACCAAGGTGCCCGATGGTGTGCCGGGCGCCGGATGCACCACCATGCCCACCGGTTTGTTGATGACGATCAGGTCGTCATCTTCATAGATCACATCCAGCGCAATCTCTTCCGGGCCGATGTGGCTTTCCTCCGCCTGCGGGACGGTGATCTCAATCACGTCGCCTTCGGCCACACGCCCCTTGGGATCAGTCAGGGCTTCGCCGCCGCGTGAGACCATGCCATCCGCCATCAGTTTCGCCAACCGCGTGCGGGACAGCGCAGCTTCGGCTGGCACATCGCGCGAAAGCGCCTTATCAAGGCGTTTGGGCGGATCCGCCTGAATGGTGACGGAAAGCTGCGTGAGCGACATGGATAACTCCCAAGAGCCAGAGACCGAAGAGACACCCGCAGCCGAGCTGCCGGCGGAGCTGAAATTCCTGCGCCTGTTGGTGACAGGGCTGACAGGGACGATGATTGTCGGGCTTTTAGTGCTGATCGCGGTGATTGTCATCCGCTTCAACGACAAATCGCTGGAATTCCCTGAAACGCTGGTTCTGCCCGATGGTGTGACGGCTGAGGCCTACACCCAGACCAAACGCTGGCAGGCGGTGGTGACCGAAGATGACCAGGTGCTGATCTACAGCCGCGCCACGGGTGAGCTGTCACAGGTGATTGAGCTGCATCAGGGCGAGACTGCGAAGTAAGACACTCTAGCGCGGGCGTCAGCCCGTGCCGCGCCTGACCTTCCCCCCGGGAAGGCGCATTTGCGATGTCTTTTACTATACAGCAAGGCGTCCCTTGTGGAGAACCAATCCGAGCCACCCCTGTTTTCAAGCGCCTCCCCAAGGTCAGGCACGGCCCAAACTGGAAGCAAAAAACGCCCGCCGATTGGCAGGCGTTCGTTTTTGTAGCTCAGTAAATCCTCAGGGTATGTAATCCACCGGCGCGAAGCTTTCGGCGCGGGCGCGTTCCCAGCGTTTCATGTAGCCGCCCCCCACATCTTCGTTCCGCAGCAGGAAGCCCTCGGGCAGATAGGGATAGACCTCATCCCCGGTTTTCATGTCCGCGTCTTTTTCTCGGATCAGCAGGTGGTGCGGCAGGAACTGACTTGGATGATCCAACCCGGCAGCGCCGGTCATTTCAGCCAGCGCATGCATGGTGTTGTTGTGGAAGCGGTAGACCCGTTCGGACTTGATCGGCACATTGAGGGCGCGCTGGCGCAGCGGATCCTGCGTGGCGACCCCCACAGGGCAATGGTTGGTGTGGCAGGCCTGCGCCTGAATGCACCCGATGGAAAACATATAGCCCCGCGCCGAGTTCGCCCAATCCGCCCCGAGCGCGATGATACGCGCCAGATCAAAGGCCGAGGTGATCTTGCCCGAAGCGCCGATTTTCAGACGGTGCCGCAGGTTCACCCCACGCATTGTGTTGTGAACGAAGGTCAGACCTTCGGTCAGGGGCATGCCCAGATGGTCGGCAAATTCCACCGGCGCCGCACCGGTGCCGCCCTCTTTGCCGTCCACAACAATAAAGTCAGGCACGATATCCGTTTCCAGCATCGCCTTAACCAGACACATGAACTCCCGCCGGTGACCGATACACATTTTCAGCCCCACCGGCTTGCCGCCTGACAGTTCCTTCAGTCGGGCAATGAACTGGCACAGCTCAATCGGTGTCTCAAACTCCGGATGGCGCGCGGGCGATACACAGTCCTGCCCCATCGGCACATCCCGCGCTTCGGCAATCTCAGGGGTGATCTTGGCCGCAGGCAGAACCCCGCCGTGGCCCGGCTTGGCACCCTGGCTCAGCTTCACCTCAATCATCTTCACCTGCGGGTTTGACGTCACCTTGGTGAATTTTTCAGGATCAAACCGGCCCTCAGGGGTACGACAGCCAAAATAGCCCGAACCGATCTGGTAGATCAGATCGCCCCCACCTTCTTTGTGGTAGCGGCTGATACCGCCCTCACCGGTGGTATGGGCAAAGCCACCCTTTTTGGCCCCGGTGTTCAGCGCCAGAATCGCATTGGCCGACAGCGCCCCGTAACTCATGCCGGAGATATTGTAGATCGAGGCCTCATAGGGCTGTTTACATTCAGGACCGCCAACGGTGATGCGGAAATCGTGATCTTCGATATCCTTGGGTGCCACCGAATGGGTGATCCACTGATAGCCCGAGTCGTATACGCGCTGCCGGGTGCCAAAGGGCCGCTTGTCCTCCACCCCTTTGGCGCGCTGATAAATCAGCGACCGGGCATCGCGGGAAAACGGTTCCTCATCCTGATCGCTTTCGATCAGATATTGACGGATTTCCGGGCGGATCCCTTCAAACAGGAACCGCATATGGCCGATCACCGGATAGTTCCGCAGGATCGCATGGCGCGGTTGCACCAAATCGCGGATGCCTAAGATCGTGAAGGCCGAGAAGATAAGAAAAGGGATTAAAAACCATGAGTTAAAAGCAGCTGCCAGCAATGACAGCGCGGTCAATGCCGTAACGATCAAGAAGATCAGGTAGCGTCCCATCGCAGATGTCCTTTGTTAGACGGGTCCGAAGTTCGGACAGCGCATTGCGACAGGTCTGCAAAATGCGGGCCATCCCAAAGGGTTGACCCGTTGCCTGGCCCTGGGGCTGGCAGGTCGTGCGGATGATGCATCGCCTGGTCCCTCCCCCAATGACGCTCTCCGTTCGGGTCAGGTTATCCCGTCAGGACCTAGGCCGAAAGTCCTGTTTTGCCCAAAATTTGGGCACAGTTTCGTGAGCTTTTTGCAGCCGCTGCGTGGGGTTAACGGTTGGCGCGTGCCAACAATACCACCGCAGAGAGGCCTACCAGAACCACAAGGATCGCAGCAGGCGAAGCGTCGCCCAGATTTTCCAAAGACGCCTGTTCGTGCACACGTGTGGCCAGGGTGTCAAAGTTGAACGGGCGCAACAGCAGCGTGGCCGGCAGTTCTTTCACCGCGTCCACAAACACCAGCAGCAAGGCAGACCCGACGGAGCCACGGATCAGCGGCGCATAAATCTGCCGCAACACCTGCCCCTTGCTGCGCCCCAGCGACCGCGCCGCCATCGGCAGGCTGGGCGAAACCCGCCCCATCGCCGCATCCGCCGCCCCTTGCGCAATGGCAAAGAACCGCACCCCATAGGCAAAGATCAGTGCCACCGATGATCCGGTGAGGATCAGGCCAATATCGACACCTGTCGCACCCTCGATCAAATCGGCCAGCCAATTGTCAAACAGCGCCAGCGGGATCAGGATACCAACCCCCAGAACAGCGCCGGGGGCCGCGTAGCCAATTGTGGTGATCGGCAGCAGCAGGCGCGGCAGCTGCCGCCCGGACAGGCGCACGCCGTAAACCATGAAGACCGCCGCCAGAACCGTCAGCACCGCCGCGATGCCGCCAACGTAAACGGTGTTCCCCAAGGCAGTGTACAGCGCCGGATCCTGCCACACCTCAGCGTTTTTCAGCGCGTGGTGCAGGATCACCCCAACCGGCAGCACAAATCCAATCGCAAAGGGAATGGCACAGGCCACCATGGCCGCCACTGCCGGCAGGCCCGACAGTTTGACCGGCTCCACCGCACGGTGGCGGCCTGTCATGGCAAAAAAGCGCGTCTTGCGACGGCTGACCTTTTCCATGGTCACCAGAAAGATCACCAAGACCAAAACCACCGAAGCCAGCTGCGCCGCGCCGCCTGCATTATTGCTCTCGAGCCAAACGGTGAAGATCCCGGTGGTCAGCGTCTGCACCGCGAAATAATCCACGGTGCCAAAGTCATTCACCGTTTCCATCATCGCAATCGCCATACCCGCCGCGATGGCAGGCCGCGCCAGCGGCAGTCCAACTCGCAAGAACCGGCCCAAGGCGCCAGACCCCAGGGACCGCGCCACCTCTTCCGTCGCGGCGGATTGTTCGCGAAACGCTTGTCGCGCCAGCAGATAGACATAAGGGTAGAGCGCCGCCGACAGCACAATCACCGCCGCACCAAAGCTGCGGATTTCCGGGAACCAGTAATCGCGCGATGTTTTCCACCCCATTATGCTGCGCAGCCAGGTTTGAACCGGCCCGGCGTATTCCAGCAGATCAACCAGCGCATAGGCACCCACATAGGCCGGGATCGCCAGCGGCAGCAGCAACAACCACTCCAGCCAACGCGACATTGGAAAGCGGTAACGCGCGATCAGCCAGGCCGCACAGGTCCCAACTGTTCCAGCGAGAATCCCCACCGACAACATCAGTAAAACGGTGGTGCGCATGTAGCGCGGCAAGGTGGTGGACAGCAGGTGCGGCCAGATATTGTCTGTCGGATTAAAGGCAATCCAGATTACGGCCACGATCGGCATCAGCACCAGCGCGGCAATCAAGGCTGCGCCGATGGACCAGGGGCTCCACCGCGTCAGGATGGATTTGCGAACTGTAGCGGGGGCCGATGTATCACTCATAGCTGCTCCATGCCTGAAAGCGGTTTAACTGTCCAGAAAAGACCTTATAGTGCTGAAAACAAGCCATTCCATCCTTGCCGCTATTCTGGAAATTCGATGCAAGTTGTCCTGCACGCCGGTGCGCATAACACTGATGATGATCGCCTGGTCCGCTGCCTGCTGAAAAACCGTGACAGTTTCTTCAAACGAGGCATCGCCGTGCCACGGCCTACAGCCTACCGGCGTTTAATCCGCGATGTGTTGCAAGCAATGGAAAAGGGTCCGCTGGCGCCTGACGCCCGCGAAACCCTGCTGGAAGAAATCCTGGATGGCGCGGATCATCCCGAACGTATCCTGTTTTCCAACGAACACTTCTTCTCGGTCCCCAAGGTGGCGATCAACAAGGGTGTCATCTACCCCGGCGCCGAACGCAAATTGACGCGCTTTTGTGAGATTTTTGAGCGTGATGAGGTGGAGTTATTTCTGGCCATCCGCAATCCGGCGACCTTCTTTCCCGCGGTTTATGCGCAATCACCCACTGACGACTTTCTGGATTTCATGGGCGGCGCGGATCCGCGTGATGTCCGTTGGAGTGAGCTGATCACCCGCCTGCGCGAAGCGGTGCCGCAGGCGCAGATCCACGTCTGGTGCAATGAGGACAGCCCGCTGTTGTGGGCGCAGCTGGTGCGGGAAATGGCCGCGCTGGAACATAATGAGAAGATCATCGGCGGCTTCGATCTCTTGTCTGAGATCATGAACAAAGAAGGCATGAAGCGCTTCCGCGGGTACCTCAAAGAGCATCCCAATATGAATGAGATGCAAAAACGCCGCGTGATCGCCGCCTTCCTGGATAAATTCGCATTAGAGGATGAGCTGGAAGAAGAAGTCGACCTGCCCGGTTGGACCGAAGACATGGTTGATAGCCTCACTGAGCTTTACGACGAAGACGTCTTCCAAATCTCCCGCCTCCCCGGCGTTACTATGATTGAGCCCTAGCGCTTCGTCCGGACCAGCCTCCAATCGTCAATTAGAATTTGAAAAACTGCTCTATCGCGCAGTCCCGGAACCGCGTTCCGTGCTTAGCTTTTGCTTACAATTTTTATAGACCAAATGGTCCAAAAAATTCTTCTTTACCGTTGACCGCTCCGCATCCATCCCTATTTAGTCCATACGGACGAAATAAAATCACCCTCGGACTAGGTTGATGCACCGGGGCTATTTGACTGGAGACTTTGAAGATGAGCACAAAATACGGCGGCGTTGACCGCAGCCATGACCGTTCTTTGGGTCCAAAACTGACCTTTGCCCTGCTGCACGGCACGATCGTGGCGATCTGTTTCTGGTTGGCTTTTGGGGGTTTGGACTGGGCCGATCCGACCCGCGCCAAAATTCTGGCGCTGGCAGCGGCGCTCTATTTCCTTCGCCACATGATCACCCTGTTTGTCCTGCTCCAGCGCCGCGTAGAGCTGTCCGAAGGATTGGGCCTGACCCTCTTCATCGCAGTGTTTGAACTTGGCTTTCTGCTGCTCGGCGCAGGTGCTTTGTCGGGGGAGGCCACACCGCTCAGCCTGTGGGACGGGTTGGGACTGGCACTGTTACTGCTGGGCTCATACCTGAACACCGGCTCGGAACTGCAGCGGCGCGCGTGGAAGAAACGCCCCTCGTCCAAAGGCAAGTGCTACACTGGCGGCCTGTTCGCCTATTCCATGCATATCAACTACTTAGGTGACAGCATTCTGTTCACCGGCTGGGCCTTGCTGACCGCGTCACTCTGGGCGTTTTCGATCCCGGCGCTGATGACCTTCATGTTCATCTTTTACCACATCCCACCACTCGACGCTTATCTGGCAGACCGTTACGGCGATCCGTTCAAGGCTTATGCGGCCAAAACGGCCAAGTTCCTGCCTTTTGTGTATTAAGCCCTGCAGCAGGGGGGAAGAAATTGCCGCCCCGCAAGACAACAAAAAACCCGGCCCTACCAGGCCGGGTTTTCTAATGAACCAAAGTGGCGGACCTTAGGACATGCCCAGCGCTTCTTTGTACATTTCCATCACCGCCTCTTCCTCGGCGATGTCGTCTTTGTCACGCTTGCGCAGCGCGATCAGCTTGCGCATGACCTTGGTGTCATAACCGCGGCCTTTGGCTTCGGCCATCACCTCTTTCTGGTGGTCGGCGATGTCTTTCTTTTCCATTTCCAGACGCTCAAACCGTTCGATGAACTGGCGCAGTTCATCCGCGGTGACGCGGTAGCTGGAATCTTTGTCCTGTTTGTAATCTTCGTCTTCCATGGCGCTCATCTCCATTGAGTTTCCCCTTCCCTATCGCCCCTGTCCGCGCCCCGCAAGCCCTTCGCAAAGCGACGTCGGAGCGCTTGCGAATTTGCGCCACATTGCAACGGCGCGGCGGATCGGTTAGGCCTCGGCCTCAGAGATCGTGAAAGAGCCAGAGAGTAGGACCAAAACGATGGAATGGTTGATTTGGATTGGGGCCGCAATGTCGGTGGCGGGTCTGTTTGGTCTGTTCTACTGTATCTTTAAAGTGGCCGGCGCCAAAAAGGCGGGCCTGAGCGATGAAGAAATGCGCGAAGCCGTCAAAAAAGTGGTGCCGCTGAACATGGGCGCGCTGTTCCTGTCGGTCTTTGGCCTGATGATGGTTGTGATGGGCATTTTCCTCGGCTGATCAGACCGCGGATTGGGGTTGGCCAGCCCGCCACAAGGCGCGGTCAGGCTGGCAGCACCACCCGGTTGCGCCCGATGCCATTGAGATCCGAAAAAGTCTGACCGTTTTTGACCATCGCTGCCAAGGCAGGGTCAGGGTCAAATAGGGCTGGCACCTCCTCAGCGCGGTGACGCAGGATCTGTAGGATCGCAAACATGCCGTGTTGTTCTGCGCTGTGCATCGGTCCGCCCTGACGGCGTGGCCATGCCTGCGACAGCACCATCAGTGCATCAATATCTGAAGGCCGCACCGCCGCCCCTGCCCGCAGCAGCTTGGCCCCCTGATTGGCCAATGCCGCAAGGGTCACCTCAACAATTTCGGCAGGTTTCGGCGGTGTGCGCCAGGGCTGCGCGTCATTTAACAGCGTACTCAGTTCTGGATCAGGCCGGGGCGTCTGCGGATCAGGCCACAGGTAGAACCCACGCCCGCCGTGACGGCCAAGCCGCCCGTCCTGCTGCATCAGTTGCAACAATGTGGCGTGGGTCACAGGCAAGGATGCCGCCACCAGCGCCAGACGACGGGACAGAACATCCAGCCCAACCCGGTCCATCGCGGCAAAAACGCCGTAGGGCAGCCCATAATCAATCAGCGCCTGGTCCACGGCATAGGGGCTGATGCCCTGCAGCAGGAAATACCAACCCACTTCGCGCAGGGCCGCCAGCATCGGCTCGGCCATGCTGCTGGGATGACCGCCGTTCCGCAGGCGCAACCGGCCAAGGCCGGTGATGAACTCGGCCACCGTTACCAGCGTTTCTGCGGAGGTCTGAGGCCCTGTGATCAGCTCTACCAGTTCGCCGCGCAACACAGGGGCGTGGAAGTGAAGGCCAAGGAAGTTTTCTGGCGCGGCCTGCCCCTTGGCCAGATTCGCCATCGGCAATAGCGCTGAGTGACTGGCCCGGATGGCATCGCGGGGCAGCACTTGATCAAGGGCCTGAAACACCTGCTGTTTGGCTTCGACACTTTCACCCACAGTTTCAAGAACCAAATCGGCCGCGGCCAGATCCTGCAGCTGGGCGGTGACCTGTATCTGGGCCAGTGCAGCCGCCGGATCGCCGCGCCCGGCCAGTGTTTGACAGGCCTTTTCCACCCGCGCCTCAGCCTCCGCCACGGCGGCGGCGTTGCGTTCATAGATCGTGACAGCTGTGCCGCGTGTCGCCGCGATCGCCGCGATGGCGCAGGCATTGGCGGATCCACCAACCAGCCCAAGGTGACGGATCGGGCGCGGTTTGGCCTCAGCCCGTTCCGGGAAGTGCTGAATGCGGCGGCGTGCTAGATAGGCATGGCGCAGTCCGGCAGCATAGTCCGACTGACGGCAATCCTCAGCCAGCGTTTCCTCCAACGCCAGACCTGCAGCGAGCGGCAGCAATTGACTGGCCTCCACACATTCAATCAGCTTGGTTTCCGAAGGGGCCACTTTGCCATGGTACTGGCCGCGCGCCGACTGCAGCGCCGCTTGGGTCGCGATCGGGTCGGCTGCGGATACCCGCGCATACCGCGCGCGGTCCCATTGATCGGGATGGTTGGCCAGCTGTTTTGCCAGCTCTACGGCCTGCGCCTCAAGGACGGCATCATCAGCCACGACCTCAGCAAAGCCGTCCATCACGGTTGAGCTGACAGCGAACATCCCCTCACCCAGCAAAATCCTGAGTGCCGATGAGGCCGGCAGGATATTTGGCAGGCGTTGCGTTGCACCGCCCAAAGGCAGCAGCCCCATGGCCATCGCCGGAAATCCCACATGGGTATCTGCAGAGGCCACCCGCGCATGTGCCGCCAGCGCCAGATCCACGGCGCCGCCAAGCACCCTGCCCCTAAGGGCCGCCACAATCGGTTTGGGAAATTCAGCCAGAAGCGAGGTCAGCTGCATCAGGCCCGGCTCTTGCACGGGGCGGCCCAACTCACCGATGTCCAGACCGGCTGAGAAGGCGGCGCCCACAGAGGTCAGAACCACCGCTGAAACCTCATCCTCATCCGCCAACGCGCTGAAACGAGCAATCAGCGCCGCGCGTAAATCCGGCGACAGGGTGTTTTGCGGTCCGTTTTCCATCCGCAGTATTGCAATGCCGTCCTGCACCTGCAGGCTAACCTGTTCTGCCACCTTGCCTCCTTGCGTGGCCAATTCACGCCCCTTGGATGATTTACTGTGCCAAGGGTGGCAGGGAAAAAGCAAGCCCCGCCTTGAGGTTGCGTCACGCTTGCTTTGGGCGTCGTCCGGCCAGAAACTCAGACCGGCATATTGTCAAAATAGCCTTCCAGCGGATCCTCATCCGCCGCAGAAGTCGCCTGAGAGGCGGCATTCGTCTTCGCTGTCTCACCAGCTGCGGCACTCACGGCCGCTTCGAGACGGGCAACCAGGCCACGTAGGTCCTGCGTGATATCCATCACTGCATCCCGCAGATCCTCTGGTCGCTGCTGCAGGAGCTGCCGCTCAATCTCCGCCAGCAGTTCTTGCATTTTCTGTTTCATAACCTTCCTCCCATGTAAGACGTCACCCTACCCGGCTTTCAGCCTTGTTTCGCCGCACAGGACGCACAGAACGGGGTGGCGGGCAGCAGGTTCAATCGGTCCTCCGCCACTTCGGTGCCGCATTGCACGCAGTAGCCATATTCGCCCTCCCGCATGCGCTGTAGCGCGGCGCGGATACGGCGGATCTCCTCCTGACCGGCCTGCCCCAACCCCTCCAGCACCTCTTCGCCCTCGCGTTCGACCGCAGCGTCTTCCCAGTCCTTGGAGTGCGGACTGTCCAACTCGGCCTCAATCCCATGCAAGCGGCTGTCAAGCTCCTGCAGGCGGTCCAGCAACTGTCCACGTCGGATATCCAGCGCAATCATGGCGTTCCCTCCTTAACGAAACAAAGAAAGTTTGGCATAATTTCAGGGTCTAGCGCCTTGATGCATGTCAACCCTGCACGGAAACCCAACAAGGGGGTTGAAACGTATTCGAATATTGTTATATGTTTTTCACAAATTCAGAGGATACACCCATGACCCCGCTCGTAACCGCCTTTTTCGATAACGCCACCAACACCATTTCTTATGTGGTGCAGGACCCTGCGGGCAAAGCCGCGGCAATCGTCGATTCCGTTTTGGATTTTGATTATTCCTCCGGCCGCACGGACACCGCATCGGCAGATGAAGTCATCGCCTATGTTCAAAAAGAAGGGCTGGAGGTTCAGTGGCTGCTGGAAACCCATGTCCACGCCGATCACCTGAGCGCTGCCCCCTACCTGCAAGAGAAGCTGGGTGGAAAAATCGGCATCGGTGACCAGATCAAGATCGTGCAGGACACCTTTGGCAAAGTGTTCAATGAAGGCACCGAGTTCCAGCGCGACGGCAGCCAGTTTGACAAGCTGTTCGTTGAAGGTGACAGCATCCATATCGGCCAGATGCGTCTGGACGTCCTGCATACGCCCGGCCACACCCCGGCCTGTCTGACCTATGTGGTGGGCGATGCGGCCTTTGTTGGCGACACTCTGTTCATGCCTGACTTTGGCACTGCGCGCTGCGACTTCCCCGGTGGCTCATCCGAGATGCTGTTCCAATCGATCCAGAAGATCCTGACCCTGCCGGATGAGACCCGCATATTTGTTGGTCACGACTATAAGGCACCCGGTCGCGAAGATTATGCCTGGGAAACCACGGTCGGCGAACAGAAAGCCAAAAACGTGCACATCGGTGCTGGCACCGCGCAGGACGACTTTGTCAAAATGCGCGATGAGCGGGATGCGCAACTGGCGATGCCTAAGCTGATCATCCCCTCCCTACAGGTGAACATGCGTGCGGGCCAGATGCCCGAACCGGATGAAGAGGGTGACGTCTTCCTCAAGGTGCCGGTCAACAAGCTCTGATCCCGCCTACCACATTTACTAAGCTCTTCCTGCCTGCGCCCACATGCGAACTGCGGCGCAGGAAAGGTAAACTATGACAACATCCAGGAAAGGAAACGCGATGTTGAGTGCAATCCCCGCAGACTGGCTCTGGGGCCTGGCAGGCGGTCTGCTGATCGGCCTTGGTGGCGCCGTCTACCTCTTGGCCAACGGGCGCATTATGGGCGCCAGCGGCATCATCGGTGGTCTTGTTGACCGCTCAGGCTGGTCCACATGGGCAGAACGGGTTGTGTTTTTGACCGGTGTCTTTGTGCTGCCGATCCTTTTGCTGCCCCTGACCGGTCCGGTTGACACCCATATCACCGACAATTGGATCGTGATCATCGCTGCGGGTCTGCTGGTTGGCATTGGTACCCGTCTGGCCAACGGCTGCACCTCGGGCCACGGGGTCTGCGGTATCTCACGCCTGTCGCTGCGCGGCATGGTGGCCACTGTTTTCTACATCATGGCAGGCGGGCTGACCGTCATCCTGTTCCGCCACATTCTGGGGGTGATCTGATGCGACTGTTCTATGCCTTTATCGCAGGTGGCCTGTTTGGCACCGGCTTGTTTCTGTCCGGTATGACCGACACATCCAAAGTGCAGGGTTGGCTGGATATCTTCGGCAACTGGGATCCCACGCTGGCCTTTGTCATGGGGGGTGCGATCATCCCTATGGCCATTGCCTGGCTGCTGGTGCCAGGGCGCAAACCTCTGGCCGGTGGTGAGTTTCCCGCCCCGCCAGCGCCCCGTCTGGGCCGCAACCTGGTGCTGGGATCGATCCTGTTTGGTGCAGGTTGGGGGCTGGCGGGGCTGTGCCCCGGACCATCGATTGCCTCGCTGTCGTATGGCGGTGCCGGCCATTGGGTCTTTGTCGCAGCGATGATCGCCGGCATGGCAGTAGCACCCGGCGTGCGGGTGACACTGGACAGGGCGGTTCCCGCAGAATAAGGCTGAGTACATGGATATTCGTCAGATTACACCCCGCTACTCCGTCTCGCCGCAGATCAACCCCGAAGATTTTGCCGCCATCAAGGCGGCAGGCTTCACCAAGGTGATCTGCAACCGTCCAGATGTTGAAAATCCGCCCAGCCATCAGGCCGATGCAATGGCCGCCGCCGCCGCGGCCGCGGGCATCCAGTTTGAAGTGCTGGAGCTGACCCATCAGACGATGACGCCCGACAACGTGGTGAAGCAGTTTGAGATGGTTGATGCGGCGGACGGCCCTGTTCTGGCCTATTGCGCCTCGGGCACCCGCTGCACGGTAATCTGGGCACTCAGCCAGGCTGGCAAAGCCTCCGCTGATGAGATCCTAGGCACTGCCGCGCAGGCTGGCTACATGCTGGAACAACTGCGGCCGCATCTGGAAGGCTGAACCGCGGGTAACACAAAACAGTTAATGCCGGGCATGTTTCATTGCCCGGCATTTTCTATGCCCTTTCTTTGGGCCCAGAGCTGAGAGCAGCGCCCGACACTGGGTGGGCGCAATAGACGCCACTCTTGCGCGCGACGTTGTAACAAAGCGCAGCGCTTCAGCCAGTCACAACTCCGAAAAAGCGCCCTCCCGTGAGGAGGGTCGGGCGCTGCTCAAGTAAGAAGTCCTCGCGAACCAACACTTACTCTAAGCGGCACCTATCATTCTGCCGCCTGACGCATCCGCATCGGCAGGGTCACCCGAAATGAGGCACCGCCCTGCCCCGGCAGATAGGTGATCGCACCGCCAAGGCGCGACATGATCTCACGGCAAATCGCCAGCCCCAGCCCCGCGCCGCCCGCTTTCTGGTCGCTCACTCGGGCGAATTTCTCAAAGATCAGATCCTGCTTGTCACGCGGCACCCCGGATCCATTGTCAGTGAAATCCACCACCAGATAGTTGTCCCGTTGGGCCACGCGAATGGTCAACTCGGGCCGGGGGGCATCGCAGTATTTCTTGGCATTTGCGATCAGGTTGATGAAGACCTGCGACAGCCGGTCCAGATCGGTTTCCATCTCCACATCCAGATCCAGACCGCGCCGATGAATGCGCAGCCCGGCCCCGCTGACCCCGGTAGAGGCCGTCGCGTGATCCAACAAAGCGGTCAGTGATCCGCGTTGAATGTTGAGGTTCACCTGACCGTTTTCCAGCACCGACAGATCCAGCAGATCGTCCAGCAGGCGGGTCAGGCGGATCGCCTCCTGATGGATGATATTGGCGTATTTGGTCAGCTGCTCCTGCCCCAGTTCCTCGGCATCGCGCAGGATTTCCGAAAACGACCTGATCGAAGTCATCGGCGTGCGCAGCTCATGACTGATCTGGCTGAGGAAGGCATCTTTCTGCACCGACAGCTGGGTCAGCTTGTCATTAGCCGCCCGCAGCTGTCTGGCGGTGCGGGTCAGTTCGGCTGATTTCGCCTCCAGCTGGCTTTGATGTTCCATCATCTGGGCGGTTTCATCGGCCACTGCCAGCAGATCCTCAACCGAAACCGTGGCCCGCCCCATGATCTGAGAAACCATCGCATGTGCCGTCGCCGCACCAACCGAGCCCGACATCTCGCGTTCCAGCATTTGCAGAAATTCTGGCGTCGGATCAGGCAGATAGCCCGCAAGCCCCTGTGCCGTCGCAGCCCGCTGGAACAGCGATTGCGCCTCCACTGGGCCCAAGATCCGCTGCGCCATGACCATCAGATCTTCGGCCTGCGCCACGCCGCCGGACCAGCCTTGCGGATTGCCGGTGTGCTGGAACACATTCACAAACTGCGCGCCCTGCAAACGTTCCAGCGGCTGCGGGAAGGTTAGCAACGACAAGAGGATGAACACGGCGGTGTTCAGGGTCATCGACCACATCACCGAATGCACCAGCGGATCCAGCCCGGTGATCCCAAACAGCGCCTCAGGGCGCAGCCAGGAATTGCCAAACAGCCCTGCCTCAAATACCGTTTCTGGCAGGAAAACACCCGGACCGAAGCTGGGCAGGAACAGGGTGAAGGCCCAGATGGCAAAGCCGACGGTCAGTCCAGCCAAGGCGCCCACACGGTTGGCTCCGCGCCAGAAAATCCCACCCATCAGCGCCGGCAGGAACTGCGCCACCCCAGCAAAAGAGATCAGGCCGATGGCCGCCAGCGCCTCCCCACCACCGGAGAACCGGTAATACAGATAGCCAAGTGCCAGCACCCCGGCGATTGAAAGGCGACGCGCCAGCAGGACCACATGGCGGACATCGCCGGAAATCATCGCGCCACCTTCGGCAAGGCGCAGCCAGATCGGCATCACGATATGGTTCGACACCATCGTTGACAGCGCAATCGCCGCCACGATCACCATCGAAGTGGCTGAGGAAAACCCGCCCAGGAACGAGAGCATCGCCAGCCCCTCCTGCCCCTGGCTCAGCGGCAGCGTCAGGACAAACTGATCGGGGTTGGCGCCTTCAGGCATCAGGTCCAGACCGACCACCGCAATGGGCACCACAAAAAGGCTCATCAACATCAGATAGGCCGGGAAGGCCCAGCTGGCGGTGCGCAGGTGGTTTTCGTCCTCATTTTCAACCACCAGCACCTGAAACATCCGCGGCAGGGTGAGGAAGGCCGCCGCCGACAGCAGCGTCAGCGCCGCCCAGCGCCCATCCGGCACCTGCCAGGTGCCAATGGCCGAGGCATCGATCCGGTCCAGCGTTGCCGACAGCCCACCGCCAATACCCCAGACCACGAAGATCCCCACCGCAACCAGTGCAAACAGCTTGACCACTGCCTCCAGCGCGATGGCCATGACCACCCCGTGGTGGCGTTCGTTGGCATCCAGATTTCGGGTCCCGAACAACACGGTAAACAGGGCCAGCCCAGCGGCGATCCAAAGGGCTGTAGCGTCATGATCGCCCAGTTGGCCCGCCTCATCCGCATTGGCCGAAAAACTGGCGAAGGACAGCGTAACTGACTGAAGTTGCAGCGCAATATAAGGCGTGGTCCCGATCACAGCGATCAGGGTCACAAAGACCGCCAGCAAGGGCGACTTGCCATAACGGGAGGAAATGAGGTCAGCGATTGAGGTGATGCGCTGGGTGCGTCCGATCCGCACCAGCTTGCGCAGGCCCCACCACCAGCCAATCATCACCAGTGTTGGCCCGATGTAGATGGTCAGAAACTCCAACCCGGAGCGCGCAGCAAAGCCAACGGCGCCATAAAACGTCCAGGCGGTGCAGTAGATCGACAGCGACAATGTGTAAACAAAAGGCGAGCGCAGCCATTTCGCCCGCCCCCTGAGTGCAGCCCGTTCGGCCATGAAGGCCACCAGAAACAACAGCGCCACATAGCCAAGGCACACCGCGATGAGGATATTCAATGTTCCCATCAGCGCGGGCCCTCCTGCGGGTTTGATCGCTCACTTTCGGCTTTGCCGTCCAGCCAGATGGACAGCACAGCCGCCAGGCAGGCCAGCACGAACCAGACTGAGAAAATATAGAGCATCGCCCGTGAGGTTGAGACGGGCGCGCCGCCTTCGCGGGTCCAGAGCAGCGGGATCGCCCACAGCGCAGCGCCCAGAAACGGCATCAACCGCGCCCCATCCATCAAACGCCGCAAGCGATAGCTGCGCCGTTCCAAAAACAGGGGCGATTGCTTGCGGCTCATTGCGGCACCAGTTCGCGCAGGGCCTCCAGAACTTCGGCGTTAGAGAAGGGCTTGGTCATAAACCGACTGGCCCCGATCCGCTCGGCCAGATCGCGGTCTTTGCTCTGGCCACGCGCGGTCAGCATCAACACCGGCAGATCCCGTGTTGCCTCGCCTTCGCGCAGTTCCGTCAGAATGTCATAACCGGATTTTCCCGGCAGCATGACATCCAGAATCACCAAATCGGGGCTCTTGTCGCGCACCACATCCACAGCATCATGGCCGTTTGAATGGGTCGCAACAGTCCAGCCGTCACGCGATAATATGAAAGAAATCGCCTCGATGATGTTTGGCTCATCTTCGATGACAAGGACATGTTTGCCCATGTATCGCCCCCCCTTGAGCACTCAATTTCAAAATTCCCTGACTGTTATTGCCACATTCAGGGGACAAGTCAAAACCCATCCGTCAGGATCGATGGCTCGCGCCGGCCAGCGCAGTCCTGCAATGGGCAGATCCGGCAGCTCACGCCAAGTGGCACCGCACGCTCCGCCCGCCGTGCGCCGGGGGCTTGTGATACGATCAGCATATGAGCGTGAAACAACGGATCTTCGCCAAACCTGGGCGGCGTTGCCGGCTCTGAAATCGCATAGGCCACAAAGGCCGCTTCGCCGCGCGGATCCTGTTCCACCACCTGCCGGATTGGCACCATGGGGCGTGAGAGCGCCTGAAACAGCGGCCATTTCGGACAGGCTGCGCCAAACCGCGGCAAGGCGAAACCTTCGATGGCTTTGCGGAAAATCAGCGTGCCCGAGGCATCGCAGCTGACCAATCCGATCGCAGGAATGCCGTCCGCTGCAGGCAGTTCAGCCATCCGCCGCATCGCGCGCGACAGGCTGACGCCAAAGATCTGCGCCACCGACGACGGGTCTGGACCATACTCGCGCACACAGGCAAGCACCTGGTCCAGCGGCATGTCACGGCCGTCTTCAATATAGCGTTCCAGATAGCTGCGCGCGAAACCGCGACCGGCGACAGATTGCAGAACATCGGCGCCTTGCAGGATGGTCTCGACCTCACTGCGTTTGCCATTTTCCAACTGCGCAAAGTGATAATTCGCATCCTTCAGGAAGGCCTCCAACTCCTCCTGAGGGGAGGCAAGACCGCCCTGTTCTTCCGCACCCTCATCCAGATAAGACACCAGCGCCTGCGCACTTTCCGCCAATCGCGCGGCGTCTTCGTTGACGTTTCGGTGGAACCGGTCACGCCATTCCGGCTCCAACTCCGGGGTGTCGGCCAGAATCCCCGCGGTCGAGCGGATCGCCGTCACGGTGGAAATCACCTCATGTAGCGCGGCGGCAAGATAGGGGTCATGGGTCAGACGGTCGGTCAGGGTTTCCACTGTCCGTTCCAGCTCCAACACCCTGCGGTGGCGGCGGGTCAACAGCTCGGCCCAGCCCGGATAACGACCGGCAAAAGCCTCGGGCGTTTCTTCAACCGGGGCGGTGCTGGGATCGGCGGCGCGCGCTTCCCCAAGTGTGGCCAGCATCGCCGCTTCGGCCCCTTCGGACAGGATCGAAGGTTCCACACCCAGCACTTCGGCCAGCGACAGGAGGAGTTTTCCGCCGATTCTGCGCCTGTTATGTTCGATCAGATTGAGATATGAGGCCGAAATACCGGCTTTTTGCGCCAATTCGGCCTGTCGCATTCCCTGCATGATCCGCCTTTCGCGGATCCTTGTCCCGGTAAGCTGCCCCTGCGGCATTTTCTTTTCCCATAAAAATCAAAGCGCTTCTGCAATGCAGAAAAATTTCTTTACAATGCATACCACAGCATTGTGCAAATATTTACAAAAAAAATGTTACGCAAAAAGCCATTGTTGCGAAATTTTCCAACCGCCCCCGATAATGAATTTGCACAAATGTGCGCGTGGGGACGCAAGAGGAGGCGTCGCCACACGTCTTGAAACGGGAGGAATTTATGACCAAGACCAATATGTCTCGTCGTGGTGTGCTGAAGTCGGGGGCCGTTGCCGGTGCCGGGCTGGCAGTGCCGACGATCTTTACCGCGCAGTCCGCTGCCGCATATACAAACGAACCCACTGGCAGCTCGGTTACGCTGGGCTTCAACGTGCCGCAAACCGGCCCCTACGCTGACGAAGGTGCCGACGAACTGCGCGCCTATCAGCTGGCGGTAGAACACCTGAATGGTACCGGTGCTGACAACGGCATGCTGGAAACCTTCTCGTCGAAGGCTCTGCAAGGCAACGGTATCCTGGGCAAGAAGGTCGAATATGTGACCGGCGACACCCAGACCAAATCTGACGCCGCACGTGCATCGGCCCGTTCGATGATCGAAAAAGACGGCGCCGTCATGATCACCGGTGGCTCAAGCTCCGGTGTGGCTGTGGCTGTTCAGGCCCTGTGTCAGGAAGCTGGCGTCATCTTCATGGCCGGCCTTACCCACTCCAACGACACCACCGGTAAGGACAAGAAGGCCAATGGCTTCCGCCACTTCTTCAACTCCTACATGTCCGGTGCGGCGCTGGCGCCGATCTTGGCCAACAACTACGGCACCGACCGTAAAGCCTATCACCTGACCGCAGACTACAACTGGGGCTACACCACTGAAGAAGCGGTGAAAACCTCGACCGAAGCCATGGGTTGGGAAACCGTTGCTGCGGTACGTACCCCGCTGACGCAGACGGACTTCTCGTCCTATATTGCGCCGGTTCTGCAGTCGGGCGCCGACGTTCTGGTTCTGAACCACTACGGCGGTAACATGGTGAACTCGCTGACCAACGCGGTTCAGTTCGGCCTGCGCGACAAGCTGGTCAACAACAAGAACTTCGAAATTGTTGTTCCGCTCTACTCGCGCCTGATGGCGAAGGGTGCAGGTGCCAACGTTAAAGGCATCTATGGTTCGACCAACTGGCACTGGTCGCTGCAGGACGAAGGCTCGCAAGCCTTTGTACGTTCCTTCGGCACCAAATACGGCTTCCCGCCGAGCCAGGCCGCGCACACCTGCTACGTTCAGACCCTGCTTTATGCTGATGCTGTTCAGCGCGCCGGTTCGTTCAACCCATGTGCTGTTGCTGAAGCTCTGGAAGACTTTGAGTTCGACGGCATGGGCAACGGTAAGACCCTGTATCGCGGGGCGGACCACCAGTGCTTCAAAGACGTGCTGGTTGTGAAAGGGAAAGAGAACCCGACTTCGGAATTCGACCTTCTGGAGATCGTGGAAGTGACCCCGACCGCTCAGGTGACCTACGACGCCTCGATCTTCGGTGGCGAACTGGGCGCTTGCAACCCGGGCACCTAATCAAACCAAGCAGGCCGGCTGGCAGCAGTCTGAGCCGGCCTGCAACACTTCTACATGGCGCGCCGCCTCCCGAAACCCTTTGGTGAATGGCGGCACCATGTTTTTCAACACAGGTGGGGACTATGGACGCAATTATCCTGCAGATCCTGAACGGGCTCGATAAGGGCTCTGCCTACGCGCTGATCGCGCTCGGGCTTACTCTGATTTTCGGCACGCTGGGAGTGGTGAACTTCGCCCACGGCGCGCTGTTCATGATCGGTGCTTTCTGCGCCGTTACACTTAACCGCATTCTGACGCTCAGCCATCAGGTTGTAGACCCGACGCGCACGGATTTTCTGGGCAACCCCATGAAGGTCGACGTGCCGTATGTCTTTGACATGTTCGGCGAAGCCGCCGGACAATCGATCATCGACTGGTCTGTGCCGCTTGCCATCCTCTTTGCCATCCCGGTGATGGTCCTGGTCGGCGTGATCATGGAACGCGGTCTGATCAAGTTTTTCTACAAGCGCCCCCATGCGGACCAGATCCTGGTGACCTTTGGTCTGGCGATCGTGCTGCAGGAAATCATCAAATACTACTACGGCGCCAACCCGATCCCGACCCCGGCCCCCGAGGCCTTCAAAGGCTCGTTCGATTTCGGCGCAATGCTGGGCTTTGATCCAAACACCATCATCTACCCCTACTGGCGTCTGGTTTACTTCTGCTTTGCCGCTCTGATCATCGGTGCTGTCTTTGTCTTCCTGCAGTTCACCACCTTCGGGATGGTTGTCCGCGCCGGTATGGCAGACCGCGAAACCGTTGGCCTTCTGGGCATCGACATCGACAAGCGCTTTACCATCATGTTTGGCCTTGCGGCCGCGGTCGCGGGTCTGGCGGGTGTGATGTATGCGCCGATCAACGCGCCGAACTATCACATGGGCATGGACTTCCTTGTGCTCAGCTTCGTTGTGGTTGTGGTCGGCGGCATGGGCTCCCTGCCCGGCGCTGTCGCCGCAGGCTTCCTGCTTGGCATTCTGGAAAGCTTTGCCTCCATGCGTGAGGTCATCGCCTTCATCCCCGGTATCAACCAGGTCATCATCTACCTGGTCGCCATTATCATTCTGTTGACACGTCCGCGGGGCCTGATGGGCCGCAAAGGCGTGATGGAGGACTGATCCATGTTTGGTCTCGATAAGAAAGACGCCACACTGCTCGTGGTCGTCGCCATCCTCGCCCTGTTTGCACCGTTCATCCTGAACCCCTTCCCCGAAGGCTCAGCCATGGCGCAGTTCAACGCAGGCTACCCTGACCTGATGCAGCGTTTCGTGATCTTTGGGATCTTCGCCATCGGCTTTAACATCCTGTTTGGCCTGACCGGCTACCTGTCCTTTGGCCACGCGGCCTTCCTGGGTGTGGGTTCCTACGCGGCGATCTGGATGATGAAACTACTGACGATGAACGTCATCCCGGCCATCATCGTTTCGGTGATCGTTGCGGGTCTGATCAGCTTCCTCGTGGGCTGGATCTCACTGCGCCGCTCGGGCATCTACTTCTCCATCCTGACGCTGGCCTTTGCCATGATGATGTATCAGCTGGCCTATTCGGACCTGTTTGGGCAGCTGTTCGGTGGTGTGCTGACCGGCGGTGAAACTGGCCTTCAGCCGAAGGTTAATGATCCCCGCATTCTGGACGCGGCACTGGCCGAAGGCGCAACACCCAAAGCACATCTGTTTGGTCTGGAAATGGGCGCGAGTTACAAGCTGGCCGTCGGCAGCTGGGAGTTCACCTTCAACGCAGGCTACTACATCGCCGCCGTTGCAATGCTGGCTGCCTTCTACATGTCGATCCGCATCTTCCGCTCGCCCTTCGGGCTGATGCTGCGCTCGGTCAAGTCGAACCAGCAGCGCGTCAGCTACACCGGTCTGAACCCACGTCCCTACACGCTGGCGGCCTTCGTCATCTCGGGCATGTATGCCGGTCTGGCTGGTGGCCTCTTGGTGGCAATGGACACTCAGGTGGGCGCGGAACGGATGTTCTGGACTGCCTCGGGTGAGGTTGTGATCATGACCATTCTAGGCGGTGCTGGCACCTTGATCGGTCCTGTTCTGGGCTCGGGTCTGCTGAAGTACATGGAAAACATCCTGTCCAAGATCAACAAAGGCGTGCTGGAGGGCTGGTTCTCCTTCATGCCGGATGGGATGTCGGATTTCTTCATCGCGATCACCAACCTCTTTGTGGGCAAACAGTGGCACATCACCACCGGTGTGATCTTCATGCTGGTCATCATCTTCGTACCCGGTGGTCTGGTTGAACTGGGCAAACGCATCGGCAACCTGCTGACCCGCAAGAAACAACCCAACAATACCGACGGATCGGCCAAGGCCGAGCCTGCAGAGTAAGGAGACAACAATGGGTATCCTTGAAGTCAAAGGCGTCAACAAACGCTTCGGCGGCCTGCAGGCGCTGGGGGACGTGAACCTGAGCGTGAAAGAAAACTCGGTTCATGCCATCATCGGCCCCAACGGGGCAGGCAAATCCACCCTGCTGAACTGTCTGGTGGGCAAGCTGATCCCCGACACCGGGTCGGTCATGTTCAACGGTCAGTCCGTGCTGGGGCGCAAGCCTTATGAGATCAACCAGATGGGCATCAGCCGCGTGTTCCAGACCCCTGAGATCTTTGGTGATCTTTCGGTGCTGGAAAACATGATGATCCCGATCTTTGCCAAGCGTGACGGGGCCTTCCGCATGCATGCGGTCAAAGACATGATGAGCGAAAAACAGGTGGTGGAAGCCGCTCAGCACATGCTGGAAGAAATGAACATGGCGGACAAACACGGCATGAACGCCGCCGCCATGTCGCGCGGGGACAAACGCCGTCTGGAAATCGGCATGTGTCTGGCCCAGGAACCGCGCCTGTTGCTGCTGGATGAACCCACCGCCGGTATGGCGCGGGCAGACACCAACAACACCATCGATCTGTTGAAACAGATCTCGGATGAGCGCGACATCACCATCGCCATCATCGAACACGACATGCATGTGGTGTTCTCTCTGGCCAACCGGATCACCGTTCTGGCGCAGGGCACCCCCCTGGTCGAAGACGATCCGGAAAACATCAAAGGCAACCCAAAGGTACGCGAAGCGTATCTGGGTGAGACCGCGTAAGGAGGCCGACCATGAATGTGAAACCTGATTTTTCCAAAGGTCACAACCTTGCTGAAACCGCCCCCGCCTACCTGTCGGTGTGGGATCTGCATGCCTACTACGGTGAAAGCTACATCGTTCAGGGTGTCGACTTTAACGTCCACGAAGGTGAGATCCTCGCGCTTCTGGGCCGCAACGGCGCTGGCAAAACCTCCACCCTGCGGGCCATCGCGCGGCTGGATGATCCTGAAATCCGCCGCGGTGAGGTTTGGCTGGACCACCAGCCGCTGCACCTGATGAAATCGCACGAAGCCGCCCGTGCCGGGATCGGTCTGGTGCCCGAAGATCGCCGCATCATTCCCGGTCTGACGGTTGAGGAAAACCTGAAGCTGGCCCAGATCGCCCCGCCCATCGGCTGGTCGCTGGAACGTCTTTATGAGTTGTTCCCGCGTCTGGGTGAACGCCGCCAGCAGGAAGGTGTCACGCTTTCTGGGGGCGAACAGCAGATGCTGGCCATCGCCCGCGCCCTGGCACGTGACATCAAGGTTTTGTTGCTGGATGAACCTTACGAAGGCCTTGCACCGGTGATTGTGGATGAGATCGAGCGCACGCTGCGCAAGATTAAGGAACAGGGGATCACCACGGTAATTGTTGAACAAAATGCCGTCCGTGCCCTTGAACTTGCCGACCGTTCCGTGATCCTTGATACCGGTAACGTGGTGTTTGACGGATCCGCGGCTGAGGTCTTGCAGAACAAAGAACTGCGGGAGGAGTACCTCGCCATCTGATGTGGCCCGCAAACACTTCTGTTCGCCCGCCTCTCCTGAGGCGGGCTGACGCAATTTAGGGATCGAGGGAGGACCCCAAAAATGACGGACGCCGTTTATCCGGTTCCAGAGGACTTTGCCGCCAAAGCCCATATCGACGCCGCCAAATATCAGGACATGTATGACGCTTCGGTCAAAGATCCTGAGGCCTTCTGGGCCGAACATGGCAAGCGGATTGACTGGATTGAACCTTTCACCAAGGTCAAAGACACCAACTTCAAGCTGGGCGAAGTCAGCATCAAATGGTTCGAAGATGGCGTGTTGAACGTCTCGGCCAACTGTATCGACCGCCACCTCGCCACCCGGGGGGAGCAGACCGCGATCATCTGGGAACCAGATGAGCCGGACGCCGAAGCGCTGCACATCACCTATAATGAGCTGTCGGAGAAGGTGAACCGTTTCGCCAATGTCCTGCTCAGCCAGGGTGTGATGCGGGGCGACCGCGTGGTGATCTACCTGCCGATGATCCCCGAAGCGGCGTATGCCATGCTGGCCTGTGCCCGGATCGGTGCGATCCATTCAATCGTTTTTGCAGGTTTCAGCCCCGATGCGCTGGCCAACCGGATCAATGACTCTGAAGCAAAGCTGCTGATCACAGCCGACACCGCACCGCGTGGGGGCCGCCGCACGGCGCTGAAATCCAACGCGGATCAGGCGCTGTTGCATTGCTCGGACAAGGTGCGCTGCCTGGTGGTGAAACACACCGGCGATCAGACCACTTGGGTTGATGGCCGTGATGTCGACGTCAAAGCGCTGATGGAAACCGCCAGCCCTGACTGCCCGCCGCGCCCGATGAACGCCGAAGATCCGCTGTTCATCCTCTACACCTCGGGCTCCACCGGGAAACCCAAGGGGGTTGTGCATTCCTCCGGTGGCTATCTGGTCTATGCTGCGATGACCCATCAATACACCTTCGATTATCACGAAGGCGATGTGTACTGGTGTACTGCAGACGTCGGTTGGGTCACCGGCCACAGCTATATCGTCTATGGCCCGCTGGCCAACGGCGGCACCACGGTGATGTTCGAAGGTGTGCCCACCTACCCGGATGCGGGCCGGTTCTGGGCTGTGTGTGAAAAGCACAAGGTCAACCAGTTCTACACCGCCCCCACCGCCATTCGTGCGCTGATGGGGCAGGGCAATGAGTTTGTTGAAAAATACGACCTCAGCGACCTGAAACTCTTGGGCACGGTGGGGGAACCGATCAACCCCGAAGCGTGGAACTGGTACAATGAGGTTGTCGGCAAGGGCAGCCGCCCGATCGTTGACACCTGGTGGCAGACCGAAACCGGCGGTCACATGCTGACCCCGCTGCCGGGCGCAACTGCGCTGAAACCGGGTTCGGCCACCAAACCGTTCTTTGGTGTGCAGCCGGTCCTGCTGGAAGCCACCACGGGCGAGGAGATCCACGAGACCGCAGCCGAAGGTGTGCTGGCGATCAAAGACAGCTGGCCCGGTCAGATGCGCTCGGTCTGGGGCGATCATGAGCGGTTTGAGAAGACCTATTTTGCCGATTACAAAGGCTACTACTTCTCAGGCGACGGTTGCCGCCGTGACGCCGATGGCGACTACTGGATCACCGGCCGTGTGGATGATGTGATCAACGTCTCCGGCCACCGGATGGGCACGGCTGAGGTCGAAAGCGCCCTGGTGGCCCATGCCAAAGTGGCCGAGGCCGCGGTGGTGGGCTACCCGCATGACATCAAGGGGCAAGGCATCTACTGCTATGTCACGCTGATGAACGGCGAAGAGCCCAGCGAAGAGCTGCGCAAGGAGCTGCGCACCTGGGTGCGGACTGAGATCGGCCCGATCGCAGCCCCTGACCTGATCCAGTGGGCCCCCGGCCTGCCGAAAACCCGTTCGGGCAAGATCATGCGCCGCATCCTGCGCAAGATCGCCGAAGATGACTTCGGCGCGCTTGGCGACACCTCGACCCTGGCGGATCCATCTGTGGTGGACGATCTGATCGAAAACCGCATGAACCGCTAAGCGGGTTCCCGAAACAGAACAACAAGGCCCGGCTGTCATTGCCGGGCCTTTTTTGTTTTCGCTGATTTGACGTTTGTGACAAACCCGACACGTTTCTATGACAAGTGGGTCGCAACAAGACGCCCCTGCCCCGGCGAATCCGCCAAGTTTGGGGACAAAACAGACCTGAAGAGAAAGCCTGACCTGATGTCGAAAATTCTGGTTATGACCGATCTGCACCTCGTGGTGCCGCCTGAAACCATCATCGATCTCAGCCCGGCGGAACGTTTGGCCGAAGGATTGGCCCATGCCGCCAAGATGCACCCGGATGCCGACCATCTGGTTTTGACCGGCGATCTGACCAACGAGGGCACGCCCGCGCAATATGCAGTTCTGCAACCTCTGCTGGCGGATCTGCCCTGGCCCGCCACCATGTTGATGGGCAATCACGATCTACGCGAACCGTTCCGCGCCAGTTTCCCCGACGCGCCGGTGACCGAGGATGGTTTCGTGCAAGCGGTGATCGATCTGCCCGATGTGCGCCTGATCACGCTGGACACTTTGGACACCGAAGCTGAGGTCCTGCATTCCGGCGTCCTCTGCCCGGCCCGCCTGAACTGGCTGAAGGCGGCGCTGGAAGGGGCGGAGGGCAAGCCCTGTCTGGTGTTCCTGCATCATCCGCCGTTTGACACCGGGTTTAACGGGATGGACGGCATCGGGCTGACCAATGCGCCCGAACTGCTGGCGCTGACCGCAGAGTACAATGTGCGCCACCTCTTTGCCGGGCATATCCACCGCACCATCACCGCCACTGTCGCCGGCCAGTCCATGACCGTGTTCAAAAGCACCTGTCACCAGATGCCGATGCTTTTGGGGCAAGAAGGATTTGGCCATTCCGTACCGGAGCCGGGCGCCTATGGCATCATCCTCACCCGGGGTGAGGATGTGATCGTCCACACCGAGGATTTCACCCTGCCAGAGATGGAAAACAAGGACTTTGAGGCGCATTAAGCACCTCAAAAGAGTTCTGTTTAGGTTTTGGCCACCTCAAGGATGGAAACATGGGCCGCCACCGCGGCACCGCCCATGTTGAACACCAGCCCCATATTGGCATCGGGATGCTGCATGCCGTCCGCTTGCCCTGTGACCTGACGCGCGACCATCGTGTGCATCGACACGCCCGTCGCGCCGATCGGGTGGCCCTTGGCCTTCAACCCGCCCGACAGGTTCACCGGCAGGCGTCCCCCGGCCTGCACCACACCGTCGCGCAGCAGGCTCGCCCCCTGCCCGCGTGGCGCGAGGCCCATCGCCTCATAGATCAGCAACTCGGCAATGGTGAAACAGTCATGCACCTCAGCGACATCCATATCGTTGACGGTGATGCCCGCCCGCTCATAGGCCAACGCCATCGCCCGGCTGGGCCCTTCAAAGCCCACCAGATCCCGCCCCGCCATCGGCAACAGGTCATTCACATGCGCAACCGAGCGGATCTTAACCGCCTTTTGCACATCCCCCAGCAGATCTTCCGCCACCAAAACCACCGCAGCGGCACCGTCTGACACCAGCGAACAATCGGTCTTTTTCAACGGGGCCGCGATCATCGGGTTGCGGTCACTTTCGGTGGCGCAAAACTCCAGGTCCAAAGGTTTCTGCAACTGCGCCAGCGGGTTGTTCACCGAATTTCCATGGTTCTTGGCGGCGATCTGGGCCAATGCCATCGATTGGTCGCCATATTCAGCGAAATAGGCTTTGGCAAATTCGGCAAAAACACCGGGGAAGGAAATACCTGCCTCGGTCCGCTGATAGGCCGCGCGCCCCAGCGCCTGCGTCACCTCGGGGCCGGGCAGATGGGTCATCATCTCAGCCCCGACAACCAGCGCCACCTTGCATTCGCCCGCCAGGATCGCCTGACGTGCGGCGTGAATTGCGGCAGATCCTGTGGCACAGGCGTTTTCCACCCGCACCGCCGGTTTGAACCGCAGATCGGGATCGATTGACATCATCAGCGAGGAGGCAAAGCCATCATCCACCATGCCCGCGTTGAAATGACCCAGCCACATGCCGTCCACCTCAGCCGCCGGGATCCCCGCATCCGCCAGCGCTTCACGCCCGGCCTCCACAATCAACTGTTCCAAACTCTGATCGCTCAGGCGGCCAAATTTGGTGTGCCCCCAGCCAACGATGTAAACCATTTTGCATCCCTCCTATGCTTGCAGCAAAGAATGCAGCTGTCATTTCTGCGATCAATTGGTAGAAATACGCGCAATCTAGGGGAGAGGGGCATTATGGATATCGCGGATCTGGGCTTTGAATTTGCCCCTATTGGCCTGTGTATGCTGGAAAACCGCGTGATCCGGGGCTGCAACCGCCAGTTTGCCGAAACCTTTGGCGGCAGCGTTGACAGTTTCACCGATGTGCCCTTTGCCGAGTTTTACGTCAGCCCCGAAGATTACGAAAACATCGGTGCACGTGGGTTGGCCGCCATGTCCGAAACCGGCCGCTATTCCGACGAGCGGGTGATGACCCGCCGGTCGGGCGAAATGTTCTGGTGCCGGGTGCGTGGTGTGTCGCTCACCCCCGAAGATCCGTTTCAGCGCGGCATCTGGTCGGTGACGGATCTTTCAGATGAACGCCCGATTGTAGAACTGACCCAGCGCGAACGCGAGGTGGCGATCCTGACCTGCCGCGGCCTGACCAGCAAAGAGATCGGTCTGGAGCTGGACCTGTCTTATCGCACGGTTGAGGTCTATCGCGCCCGGCTGCTGGAAAAATTTCAGGCCCGCAAGCTGGCGGAATTGGTCGCAAAACTCTCGGGCATGCCGCTTTGATTCTGCGGCCCCGGCCCAGCAACAGAAGGGCCATAGCGTGTTCTGCGAAGCTTTTTTTGACAATTCCCCTCGAAATTTTCTGCACGAAACCCCATTTTGCCCCCCAGATGGGCGCTTTCCGCTTCGTCAAGGATGGCGTATAAGCCCTCCAGATGGGGATAGGGCGGATCCGTACATGCGCCCACCACAAACCGGTCGAGGGAATGATGACTAATAAGAAACACGACTCCGACGTCGAATTTATTCAGGCTCTGGCAGAGCTGCTGGCAGACAACGATCTGACTGAGCTGGAAGTGATGCGTGAATATGGTGACAACGACAGCCTCAACGTTCGCGTGAGCCGCGCCAGCCAGACCGCCATTCAGGTCGCAGCCCCGGTCGCCGCAGCCCCTGTTGCTGCCGCACCTGCCGCCGCCCCCGCCGCAGCCGCCCCGGCTGCCGCACCCGCCGCGGCCCCTGCCGCCGCAGAGGATCCCGCCAGCCATCCTGGCGCCGTGACCTCGCCCATGGTCGGCACCGTTTACCTTCAGGCAGAGCCCGGCGCCCCGTCCTTTGTCAGCGTTGGCAGCCAGGTCAGCGAAGGCCAGACCCTGCTGATCATCGAAGCGATGAAAACCATGAACCAGATCCCGGCCCCGAAATCGGGCACCGTGAAGCGTATTCTGGTCGAAGACGGCGGTGCCGTTGAGTTCGGCGCCCCTCTGGTCATCATCGAGTAAGGCCGCGCCATGTTCGATAAAATCCTGATTGCGAACCGGGGGGAGATCGCGCTGCGCGTGATCCGCGCCTGCCGCGAGATGGGCATCAAATCGGTAGCGGTCCACTCGACCGCGGATGCCGATGCCATGCACGTGCGCATGGCGGATGAATCCGTCTGCATCGGCCCGCCTTCCGGCACCGAAAGCTACCTGTCGATCCCGGCCATCATTGCCGCCTGTGAAGTCACTGGTGCGCAGGCGATCCACCCGGGCTACGGCTTCCTCTCTGAGAATGCGAACTTCGTACAGATCGTTGAGGATCACGGGCTGACCTTTATCGGCCCGACCGCGGAACACATCCGCGTCATGGGTGACAAGATCACCGCCAAAGACACCATGAAAGAGCTGGGCGTTCCTTGCGTTCCCGGTTCTGACGGTGGCGTGCCTGATCTGGCCGCAGCGAAACGCATTGGTGACGAGATCGGCTATCCAGTGATCATCAAGGCAACCGCTGGTGGTGGTGGCCGTGGCATGAAAGTGGCGCAAACCGCCGCTGACATGGAAGAGGCGTTTATGACCGCACGTGCAGAGGGCAAAGCCGCCTTCGGCAACGATGAGGTCTATATCGAGAAATACCTCACCACCCCGCGCCACATTGAGATCCAGGTCTTTGGCGACGGCAAAGGCAAAGCGGTTCACCTGGGTGAGCGCGATTGCTCGCTGCAGCGCCGTCACCAGAAGGTGTTTGAAGAGGCCCCCGGCCCCTGCATCACCCCAGAAGAGCGTGCTGCGATCGGTAAGGTCTGTGCGGATGCGGTTGCCAAGATCAACTATATCGGCGCCGGCACCATTGAGTTCCTCTATGAAAACGGTGAGTTCTACTTCATTGAGATGAACACCCGTCTGCAGGTGGAACACCCGGTCACCGAGAGCATCTTTGGTGTTGATCTGGTGCGTGAACAGATCCGTGTAGCCGAAGGCATGCCCATGTCCTTCAGCCAGGAAGATCTGGAAATCAACGGCCACTCGATCGAGGTGCGGATCAACGCAGAAAAGCTGCCGAACTTCGCCCCCTGCCCCGGCAAGATCACCCAGTTCCACGCCCCCGGCGGTCTGGGTGTGCGGATGGATTCGGCGCTTTATGACGGCTATTCGATCCCACCCTATTACGACAGCCTGATCGGCAAGCTGATCGTGCACGGTCGTGACCGTGCCGAGGCGCTGGCCCGTCTGGACCGTGCGCTGGGTGAATTGATCGTGGACGGTATCGACACCACGCTGCCGCTGTTCACAGCGCTGCTGCAGGAAGATGACATCCACACCGGCAACTACAACATCCACTGGCTGGAAAAGTGGTTGGACGCAAACATGGGCTAAGGCCCCGCCGGGGCCGCAGGCGATCCTGCGGCCCCGTTTCGGATCAAGGGGCGTTTTTCCAGAGGATAGGCGTTTGAAAGACGAGTTCACGCTCACCCCTCAGATCCTGCTTTCGGGCTATGCCCAGGGCATTTTCCCCATGGCAGAGAGTCGCGATGACCCCGAGGTGTTCTGGGTCGATCCGCGCCACCGTGGGATTTTCCCCCTCGACAGCTTCCACATTTCCAGATCGCTGGCCCGCCGGCTGCGCAAAGAGGATTATGAGATCCGGATCAACGGCGATTTCGAAGCCGTGCTGAACGGCTGCGCGGATCGCGATGAAACCTGGATCAACCCCACCATCCACGCGCTTTATATGTCGCTGAACGCCATGGACCGCGCCCATTCGCTGGAGGTCTGGATGGACGGTGAACTGGCGGGGGGCGTCTACGGTGTCACGCTGGGCCGGGCCTTTTTTGGCGAGAGCATGTTCAGCTACCGCCGCGATGCCTCAAAGATTGCGTTGGCCTATCTGGTGGATCACCTGGTGCAGACCGGTTTCACCCTGTTTGACACCCAGTTCATCACGCCACACCTTGCCTCGCTTGGGGCGGTGGAGATCCCGCGCCAGGCCTATCAGGCGCTGCTGCGGGAGGCATTGCGTGAAGGCGCTTTTTTCAACGTTGAGGGTGTCGATCACTCAGCCGCAGGTGTGTTGCAGCGCAACGGCCAGACGTCATAACGCGCATGATCCAGCGCGTTCAGCGCCGGGGCTGAGGCCATCATCCAGCCACGAAACATCGGGGCCTCTTTGCCAATGCCCTGAATGGTGACAAAGGCGTAAGCATCCCCAGACGGGTTGCCCACCGGATAACGGCATTCCCCCAGAGACACCCGCAGATCGCCAAACACGGCCTCACCGCCATTTGGGATCTCCATATCCGTGGTTTCCCCGTTCACCTTGTCCAGCCCGCGCAGAACGCCACCGGTTCCCGGGCTAACCTCTTCTGCCACCGACGGCAGCGCCAGAAGCAATGAGAAGACTGCAGCGATGCGGATCATTCGTCGCCTCCGGACACAAACTTCATCAACAGCGAAATCAACGAGACGGAGCCTTGGGTGTCTTCGATTTCGGATCCCGGCTCAAAGTTGAAGGGGGATCCGCCCGGGACAATCTCTACAAAGTTGCCGCCCAGCAGCCCCTCGGAGCTGATCACAACGGCGCTGTCGTCAGGAATGTCGATCCCGTCTTTCAGCAGAAATTCAGTGTCCGCGCGGAAGGTCTGCGGGTTCAGGGCGATATCCGTGACGGTGCCGATCTTAACACCGGCCAAGCGCACGTCAGAACCAACGCTGATCCCTTCCAGTGAACGGAACGACGCGCTGAGCGGATAGCCGTCAGACTGCACGGTAAACCCGGTGACCTGCCCTGCATAAAGGACAAAGCCCACAGCGGCGGCCAAGACCGCGGCACCTACAGCAACTTCGGTGGGATTGGTGGACATAGGTGCCCCCTTACGCCTGCTCTTGCGCCTTATTCGGGCGACCATGCCTCATAGTCGCGCCGCTCAGACGGCTCAGAGCGACGGATCGATCCGGCAGGAGCATAGGCCATCGCAGTACCGGTGAGGTTTTCCAGATGCGGCTTTTCCCAGTCCTTATGGACCAGCGGCTTATCAGTCGGCAGCTCATCAAAGGTGTGATGCAACCAGCCATGCCAGTCAGGGCTGATGCGGCTGGCCTCAACCTCACCATTGTAGATAACCCAGCGACGTTTGCCGTCTTTGGAAGTGTAGAACACGTTGCCCTGATCGTCCTCGCCCACTTTCACGCCTTTGCGGGCAGTGTAGAGCTGGGTGTTGAGGGTCTGACCGTCCCACCAGGTGACGGCGCGCAGCAGGGTGTTCAGGATGCCCATTGAGTCTCTCCGCAATAAGTTACCGGAAGATATGGACCATATGCCCCTCAAGGTCCAGTGGTGGGGGGCCTGTAGCAGTTGTTTTCCGGTCCCGTTAGGTGCATCAAGCCGCCACTCAAGGCCCAGACAAGCAAAAGCCCGCCACCGGAACCATCCGGGACGGGCTTTGGTAAAGCGAAACGTCAGATCAGCTGGCGCTGGCTTCTTCTTTTTTCTCACCGTGGATCATCAGCGGCTGCGCGTCCGAGGTCACGGCCTCTTCGTTCACAACAACCTCTGTCACGCTGTCCTGACCCGGCAGGTCAAACATGGTGTCCAGCAGGATATCTTCGAGGATCGACCGCAGACCACGGGCGCCGGTTTTACGCTCAATCGCGCGTTTGGCGATGGCTGACAGAGCATCATCGGTGAACGACAGCTGCACCTCTTCCAGCTCGAACAGACGCTGGTACTGCTTGACCAAGGCGTTTTTCGGCTGGGTCAAAATGGTGACCAGCGCGTCCTGATCCAGATCTTCCAGTGTTGCCAGAACCGGCAGACGGCCGACAAATTCCGGGATCAGGCCGAATTTCAGCAGATCTTCGGGTTCCAGATCCTTGAAGACCTCACCCACACCGCGTTCGTCGTTTTCACGCACGTCCGCGCCAAAGCCCATGGCCGAGCCTTTGCCGCGCTGGCCAATGATCTTGTCCAGACCGGCGAATGCACCGCCACAGATGAACAGGATGTTCGTGGTGTCGACCTGCAGGAACTCCTGCTGCGGATGCTTACGGCCACCCTGAGGCGGAACCGAAGCCACGGTCCCTTCCATCAGCTTCAGCAGTGCCTGCTGCACGCCCTCACCCGAAACATCGCGGGTGATTGATGGGTTTTCCGACTTGCGGGTGATTTTATCCACTTCGTCGATGTAGACGATGCCACGCTGCGCGCGTTCCACATTGTATTCCGAGGCCTGCAACAGCTTCAGAATGATGTTTTCAACATCCTCACCCACATAGCCCGCTTCGGTCAGCGTGGTGGCATCTGCCATGGTGAAAGGCACATCCAGAATACGCGCAAGGGTCTGGGCCAGCAGCGTTTTACCGCAACCGGTTGGACCGATCAGCAGAATGTTCGATTTCGACAGTTCGATATCGCCCGATTTCTGCGCGTGGTTCAGACGTTTGTAGTGGTTGTGAACCGCCACCGACAGCACCCGCTTCGCCATCGCCTGACCGATCACGTAATCGTCCAGAACGTTGCAGATATCCATCGGGGTTGGCACCCCTTCCGAGGATTTCAGGCCCGCGCTCTTGGTCTCTTCCCGGATGATATCCATGCACAGCTCAACGCATTCATCACAGATGAACACGGTTGGGCCGGCAATCAGCTTTCGCACCTCATGCTGGCTCTTGCCGCAGAAGGAGCAGTAAAGCGTGTTCTTGCTGTCGCCACCGGTATTCGTCGCCATTTCGTCCCTTTCAGGCCTGAAGTCTCAGGTTACTCAGATGCTGCCGTCTGGCTGTCCTGCATCCCTTGGAGAGATAGCTTAAGACAGCCCTCAGGCAGCCACAATGCAAAAACGTCACACGGGCGCGTTAACGCCCGTGTGTCTTAGGTTCAGCTGTCGCCGTCGTCGCCGGTTTTAGCGCGGTTGGTGACAATCTCGTCAATCAGGCCCCATTCCTTGGCCTCTTCCGGCGACATGAAGTTGTCGCGTTCCAGACCGGCTTCAACCTCCTCATAGGTGCGGCCGGTGTGCTTGACGTAAATCTCATTCAGACGGGTTTTCAGCTTCTGGGTTTCCTGCGCGTGGATCATGATATCCGTCGCCTGACCCTGATAACCGCCCGAGGGCTGGTGCACCATCACGCGGGAGTTCGGCAGCGAGAAGCGCATGCCGGCCTCACCTGCGGTCAGCAGGAGCGAACCCATCGAGGCCGCCTGGCCAATCACCAGGGTCGAAACCTTGGGTTTGATGTACTGCATGGTGTCGTAGATCGACAGACCCGAGGTCACAACGCCACCGGGTGAGTTGATATACATCGAGATTTCTTTAGACGGGTTCTCCGCCTCAAGGTGCAGCAGCTGGGCAACGATCAGCGAGGACATGCCGTCATGCACCGGACCGTTGAGGAAAATGATGCGCTCTTTCAGCAGGCGCGAGAAAATATCATAAGCCCGCTCCCCACGGCTGGTCTGCTCAACCACCATAGGCACCAGGGTATTCATGTAAGTATCAATCGGATCGTTCATAGTCGCCTGCCTGTTACTGTCAGAAGCACACTTATCAGCAAGGTGCTAATTGAGTCTTAGTCTTGCCCCCTCTGGCCTGCAAGGGGACCCCTCCGAATTAATGGGGTGCGCCACCAATCCCATAACCCTTGGCGTCAACAACGACAAAGGCGGCACTGGCGGCGACAACCCGTTAACCTCAAAAGAGGTTTCAAGTTCCGTGCCAGCATCTGCGCCATCTTCTGACAGGCGGACATGAGCATATTTGCGACATATGCGACCACCCCACTCGCTTAGCGTCACTAAAATTTGTCGCCATTTTACGCAAATGTGACGCATCGCGTATTGGCGCCCCACGGAAGGCTGATATTTTGCGACACCAAGTTGTCGCGATCCCGTTGCCCGAGGTCGCAGAGCGACACAAAACATGGTACCATTCCAGCTCGGCACCAAAGGGGGAGACATGCAGCAAGATCGATTTATCCAGCGTGCAGCTTCGGCCAATTTCCCAATGGAATTTGAAGGCCCGCCAGAAGATTTCTATTTCCTGCTGGTCCCCAAAGCCACAATGCTGGCCGTCGCGGCTGCGATTGAACCCCTGCGGATCGCCAATCAGCTGACAAAACGGCAGCTCTATCGCTGGTACACGATGAGTGAGGATGGCCGCCCGATCACCTGTTCAAACGGCATGACGGTGACCCCGGATATGGCGCTGGAACCGCTGCCAGCCAATTCCTACGGATTTGTCTGCTCTGGGGTTGAGCCACAGGATACGGTTACGGATGGCACGCTGAACTGGCTGCGCCGCGAAGATCGCTTTGGCCGCCGTTTGGGCAGCATCTGTTCGGGCGCCTTTGCACTGGCGCGGGCCGGCATCCTGAAAAACCGCCGCTTTACAATGCATTGGGAAAACCAGCCCGGCCTGATTGAGGAGTTTCCGGACCTGCAGCCCTCACCCAACCTCTATGAGGTGGACGGCCGTATCATGACCTGCGGCGGTGGCAACTCCGCTCTGGATATGATCCTGACCTTGATTGAACAGCGGCACGGTTCTGAGCTGGCGATCATGGTGGCGGATATGTGTATCCACATGCGCTCAGGCGCGCAGCGGGCCCCGCAACGCTCCGCCAACTCGGCCGCGATCGGCTGTCGCAACCGCAACCTACTGGCGGCGATCCAGATCATGGAACAGGAAATCGAAGAGCCGCTGTCGATGGATGACATCGCCAACAAGCTTGGCGTTTCACGTCGTCAGGTGGAACGACTGTTCAAACGCTACCTGAACCAGAGCCCGATTTCCTATTATAACGACCTGAGACTGTCGCGGGCCTATGGCATGTTGAATGAAACCGACCTGACCGTCACGGAAATCGCGGCTGCCACCGGCTTCCGCTCCTCCAGCCATATGGCGCGGGTGTTCCGGGAAAAATACGGCTCTTCCCCGAACGCACATCGGAAATCCTGGGCCTGACCGCTACCAGACGTCCGGATCGATCCCCTGTTTGCGCAGCTTGGCAAACTTATCCTGCAAGTAACGTTGGAAGCGCTGGGTCTCATAATGGCCTTCCGCCACAAACTCGAGCGAGCTGAGATAGTGGAAGGGTTTCAGATACCCCGGCATGCGGAAGCTTTCCGCCGCTGATAGACCGGTGGCGTCGGCATTGTCGCGGTGAAACAGCTGCGTTGTCGGCGTGAAGTTCACAAACCACTTGCCCGCCAGTCCACGTTCTTCCAGCGCCTCGCCGTCAAAATCCAGCACCTCACGGGATCCGAACATATCCAGCTGCACCACATCGAAATGTTCCTGGATGTAATCGGTGATTTCGGGGCGGGCAAAATTCACCGCATGCAGCTCACGGCAATAGGGGCAACCGCGTTGTTCCCAGAGAACCATCAGGCCGCGCCCGCTGTCTGCGGCGGTCTGCAGATCGTCCCCCAGTTCAAGAAAACTGTCCGTGAACCACGGCTGTTTGTGTAGGCCATCGTCCCCCAGTTCCAGCCCATCCGCGCCACCGGCGGCCCGGATCGAACCCGGCATCATCGCCCCTGCTACCAGGCTTCCGGCCGCACCACTCATTAGCTTGCGTCGTGTAATCATAGCATCCTCCCAGTATGACACTGTGCCACGACATCACCAAAACGCAAAACGGGGCGCAAAACGCCCCGTTTGGTCGCAATATTCTGACCTTTAGCCAAACATGTCCGAGGTGATCCCGGCATACCAGCCGATGGATTCCTCATAGGTGGCTTTGCGCAGATCCGCATCCTCACCGGTTTGCGAAATGAACCCGTCCACCTTGGCAATCTTCTCATCCGTTGCCTCATAGGTGGCGCCCACTTTGACACCATCATCCGTGGCAATGAGCGACCAACAGGTGTTGGAGAATTTCGCCGGGAAGACCTTGGAGCCGGTCAATGCACCGCGCACCGCCATCGCCGCCACCTTGGCCTGCGAATTGGCCGAGAAGCCAGATTTCGGCATATCCCCCTGATTGGTCGCATCGCCCAGCACATGGATGTTTTCATCCAGCCGGCTTTGCATGGTGTGACCTGAGACCGGGGCCCAGTTGCCCTCGGTGATGCCGGCCATTTCGCAGATCCGGCCTGCCTTCATTGCGGGGATCACGTTGCAGGCATCCACCTTGGTGACTTCGCCGTCGATGGTGACCGTCATCTCGTCAGCATTCACCTCAACATTGCCACCGCCGAAATCGGCGCCGATCCAATCGACCATGCCCGCGTAGTGGTTGGCCCAGCCTTCCTGGAACAGGCCCATTTTGGAAAACTTAGGCTTTGGGTCGGCCACAATGATCTTGGCGGTTGGGTTGGTCTGTTTCAGCAGATGCGCCACCATCGAGATCCGCTCATAAGGTCCGGGTGGGCAACGGTAAGGATTGGGCGGGGCGACCATGGCAAAGGTGCCGCCCTCTGGCATAGCCTCAATCTGCGCTTTCAGCAGTTCCGTCTGTGACCCGGCCTTATAGGCGTGTGGCATCTTGTTTTGGGCTGAAACATCCCAGCCCGGCACCGCCCCGTCTACAAAATCAATTCCCGGTGACAGGATCAGCCGGTCATAGGGCAGCACCGCCCCGCCAGCCAGGGTCACCTGCCGCGCATCGCGGTCGATGCCCACAGCCCAATCATGCACCACATTGATCCCATAGGCAGAGGCCAGCGTGCCATAGCTGTGCGCGATGGAGGAAAGCTGTCGGAAGCCACCGATGTAAAGGTTTGAGAAGAAGCAGGTGTAGTAACTGCGGCTGGGTTCCACCAGCGTCACATCAATTGCGCCCTTGGCCCCTTTGGCAATGTAGCGCGCCGCGGTCGCACCACCTGCACCACCGCCGATCACCACGACCCGCGGTTTGCCTGCGCCCAGCACCGCCGGGGCTGCCAGACTGGCCGCAGCCAGTGATGTGGTGCCTATAAAGCTCCGTCTGTTCAATTTCATGTCTCTTCCTCCCTAAGTAAATCAATGTCTTATTGGGGCCTTTTGGGTAAAAACCCCCTCAGGACTTACTTTTTCTCAATGGCTTACCCGCCATGACGGCGTGCTTGTCACTCCAGCCCTGCGAAATACGCGGCCAGCGCCGCAATCTCTTCATCAGACAGGCGACCGGCCATCATTTGCATTACCGGATGGTCACGCTGTTTCTGTTTGTAGGCATGCATGGCAATGACGAAATCTTCGGTCGGCCAGCCGATGATGGCGGGAATGCCGTCATAGTCGCCATCGGTCTGATGACAGGTGGTGCATTCGGTTGACAGATATTCGCCGAAATCGGGATCCCCCACCAGCGCCAGCACCTCAGGGGGCAGATCAATCTCAACCTTGCGGGCGGTTGGCGCCGCTTCGGGAATATCTGCAGGATTGTCCGAAAACTGCCGCAGGTAGGCCAGTAGGTCCGCGCGGTCCTTGGGCTTTTTCAGACCCGCGAAGCTCATCTTGGTGCCGGGCACTGCTTTGCGGGGATTGGTCAGAAACGCCTCCAGCCCCTCAAGATCCCACAGCAGCCCACTGTCGGCAGCGCGGCGCATGCCTTTGGAATATTTATACCCGGCAAAGCTGGCAGCGGGACGAAAGAAGATGCCGTTCAGATGTGGGCCAATCCGATGTTTGGCGCCCTCGCCCACCTGATGACACGCCTGACATTTTTTAAAGATTTTGGCGCCACGATCCGCGTCACCAATGGCCGTGGCCGCTTCATCAGAAAGTGCGGCCCCTGCAAGGGCCGCCCAGAGTGATATGATGGCAATGGCACGCATCGCTTACTTGCCTACGCTTTTTAGGTATTCCGTCACCGCGGTGATGTCGGCTTCCTTTTTCAACCCGGCAAAGCTCATCTTGGTTTTCTTCAGGAACTTCTTGGGCTTGGTCAGGAAAGCGGTGAGGTTTTCGTCATCCCAGACTTGCCCCTCTTCGCCCAGGGCTTTCATCGCTTTGGAGTATTTGAACCCCTCCACCTGGCCGATGGGCGCGCCGATGATACCGTTGAGGATCGGGCCGGTCTTGTTCTTGGCCTTTTCTCCGACTTGGTGGCAGGCTTTACACTTCTTAAAGACCTTTTCACCTTTCTTCACCAACGCTTCATCCAGCGCGGCGACCTCGGCAACGGGTTCTGGCGCGGGCTCTGGTTCAGGCGCGGGCTCAGGCGTTGCGGCGGCTTCGACGACGGCCGGGGCCTCCGCCTTGGCGGTTTCATCCTCGGGCGTCACATCCAATACGGCGGCACGCATGGTGATTTCCACCACATCCTTGCAGTTTTCCATGCAGGGTTCCGTCCAGAAATGCGCCTCAGTGGTGTCGCGATCATCCAGGATGAAGCCCTGCGCATTGGGCAGTTCAACCTCCATGAAATTTTCGTTGCTCAGCACAAAATCCTCATCCACCAGATCGTTGGAATAAAGGATATATGCGGTGATTTCATAGACCTGATCATCCGTCAGGCTCTGCGCATTGCCAAAGGGCATGGAGCGGCGGATGTAATCAAACGAGGTCGACAGATACGGCCAGTAGGAGCCAACGGTCTTCAGCGGATCCTTGTCTGCCAAGGTGTCTGCGCCACCAGCCAGTTTTGGCCAGTTATCAACGCCTTCAGCGAAATCCCCGTGGCAAGACGCACAGAACTCGGCAAAGGTTTCTTCCCCATCAAGCACCGATCCACTGCCCACAGGCAGGCCGGTGCCATCCGGTGCAATGTCCAGATCCCAGGCAGCGATCTCTTCCGGCAGGGCGGGACGGCCCAAGCCGAACTTGCCCGCCAGTGCCGGACCGGCCACGACCGAGGCCGCAGCAACACAAAGCAAAAGGTTACGATACTTCGACATTTTCACCTTCCCCATTGGATTTGATCCACCAGGTCTGAATGCAGTTATTGTGGTAAATCGAGTTTTCGCCGCGGGTTTCGCGCAGCATGGCTTTGGTCGGCTGGACATAGCCGGTCTCATCCATCGCGCGGCTCTGCAGCAGCATTTCTTCGCCGGTCCAGGTGGTGTCCAGATAGAACCGGGTCAGCGCCATCGGTTGGCCGGGATTGGCCAGACGCGCGGTTTCCCAGGTCTTGCCACCATCCTTGGAGACATCCACACGGGTGATCGCGCCGCGGCCAGACCAAGCCAGACCAGTGATGACCAGCGGGCCATGACCATGTTTGATCGGCGACTGCGGCGAGGGCGAGGTGACAACGGATTTCGCATCCATCACCCAGGTCCACTTCCGGCTTGTGCCATCTTCCAGCGTGTCTGTGTACTTTGAGGTTTCTTCACGGCTTTCAATGGGTTGATCCGTCACCTCAATGCGGCGGATCCATTTGACCCACATGTTGCCTTCCCAACCGGGCACAACCAGACGCGCGGGATACCCATGTTCCTTGCGCAGCGCTTCGCCATTGGCTTTGAAGGCGATCATACAGTCATCCAGCGCCTTTTCCAGCGGGATGGAACGCCCGTTTGACGACGCATCCGCGCCCTCAACATAGACCCATTTGCCCTCAGGCTTGATGCCAGCCTCTTCCAGCAGGCTGCGCAGCGACACGCCGGAATATTCCATGTTGTGGATCATGCCGTGGGTGAACTGCGCCCCGTTCAGCTGGGCCCCTGCCCATTCCATGCCGGTGTTGGCCGCGCATTCCAGGAAGAAGGTGCGGTTTTCGCGCGGGAACCGTTCCAGATCCGCGTAAGAGAAGACCAGAGGCGTATCGACCAAGCCATTGATCATCAGCCGGAAATCTTCTTTGCGCATGTCGATCGCGCCCGAATGGTGGCGTTCAAACGCGCAACCCTGCGGGGTGATCGTGCCGTCCAGCGCGTGGATCGGGGTAAAGTTGATCGAGCTGATGGTATCCGCGGTCAGCCATTCCACGTTCCGGCGCACCACGTCGCCTTCGTATTGGATCGGCAGACCATAGGGTGATGCATCGACACCATCACCGGTGCCCTGCGCCCAGGGTTGCTTTTCAACGATCAGGGGATCGGGGCTGGCTGCAAGGGCTGCGCCGCCCCCGGCCATGCTGCCACCTACCGCTGCGGCCCCTTTCAGGAAGGCCCGTCGCGAGGGCGTCAGGCCCTTCGGTTTATTCGACATTTTGATTCTGCCTCCGGCACTTATAATCAAATTCATTTTAATGAATTAATTCGAGAAAGTGAACCCCAGATAGGGTATTTGCTGCCAACTAATTCAAGAGGCTGGTTGCGAAACAGGCACTTTTACTCGTCCCGCAACCCGTTGTTTTTATGACTTCTTCAAGCAGACACCCGTGCGAAGAAGAAAGATGGCTTAGGCGCCAACAACCTTGACGTTGTCACGCGGGGTGACGGTCACGGTCCCCAGCTTTTTGATGTGATCTTCCACCACATCCATGATCTGCGGCCCCTCGGTGCCTTCGTTGACCGAGGCCCAGCCGGCGACCACATAATTCTTTGCTGGATCAATGGCCTCACCAGTTTTCAGCAAGGTCATATCGCTGATCCGGCTGCCCTGCGGTTTGGTGATGTCGATCTTGTAGCCAAGGCCACCCACACGCACCATGTCCCCACCCTGCTGATAGTAAGGATCCACGTTGAACAGGTTGTCGGCCACATCCTCCAACACCACATGGATGAACTCACCGGTCATTTCAGTGCGGTAGGCTTCGCCGTAGCTCATCGAGGTGACATTCCAGATGTCTTCGCGGGTGATGTCCTGATCCGGCAGGATCGACGGGCCCCAGCGCACGCCGGGCGACATGGCGATGTCCGCCTCACGCTCCGACAGAAGCGCGTCACAGATCAGGTCATCCCAGGTGCCGTTGAAGTTCCCACGACGGTAGAGCAGACTATCGTCATCGGTGCGGCCGATGACCTCTTCCAGCTGGTCCTTGTAGGGCGCGCGCTGCGCGTCAATCACGGCGGCCACCTCTTTGTCGGGCTCAATCACATCCGACAGGATCGGAATCAGCTTGTGGCGGAAGCCCATCATGCGGCCATCCCGCACGTCCAGATCCACCCGGCTGACGAATTTCCCGTTCGAGCCTGAGGCGACGATGATCGTCTCGCCAACCAGCACCGGTTCGGGCACAGCGTCATGGGTGTGGCCCGAAAGGATCACGTCGATGCCTTTGACGCGGCTGGCCATTTTCTTATCCACGTCGAAACCATTGTGGCTGAGCAGAACCACCAGTTCAGCACCCTCGGCGCGAGCTTCATCTACCACTTCCTGCATCCGTTCATCCCGGATCCCGAACGAGTACTCAGGGAACATCCAGCGCGGGTTGGCGATGGGCATATAGGGGAAGGCCTGACCGACCACTGCGATCTTGGCCCCGCCCCGTTCAAACATCTTGTAGGCCTCAAAGTTCTCCGACGGCTCATCCCATTCCGCGTCAAAGATATTGGCGCCAAGGGCCGCAAACGGCAGGCCGTCCACAACTTCCTGCACCCGGTCTGAGCCCAGCGTAAATTCCCAGTGGAAGGTCATCGCATCCGGCTTCAGCGCGTTCATGACGTTGACCACATCCTGGCCTTGGGTGTGGTGGCAGGTGTAGGACCCATGCCAGGTGTCACCGCCGTCCAGCAGCAGCGCATCGGGGCGCTCGGCCCGGATCGCGTTGATCACCGTGGCAACACGGTCCATGCCGCCCACCTTGCCATAGCCCCGCGCCAGCGAGGTGAAATCGTCATAAGTCAGCGCATAGGCCGAGGCCGAACCGTCCTCGATCCCGTACATCTTGCGGAAATCTGCGCCGGTGACATGGGGCACCTGACCCAGCGCCGGACCAACGCCCAGGTTGATCGACGGTTCGCGGAAATAGATCGGTTTCAGCTGTGCGTGAATGTCGGTGATATGGATCAGCGACACATTCCCGAACGTATCAAACTCCAGCAGCTGGTCTTGGGTCAGCTTCTGCTGTGCTGCCAAACGCCCCCAGCTGCCATAGGCGGATCCGCCCAGCATTGCAGTGGCGGCCATTGAAACCTGCAGGAAATCACGACGCGAAATCATATCCGTGTTGCTCCGAAACGATGTAAGAGATCAACCGGCAGCCAAGCACTGCAGATGTCAGCCCAAGGGCGGTGATCTTATAGGTGAGATGGAGGAGGAGCCGGGGCGGTCGTCGCCGCCCCAGTCAGAGTGGTTTTAGTTGCGCACCGAGGGTGCTTCGACCGACAGGCCGTTGCCACGGCTGGCGACGTAAAGCTCCAGCGCAACAAAATCGGCGCTTCCGGGGCTATAGGTTTCGGCGCGGGTGTCACGCACACAGCCTTTGAAACGCGCGTGAACCGAGTTCAGCTTGGCGTTTTTCAGACGGTAGACGGGGAACCCGTTGATCTGGCCCTGGCTCAGGTGATCCGCACGGATCATGTTGCCGTAGTTCTGCTCATGGCAGTTGGCGCAGGACAGTTCCAGCTGACCGGTGCGGGTGTAGTAGAGCTCTTTGCCCTGTTCCCACATGGCCTGTGCCGGACCATCGATGGCCACGTTCACGGGCATGCCACGCGACTGCAGCGAGATCAGCGCAACCATGTTGGTCAGCGCGCCACTGGTGTAGCCCAGCTTCTCGGCGCCCATCTGGTTTTCGCGGCAATCGTTGACCTGCATCTCCAAGGTCCGCACTTCGCCAGCGGCTTCGTTCCACTTCGGATAAACCGCGCGCACGCCGGCCATGCTCTCTTCCACGTCGCCGTGGCAGGATGCACAGGATTTTTCGGCGGTGCCTTCAACGGTTTCCCAGGCGTCGATGGCCAGTTCAACACCCAGCATGCCAGGGTTGTCAAAATCGTCCATCTGCAGCGCCTGCGTCTCATCCGAGCGGAAATGCCAGCCCGAGATCACCTCATCGAGGTCATCTGCCAGGTGAGCTGGCGCAGCGGCTTTGGTTACCATTTCCAACTCATCGTTGACGATCAGCGTATCATCATCCGCTTCGGCGATCGCCAGCGTTGGGACTGCCAGCAGCAGGGCAGCAATCGCAGTTGTTGGCTTGAATGTCATCTAGCTTCCTCCCTGTGATATCTCAGATCCCGCCGGCGCACCGGCGGGACAGAAACATCTATTTTTATTAAGCGATTGCGACCTTTTTGGCGGTCTCATAGACCGAGCCATCATCGTCATACCAGGTGAACTGGAATTCGCCCGCTTCGGGCACAACGGCCTCAAACTCGAAGTAAGGGTTGGTCGAGATCGCTGGCTCCAGCTTGACGTCCACAACGGTCTTGCCGTTGAAGGCGCAAGTGAAACGGTTGATGATCGACCGCGGGATGACGCTGCCATCCTTGTTCTTACGCTGACCCGATTCCATCTTGTGGCTGATCAGGGTCTTCAGGGTAACGGTTTCGCCAGCAGCCGCCTTTTTCGGGGCTTTAACGCGAGGTTTTACACCTTTTGCCATGTCTTTTCTCCTTCGATCCTGATTAGCCGCCGCAGCCGCCGATGGTGACCTTTACGGTCTGACCAGCTTTGACAAAGCTGCCGTCGGCCATTTTGGCGATGGCGACCACGTCCTGGGTGCCTGCCAGACGGATACGAGTCGAAGCCGACTGGCTGCCTGCCAGCTCACCAAAGGTGAAGGTGGCAACACCCGGGGTCGGGTTGCCCATGGCCAACAGCATGATGGCTTCGGCGCCTTCTGCCTCAACCGACACAGGAACGGTGTTGCCGTTTTCTGCAATTTCCGGTGCGGTCAGGGTCAGACCACCCTCGCCCAGATCGGCTCCGCCGGTGAACTCGGCGATAAAGTCATCCGCTGCAGCTGCGTTCACCTGGAAAGGCAGAACGGTCAGCGCAGCAGCACCCAGGCCCATGGCCAGCGTGTCGCGTCGTGAGAATTCCATTGTGATCTCCTTAATTTCGTCGCGCCCAGATCACTCGGTCAGAGTGGTCAGGAAAGCGACAACATCTTCGATTTGCTGTGCAGAGAGCAGCGGATCCAGCGGGCCCTTGGGCGCCTTGCCGGTATACGCATCGCCCGGACGGACAAAACCGCTGACCTTGTAGTAGGACGGCATAACAGTGCCATCATAGACACCTTTGGCGTTGACCAGAATGCCGCGCAGTTCAGCAGCGTTCCAGCGATCCCCCACACCATCCAGTTCCGGGCCAACTTCACCGTGGAACGGTGCGTCATTCAGCGCGGTGACCGCATGGCAGGCAATGCAATTGCCCATCTTTTTCGACGCCATGATCTTGGCGCCCATTTCCGCGTCCCCGGCGGTGCCGGTCAACGAGGCTTCGACCGCCCCGTACTCGTCGAAAACAACATCAGCAGGCGCAACTGGGTTGGCAAATGCCGCCCCAGCAGACAGCGCCGCCACCAGTGTCAAAGTCGTAAGCTTCATGTTTCCTCCCATGGCTACCCGTTAAGTGGCTAAGCTCGCTTTTGTATACGGTAGTCGACGGCTGCGCATGACGCAACAACAAATTCATTATCGTGAATTTACCAATATGAACGCAAGCTAATTTGTGGATTGATGATTATTGCGCAGATAGAGTCCGCGCGAGATATTTTTGGAACGGCTCCTCGGAAAGGTAACCCTTTTCCAACACCCAACGCAACATAGCCAAAGTGGTGCCTTTGCCAAATGCCCCCGGAACGGTTGCAACAGCCGCCTGCCCTGCGGTCTGACCCTCAGTAACCTCTTCTGGCAAAAACAGCATCGTCGGGGTGAACATCAGCCCCCATTTGCGCACCATCTCTTTCTCAGCCAGAGATTCGCCATCAAAGTCCGTGACCTCGACATCGCCGAACATATTGATCTGCACAACGAAGTAATCCTGCTCTAGGCTAAGCGCGATTTCGGGGTCGGGAAAGACCTCCTCATGCATCTTGGTGCAATAGATACAGCCACGCTGTTCAATGATAACCATCAGGCGTTTACCTGCAGCGTTGGCCTCTTCCAGATCCTCGGACAGGTCTTTGAAGGTATCCTGCATCCAAACGGTCTTGTGCAGCCCGTCATCCCCCAGTTCAGCCGCCACGCCCACCGACGGTGCAGCCAGCCCAAGTGCCAAAACACATGCTGTCAAAATTGATCTCATGCTCTCCTCCCTCTTCAATTCACACGCCCTTAGCCCAGCGTCGTCAGCGATGGCATCCAGCGGATCATCACATCCGCGATCAGCCGCACACCGTTGGTGGCAATCAAAATCGCGAAAAGGATCAGCATCCCGCCCATGATTTTCTCAGCATATTGCAGCTTGGAACGGTGGCGCCCCAGCCAGCGCAGAAACGGCTTGGCAAAAAGCGCGGCCACTACAAACGGCGCCGTCATCGACAGCCCATAGACCAGCAGCAGCAGACCGCCGCGCCAGATATCGCCCATCCCACTGGCGATCATCAGGATGGAGGCCAGCGCCGGCCCCACGCAGGGCGTCCAGCCAAAGCCAAAGGCCAGGCCCATCACATAAGCGCCCATAAGCGTAGACGGCGCCATAGTACTTTCCAACTTGGCCTCACGGTAGAACAGACCAATCCGCAGCAGCCCGATGAAATGCAGACCAAACAGCAGCAGCACCGCCGCTGCCACCCAGCGCAAGGTGTCCAGCCACTGGGCAAAGACCTGCCCCAGCGCCGTTGCCCCCATGCCCAGCAGCACAAAAATCGTGCTGACACCAAAGGCAAAGGCGATGGCCGAAATCACCAACCGCCGCTGCGCCCCTTTGGCGATTGTACCGTCGCCCTGCAGCTCGGTCATCGAAAGACCGGCCATGTAGCACAGATAAAACGGAACCATCGGCAGAATGCACGGAGTGAAGAAGCTCAAGAGACCCGCAAATGCCGCAGCTGCAAATGAAATATCAATCATGTCCGGCCCTTGATGAATTCATACATTCACATTATGTAGTATGAAAGAGGATCGTCAATCATGTTGCAACCCTTGCGTCAACGTTTTGCCATAGCGGCCACCCTGCTGGCCAGCACATTCACCAGCCCCCTTTGGGCGGCGGAATTGTTTATGGTGGAAACGCCGGGCTGCCATTATTGCATCCAATGGAAAGAAGAGATCGGCCCGATCTATCCCAAGACCGCCGCAGGTCAGTTTGCCCCGCTACAGCAGATCGACATCGATGATCCCCTGCCCGACGGCCTGAGTTTTGCGCGCAAGGTGGTTTACACACCCACCTTTGTGCTGGTTGAGGAGGGTCAGGAAATCGGCCGCATCGAAGGCTACCCGGGCGAAGATTTCTTCTGGGGCCTGCTGGAGATGATGCTGAAGGCCAAAACGGATTTTGCCACAGAAAGTGGCACCTGAGGGCAACGCCGCCCATCAGAACGCCGTTGCGATACGGCTGTGACTTTACGCTTGAGGCCTCATTCGCTATGAGGCCCCATAGGAACAAGGATCGAGGGTGACATGGGTCTGCCTGTCTTTGACGACAACATCTCTGACTCGGAAATGGACCGCATGGTGGAAAACGCCACCAATGCGTCAAACTTCCTCAAGGCTGTCAGCCACGAAGGCCGCCTGATGATCCTCTGCCATCTGGTGTCGGGCGAAAAATCCGTGACCGAGCTGGAAGATCTGCTTTCGGCCCGGCAGGCCGCTGTCTCGCAACAGCTGTCGCGTCTGCGCCTCGAAGGTCTGGTTGTGCCACGGCGCGAAGGCAAGGCGATTTATTATCGTTTGGCGGATGACCGTCCCAAGCGTATGCTTGAACTGGTCTACGATTTGTTCTGCGCCGACGACAGCGAAAGCCAAGCATGAGCTGCTGAGCCTGCGCAGGGCCGCGTTGGGAGGCGCGCGCCCATGATCGATATCATCGGAGAGTATTGGACCACCGCGCTGTTTGGCGGGGTTGGTGGTCTTGTTCTGGGGCTGGCAGCACGGCTGGGCCGCTTCTGCACCATGGGCGCAATTGAGGATCTGCTTTACGGCGGCTCAGACATTCGCATGCGCATGTGGGTGCTGGCGATCGGGGTCGGCATCTTGGGCTGTTTCGGCCTGACCGGCGCCGGGATGATGCAGCCCGAGGCCTCCTATTACCTGTCCATCCGCTGGATGCCCTTGGCCTCAATCCTTGGCGGGTTGACCTTTGGCTACGGCATGGCGCTGGCCGGCAACTGTGGCTACGGCGCCATTGCGCGCCTTGGTGGCGGGGATTTTCGCGCCTTTGTGATCGTGCTTGTGATGGGCGTCGCCGCCTATGCCACCCTGTCAGGCCCGTTGGCGCCGTTGCGCAACATGGCCTTTCCACAGGTTGATGTGACCAGTGAAGTGCCACCGGGCATCGCCCATTTCCTGGGCCGCTTCCTTGGCATGTCACCCGTCCATATCGGTCTGGCATTTGGCGCGCTGATCACCCTTGGGGCGCTTGGCTCCCGCAAGTTTCTGCAGGATCCGAAATCCGTTTTCTGGGGCGTGGTGGTCGGGCTTGCCATCACATCGGGCTGGGCCGGCAGCTACTATGCCGCCACCGCCGGCTTCGAAGACCTGCCTGTGGTATCGCACAGCTTCTCTGCCCCCGTGGGCGAAACGCTGATCTATTACATGACCGCATCGGTGCGCGAACCCAGCTTTGCAGTTGGCTCCATCACCGGGGTGGCGCTTGGCGCCTTCATCGGTTCCCTCATCAAAGGGCATTTCCGCTGGGAGGCCTGCGATGACCCGCGCGAGCTGCGCCGCCAGATCATCGGCGCGGGTCTGATGGGGATCGGCGCGGTGCTGGCCCTTGGCTGCACCGTGGGTCAGGGCATGACCGCCTTTTCCACGCTGGCCTGGTCAGCACCCGTGACCTTTGCGGCGATCTTTGCCGGGGCCGCGCTGGGTCTGCGCCAGTTGATCGAAGGATTTCAGCCCGCCGAATAAACGACGGGCCTGTGTTGTATTACTTTGCCAGTAGATAAAACCTGACCGCTTCTACGATGGCGGAGGGGCAATGCCCCTCCACAATGACCGGGATCAGATCCGCTCCTGCGTGTATTTGCGCAGTTCCGTCCGCGCAATCTGACGCCGGTGCACCGCATCGGGGCCGTCAGCCAGACGCAGGGTACGCACATGGGTCCATTTTGACGCCAGCGGCGTGTCCTGTGAAATCCCCATCGCGCCAAACATCTGCGCCGCCTCATCAATCACCTTCAGCGCCATCCGGGGCGCAACAGTCTTGATCATGGAAATCCACGGCGCTGCCGCACGGGCGTCCCCCTGATCCATGAACCACGCCGCCTTGAGGCACAGCAGACGCGCCTGCTCAATCTCCATCCGGGCCTCAGCGATGATGTCATAGTTCGCACCCAGGCTGGCCAGCGGCTTGCCAAAGGCCTCCCGCTCCAGCGCGCGTTTACACATCAGGGTCAGCGCAGATTCTGCCTGACCAATGGCCCGCATGCAGTGATGGATCCGTCCCGGGCCAAGCCGCCCCTGACTGATCTCAAACCCGCGTCCTTCGCCCAGCAGCATGTTTTCCGCAGGCACCCGCACATCGGTGAACCGGATGTGCATATGCCCATGCGGCGCATCATCCGCGCCGTAGACATGCATCGGGCGCAAGACCTCAATCCCCGGCGTCGCCGCATCCACCACAATCATCGAATGGCGCTGATGTTTCGCAGTGTCCTCGCCACCGGTTTTCACCATAACGATATAGACCTTACAGCGCGGATCCCCCGCGCCCGAGGCCCACCACTTTTCGCCGTTGAGCACATAATCGTCGCCATCACGCACACAGGACATCGACACATTGGTCGCATCCGAGGAGGCAACATCGGGTTCCGTCATCAGATAGGCCGACCGGATTTGCCCCTGCAGCAGCGGTTCCAGCCACCGGGCCTTCATCGCATCGGTTCCGTATTTGTGGAACACTTCCATGTTGCCAGTGTCGGGGGCTGAGCAGTTGAAAACCTCCGCCGCCAGACCAACACGGCCCATTTCCTCGGCGAAATAGGCATATTCCACGGTCGAAAGACCCAAGCCGCGGTCGCCATCGGTCAGCCAGAAATTCCACAGTCCTGCCGCTTTGGCCTTGGCTTTCAGCCCTTCCAGGATCTCAGCCTGCCGGTCCGTGTATTGCCAACGATCGCCCTTGGCGACCTCACCCTCATATTCATCCTGCAGCGGTGCAATCTCGGTGTCGATCATCGCGATCACCCGATCCAGCAGCTTGCGGTTTTCTGCACGAATACCAAAATCCATGGTCATCCTCCTCCACTTGGGGCGACTAGACCACCGGATTGCCCTCAGGGAAAGGGCTGGGTTGTGTGACGTTGGGGCGGAATGCAACCTGCACGCCGCCCCGATGTCCTGATCTTAGCCGTTTTGGCCCGCCAGCAGGTTGGCATTGCCGCCCGCCGCAGTGGTGTCAACACATAGGTGACGTTCATGCAGCACGTGGCCCGCGTCAGGGGCATCGGTGACCAATGCCACCAGTGGCCCATCCCGGTCCGCCAGCGCCGCAGCATAGCCGCGCGCCAGTCCCAAATCGCCCCACCAGATCACGGCGGCCAGATCGCGCAGGCTGCGCATCGCGCCAGGATCAACCACGCCGGGCTGCTCCACCGCGACGCCCCCCAGACCGCGCACCAGCGCCGCCTGTTCCGCCGCCAGCTTCACCCCTGGTCCCAGACACAGCACCGGACCGCGTGCATAGGCGCTGAGGCGGTTCATCTCCCCGGTCGGTCCGGGCATGTCGCGTTGCATCACCGGTGCGCTTGGCACCTCGGCGCTGCTCAGCTGACGCTGCACCTGCTCGCTGGCCACCGGGTTGGTCGCCTGCGCGCCCTCAGGCGAAACCGCCGCGCGGGTGAACCGTGGCAGGTAGTTCGGCCCGCCCGCCTTGGGACCTGTGCCCGACAGACCTTCGCCACCAAACGGCTGGCTGCCGACAATGGCGCCGATCTGGTTGCGGTTCACATAGAGGTTGCCGACATGCACCGCATCGGCCACCTCCTGCACCCGGGTGTCGATACGGGTGTGCAGACCAAAGGTCAGACCGTAGCCCGTCGCGTTCACCGCCGCGATCACATCGTTGATCTCCCCCGCTTTGAAAGTGGCGATATGCAGCACAGGGCCAAAGACCTCTTTGCCCAGATCCGCAATGCCGCCCACCTTGATCAGCGACGGCGCCACAAAGTGCCCCTCGGCTGGCGCATCCAGCTGATGCAGCAGGCGACCTTCTGCCTTGGCCGTCGCGATATGGGCGTTGATCTCGGCCTGAGCCGCTGCATTGATCACCGGGCCGATGTCAGTTTCCAGATCCCAAGGGTTGCCCACCCGCTGTTCGTTCATTGCGCCGATCAGCATCTCACGCAGGGCCGGTTCAATGTCTTCCTGAACATAAAGGCACCGCAGGGCCGAACAACGCTGACCCGCCGACTGGAAGCTGGAGGCCACGATATCCCGCACCGCCTGTTCCGGCAGGGCGGTGGAATCCACGATCATGGCGTTCAGACCACCGGTTTCCGCAATCAGCGGCGCGCCCGGGGCCATCGATCCGGCCATGGCCGCCTGAATACGTTTTGCCGTTGCGGTGGATCCGGTGAAGGCCACGCCAGAAATCCGCGGGTCAGAGGTCAGCGCCTTGCCCACCACAGATCCTGGTCCCGGCAGCAATTGCAGCGCGGTTTTCGGCACGCCGGCTTCATGCAGCAATTGCACCGCGCGGGTGGCAATCAACGGGGTTGTTTCAGCAGGTTTGGCCAGCACCGCATTGCCCGCCGCCAGCGCCGCCGCAATCTGGCCGGAGAAAATGGCCAAGGGGAAGTTCCACGGACTGATACAGGTGAAGATCCCGCGCGCCGGATTGCGCAGGCTGCCAGCCTCCAACGCATAGTAGCGCAGGAAATCCACCGCCTCGCGCAGTTCCCCCACCGCATCCATCAGCGTTTTGCCAGCCTCACGCGCCAAGAGCTGGAACAGCTCACCATAGTGCTCCTCATAAAGATCCGCCGCCCGGTTCAGCACTGCCGCACGCTCCGCCATAGGCGCATTCCAGGGCGTTGCTGCCTCAAGGGCGGTGGCCACGTCTTTTTCAGACGACAGGGTGATCTGGCCGATCTCCTCCCCAGTGGCCGGGTTGATGCTAGGCTCAACAGCCCCGCCCTCCACGGCCCCCGCGATCTGCGGCCCTGCCGCGGTGAGCGCCTGACCGCCGCGCGCAACCTCAATCTGGCGCAGCTCATTCACATCAAACAGATCGAACCCTTTGGCGTTTTTGCGATCCGCGCCAAACAGCTCAGGCCCGTATTTCAGATAACCCAGCTCCTGCGCCAGATCCGCATCGACTTGCGCAAAGGGACAGGCCGCCACTTCAGCTGGGCTGATATCCTCATCCACAATCTGGTTCACAAACGAGGAGTTGGCGCCATTTTCCAGCAGACGCCGCACCAGATAGGCCAGCAGATCACGATGCGCCCCAACCGGCGCGTAGATCCGGCAACCCGTCTTTTCATCAGACAAAACCAGATCATGCAGGCTCTCGCCCATGCCGTGCAGGCGCTGGAACTCATAGGCCTCATTCGGCAGCTCATTGGCCATTTCCAGCACTGCGGCCACGGTGTGGGCATTGTGGGTGGCGAACTGCGGATAGATTCGGTCTGTCATCTGCAACAGTTTGCGCGCATTGGTGACATAGCTGACATCAGTGGCGGATTTGCGGGTGAACACCGGGAAATCAGTCAGGCCTTCGACCTGCGCCAGTTTGACCTCCGTGTCCCAATAGGCGCCCTTCACCAGTCGGATCATGATGCGGCGCTCATGGCGCTGCGCCATGTCATAAAGCCCATCGATCACGTCACCTGCACGCCGCCCATAGGCCTGCACCACAACGCCGAACCCATCCCAGCCGGCCAGCTGCTCGTCGGCCAGGACCGCCTCAATCACCTTCAGCGGCAGGCCAAGACGGTCGGCCTCCTCCGCATCGATGTTAAAGCCCATGCCCGCCCGCGCCGCCTGCCGCGCCAGATCGCGCACCACCGGCACCAGTTCGGCCATCACACGTTCGGTTTTGGCCACCTCATAACGCGGGTGCAGCGCCGACAGTTTGACCGAGATACCGGGGTTCATCCGAATATCACCGCCCTTGCAGCGGTCGGTGATCGCGGTGATCGCATCGGCGTAGGCCTTGGCATAGCGGGCGGCATCTGCGGCGGTCATCGCCGCCTCGCCCAGCATATCGTAGGAATAGGAATAGCCCTTGGCCTCCATGCCTTTGGCGCGCTCCATCGCGGCCTGGATGTCCTGACCCAACACAAACTGGCGGCCCATTTCCCGCATGGCGCGGCCCACAGCGGTCCGGATCACCGGTTCGCCCAGACGTTTCGCGGCACCGCGCAGGGTGCCCGCCAGGCCTTGTGCGTCATCTTTCAGCACCCGCCCGGTCAGCAACAGACCCCAGGTGGAGGCGTTGACCAGCGGTGAGGCCGAGTTGCCAAGGTGTTTGGACCAATCCGACGGGGCGATCTTATCCTCGATCAGCGCATCGATAGTGTCGGCATCGGGCACCCGCAACAGCGCCTCGGCCAGACACATCAGCGCAATGCCTTCATCGGTCGACAGGCCATATTCGGCCAGAAACACCTCCATCAAGCCCGGTTTGGATTCGGTCCGGATCCGGCTGACCAATGTGCTGGCCCGTGCCACGATCCTGTCCCGCGTCGCTTGATCCAGCGCCGCCTGTTCTACAAGGGCGGCGACGGTTTCTACTTCGTTACGACGTTTGTTCTGATCCCAGCGGGGGTCCAGGTTGATCATGGCGGCGCCTCATTCAAAAGGGGTATTCACTTCTGACAGGATAGCGCATTTCAACGGTACTATTTGACCAATTCCTGCCCTATCATAGACGAACCGTCTTTTGATTCTGTATCAGGCAGCACAAATGAACCAAACCCTCCCGCCACCAGCAGAGCTGGACAGTTTTGACCGCAAGATCCTCGAAATCCTCTCGGTGGAGGCGCGGATTTCGATGACGGAATTGGCTGCGCGGGTTGGCCTTTCAAAGACGCCGGTGCTGGCGCGGGTCAAACGTCTGGAAAAGGATGGCATCATTACGGGCTACCGCGCCCAGCTGTCCGCCACACGCCTGGGGCTAGATCATGTCGCGTTTATTGAGCTCAAGCTCTCAGACACCCGGGAGGCCGCGCTGACCGCGTTTAATGAGGCAGTGCGCAAGCTGCCCGAGGTTGAGGAATGTCACATGATTGCGGGCGGTTTTGATTATCTGATCAAGGTGCGCACCCGCGACATTCGTGATTATCGCCGTGTGCTGGGCGATGGTATTTCCCGCCTGCCGCATGTGGCGTCCTCTTCGACCTATGTGGCGATGGAGGCCGTGAAAGACCGGGATGTCAGTGCGCTGGAGGGTTGAGGGATTACGGGTTGAGCGCTTACGGGCTGAGCGCCTCCAGTTGATGACGGGCTGCGTCAACTAGATCCGGCAGTTCACTGGCCTGCTGCGCCGCGGGCAGATCCTCGATCGCTTTCAACGCGCTCTGCAGATCCGCTTCCCCCAGCAACCCGGCCATGCCGGCGAGGTTATGTGCCTCCTGCACCGCCTCGGCGGACAAGGCCTCTGCCCCCTGCAAGGAGGTCAACAAAGCGCTGGCATCCTTACTGAATTTGCCGATGAGGGCAGCAAACTTATCCTGCCCCATCCGATCCACAAAATCGTCCCGTGTCTGGCGCCCCAGCTGGCTGTGATCGGTCTCGAACACCCGTCCCTCAGGCCCCCCAGCCCCCTCATCCGCCAAGGCAGACAGCGCCTTGTGCAATTGATCCAGGCTGACCGGTTTGGTGACGATGCCGGCGAACCCTGCCGCAAGGATGCGTTTGTGATCTTTGGCCGAGGCATGGGCGGTGACCGCCAAAGCAGGGCTTTCAACACCCGCCCGACGCATATGTGACAACGCCTCGATCCCGTCCATGCCGGGCATCGAAATATCCATCAGGATGATGTGCTGCCACTCGGTCTGCGCCGCCTCAATGCCTGTTGGACCATCCGGTGCGGTTTCCACCTCCTGTCCAAGTTCGGTCAGCATATCGGTCAGGATATCGCGGTTGATCTCATTGTCCTCAACCACCAGCACCTGCCGGGGTGGCAGGTCTTCCAGAACCTCAACCTCAGCCTCTGCAGCTTGCAGCGGTGCCTCAACCTGTGGCAGCGGCAAAGTGATCTGAAACAGGCTGCCTTCGCCCTCAATACTGTCGACCATGATTGACCCGCCCATCCGGGTGACCAGCCGTTTGGTGATCGCCAGACCCAACCCGGTGCCGCCACTTTCACGGCCAAAACTGGGGTCAACGGTCACAAACTCATCAAAGATGCTGTCGATCTTATCTTCGGGAATACCGCTGCCGGTGTCGCTGACGCGGATTTCAACGGTCGCGCCATCTTGCAGGCGCTCAATCTCCACAAGGATTTCACCATCCTGGGTGAACTTGACCGCATTGCCCACCAGATTGACCAAACAGCGGTTCAGCGCCGCTGGATCACCCAGCACGTGGGTCAAACCGTCGGTCAGGTATTGCGCCCGCAGCGCGGTGCCCCTGGCTTTGGCCGGGGCTGATTGCGCGGTCATCAAACCCTCCACCAATTCGGGCAGATCAAAGGGTACGTTTGCCGCCGCTTCCTGCACGCCCTCAAAGCGGGAGAGATCCAGCACATCATTCACATGGCTCAGCAGCAGATCGCCCGACAGTTTCGCCGCCCGCAGGCTACGCAGCTGGCGTTCGCTCAGCGGATCGCGCTTGAGCAACTCCAATGAGCCCAAAATACCGTTGAGCGGCGTGCGCATTTCATGGCTCATCACGGTCAGCAGGTCGGATTTCGCCTTCTCACCCGCGCGGGCCTCATCCCGGGCGCGTTCCAGATCAGCCTCAGCCTGCACCTGATGGGTGATATCGCGCAGAAAACTGACAAAGACAGTGTGACGGCCCAGCTCGGCGGCGGTGATCGACAATTCCACCGGGAAGATCTCACCAGATTTTCGCATCGCTTCCAGCCGTAACCGGCCGGCATCAATCACCTTTTTCTCACCGGTCGCCAAAAAGCGCCTCATCCCCTCAACATGTGCACCGCGCAGATGTTGTGGAATAATCTTCTGCGCCATGTTTTTGCCCAGCACCTCCTTGCGGCTGTAGCCAAACACGGTTTCCGCCGCGCCGTTAAACTCAAGGATCCGCCCCTTGCGGTTGACCACCAGAATCGCGTCGAGCGAGGAGGCCACCATCGTTTCCAAACTGGCCCGCACCTCTTCGTTTTCCGCCGCCACACGCCGACCCTGGCGCAACAGACGCAGCAACTTCAGCGCCAAGGACATCAGGACAGCGATCAACAGCAGCGAGGACAGCGCCAATCGGGTCAGCGTCTGCGACAGGGCTGCACGCGCTTCGTCTGAAGTTTGGGCAAATTGCGCCACACCATTCAGCAAAAGCGCGCGAACCGGTTTTTTCTGGGCTGCTGTCAGCTGCCCCAGTTCCGCCAAATGGGTACGGAACTCTGCGTCAGGCGTATCCACCAAGACGGCACCGGATTGCAGGTAGTCACGCAACCCTTTCAGGATCGCGGCATTTTCTGCACCCTGCCACAAAGGTTGATAGAGGTGCCCATGTTCATAGGTGGCGATGCGGCTGTAGAAAATATCAAAACGTGTGCGCAGACTGGCTGCGGCATCTGCGGGTGTTGTCTCCTCTGCCTCCACCTGCTGCGCGGTGGTTGAGATTTGCGCATCCAACCGCAGCAACTCCACCTCAAGCTGCGCGATGTTCCATTGCAGGTTATCGGTTGAGGCCGTCGACAGATCGCGCAGGCGGCCATAGACCTCCGCCATCAAAATCCCCGTCAGGACAAACATCGCAACCAGCAATGCGGCAAACATCAGCTTAACCTGTTTCAAGGGGAAAAGAGGCTTCTTTGACAAGGTGTTACTGACTTTCGCGTTGTCGATATCCAAAGGTCTTGCAGCAAAAGGTGCCCGGCAAAACAGGGCACCCTTCAGCGGTTTCAAAACACGCAACCTGACCCGTTACAGCGCAGCTTCAATACGATGCAGCTGCCAGATGCTGCGTGCGTAGTATTTTTCTGCCTGATAGTCGGGATTGCTGTCAAAAGGATAAATAACCCAGAGTGGTCCTTTGTCGCGCACCGACATCGGTTCACCGTTCATCCGATCCGCAATAATGGGACCGCCCTCCACCGCGTCTGACAGGGGAATGGTCACCGCATAATCATTCAGTGCTACGAAGCTCAACTCTTCTGCCGTTAGCCCCAGTTCGGCAACGAGCGTGGCCAGGGACACGCCCTCAAATTCCACCAGACCTTCGGTCCAGATGGTTCGGGTGCGCACCACCTCCCGCGGGAGCTGATCCAGATCCGCGCGTTCCAGCGCGATCGAACGATCCGAGCCGGTGGATTTTACGGTCAAAATTGGCTCAGCCAAAGCAGGCAAGCTGGTCGTGGCGAGTGTGAAAACAAGAGTGGCGGCCACAGCGATGGGGCGGAAGACAGTTGTGAAAAACATTTGGGGACCTCTTAGCGCTGCCCCCTTACTGTGACGCTTTTGAATTCGTCTGTGTCTGTGCAGTGGGATAGGCAACTAACCTTTGGGATAGTTTGCCTCAACCATCGCCAAATCGGCTGACCTCTTGCCCGGCTGGCGGGAATTCGCGCTCGCCTCAAGGTCAGGGAAGGAAATTTGTTCAAACCATGCTATTGTTCTCCCGTGGGATGAGTGCGGCATGGTTCTTGCTAGTATCGGTTTTTACACCGGCGATTTACGATGAGAGGGTTACAACATGCGTATTTTGATTGCCGACGATCACGAAATGGTGCGCGACACGCTGACTGTGTTTTTGAATTCCGAAGGCCGTATTCAGGTTCTGCCTGCGGCCTCGCTGAAGGAAGCGATACAGGTCATCGAAGCCAAAGGTCCCTTTGACCTGGTCCTGTTGGACTACAAAATGCCTGGCATGAACGGGCTGCAAGGCCTGAAACAGGCGATTGCCGATTATCCCAACCAACCTTTTGCCATCCTCAGCGGCACCGCGCCCAATTCGGTTGCGCAAGAGGCTGTTGATGCCGGGGCACTGGGTTTCCTGCCGAAAACCATGGGGGCCAAAAGCATGGTCAACGCCATCCGTTTCATGGCCCTTGGTGAGACGTATATCCCTGCAGATGTGATGCAGGCGGCGAATTCCGCCGAAGATCCTTTCGACAACCAGTTGAGCCAGCGCGAAACCGAAGTGCTGAGCGGCCTTTGCGCGGGCCATTCCAACAAGGAAATTGCCCGCGATCTGGGTCTTCAGGAGGTGACGATCAAACTGCATGTGCGCACTCTCTGCAAGAAACTGGATGCCCGGAACAGAACGCATGCGGCGGTGATTGCCAAAGAAGCAGGGTTTGCCTGACATCCACCGCCGCATCCCTCCCCTTCCTCAGAAAACCAGACTGTCATAAAGGGCATCGGATTGGGTCAGCAGATCCAGACCGGTGCCCGTCAGCTCAACGGTGCAGGCCCCAAGGTCCATGCTGATCGTCCCATCCAGCGCCTGGGTGACCGCGCCTGCGAACCAGGTTTCACTGTCGCCAAGGCTGACCTGACGCAGGTCCAGATAGTCCCCTTCATCGATGTCATAATCGCGGATCTCAACGGTGGAGTTGTCCAGATCCCGATCGCGGAAGATGAACCGGTCCGCACCGTCACCGCCATAGGCGATGTCATCCCCGGCCCCCAGGAACAGGCTGTCGCGTCCGGCACCACCGTCAAGCACATCATCCCCAGATCCGGCCGCCAACGTGTCACGCCCTTCGCCGCCTGACAGGGTATCGTGCCCCGATCCACCATTCATTCGGTCGCGGCCCGCGCCTCCTGTCAGATCGTCATCCCCAGAGCCACCGTAAAGCGTGTCATTTCCGGAACCACCATCCAGCGCATCCGCACCTGATCCACCTGACAGGCTATCTGCGCCATCATCGCCGCGCAGGTCGTCACTGCCGCCGCTGCCTTCCAGCGTGTCGGCCCCTTCGCCGCCCATCAGCAGGTCATCATGGCTGCCGCCGCGCAGGACATCGTCACCGGCATCGCCGGAGAGCGTGTCAGCGCCCGAGTTTCCCAGCAACAGATCGTTGCCCTCCCCGCCGTTCAGCAGGTCATCCCCGGTGCGCCCGTCCAGCGTATCCGCCCCCGCGCCGCCCTCCAGCGTGTCACGGTCACTGCCGCCGTTCAGATCATCAGCGCCCTCACCGCCCATCAGGTGGTCAAAGCCGGTGCCGCCTTGCAACGTGTCGTCACCAGTGCCACCCAGCAGCGTGTCATGGCCGGCCGATCCCGCAATCAGATCGTCGCCAATCCCACCGCTGAGCCAATCGTCGTTTTCCGGCAAGAGGTTGCCTAGGTGATCATAGCGCGCACCCTCGGCGTCATAGGTTGAGGCCGGGCCGGTGGCCACCGCATCAAACCCGGCGCCGCCGTGCAAGCTGTCATTGCCCTCACCGCCCATCAGGCTGTCGCCAATGGCCCCGCCGGTCAGCAAGTCCTCCCCAATGCCGCCCTCCATGGTGTCAGCACCGCCGCCACCCTGCAGGTCATCATTGTAGCTCAACTCACCTTCGGCCGTGGCCACCAGCTGCAGATCGCGGATCAGCACTGTGGCCTCCAAATCCACCGCCACAAACGGACTTAGCGCATTGGGGTCTGCGGCACCGTCATTTGAGTAGGACCGCGGCGCATCTGTCACCAGAACCAGCGTGGCAGTTTGGGTGGCCTGATCAATCTCCACCCGGTAGATCCCGCCCGAAGCGCCAGTGGCATTGTTCATATCATGATCGCCTGAATTGCCGCCGACAAACAGCGTGCCATCAGTGTCATAGATCGCGGCACCAAAGGTAATCGCCGGGGTGCCGGTCAGCAGTTGATCGCCCACCTGAGTATGCGTCACAAGAATTGACGAAATCTGCGGCGTATCACCGGATACATCCACCGTGACCAGCGTTGCAGGTGCGCCCTCATACGACCCGCGGGCCACACCCGAAAAGCTCTGCGTGTTGGCATCAAAAGACAGGTCATAGACATTCAACCCAAAGAGCGCGTCGTTCAGGTCAATGCGTTCTTCAACCGGGTTACCATTGGCATCCAATGTGTCCACATCAATTTTGCTGAGGAAGTTCAGACGCGAATTAAAAATCCACAGGTTGCCCTGATCGTCAAAGTCACCGGTCCAGCTGCGGAACGGGCCCTCGCCGATACGGTAAACGTTGCCCTCGGCGTCAAACATCACCAGATCGTCGCGGCTGACCTGGTTGCCCAGCGCGTCCTGACCGGTACCAACAGCAACACCATAGATCAGGCTGTCCTCCTGGTTGAAGCCAATGGCATTGACGTTCACCGTGCCATCCGCGCCCACCTGCTGGTACGTTGAGGTTTCCGTGTCAAATACATGCAGCGTGCCGTTAAAGACCTGATAGAGGTTGGCCTGACCAGGCGCGAAGGCCGCCACTGTTATCTCCTGGCCACCAATGGTCACCTGCGTGTCGGTAGTGTAGACCGCGCCGCTGGTGTCAATCACCGGTCCGCTGCCACTGCCTTCCAGCGTGCGCAGTGTAATTTCGGAACTGCTGCCAGTCGCGGTGAAGGTAAAACTGTGATCGGCAAAGGCACCGCTCTGGCTGTCATAGCTGGCGACGACGACACCATCGACCAGCACCTCAACCCCGGCATCCACATGCCCGCCGGCAAAGTTCGCAGCCAGCGACAGCGACAGCTCATAAACACCCTGCGCTTCGGTGCTGACGGTCTGACTCATCTCCTGATGGCCGCTGGGCAGGGTTGTCACCTGCCAGGCGCCAAGGCTCGCATAGTCCGAAAAACTAAGGGAGGCACCGGCATCCCCCAAAAGGTTTGCCTCAGCATAATCGCCATAAATTAGGTCGTTGCCACTATCACCGGCAAGGGTGTCATCGCCTGACAGGCCCACCATTGTGTCCTGCCCTGCCCCAGCGTTCAGATCATCTGACAGGCCGGTGCCCTGGATCAACTGGTCCAGTAGATTAGACATAAAAACTCTCCTTTGTGACGGGTCCCCTTGGGGGAAAATCGGTTGGGGGAAGGTGGATGGCCGTCATGCGGCCATCAGAGGGGTGAAGCCCAAGCTTGAGCCGGCTCAGCGCCTCAGATCACCAGCCAATGCCTTCCAGCGGTGCGCGGGTTTCGCAGGGGCTGTTGTAAAGCCCCACCAGATCAATCACGGCCCGTGCATGGCTGCGGCGCATCTTGCTGCGATAGGCCTCAGAGGCATGGCAGACCACCAAGACCTCAGCGCCCTCAACAACCTCATCCAGATCGTCATTCAGCATCCCCGGCAGGTTCGCCGCCAGTTCTGCGCCGCCTTTGGAGCCGTGGCGTACGTAGGCGAGCTGACCCTCCAGCGGGGTGTCCTTGGTGATCGCCTCATCATGCACCTGCAGGGCAACACCTTCGGCATGCAGCGCGGCCATAACCTCCAGGATCGGGCTTTCGCGCAAGTCATCCGTGCCAGGCTTAAACGCCAGCCCAAGGATCCCAACCCGGCGGGCACCGGTGGTCCGCACCATACGCACCGCCTCTTCGATATGTTCACGGTTCGAGCGTTCCAGATTGCCGATCATGGGCAGGGTGACACCGGCCTCCTTGGCCATGTGCTGCACCGCACGCACCTCTTTTGGCAGGCAGGAGCCGCCGTAGGCAAAGCCCGGTTTCAAGTAATAGGCCGAAAGGTTCAGCTTGTGATCCTGAACGAAGATATCCATCACCTCGCGGCTATCAACGCCCGAGGGTTTACACAGGCGGCCAACCTCATTGGCAAAGCAGACCTTGGTCGCATGCCAGACATTATCGACGTATTTCACCATCTCAGCCGCCTCAATGCTGGTAAAGATCGGCTGCGCATCCACCGGCGCATAGATGTCGCGCAGGATTTCCGCGCTGCGCAGATCGGTGGTGCCGATCACGGTCTTGGGCGGATTGTGGAAATCAGCGATGGCCACACCTTCACGCAGGAACTCAGGGTTAAAACAGACACCAAAGTCACGCCCCGCCTTGCGGCCCGAAATTCGTTCAATGATCGGTGCCATCACCGACAGTGTGGTGCCCGGCGGGATGGAGCAGCGCATCACAAAGACGTGGAAGCTGCGTTTGCGGCGCAAACCCCGTGCCATGCCCTCGGCGGCGGCCTCAATGTAGCGATAGTCACAGCCACCATCCGCTGCTGTCGGGGTGCCAACCGAGACAAAGGTCACATCTGTATCCCAAACCGCGCGTTCCAGATCATCGGTTGCCTCAATCAGCCCGTTGGCCACGCCCTCGGAGAGGGTTTCGCCCAGATCTTTTTCATGGATCGGGCTTTCGCCGGCCGCGATCTGTTCCACCTTGCGGGCATCGACATCAACACCAATGCAGCGGTGGCCCAGGCTGGACAGGCAGGCCATCGAAACAGCCCCAACATAACCCAGTCCCACCACGCTGATCGCGGGCTTCAGGACGGGGGTCTTTTGCGGATTTAGAACTGGGCGCAGCGCCGGGGCCAGATCGGGGTTCATTACCGGTTGCGGGGTGTCGACAACATCGGCGTTGCGCAGGTCAAGATCCAAAAGTTCCATAGCTACCCTCCTATGAGTTTCCTTGAGATTAGCCACAGAAAGGAGGGGGTGGTGACGCCAGAAAGGACAGAACAACAGACAGAGGTTCACCCAAACTAACCCTTTGTATATCAATAAAAATAGGGGAAAACCCAAACGCAAAAATGGGCCCGCAAGCTGCAGCATGCGGGCCCGACTGACGGGACACAGAGGGTCAGGATGCCACCGTCAGGCAACCTCTTCGTTTTGGTCACGCGCATAGATATCTTCATAGCGCGTGATGTCGTCTTCGCCGAGGTAACAACCCGATTGCACCTCAATCAGTGCCAGGGGCAATTTACCGGGATTTTCCAGCCGATGCACCGCGCCCAGCGGGATGTAGGTGCTTTCATTTTCGCTGACCAATTTGGTCTCTTCCCCGACGGTCACCAGCGCCGATCCCTCGACCACGACCCAATGTTCGGCACGGTGCACATGGCTTTGCAGCGAAAGTTTCTGACCGGGATGCACAACGATACGTTTGACCTGGAACCGTGCGCCCAGTGACAGGGTTTCATAAAATCCCCAGGGGCGGTGGCAGCGGGGGAATTCCTCGGCCTGCGGGGCAGACCGGGCGTTCAGCACCTCAATCGCTTTGCCCACGTCTTCGCTGCGGCTGGCATCGGCGACCAGCACCGCATCATCTGTTGCCACAGCCACGATCCCGTCCAGGCCAAGGCCGACGATGGCCATATCGCTGTTGGTGCTTTTCAGCAGGCTGTTGCGGCAGTCAATCGCACTGGCATCGCCAATCAACGCATTGCCACCGGGTTTCTTGACCTGATGGTCGCGCAAGGCTGACCAACTGCCCAGATCAGCCCAGCCACAATCCAGCGACACCACGGTGCAGCTTGGCAGCTTTTCCATGATCGCACGGTCAAAGGCGATGGCACGGCAGCGTTTGAACGCATCGCGGTTCAGCCGGTGGAAGCCAAGATCTTCCCCCCCAAGGCTGAGGCCCCCATGACAGGGTGGCAGCAGATCCGACGCATGGGTTTTGAACAACTCCAACGCCACATCAACCCGCAGCATGAAGATCCCCGCGTTCCAGAGCGAGTTGCCCCGGCCCAGCAGTTCCGTCGCGGCAGCCGCATCTGGTTTTTCAATGAATTCAGTGACCTTCTGCACCTTGGCATCACTGCCCCGGTCTACCTGCAGGTAGCCATAGGCGCTGCTGGGGTGGGTGGGAAACACACCAAAACACACAACCTCACCTTCAGCCGCGGCGTCACGTCCCAGATCTACAGCGGCGTGGAAACCTGCCTCATCCGAGATTACATGGTCGCTGGGGCTGATCAGCAGCACCGCTTCGGGCTGATCGCGATGGGCCAGCGCTGCGGTCAAAACGGCGGCTGCGGTGTTGCGCGCCACAGGTTCCACCAGATGCAGCACATTGCTGGCCCCGGCAGCGCCCATCTGATCCCGCGCAATGAAACGACAGTCTTCCGCGCTGATGACACAGGGGCGGTCAAAGCGGGGGTCGCTCAGGCGCTTCACGGTCTGTTGGAACAGCGTGTCACCGCCCAGAAGCGGAGCAAATTGTTTCGGCAACGCCTTACGCGAAGCAGGCCACATCCGGGTGCCGGTACCACCGGCCATAATCACAGGAATAATCATCATAACCCTCATTTGTTGCAGTCGTTGTTGCCAGACCAAGATGCCTGCAGACGGGAAATAAATGTGGGGGCGAAGGGTCAGTGGACTGTGCAAAAGGTTAGGCGTCAGGCTGATCGCATATCAGTGATGGCTTCAAAGCCCTGGCAACTGCATCAGATCGACATAGACCATGATGGCCGTCACAAAGAGGCAGACGGCCGTGCAGAGCTGAAACAGCGCAAACCCATTACGCAACCGATCCTTCAAGCTACGCGCCTCCCCCGCAGATTGATTGCCCCGGTTTGACCATTTCTGTTTGGAAAGATGAAAGATCATGTAGATCTTCACCGAGGCGTTAATCACCTGATTAAGGTAGAGGATAAATGGCCAGCTCATGTCCGCTTTGCGTGAATAGCCAAACAGGAACATCGACAGGGTCACCCGGGAAAAGACCACCCAGATCAAACAGTTCCAGACATAGCCCGGCGCGATGAAGTTGCCCAGGACCGCCATCACCGGACTGACCATCATGGTCCACATCGCAATGCGCTGATCCACAATGCACCACCAGATAAACAGCGGCATCCGGCGTGGGCCCAGCGCAATTGCCCGCGCCCCGTTGCGCAACATGTTGCCCGACCAGCGGCGGAAGTTCTGCACCATCCGCGACAGCCCGTTTTCCTTGATCACCTCAATTGTGTAGACGGTGGTATCCGGCACATAGGTCATCTTCACGCCATTGCTCAGCAGGCGATACCAGCTGGATTTGTCATCGCCAGACAGGAAGCGGAACCGCCCCCACAGCCAGTGATCGAGGTGGTCCGCCTCAATGTTGCGGATAAAGGCGCGGGTCAAAATATGGCGGGCGCGAAACACGCTCATCCGCCCGGTCAGGGTCAGCACCCGGCCCGCCAGCGCGTGGCTTTGCATGGCCAGCCGGCGCTGCGCAAACCGCATGTCCAGCCAGCGGGCGATCCAATCCGGACCGTAGCAGATCACCTCTTCATCGGTGGTCAGCGCCCCCAGTTCGGGATCGGCGGCGAACATCGGCAGGCATTTCTGCAGGACATCCCCGCCATAAAGCGCATCGCCATCCATGAAGATCACCAGATCGTCCGGGTCAACATCTTCGCGGCACATGGCCCGCAGAATCATGCCAATGGCCATACGTTTGCCCGGCTGGTTCTGCCGTAGGAACACCAGCTTGGCCAGATCATCGGGGATGTCCTGTGCATAGGTTTCGATAAAGTCGCGGATGATGTTTTCATCATAGGCGCTGCCGGTGCCGATATAGATCGTCGTCGGGATCTTTTCGCGACGCACCTGCCCCAGGATGGAGCCGATCACCCGTTTAGTGATCGACGGTTCCTCATAATAGGTGGTCATCTGGATATGCAGACGCTTGGGCCGCCAGCCCTCCTGCCACAGCGCATCGGCGCGGGCCCGCATGCCGGGCCAAACCAGTTTGCCCCAGTAGGCGGCGCGCACTGAATGGGTGAACCACCAGCCAAACCGCCAAATCCCCAGCCCGCCCAGGATCAGGGAAATATGCATCACATCGGGATCGAAATACCGGTTTGGCAGGTTGAACATCATCCATTGCAGCGCAAGCACAGTGATCAGCAGAATGCAGATGTGCGGCAACCGCCAGCGGCGCAGGTAACTGAGGCGCGGCGTTTCATAATCCCGCAGGCGCACCGCCAAATCTTTGTCAAAACCATATTCATCCTCAGGGCTGTACATCACGTGCCCCCGGAGGTTTGCGTTGCGCCATCATCACTGGACCACAGGCTGTCAACACGCGCCTGCATCCAACCGCGCAGCCCTGCAAACATCTGCCGATCCGCGCTGAGGTTCACCGGCGCCCCGACGCGCAGAGCGTCACGCAGCTGGGCATTGGTGAAGCCATCCAGCTGCACCGTGACCTCAATCCCATATTCACCGGGACGGTTCGGAATATCGCCAGCGCGCACATCGCTAACGCGGCCGGTGACCTCCTGACGCGTTCCCGCCGTGTTGACCCGCACCCAAGCGGGCATGCCGGGGTAGAGGTCTTCGGCATATTGTTCAGACACCCAGCCCACCACATGGCGTGGCGCATCATCTTCCATCTCAACCACGGGCTGGCCCGACAGGACATATTGACCAGGCTGGACCAGCACCGACTGAACCACACCCGCATGCGGCGCAATGATCTTGGCCGCTTGCAGGCGGGCCTTGTAGCCATCGCGGGTTGAGCGATGTTGGCGCAGCAGGGTGTTTTCCTCGGCCAGTCGTTGGCGCAGCATGCGGGCGGTGACCTCCAGCGGGTCACGACCGGTGGCCAGATAGGGCTCATCCCGACGCAGCTGCTTCCAGCGATCGACAAGCGCATCGTAACCGCGGGGGCCGATCTGCGCCTCATAGATCAGGCCAACCTCCAACAGACGCAGCGCCTCATCCTTGACCCGGGCCAGTTTTTCCAGACGTTTCAGCGCCTTTTCCAACCGTTTGATCGCGTCACTGGTGGCCGCATAGGACACCCGGCTGGCCTTCAGACGGGCCACAACTTCGGGGTCTTCAATCAGTGCCAGCACATCGCCGGCGGCCACAACCTGCCCGGCCTCAGCCTGCAGGGCGCTGACCACGCCGGGACGCAGGGCGCTCAAGGCGGCGACGGGGGCAACCACACGGCCGTGCTGAACATCGATCCGGTTGATGGCATTAAAGATATTGCTGCCAATGGTGATCATCACCCCGATGAACAGGCTGACATAAATCACCACATGCACCACACTGCGCAGCACCTGGGTGATCTTGCGGCGCTGTCCGATCTTGGCCTCTGCCTCCGCCTCGGTTTCTTCAACTGGGACCAGATCCACCGGGGTGTCGAGTGAGGTGATCACATCGCCTGAGGCGACCATTCGCCCCGACAACAACGCCCGGTAAAACAGCGCCAACACTTCGCGCTGACGCCCTGTCAGATCCTTGAAGAAGATTTCACGAGTGTCCGGGGCTGGTTCCAAGGTGACCGGAAACCGCACATCAACCCCTTGAAACGGCACGGCAAGGTAGCCCTCCTCGGGACGTTCTGGCGCGTCTTCGGGCCATTTCAGACCCTGCAGTGACCACTCCCGGATCACCACCGGAACGCCCTCGGGCGTTTCAAAATGCAGCGGTGCCCGGACCATATAGTCCAGATCCGCATGGGGAGATCGGTGTTCGACCCTCATCGAAACCTCCGGCAACGGGAAACCTAAGGAAACCCTAAGCCCTTCGCACCGAAATAAGTGCGTTCAGCAGGGCAGTCCGGCGCCCATCGGGTCAGCCGGACTAACCTATCGGTTAGGAGTGGGAGTGGCCGCAGGCCTAACCGTTTTGCGCGGCTTTCATCGCCTTCAGAACAGCGCCCAAGCGTTTGGTGGAGTTAAAGTTCTGCGTATAGGGAATTTCCCAAATCACCAGGTCATAGGCCTGATTGTCGAGGCCACCTGAATTCAGGAAACTCTGCATCGCGCGGTGCAGCCCGCCGCCCGAGATCGAATGGTTCACAACCGAGCGCCCAAAGGCAGACGCCATTGCATCCGCAACCCGGTAGTGATCGCGTTTGTAGCGGTCAGAAAAGCTGGTACCGACAAGGGCAATCTGCGGTCCCTTAGTGTCATCCAGCAGCCCCGCACCCGGCACATCCGCAAGGACGGCGATGTTTGATGTCTCTTTCGGAACCTTTTGGTCACAGCTTTTGCGCACCAGATCGGCAAGGGATCCGCGTTCTTCAATCTTGCCTTTCCAGCCAAGGATCGCAGGCCCCTCGGCCATACGCAGCTTTGGCGCCTCAGCGGCGACGGCCTGGGCCAGCGCTTCGGCGCTATGGGCCGCGCCAACGGTTGTCCAATGGGTGTCACGGCGGAAATAGAACCGGCGGCGCAGTTGCGGATCGCTTAGCGCCAACACGCTCAGATCCGGCACAATCGCCCCCATGCCCCGATATTCCGCCAGCATCGCCTGAAAACTGGCCTGCGTTGCGATTGCATCATAGTCGGCCGCTGCCGCCCCCATGGTTTTGCGCAGGATCCCCTGCCCAGCGACCACCGGACGTGGCGGCGTGATCAGGATCGCCAGTTTGACGCCTTTGGCCTCAAACCCCTGCACGATTTCCGCCATCATCGCCTTGGGTTTGTCCTTCAGCGCAAAGGACTGGCGCATCTGGTTGGCGGCGAAGATCCAGCCGGTGTCAGAGCTGGAATAGACCGGCGCAAGGCTGGCATATTTCTCAGGCAGGGCATCGGCGTCCAACAAGGCTTCGCAATAGGGTGCGGCGGCAAGGGCGGGTGCCAACACGCTGAGACAGGTTGCAAAAACACAGCGAGAAAGGGTTTTGGTGAAACGGGTCATATCAACCTCCTTGCAGCAAAATGTAACGTTCGGGGATTTCCCAAATGACGATATCGGGCGGGCTGCCGTGCAGCTCAGGTGAGGTCAGGTAATCCCGCATCGGGGCAAAGGGCCCCTTGCCGATCTGCGCCAGGTTCAGCACGTCCTGACCCAGCGCCGACTTGAGGAACCCTTCGAAATGAAAGTCTGCCTTGGCAGAATAGGAGGTGCCGATCAGCGCAACGGGCACCCGGGTGTCAGCGAAAAGCGCCATGGCGTCGGTGGCGTCCGCGGCCTTATCCAGCGTTTCATAGCGGGTGATCCGATCCAGCGGCAGGGCAACCCAATCAGCGAAGCGGCCCGTTTCAGCAAAGACCATCAGGTCGCCGCGAAACGGGTCCTGCCCGTTGGATTGCGTGACAAAAGCATCCTCCGCCGGTTTCGCGCCCAACTGCTGCGCCAGTGCCTCAGCAACGGCGCGGGCCGCCTCTGGCTGCCAATGGGTGTCCCCGCGCAGGAACCCATGCGCCTGCATCGCTGAGCGGGTATCCAACGCGGCAAACCCTTCGGCCCGCAGCAGGTCCAGCGCCGCCGCATAGCGGTTTTGCAACGCGGCTGAGCGGCGATAGGGCAAACGATCCGCATGCACCCGCGCCTTATCCGGCAGGATCACTGGCACCAGCTGCACGCCAAGCGCTGCCAGTTCCGCGCGGGCCTGCCGCAGCAGGGGCACCGGATCTTCGGCCAGGGCGGGGGTTTCAAACTCCTCCGCCGTGAAGATCCAACCGTCACGGCCCAGCACTGCGCCCTCCGCCACCTCCTTAAACAGGGCAAGGCGCAGGGCGGCATAGGCCTCCACACTCCAACCGCGCGAGGGCAAAGCATCTGCAAAGGTGCTTTCGTATTGGCGTTGATAGCTGCCCCCGGTCAGTCCGGTCAGCGCCTGTTCCGGCGCCGCGGCGCGGTGGCCCTGCCATCCGGCCAGCGCAACGGCCAGCCCCAGCAAGGAGGCGAAACACATGTTTTGTTGATGATCGCTTAGCATTTCAACGTCTCCTCAAAACTGGAAGTACAGGAAGGGTGAGTCACTGCGCGCCTGCATCACCAGCACCGCCGACAGGAGCAACAGCAACGTGCCAAGGCGCGGCGCTTGCGGCAGGCGCAGATTGACCCGCGCCGCTGACAGCATCGGCCAGAGGGCAATCGCCCAGCCAAGCCACATCGCCAGCCATTCCGTCGGCTTGCAGAGCATCCAAACCTCCCCCCGCAAGGCGAGGCCATTCAGGCCAAACATCCCGGCATAGACCTGCCCCGCTGTGGCCAGATCCGGCGCACGGAACACCACCCAGCCCAGCATCACCAGGACCAGCGTGAAGCCCCAGGCCCCTGCAGATCCGATGTGGCGGGACCAAACGGCGCCGGATTTGCTGCCCAGTGCCCGTTCCACGGCCATCCAGCCACCGTGCCAGATCCCCCAGAGGACAAAGGTCCAGTTGGCACCATGCCAGATGCCACCCAGCACCATGGTCAGCAGCAGATTGCGATAAGTTTTCACCGCCCCGGCGCGGTTGCCGCCCAGCGGGATGTAGAGGTAATCGCGCAGCCAGGTTGACAAGCTGATGTGCCAACGTTGCCAGAATTCCGTTACCGATTGGCTAATATAGGGGGCGTTAAAGTTTTCGATGAACCGAAAACCGATCATCAGCCCTAGACCAATTGCCATCGCTGAATAGCCCGCGAAATCAAAGAACAACTGCACCGAATAGGCGCTGGCGGCCAGCCAACCCTCTGCCAGCGTGGGGTCCTGCAGGGCAAACAGGCGATCGACCATCGGGGCCACGCTGTCGGCAATCAAGATCTTCATCGCCAGCCCCAGGGCAAACCGACGGACCCCCATGAGGAACTGGGCAAGGGAATGACTGCGGGTCTGGAACTGATCCGCCAGATCCTTGTAGCGCAGCACCGGACCGGCAATCAGCTGCGGAAACAGCGTTGAAAAGGCAAGGAAATCCCAGATATTGCGGGCGGGCGGCGCATCACCGCGTGCCACATCGATGACATAGCTGATGCATTGAAACGTCAGGAAGGACAGGCCAATGGGCAGGATAATCTCAGGGCTGGTGACCTCCCCCCGGCCCAGCGCCTGCCAGAGGGCATCGGCATTGCCGAGGACAAAGTTGGTGTATTTGAAGTAGCCCAGAACCGACAGGTTGCCGATCACCCCAAGGCTGACCCAGGCTTTGCGGGTTTGAGCGGACACGGCGCGATTGGCCATTGCCGCACAGACATAGCTGCCAAAGGCCATGGCCAGAACAAGCGCCAGAAAATCCAGCCGCCACCAGGCGTAAAAGACCGCGCTGGCCAGCAGGATCACCGGCGAGCGCCCACTGCGCGGCACGACGTAGTAAAGCAACAGAAACGCCGGCAGAAAGCCAAAGATAAACATCGGGGTGGAGAAGATCATGGCTCACTCCTCCAGCAGATCACCGATCTGGTTTTCGATCAGCCGCACGCCGTCATCTGTCACCAGAACGGTGACATTCTGACCCCGGCGCAGCCGCACCGCGACCTCCCCCAACGGGCGGTCATCATCCGCCAGAACCGCCAAACGGGCCGAGACCGGATTGACCATCCGACCACCGCTGGCAAAGGCGTTGGTTTGCTGGATCACCTCATGGCCGGCATCCGCCAGCACCAGCCGCACCGGCTGACCCGAGGCATTGAGCAGGATCAGGTGGACTTTGGATTTCTGGCCACGCGCGGGTTCCTCCACCAGACGCGCCGTGCCCTCAGGGCCCGCCAGTACCGAATAAAACGCACCCGGCTCAGCGCCGTTCAGATGGCGGGCGGAAAGCGGGCGATAGGCCTCCTGGCCTGCGACAGGCTGATGCGGCAGGCCCAACGCGGGCAGCGGTACATCGGTATCGACCCAGCGCAGAAAAATCGCATCACTGGGCAGATCCGGCGCATAAAGCGCCGCCTCATCGGTATCCGCGAAAACAGCGGTCGCGGCCATCACGCAGGCTGCAACCGCAGCCGCGACCGGGGGGGAAAAGCGTTGTGTAAACATCGGTGACTCCTCTTTGAAGTCATCGCTATCATGTTCACCCCACGCCAAACTCGGTGCAGAGGGTGTGCTTTATAACCCTTGGGATAGGCCTCTACGTCTTCCCCATAGGCGGTAGGAGGCGACGGGGCTCAGACCTGCACCAAAACCCCCGCGTCGGTTTTAACAACCTCAGCATCGGTGCCAAAAACCTGTGACAGCAGCGCTTTGCTGACAATCTCGGCCGGGGGGCCCATTGGCCCCAGCTGACCGCCGGTAAGGGTCACCATGTGATCGGCATAGGCGCAGGCGTAATTGATATCGTGCAGCACCGTGACCACGGTCCGGCCATGATCATGCGCCAGCGCGCGCAGGCGTTTCATCAGGGATCGGCTGGCGGCGATGTCCAGATTGTTCAGCGGCTCATCCAGCAGCACGTAATCGGTATCCTGCGCAAAGGTCATCGCCACATGGGCCCGCTGCCGCTGCCCACCTGAAAGCGCCTCTAACGGGCGGTCCGCCAGATCCTGCAGGTCAAAGGCCACCAGCGCCTCTTCGACCTTTTGGTGGTCCTCTGCGGTGGCGCGTCCCCGGTGATGCGGATAGCGGCCAAAGCCAACCAATTCCCGCACCGTCAAACGCGGGGCCACTTCGGCGGCCTGCGGCAGGATCGCCAGTTTGCGCGCCAAGTCGCGGGTTGGGGTTTTGCCAACCTCCATCCCGTCCACCTCAATCCGGCCCGATTGGATCGGCATCAGACGGGCGATCAAGCTCAGCAGTGTCGATTTCCCTGCACCGTTTGCCCCAACCAGCGCCGTCACCCCACCCCGCGGCAGGGTCAGGGACAGATCGCTGAGGATCGGCGTCGCGCCGTAGCGATGGCTCAGGCCCGAGATTTGGATCATCGACGTAGTCCTTTCAGAAGTAGCCAGAGGAACACCAGCCCCCCTAAGAGATCAACAACCACAGACAGCGGTGTTGCAAGGCTGAGCACCCGTTCCAGCACGGTTTGACCGCCGACCAGAACAATGCCCGACACCAGCGCCGCTGTTGGCAACAGGATCGCATGGCGTTCGGTTGGCATGATCTGATGTGTCATGGCCACCACCAGAAGGCCCAGAAAGGCCACGGGGCCCACCAGTGCGGTGGAGACAGACACCAGAACGGCCACCAGCGTCAGCACCTGGAAATGGCCCCGGCGCGGATCTTCGCCAAGGTTGATCGCCGCATCATAGCCCAGCGCCAGAACATCCAGACGGTGACGCATCCGCCAGGCCACGATCAGACTGACGGTCATCAAGACGCCGCCGATCAACAACAGCTCAGTATCGATCCGGCTGAAGCGGGCGAAGCTGGCCACCTGGACCAGTGTGAACTCATTCGGGTCGATCATCCGCTGCATCATATTGGTCAGCGAGCGGAACAGGGTGCCGAAAATGATGCCCGTCAGGATCATCCGCATCAGATCCCGCCCCCCCGTCAGCAGGAGGGAGCCAAACAGCAACAGCGACGCCCCGATGAGCGCCACCACGGTGACGGCAAAGATCACCTCATTGGGCAGCAGCGCAAAGCCCTGCCCGCCCAGAAAGAACACTGCCCCCGTAACGATCAGCAGATAAAGCGCATCGAACCCCATGATTGAAGGCGTCAGGATCCGGTTCCGGGTGATGGTCTGAAACAACACAGTTGCGGTGGAGACCGAGACGGCCACCAGCAGCAGCGACGCCAGCTTGGCCCCGCGAAATGGGATCAGAAAGGACCAGCTGCCTTTGGCGCCATAGGTCATATAGGCAAGGCAACACAGCCCCAATGCCACGGCCAGCAACCCCAGACGTTTAGCCAGCATGTTTCGGCCTCACGTTCAGCAGATAGAGGAAAATTACAGCGCCGATCACACCAAAGACCGTGCCCACCGGCACCTCATAGGGGTAGCGCAGCACCCGGCCCAGAATGTCACAGACCAGCACCATCGAGCCACCCATCAGCGCGACAATCGGCAGTGTGCCACGTAGGTTATCGCCATACCGGCGCGAAATGATATTTGGCACCACAAGGCCCACAAAAGGGATCATCCCCACGGTGACAACGGTCAGCGCAGTAACGATGGAAATCGCGATCAGCCCCAGCAGTACAACCTGCCCGTAGTTGAGCCCAAGGTTTACCGCGGCCGTACGGCCCAGGCCAACAATGGCAAACTGATCTGCGATGATATAGGTCAGCGCAGCCGCAAGGGCGGCAATCCACAACAGCTCATACCGGCCTTTCAGCACGCCGGAAAACTCGCCCGACATCCAGACCTCGATGTATTGCATCAGATCGCCCTGATAGGCGATAAATGTCACCCCGGCCCCCATCAGGCCGCCGTAAACAAGCCCAACCAAAGGCACCAACAGCGGCTGACTGGGGGGCAGACGACGCACAATCAGCAAAAACCCGATGGAGGCGATCAGCGCGGTCAGCGCCGCCCCCGTCATGCGCAGGGCCAAAGGTGCCGTTGGGATGAACAGGGTGACCAGCAGGATGCCCAGCGCCGCGCCCTGGCCGGTACCGGCGGTCATCGGCTCCACAAAGCGGTTCCGGGCAATCTGCTGCATCAAGGTGCCAGATACGGCCAGCGTTGCACCGGTGATCAGAACCGCCAGCGTGCGGGGCACCCGTGACAGCAGCACCAGCTGCAATGCTTCGCGATCCCGCAAAAGGTCAGTGGGGGCGACGTCAATCACCCCCACGAACAGGGACAGGCTCGCAAGGCCCGCGAGGGCGATGAGCCCAATCTTCCAGGCCTTGCCTTGCATGTGTTAGCTGCCGGAGAACGCGGTCACAAACTGATCAAGGATCAGGGTCATCGACTGAATGCCGCCACCTGCGATGTAAAGCGGTGCGCTGTTCAGGTAGATCACCTTGCCGTTTTTCCATGCGTTGGTTTCCTGCACCAGCGCGTTGTCCAGCGTTGCCTGGGCGCTTTCGCCATCGCGACCGATCGCCGCCAGACGGTCCACAACGATCAGGATGTCGGGGTTGGCGTCGCGGATGAACTCAAAGCTGATGGCCTCGCCGTGGGTCGATTTTTCAACTTCATCCACCGCTTCGGGCAGTTCCAGTTCGGCATGCAGCCAGCCAAAGCGGCCACCGGCACCATAGGCCGAGATTTTCGGACCATTGGTCATCACGATCAGCGCTTTGCCTTTGCCGTTCACGGCGGCTTTGGCTTCTGTCAGCTTGGCTTCGAAATCCGCTTTCAGCGCGGCGGCTTCGGCTTCTTTGCCAAAGATTTTGCCGAAGGCGTCTAGGCGATCAAGGCCCTGACCTACAGTGTCTTCCCAGATGGTCATGTCGATGGTCGGCGCGATCTTAGCCAGATCCGGCGCCACTTTCGACGAACGGCCACCGGCTACGATCAGGTCCGGTCCCATGGCGGCAATCGCTTCAAAGTCAGGTTCGAACAGCGATCCAACTTTCTCAGCACCGGCCACAGCATCGTCCAGATAGGACACAAAGATCGGTGAAACGGCGCCGTCGGGGCTAATGCCCAGCGCCGACAGCGTATCAATCGCGGCAACATCAAAAACGGCGATGGTTTGGGGGGCGACTTTGACGTCGGTTGCACCGCGATAGGTGTCGACGGTCACGGTCTCGGCCAGCGCGGGGCCCGCCATTAGGGCAAGCGAAAGGGCAAGCTTCTTCAGCATCTTGGGATCTCCAATCTGACTGCATGGCTTGCCATTTTCGGGTCGGGCTGGCTCTGCGTGAATAATGAAAGGGGCTTATCCCGCACGTGGATGTATGTCCAGTCTATTCCGACTGTTTTACTCAATCAAATCGCCGTACCCCGCGCTTGTTTGCTTCAGTGAACCTAACCAGATGTGTTCCGCACCCTTTGCCCCGGCGTTACATCGCCTGCAGCTGGACGCTTTGCTGTCTTCTTGCTGCATACCAGCAACGGCCCTCAATGACGGGTGCCTCGGTCAAAGGCCGGTAGGTTCAGCAATCAAGCCTTGCAACCAATTGGCAAACCGCCCGGCCGCCGGGTCATGATCGCTGTGCGCCAGAAAGTACCCTTCTGAAACGGCCAATTCCTGCCTGCCGCATTGAACAATGTCTCCTTTCTGCAAGGCATCCTGCGCCAGCGACTTTGGCACCAGGGCACATCCTTGACCCGCCACAGCCAACCGCAACGCCAAGCCATAAGAATCCGCTAGCAGCGCCGGAGGCTTTTGGCCATCCGTCTGGTTGACCGGCGCAGGTGCCCCCTGCCCCGCACCCGGCGCATAGTATTCCCGCCACCCGGCCGAGGTGCCGACCGTTTCAATGCGGGGCAAAGTGGACCAGTTTTGCCCCGCTGCCCAAGCCGCCTCCCCAGTCAAATCCTGCCCAACAGGTTGTCCTACACTTTGTACAGTTCCATCATCATCCATTGCCCAAGCCAGTAAGGATGGGGACGCGACCGCGATCAACGCCGCCCCCGCCAAAGGCACCGCGCCCTGGCCAACCTGCCGTTCCGAGCCAAATCGAATCTCAACATCCGCGCGTGGGGTGGCAAAATCATCCGGCCAAATCGTTGATAAAAACCTAACAGAGCGGTCTTTTTCCTGCTGTATGAAGTCACTGAGATGCGGAATGATCAGCCAGTCAATCACACTGACCGAGGCCGCAACGGTTAATACCTGCGGCGCCTGCGCCAGCTCATACCGCTCCGTCGCTTGCCGCAGCACCTGCAGCGCCGCCTCGACCTGAGGCAGCAACCGCCGCCCCTCATCCGTCAGGGTAAGAGCACGCGGCAACCGTTTGAACAGGATCACATTCAACCGGGTTTCCAGCGCCTTAATCTGCTGACTGACGGCCGACTGCGTTAGGCCAATTTCATCCGCCGCAGCGGTGAAACTCAGATGCCGCGCCGCTGCTTCGAAAGATCGAAACCACGTTAACGGAGGTAAATTTTGCGCCATGAAGAACCCAACCATTAGCAGGACTAATGCTTTAGCCTGAAGTTCTTTCATTTGTCAAAGCTTGCTCTGCGGCGGATCCTCACCCAGCGTAACAGGAGCCCGAAATGACCCCGGAAATTCGAAAAATCGTCACCTATGAAGAAGAGACCCTGATCGAAGGGTTTCGCCCCGCTGCCGAGCCCTGGCGCATGTTTGCGGTTGCGGCAGTGCTGAAAAACCCGTGGGCGGGACGATTTGTTGAAGACCTTAAACCAGAAATTAACGCTTTTGGCCCAATCTTGGGGGAAATGCTGACGACTCGCATCCTGACCTTGGCAGGCGGTGGCGATGCGATCGAAGCTTATGGCAAGGCCGCTGTGGTGGGCTTGGATGGGGAGGTCGAACACGCCTCGGGCCTGATCCATACCTTACGGTTTGGCAATCATTACCGCGAAGCCGTAGCGGCAAAGTCCTACCTGTCGTTCACCAACACCCGCGGTGGCGCCAACGCACCAATTATGGTGCCGATGATGGAAAAAAACGATGTGGGCCGCCGCTCGCATTATTTGACGTTGCAGTTCGCCATCCCGGATGCACCGCGCGCGGATGAGGTGGTTGTGGTTCTGGCAGGCGCCACCTCGGGTCGACCACATCACCGCATTGGTGATCGTTATCAAGACCTTAGGGAGCTGGGCCATGACCTGGAAAACCCAGCCGCGGTCTGATTTTGGCCCCTTGCAGGCCATCGCCGTGCCGGCATCCAGCGGGCCCAACTCACAACAAATCGGGACCACTGCAAAACCGCCTTTGGCAATACTACTGCACGGTGTTGGTCTACGGGCTGAGGCATGGGCGGCGCAGATCCCGCCATTGACTGATCTGGGATTTGATGTTCTGGCACCAGATATGCCGGGGCATGGCCAAAGCGCGTTTACCCCGTTGGACAACGTCCAGGGCTACGCCGCTTTGTTGGGCATCGCACTGGCCCAGCAAGCGCCGGACCGTGACTGCCTACTGATCGGACATTCGATGGGGGCAATGATTGCCCTGGAATTGGCGCAGCAACACGCCAAACGATGCATCGGCATAATTGCAATGAATGCAGTCTTCCAACGCGACGCCCCTGCGCGCGCTGCAGTCCAAGCCCGTGCCGCACGATTGGACGGGGTCAACCTGCCGGATCCTTCCCCCACGCTAACCCGCTGGTTTGGCGCGGAAACCTCCGATCCAGCACCCGAGCGGAAGGCCTGCCATGACTGGCTGACCACCGTGTCGCCGCGTGGGTACCAACAGGCCTATCGCAGTTTTGCCAATTCAGACGGTCCTTCGCCCCTGTCCCTGAAAACGTTGCGCTGCCCCGCGCTGTTCCTGACGGGCGCGGAGGAGCCGAATTCCACCCCAGCCATGTCAATCGCGATGGCCGATTTAGCACCGAAGGGACGGGCCGAGGTGATCGCCGGCGCTGCGCATATGATGCCAATGACGCATGTCACCGAAACAAACAGCGCCGTTCTGAATTTCGCAAAGGAGTGCCTGCATGCCTGACGCCATCCCCTTTGATCCGCGCACCTTGCGGGACGCATTTGGGCGTTTCATGACCGGCGTTGTCGTCGTCACGGCCCGAAACACAGGAGGCACCCCGATCGGTTTTACCGCAAATTCTTTCAGCTCCGTCTCAATGGATCCGCCGCTGCTGTCCGTATGCCCGGGTAAATTTCTGTCGACCTATCAGGGTCTTAAAGAGGCAAGCCATTTCGGCATTTCGATTTTGGCTGACAGCCAGGAGGATATCTCCAACATCTTCGCTCGCTCAAAAGAGGACCGATTTGCCAGGGTTCCCCATCACGTGGATGGCAATGATGTGCCTCTAATTGACGGCGCCATTGCGACGTTTTCCTGCCAGACCCATCGCTGGATCGACGCCGGCGACCACGCCATTCTGTTGGGGCAAGTCACGGGGTTCACTCAACGGCCCGGAGACGGGCTCGGCTACCAAAACGGTGGGTATTTCAGCCTTGGTCGTGAACGCCGGGCCGCTGCCCCATCCGCGAAACATCGGGTGTGCGGCGCCATTGTCGAACATGGCGATCAGGTGCTGCTGGAACAGGGAGAAGACGGGCTGCGACCATTTCAAATTGACGTTCCCAAAGGGACAAGCGCGCGCAAAACGCTGACCGAGGCGTTGCAAAACCGCGGACTGACGGCCAGCCTGCAACAGGTCTATTCGGTCTTTGACGATCCAACCGAGCAACGCGAATATTCATATTTCTTAGCACGTTGCACCGCCCCTAGTAACGGTGAGGGACTGGTCTGGACGCGTCGCGCCGAGCTTCCGCACCAACAGTTTGCCACACCGACCCTTGCCACCCTGCTCAGCCGTTTCGCACGCGAGGCTGAGAGCCGCAATTTCATGCTCTACCTCGGTGATGCCGAGGCCGGAGAACTGCACCAAATGACTGATCGGAGCACGTGATGGAGTTTTCGCTTTTTGCACATATGGAACGGTTGAGCCCGGAGGATCCAGCAGATCAGCTGTACGAAGATTTTGCCGGTCTTTGCGAAATGGCCGATCAGGGCGGGATGCGCGCGGTCTGGACGGGTGAGCATCATGGGATGGAATTTACCATCGCCCCGAACCCGTTTTTGTCCCTGGTGGACCTGTCCCATCGCACCAAACAGATCCGCCTTGGCACCGGCACCGTGATTGCGCCGTTCTGGCATCCGATCAAACTGGCAGGTGAAGCGGCGGCAGCGGATCAGATCACCGGAGGGCGGATTGAGCTGGGCATCGCACGCGGCGCATATTCCTATGAGTATGAAAGACTTATGCCCGGAATGGACGCCTGGGATGCAGGGCAGCGCATGCGGGAACTGACCCCCCTATTGCCGCAACTTTGGCAAGGCGATTGCGCCCATGACGGGCAGTATTTTCAGTTTCCAGCCACCACATCGGCCCCCAAGCCGCGGCAACCAGAGGGCCCCCCGATCTGGATTGCGGCACGTGATCCGAACAGCCACGAATTTGGTGTTCACAATGGTTTCAATATTCAAGTGACCCCGCTCTGGCAGGGGATGGAGGAAATTGAAACCTTGATGGACCGGTTCAATGCAGCCTGCGATAGCCATGACGGCAAAAGGCCGAAAATCATGCTCCTGCATCACTGCTACGTAGGCCAGGACAGCGCTGATGTTGATCACGCGATCACGGATTTACATCGATATTACAATTACTTCGGCGCTTGGTTTCAAAACAAACGACCGGTCAGCCAGGGCCACATCGCCGCACTGAGCGCGGATGAGATTGCCGGCAATCCGATGTTCACAGCCGAAAAACTGCGTCAGGATCTGACCGTTGGCACAGCGCAGGAGGTGATTGATCGGATTAAGAGATATGAAGATCTGGGCTACGATGAGTTTGCCTTTTGGATCGATTCCGGCATGAGCACCGATCGTAAACGCGCCTCTCTCGCGCGGTTTATCGACGATGTTATGCCCGCCTTCACCTGAGTGCCGTTAACCGAGGTTTCACATGGATTTACCACATTACCAGCTTTTCATTGACGGCACTTGGTGCGACGGCGCAACCGGTCAGACCATGACGTCGGAAAACCCCGCCACGGGTGAGGTCTGGGCAGAATTTGCCTGCGCCGCGCCCGAAGATGTCAACCGCGCCGTCGCCGCTGCACGGCGCGCACTTGAGGCGCCCGAGTGGCGCGACCTCAGCCAGACGGCGCGCGGTAAGCTGCTCTATCGATTGGCAGAATTGATCGAAGAACATGCAGAGACCATCGGCCGCGTCGAGACCACCGACAGCGGAAAACTGCTGGCAGAAACGCGCAGTCAGACGGCCTATGTCGGGGATTATTACCGCTATTACGCCGGCCTGGCGGACAAGCTGGAAGGTGCGGTTTTACCGATCGACAAACCTGACATGCACGTCTTCACCCGACGGGCGCCCATCGGGGTTGTAGCCGCGATTGTGCCTTGGAACGCGCAAATGTTCTTAACGGCAACCAAGCTTGGCCCGGCCTTGGCGGCAGGTTGCACCGTGGTACTGAAAGCCTCCGAACAGGCCCCCGCGCCGATGTTCGAATTTGCCAAGCTGATCGAAGCCGCCGGATTTCCGCCCGGCGTTGTTTCCGTGATCACCGGCGACGCCGAGGGCTGCGCAATCCCCCTGACCCGTCACCCTGATGTGGACCGGATAGCCTTCACCGGCGGGCCTGAAACGGCCAAACATGTGGTGCGCAACTCGGCCGAGAACTTTGCCGTAACCACATTGGAACTCGGGGGAAAATCCCCGATCATCGTTTTTGATGATGCGGATGTGGAGGCAGCAGCAAACGGGCTGATCGCCGGCAATTTCGGTGCCTCTGGTCAAAGCTGTGTGGCCGGGTCGCGCGCCCTGGTGCAACGCGGCATTTACCCAACCCTGGTGGCCAGAATTGCGGAGAAAGCCCGCGACATTCGGGTGGGTGACCCGCTGGCCACGGAAACCCACGTCGGCCCACTGTGCACCCAGGCGCAGGTTGAGGTGATCCGACAGACGTTAAGAAAATCGCAAGATCAGGGCGCTACGATCAGATTCGGTGGTGCCCCGCTGGACCGCCCCGGCAACTATATGGTGCCAACCTTGGTGGAATGCCCCGACGCTGAGGTTGAGACCTTGAAGGTGGAAATGTTTGGCCCTGTGATGTCCCTTTTGCCGTTCGACACGGAGGACGAGGCGATTGATCTGGCCAATGACACGGAGTTTGGGTTGGGCTCTGGCGTGTTCACCCAAAACCTGGCGCGGGCACACCGTGTTTCGGGACGGTTGCGTTCGGGCATTTGTTGGATCAACACCTATCGCGCCGTCTCCCCCATCGCGCCATTTGGTGGATTTAACCAGTCGGGCTATGGGCGCGAAGCGGGAATGGAGGCGATTTTGGACTACACGCGCACGCAGACGACCTGGATCAGCACCGCTGAAACGCCAATGGCCAATCCGTTTGTCATGCGGTAAGTGGGCCTGCGTGAACTGCGAAAATGCAGGGGAAGCCGTCCATGACACATGCGGCGGCAGCCCACTCAAAGGAAACCGCACAGTGAGTGGTCATGTTCTTTTGGGACAGACCTTCGTGCGTGTTTCCGATGCCGCACAGCGACGATCGTGGTGCCCGCATGAAAAACTCTGTCTGGGGCCAACTGGCACAGGTGATGTTTGCGGGCTCGGCAGGAGCCAAGTCGGGCAAAAATTCCTTTCTTCGTAAGGTGCAATCGTATACGAATTAATTAGTAATGAATGGACGGAGAGAGTTTGGTGCCACGGCGACGCAGTGAGATGCTCACGGATGTTGAATTAGAACTGATGATTGCCCTGTGGCAGATCGGATCAGGTTCCGTGCGCGAGGTGATGGCGGCGCTTTCAGGCGAAAGCAAACGGGCCTATACGTCAGTTGCGACCATCATGAAGATCCTTGACGACAAAGGATATGTAACCTCAGAGCGGCAGGACCGCAGCCTGATCTACACCCCCACCGTCAAGCGCAGCGAGTATGAAGGCAAATCTCTGAAAAACTTATCAGATTCCTTATTTGGGGGGACCCCGACCGCGCTGGTTGCGCGGCTGGTGGACAATGAGGATCTGACGGATGAAATGATCCAAGAAATTAAGGCGATCATTGAGACGAGGATCAGAAAGGATGACGGTTGAACAACTCGTAGGGGGGATGGTCTGGGTCCAGGGAATGGTACTCATGGCCGCGCTTGTTTTTGCCATTTTTGATGGTCTCTTTGCGCTGTCCGGGCAGCGCCGTAATTTTCTGACGCGACGACGATTGGGGCTGACCGCAATCGCCGCCATTGCGCTGGTGCCACTGGCCCTGCCGGCCCTGCTGGCGACCAGCTATGCGACCTCGATCAACGCGACGGAACTTGTTGTTTCGCAATATCTTAAGGGCAACCTGTCGATGTCTGCCGGTGAGGTGACATCGCTGTTGGAGATAAAATCGCGTTGGATTGATCAGTTGAGCCAAGGCAGCAGCTGGCTGGCGCTTGGTGTGCTGCTGGTCTTTGCTGGCGCCTTTGTCGGCCGGCTGGTCTATCTGATCGTGAACGTCATTCGCATTCGACGCGCCATTCAGGGTGGTCAAGTGTTGCGCCGTGGCCGTCGGCTGCGCATTGTCCTCAGCCCCAGCGTCAGCGTGCCGTTTTCGACCCGTGGGCTGTGGCACTACTATGTTGTGCTGCCGCTCAGCTTCTGCGCGGATCGTGATGCCATGCAGATGTCACTGGGTCATGAATTGCAGCATATTCGCCAGGGGGATGTGGATGCTGAGGTGGCGCTGTCGCTAATCTCACCGCTGGTGGTGCTGAACCCCGGTTTCTGGTTCCTCAGCTCGCGCCTGCGCAAATTGGGGGAACTGGTCTGCGACCGCAACTATCTGCGCCGTCGCCGATTTGATCCACATGGCTATTCGATGCGGTTGCTCGCCGTGGCGCGGCGCAGCCGTCATGCGGTGGGTCAGCCCGCCGCCTTTGGGGTGCCGCTGGTCGGGCGCGCCCTGCCCGTTCTGGGGCGTCGGTCGATGCTGAAAGACCGGATCCTGGAAATTGCAGCGGATCAAAGCAGCCCCAGCCGCGATACCCGGGCGCTGAGCATGGCGATGTCCTTGGTCATGATCGCTGCTGTGTTGGCCACCGCCACCGCGGTCGCCCAGCCCAAGGACTGGAGCCATGAGCGGATCATGCTGTCCTCCGTGGCCAATCTGGAGCGGCTGAACCAGCTTAACACGATGGCACAGCGCAGCTGGTAAGGACGGACTTTCGACCTATTGAGGCGGCTCTGAGGGGCCGCCTTTTTTATGTGTTGTCCTTGGCTGAGAGCTGACCAATACAGCGCCTCGCTATGCTGTGGGATCACGCGTCCGGTCGATCTTAGCCTGCCAACTGTTTTGAACAGCGCCAACTGCACTTTAGCCCCGCCTTCACCAAGAGTTCGCTAACAGGCTGGAAGCGGCCAGAGGAACTGTCATCGTAACCAGTCCGGCACCGAACAGAACCGGCAACGCCAAAAACAAAACGGCCCGAGGTTTCCCCCGGGCCGTTTGCATATTTTCAATCCAGCTTCAGACTTTCCAGAAGCAGAGGATCCCCCAGCCGATGGAAATCCCAAGCGGCGCCCAGAGCGGCATACCGACCAGACCCAGCCAGGCCAGGAAGATGAAACTGGTGCCCAGGCAGGTTAGGAACAGGCGGTCGCCACGGGTGGTCACAAGGCCCAGGATCCCTTTCCGCTCGGCCCCGCCGGGGTATTTGATTTCGATCACCGTCAGCAGACCAATGGCGCTGAACAATCCAATGAAGACCAGCGCGGTGGGCCAGGTCCAAGCCATCCAACTCAACATATCAAACCCTCCCCATCGCGAAGCCCTTCGCGATGTAATTGCGGACAAAGTAGATCACCACGGCACCGGGGATGATGGTCAGCGTGCCCGCCGCCGCCAGAAGCCCCAACTCATAGCCCGCAGAGGATGCGGTTTTGGTCATGGTGGCGGCGATCGGCTTGGCCGCAACAGCGGTCAGGGTTTTCGCCAGCAGCAGCTCCACCCATGAGAACATGAAGCAGAAGAAGGCAGCCACACCAACACCGGCTTTGATCGTCGGGATGAAGATCGAGACGAAGAAACGCGGGAAGGAATAGCCATCCACATAGGCCGTTTCATCCAGTTCTTTGGGCACACCGCCCATGAAGCCTTCCAAAATCCAGACCGCCAGAGGGATGTTGAACAGGCAATGCGCCAGAGCCACGGCAAGATGGGTGTCAAAGATGCCCACCGCCGAATAGAGCTGGAAGAAGGGCAAGGCGAAGACGGCCGCCGGTGCCATCCGGTTGGTCAGCAGCCAGAAGAACAGCTGCTTGTCGCCGAGGAAGCGATACCGGCTGAAGGCATAGGCCGCCGGCAGCGCCACCGCGATGGAGATCACCGTGTTCAGCGACACGTAGATGATCGAGTTGATGTAACCCCAATACCAGGTCGGATCGGTGAAGATCGTCTGATAGGCCTCCAGCGTGAAGGTCTGCGGGAACAGCGAGAACCCGGCGAGGATTTCATTGGTCGTCTTAAAGCTCATCGCGACGAGCCAGTAGATCGGCAGCATCAGGAAGAAGATGTAAGCGATCGGGACAAGAGAACGTTTGCGCATTCCTGCCTCCTTAGTTCAGGTCGTCTTTGGTCATCAGCGTGTAGAACAGCCAGGACACAAAGAGCGTGATTGCAAAGTAGATGAGCGACATGGCAGCGGCCGGTCCAAGGTCAAACTGACCCAGCGCGATCTTCACCAGATCGATGGACAACAGCGTGGTCGAGTTGCCAGGGCCACCACCGGTCAGCACGAAGGGCTCGGTGTAGATGTTGAAACTGTCCATAAACCGCAGCAGGATCGCGATGGTCAGGACGTTTTTCATCTTAGGCAGCTGGATGAAGCGGAACACCGACCAGTTGGAGGCGCCGTCAATTTTGGCCGCCTGATAGTAGGCCTCGGGGATCGAAACCAGACCGGCATAGGCCAGCAGAACCACCAGAGAGGTCCAGTGCCAGACATCCATCGTGATGATGGTCACCCAGGCCGCAATGGGATCTTGGGTCATGTCGTAGTTGATGCCCAGAACGTGGTTCAGGAAGTAACCCAACAGGCCAATGTCCGGCAGGGCAAAGATGTTCCACATCGCGCCCACGACGTTCCATGGGATCAGCATCGGCAGGGCCATCAGCACCAGACAGACCGGCACCCAGAAGCCCTGACGCGGCATCGCCAGCGCAATTGCGATGCCCAGTGGCACCTCGATGATCAGGATCAGGAAGGTGAACATGAACTGCCGCCCCAGCGCCGCATGGAAGCGGTCGGACCGCAGGATCTGTTCAAACCAGGTCAGACCTTCCCAGAAGAAGATGTTATCGCCAAAGGTTTCCTGCACCGAGTAGTTGACCACGGTCATCATCGGGATGAGCGCGTTGAACGCCACCAGCAATAGAACCGGTAGAACGAAGAACCAGGCTTTTTGGTTTTCGGTTTTCATGCCGCGCTCTCCTCTGTTGCGGGCGTGCTGGCGATCCAGCCATCGGCGTAGACGCGGGTTTGGTCAGCGCGGAACTGCAGATGCACGGTTTCGCCAACCATCGGCGCGGTGCCGTTCAGGATGGCGGAGATTTTGCTGCCGCCGGCCTCAGCGTCGATGACGTAGTGCCGGCCGACGTCGGACACCCGGCGCACGGTGGCCTCAATGCCGCTGTCCCCCAGCGAGACAAATTCCGGCCGTACACCAATTTCAACCTTGCCCGTTGTGCCCGGGTTCACCGGACCTTCCAGAGCAACCTGCTGACCGTGGAAATAGGCCGCGCCATCGCGCAGTTCGGCGGGCAGCACGTTCATGCCCGGAGAGCCGATGAAATGGCCCACAAAGGTATGGGCGGGGCGTTCAAACAGCTCCACCGGGGTGCCGATCTGCACCACCTCGCCCAGCTGCATCACCACAACCTTATCGGCAAAGGTCAGCGCCTCAGTCTGGTCGTGGGTCACATAGATCATCGTCGCTTTGACGCGCTGATGCAGTTCCTTCAGTTTTGAACGCAGCTTCCATTTCAGATGCGGGTCAATCACCGTCAGAGGTTCATCGAACATCACGACGTTCACGTCATCACGCACCAGACCACGACCCATCGAGATCTTCTGTTTGTTGTCCGGGCTGAGGCCCGCCGCGCGGCGGTTCAGCATGTCGGTGACTTCCAGCATCTCAGCGATCTCACGGACGCGGCGGTCAATGGTCGCCTGATCCACACCGCGGTTTTTCAGCGGGAAGGCCAGATTGTCATAGACGGTCATGGTGTCGTAGATCACCGGGAACTGGAACACCTGCGCAATGTTGCGCTGGTCAGGTGGCAGTTGGGTGACGTCCTGACCGTCAAAGAGGATCTGCCCCTCAGACGGCACCAAAAGGCCGGAGATGATGTTGAGAAGCGTCGATTTTCCGCAACCGGACGGCCCCAGCAGCGCATAGGCCCCGCCATCCTGCCAGTCCAGGTCGACCTCTTTCAGCGCGTAATCCTCAGGCCCTTTTGGATTGGGCATGTAGGAATGGCGCAGGTTTTTCAGTGTAATTTTAGCCATCTCGCCCCCCTCAGGCGGCCCGGCTGCCGTCAGCGGCGAAGTAGAAACACGCCCCGGCATCCATGTAAAACGTATGATCCTCGCCCACCTCATAGGGGTGTGCGCCATGGGCCAGTGAGACCCAGCCGTGATCGTCAAAGGTGAAATGCGCCGAACTTTCAGAACCTGACAGCTCCGTCACGCCAATGCGCCCTTTCAAGGCCACCGTGGCACCGCCGCTGGGTTGCGGCAGGATATGATGCGGGCGCACCGCAACGGTGTATCCGCCATCGGCCAGTCCGGCTGCGGCCCCTTCGGCCGCCCAGCTGACATCGCCCATGACAATCCTGTCGCCCTGCTTTTGCACCGGTGCGTAGTTGATCGGCGGGTCTGAGAAGACCTGCGCCGAGGTCAGGCTGGCGGGCGCACGATAAAGATCTGCGGTGGCGCCAAACTGGGCCACGCGGCCGTCCATCATCAGGGCGGTTTCGCCGCCCAGCAGCAAGGCCTCTTCGGGTTCTGAGGTTGCGTAGACAACCACAGCGCCGCGTCCTGCAAACAGCTCAGGCAGCATTTCCCGCAGTTCTTCGCGCAGTTTGTAATCAAGGTTGGCCAGTGGTTCATCCAGGAACACGGCCTGACTGTCCTTTGCAATGGCACGCGCCAGGGCGCAACGCTGCTGCTGACCACCTGAGAGTTCATGCGGGCGACGATGCAGCATCGGGGCAAGCTGCAGAATGTCTGCGGCTTCCTGCACGCGGCCCTCAATCTCGGACTTGGCCATGCCGGCCACTTTCAGCGGCGAGGCGATGTTTTCAAAGACCGTCATATGTGGGTAGTTCACAAAGAACTGGTGAACCAGGCTGATCTTGCGTTTCTGGGTGGTCAGTTTGGTGACATCCACGCCATCCATCAGGATCTGGCCCGAGGCGATGGGATCAAGGCCGGCCATCATCTTGATCAGAGAGGTTTTGCCGGATCCGGTTTCGCCGAGGAGAACGTTGAAATGTCCCTGTTCCAACGTCAGGCTGGTGGGCTTGATATGGGTTACCCCCTGCACCACCTTGGTGATCTCTTTCAATTCAAGTGCCATTTTGCACCCTTGTATCTTGGGGTTTTGCGCCACCTCTGGTCAGATGCCGGGCGGCAAGAGGCTGGGGCCATAGGGTGGCCCCAGCCTGCGTCGACCACGGGGAGAGGAGCGGTCAGACGCCGGGTTTCAGCGGCGGCTTAGTTGGCGTTCCAGCGCGCAACCAGATCGTCATAGTTGACGGTTTGGCCCTGCGGCTTTTCGTTGTCCAACTTCGGCTTGGCGCCACCGTTTGCGAACCACCACTCAGCGTCTTTTTCTTCGTTCAGACGCGGGCCGCAGCCGCCGTAGATGTTTTGTGCTTCGTCGGCACGCTGCATCCGGGCCATGGTGATGTCCATTTCTTCGGCCAGACGGTCCATCGCTTCCTGCGGAGTGAAGGCACCCGAGTTCACATCACCGATCTGCTGCCACCAGATCTGGGCCAGCTTCGGATAGTCCGGAACGTTCACACCGGTCGGCGACCATGCAACACGATCAGGCGAGCGGTAGAATTCTACCAGACCACCCAGTTTCGGTGCACGTTCGGTGAAGCTTTCGTGGTTCACGGAACTGTCGCGGGTGAAGGTCAGGCCCACGTGGGACTTCTTCACGTCGACGGTTTTCGAGGTCACGAACTGGGCATAAAGCCAGGCCGCCTGAGCACGATCCGAGGGGGTCGACTTCAGGAAGGTCCAAGATCCAACGTCCTGATAGCCAACCTTCTGACCTTCTTCCCAGTAAGGACCATGCGGGCTGGGCGCCATCCGCCACAGCGGGAAGCCCTCGTCATCCACAGTGTTGTTGCCTTCGGACTTCGGCTTCACCATGTCGGCGGTGAAGGCGGTGTACCAGAAGATCTGCTGGGCAACGTTGCCCTGGCTCAGAGCCGGCAGCGACTGGTAGAAGTCAAAGGATGCGGCACCGGGCGGTGCGTAGTTGCGCAGCCACTCGTCCCATTTGCGGATCGCATAGACCGCTGCAGGACCGTTTGCTGCACCACCGCGGGTGACCGATGCACCAGCAGGGTTACAGGAACCGGCTTCCATGCGGATGCCCCATTCGTCGATCGGCACGCCGTTCGGCTCACCTTTGGAACCAGCGCCAGCCATCGACAGCCAAGCATCGGTCATACGCCAACCCAGGTCAGGGGCGCGTTTGCCGTAGTCCATGTGGCCGTAGATATCGACACCATCGATGTTCTTCACATCGTTGGAGAAGAACTCAGCGATGTCTTCATAGGCCGACCAGTTGACCGGAACACCCAGATCGTAGCCATACTTGGCTTTGAAGGCTTCCTGCAGGTCGGCGCGATCAAACCAGTCTTTGCGGAACCAGTAGAGGTTCGCGAACTGCTGGTCGGGCAGCTGGTAGAGGTCGCCATCGGGACCGGTGGTGAACTGGGTGCCCATGAAGTCATCCAGATCCAGCGTCGGGCTGGTGGTCGCCGCCCAATCCCCTGCCATCTGATCGGTCAGGTTATATGCCAGCTGCAGACGCGAGTGGGTGCCGATCAGGTCGGAGTCATTGACGTAGCCGTCATAGAGGTTCCGCTTGGTCTGCATCTGGGTCTGCACCGCCTGCACCACTTCGCCCTCACCGAGGATCTGGTGGTTCACTTTGATGCCGGTGATCTCTTCAAAGGCTTTGGTCAGAACCTCGGCTTCATAGCCGTGGGTTGGAATGCCTTCAGACAGAACGTTGATTTCCATACCAGCGAAGGGTTGTGCAGCTTGAATAAACCACTGCATTTCGCTCATCTGTTCATCTTTGCTCAGCGACGACGGCTGGAATTCAGCGTCAATCCACCGCTTGGCGGCAGCTTCGTCAGCATGCAAAGGATGCGTTCCCGCAATCACGGCGACAGCCGCGACAGCGGACATAAGATACTTGCGCATCTTGTCCTCCCAAATTGAGTAATTGGCCGGCCTCCCGCCGGATGTGCACACGTTCGCAGACGTGGATCAAACCGTCAACTAATTTATTAGTAGACATCAGGCGCCGTGGCGTAAGCCCATTATAATCATAGGAATTTAGCGGTTTTCAAATCATGCCCCCTGCAGAAGAGGCGCATAACACATCATTCAATTCCGCCAGGCACCGACCGCAAAATACCACAGCACACCGCGAAAACAGCAGCACACATTCAACAGTCTAAACCGGATTCGTGTGAGACATGTTACCAAAACACGACACCTGCGTCGACTTTTCGACACCTATGAAGGGAAATTTTGCCTGCAAACACACGGGATTACCGCGGATCCACGCCCGATCGTGGCAACAAAAACCCATATTTTGCCTTAATTTCAACAAAAACCACTAGCTTTCGCGGTCTGCCCTATAGTATGCCTGAAGTAATCTAGATAATGGGCAAAAGCCCTACTTTTTGAGAGAGCAGTAAGCTGATGAGTGCAGTGAATTACTCTGTCCGTAGCGCGGGCGGCACCGTTTCCTATGGCCAAAGCAGCCCAGCAGACGGCAACATTATTCCTTTTTTCACCGGGTCTCAGATTTCACTGAACCTGGCCCCACAGGATGTTATCGCCTACCGCACCAGCGGTGACGATCTGATCGTTGAATTAAGCAACGGTCAAACCGTAACGATACAGGGCTATTTCTTTGAGGACGGGCGCGAGCCTGAATTGTTCCTCTCGGCACATGGTGAAATTCAACATGTAGACTTGGGCGGTCAGGTCGGGGACCAATACCTCGCCTCTTACAACGCGGTCGATACCAGCGGAAAGTGGAGCGCCTATGACCAGCTGGTCTTCCTGGATCTGGAACGGGTTGAACCCGTGGTGGCCCCTCTGGTGGCCCCGGTCCTTGGCGGGCTGGGCAGTGCCGCAGCCGCCGGCGCGGCGGTTTTGGGCGGCGGCTACGTAGCCAACAAAGTGATCGGCGGTGGCGGTGAAATCACCCCCACGGTCAACGATCCCGAAGCGACCTATGAAACCGGTGGCCCGACCCCGGATGCGGTGACCATCTCAGGCACTGGTGAAGAAGGTTCCGACGTCACCGTTGTTGTTGGCGGCTCCGTCCAGACCACAACCGTGGGCGGCGATGGCACCTGGTCGGTTACCTATCAGGCTGCGGATCTGCCTGCCGATGGTGTGTACGAAAGCCAGGTCACCGTGGTGAACCCGGACGACAAGACATTCACCCTCGATGGCCCGGCCGTGGACATTGACACCTCCCCGCCTGCCGTTTCGGTCAGCGAAGGCACCGTTTCGGTTGGTGAAGTGGTCAATGCGGCCGAACATGATGACGGTCACGTGTTGTCTGGCCAGGGCGAAGCGGGTGCAACCGTTACGGTTGAGGTCAACGGCCACAGCCAGACCACCACCATTGCCGAGGACGGCAGCTGGTCGGTATTCTTTGCGCGCAATGTGCTGGCCGAAGGGGAATACACCATCGACGCCACCATCACTGCGGTGGATGCGCGCGGCAACACAACGGTTGTCACCGACAGTATCGAGGTTGACACCATCGCCCCGGCCATCGCCATGGGCACGGTGGAAGGCGACGATGTGATCAACGCGGCCGAAGCCTCTGACGGGGTGACGCTGGCCGGCACCGGGGAACCGGGCGCAAGCCTGTCGATCTCCTTCCAGGGGCAGACCACCACAACAACCGTCGCAAATGACGGCAGCTGGTCGCTCTTCTTCAGCGCGGGTCAAGTGGCGGCGGGCACTTACGACAGTGCTGTACAGCTGGTTGCGACCGATGCGGCGGGCAACAGCACCACCACCAACTACACCCTGCATATTGACACCGAAGGCAATGTGGCCCTGAACACGCCGATTGCCGGCGATGATATGCTGAATGCCACCGAGGCGGCACAGGGCCTGACCCTGACCGGCACGGCTGAAGCGGGATCGACCGTTGTGGTGGAGATGATGGGCGTCACCCGCACCGTCACCGCCACCAACGCGGGAACATGGTCGGCGACCTACGCGGCCGCCGAGATCCCATCGGGCGAATATGATGCCACCATCAACGTCACCGCGACGGATGGGGTTGGCAATGTCTCAACCACCTCTTCTGTGATGCGGGTGGACACCTCCACCCTTGTTGGTCTGGACGCGCCGATTGCAGGCGACGATATGATCAATGCGGCTGAGGCTGCAGGAGGCGTCACCCTGACCGGCATGGCCGAGGCTGGCGCGATGGTTCAGGTCACGCTCGAGGGCGCAACCCGGCTGGTCACCGCCGCACAGGATGGCAGCTGGTCAGCCAGTTTCACTACCGCGGACATTCCTGCTGGCACCTATCAGGCAGCCGTCACCGTGACCGCCACCGATCCCGCAGGCAACACCGCCACCACCCGTGCCACAGTGAGCGTGGACACGGAAATCGGTGTGGCGGTTGATGCAGGTCAGGCCGGGGGTGATGACATCATCAACGCAGCCGAGGCTGGCACAGGCGTGACCCTAACCGGCACCGGCGAAGCTGGGGCCAGTGTCACCGTTCAGATGGACGGCGTCAGCAAAACCACCACAGTGGCGGCCAACGGCACCTGGGCTGTGACCTACGCCAGCAGCGATATCCGCGCCGGTGAATATGACACCACTGTTGTTGCGACCATCACCGATGCCGCAGGCAACACAGAACAGGCAAGCCGCGCGATCCGCGTGGACACCACCACCGCCGCCACCATTGAGGTCACAGAAACCACCATCGGCGGGGACAGCTTTGTCAACGCGGCTGAGATGAGCCAGGGTCTGGTGCTAGATGGCACTGCGGAACCTGGGGCCTCGGTCACCGTTGTGGTCGAAGGTGTGACCCGCACCACAACCGCTGACGCCAGTGGCAGCTGGTCGGTCACCTATGAACCCGGCAGCCTGCCGCGCGGTGAATATGAAACCACCGCCACCGTGACCACGATCGATGCCGTGGGCAATGTCGGCACCTCCTCCACCACCTTCTTTGTGGATACCGAGGTGTCCAATCCGCTGGTCGACAGCGTCACCCAGTCTGATGATGATATCAGCGCGATCACTCTGGTTGCAGATGGTTCGGATCACACGATCTCAACCCTCAACGCCAATGGCACCACGACCGAGCTTTCACCGACTGAAGTGGATCTGGGCGCCACCACCATGCATGCCTTCAATCCACGGGTTCCTGATGGCACCAATCTGGTGGTCTCGGCCACGGATGATGCGGGCAATGTGTCCGACACGATGGTGGTTCTGGATGACAACGCAACCAACGCCGGCACATTGGGCCATGCCCAAATCGGTGACTTCCAGATTGAAGCCATTGAACTGGACTATGCCGCAGGCACCCAGTTGACCCTGACCGAGGCGCAGATCAAGGCGCTGTCGGATACGTCGGACACGCTGACGATCCACGGCAATGGCGACGATCAGGTCACCGTTGCAGGCGCCCAGCGTACCGGAAGTACCGAAACCATCGATGGCGAGGCCTATGATGTTTACACCATCGGCGATGATGGGGTGACGCTGGTCATCGACCAGGACATCAACGTCATCATCTAACTTCGCGTTGGGGCGGACCGCCGCCCCAACCACCCGTCCACCCCAAGCCATTCAGGAGACCACCCGGGTGATCCCGTCCAAGGCCCTCTCACTGCTCTGCGCGACAACGGTGCTGGCTGGTTGCATGACCGGCGGGCTGGGTGGTGGCCTGAACTTTGCCCCGCCCCATCTGGCGGGCGAGGCCCCTGCCCCCACGCAAGCGCACAGCAGCCCGGAAGCCACTGATTTTGACGCCGCAGGTGAGGGGGAAGTGGTTGAAACTCTGGTGGCCCGCCGGTCGGTCCTGCCAGAGGACGGGATTTATGACCGCGTTGCCGATGCTGCACTGACGGCAGGCAGCCGCGCGGCTGAGGCCGAATTGCGCAGCGCCAAACTGCGGGCGGAGGCTGAGAACAAGAACTGGCTGCCGACGCTTTCCAGCACAGTTTCACTCACCTCACTGGGGGAAACCCTGGCCTCACTGGTGGTGGATCAGGTGCTTTATGACAACGGCAAGCGCAAGGCAGAACGCGCCTATGCCGCCGCTGACGTTGAGGTGGCCGCCGTCACCCTGTCACAGGATCAAAACGATCGGGTCTATACCGCGCTGAGCCTATATCTGACCACGCTGCGCGGGCAGGACAAAGCGGCGATGGGCGGCAAGGCCATCAGCCAGATGCAGGGGTTCAAACGGATCGTCGACGGCCGTGTGGCCGGTGGCGTATCTGACAAGGGCGATCAGCGGATGGTTGAGGGCAAACTGCTGGATCTGCGCGCCTCGCGGGATCTGGACGCCGAACAGGCCAACACCGCCCGCGCCGAACTGCAGGCCATGCTGGGGCTGGATATCCCCGCCTCTGACGTAGCCCCGCTGAAGTCCTACGCCCCTGACGGATTGGACCCCTTGAGCGTTATCAAGGCCGAAGCCGAGGCCAAACGCACCGTGGCGCAGGCCACAGCGGAACGTGCGGGCCAACTGCCGGGGCTCAGCGCCTCGGGCACGTTGAACCGCAACGGCACCTCGGGCGCGCTGAACGCTGGCACCTCGCAGGGGTTGGGCTTTGGCACCAAAGCGCGGCTGGATGCGATTGAAAACAGCAAGGAAACCGCCCGTGAAAACGTGGTGGAGGCGCGCGAAACCGCCCGCCGCAACCGGTCGCGGCTGGAACAGCGGTTGGTTTCGCTGCAACGGCAGGAACGCGAAACCGCCAAGCTGGTGCGTGAAAGCCGCAAGACGTTCAGCCTGTTCCAGTCACAGTTCAAAGCCGGCCAGCGCTCGGTTCTGGAAGTGGTCAATATCTACGAACAGCTGACCCGCCGCGAGATGGAGCGGCTGGACGCAAAATATGAGGTGATCCTGGTTCAACTAGAATTGGCGCGGGATCTGGGTGTGCTGGCTGACGGGGGCGCGATTTGAGCCAGAAAGGTCCGGTCATCCTGTCGATCAACCCGACCGTGCCAAAGACGGCAAAGCCCGCAAATACGCCGGGCCACGCCCAAGCTACGCCTGCCCCCCCCCCCCACGGCACCAGTGGCAGCTGCTGCACCGGCACAGGACACTGCGCCGGAAATCCAATCCCTCATCGAAGGCACCGCCAAACGGATCCAGCACCGTGCCGCGCTGATCGCAACCCTTGCCGGGCTACACGGCGAAGAGGTGCCGCTGACGGATGTGGCCGAATACATGTGGGTACAATCCCCTGGTGATGTTTCCCTGAAGGCGCTGGCCAAGGCGCTGGATCACGCAGGCATAGCCCCAAAGATCAGCCAGAAGGTCACGCCAGCCCCCACGCTCTGGCCCGCGATTGCTGAGATGAGCAATGGGCAGTCCATTCTCATCCTGTCACAAGAAGATGAGGTGCTGACGATCTATGACACCACCTGCCCCGACAATCGCGCCGAAGTGCCGCTGGCAGAATTCACACCGCATTTCACCGGCACCATTCTGGCCGCCAAAACCAGCCTGCGTCAGATGGCCGAACGCCATGTGCCGCAACTGACCAAGGGCCATTGGTTCTGGGGCGAACTGCCAAAGTTCCGCCGTCATATCAGTGAGATCATGCTTGGGTCATTGGTGGCCAATGTGCTGGCCGTGGCTGTGGCGCTGTTTTCGCTGCAGGTCTATGACCGGGTGATCCCGCATCAGTCCGAGGCGACGCTGTGGGTGCTGGCCATTGGTGCCATCATGGCCATCGGGCTGGAAGGCCTGTTGAAACTGGCCCGCGCCCGGCTGTCGGATGCGGCGGGGCGGCGGATGGAACTGTCGATCCAGAACATGCTGATGCGCCGCCTGCTGGGGATGCGGTCTGATCAACGGGCCCTGCCCCCCTCAGGCCTGTTTGCCGCGATGCGCGATTTCGGGTCTGTGCGCGAATTTTTCACCTCCTCCACCATCGCTGTGTTGGCGGATATGCCTTTTATCCTGTTGTTCCTGGCGCTGGTGGCGTCAATCGCGGGCAATCTGGTCTGGGTTCTGGTCCTCGGCGGTACCCTGATGGTGCTGCCCGCCTATGTGCTGCAAAAACGCATGATTACGCTGACCCGTCAGACCCAAGGCGCCTCGGCCAAGGCGGGCCGGTTGCTGCAAGAGGTGGTCAGCGAGCTGGACACGGTGAAGACCCAACGCGGCGAGGACCGTATTCTGCGGCTGTGGGATGAGCTGAACGCCGTATCCTCCTATGCCTCGGCAGAGCAGCGGCGCCTGTCATCCACCCTGACTTACTGGTCGCAGGGCGTGCAGCAAACCACCTATATCGCCACCGTGGTCATCGGCACCTACCTTGTCTTTGCCGGGCAATTCACCGTCGGCACCATCATCGCCACAGGCATCCTGACCAGCCGCACCCTGGCGCCGCTGACCCAGTTTGCCGGCACATTGGCCCGCTGGAGCAACGTGAAGGCCGCGCTGGAAAGCCTTGATACCATCGCCCTCGCCCCGCAGGAACGTGACAATGAACGGCGCTATCTGCGCCGTGAGACATTCCAAGGCCAGTTTGAGCTGCGCGAGGTGCATTTCGCCTATGATGAAGACGGTCCGGCCACATTGGACGTGCCTGCTGTGGTGATCAAACCCGGTCAGCGCGTCACCATTCTGGGCGCAAACGGATCTGGCAAATCGACTCTGCTGAAACTGCTATCGGGTCTTTATGCGCCCAGCAAGGGGCGGGTGATGCTGGACGGCACCGACATGTCCCAGATCGATCCGCGCGACCTGCGCCGCGGGATTGGCTACCTCAGCCAAGATATTCGCCTGTTTGCCGGTTCGCTGCGCGACAACCTGAACCTCAATCAGTTGGAGCGGGATGATGACCGCCTGATGCAGGCGTTGGAATTTGCCGGTCTTGGCCCCTTCCTGCGGGCACATCCGCAAGGGCTGGACCTGCAGATCCGCGATGGGGGCGAAGGTCTGTCGATCGGGCAGCGTCAGTCAATCGGCTGGGCGCGCCTGTGGCTGCAGAACCCTTCGATTGTGCTGCTGGACGAACCGACCGCTGCCTTGGATCAGACGCTGGAGCGGACGCTGGTCAGCCGTCTGGAGGGCTGGCTGCAGGGCCGCACCGCGTTGATCGCCACACACCGCACCCCCATTCTGGCACTGTCAAACCGCACCCTGATCCTACAGGCCGGTCGTTTGGTCGTGGATGGGCCGCGCGAACAGGTTCTGGCCCATCTTGCCAGCGGGGAGCGGGGCTGATGTCCGGGATCAGCGAACGCGATTTTGACGAAAGCTTTGACGATCACAGCCGCCTGTCCCGGCTGACCATTCGCTTGGTCGGGCTGGCCGTTGCCCTGTTCATCGCCTGGGCTGCTTTTGCCGTGGTGGATGAGATTGTGCGCGCTGAGGGCGAAGTTGTCTCCTCCTCTCGATCGCAGATCATTCAAAACCTTGAGGGCGGGATCCTGTCAGACCTAGCCGTCAAACAGGGCGACCTGGTGGAGGCAGGGCAGATCCTGGCCACCCTGCAGGACACCAAGTTCCGCACCGCCTTTGACGATCTGCAGGATCAGATCGACGCGCTGGAGATCAAACGCCTGCGGCTGGAGGCGGAAATTGCCGGCGCCTATGAATTTGACGTCTCAGAGACGCTGGCCGCGCGATCGCAGACCATCCTGACCTCAGAAAGGGCGCTTCTGAAGGCCCGGCAGACCGACCTGAACTCCCGCCGTGAAGGGGCGCTGGTTGTGCTGGAACAGGCCAAATCAGAACTCGCCAATATGGAGCGGCTCTATAAGAAAGAGTTTGTCGCCCTGCTAGAGGTCAACAAAGCCCGCAAAGCCGCCTCTGAAGCCGAAATCCGCTATACCGAGATCAACACCGCCGCCGAGTTGGAACAGGCGGAGGAATACTCCCAAACGCTGAAAGACATTACTTCGCTGCGACAGGAAATGCGGCTGGCGCAGGATCAGCTGAACCGCACCGTGATCACCGCCCCGATGCGCGGGATCGTGAACAACCTGTCAGTGACCACCATTGGCGGCGTGGTGCGGCCGGGGGAAGAGATCTTTGAGATCATCCCGTTAGGTGAAGAGCTGTTTGTGGAGGCCCGCGTGCGCCCGGAAAACATCGCCTCTGTCGGGCGTGGTCAAGCGGCCTCAATCAAGCTGACGGCCTATGACTACACGATTTACGGCACGCTCAAAGGCACAGTGGATCTGATTTCCGCTGACACTTTTGAGGATGAACGCGACCCAAGGGCCGAGCCTTTCTACCGGGTCTCCGTCAGTGTGGACAGCGCCGGGCTGACCGAACGCCAGAAAGCCATTGAGATCCGGCCGGGTATGCGGGCACAGGTTGAGCTGCACACCGGCGAAAAGACGGTTCTGCAGTATTTGCTGAAACCGCTCTACAAGTCGCGCGAAGCCTTCCGCGAACCCTGATTTTCGCAAATTGCAGCACTGCAAGGTCAGCGCCGAATTGAAGCCGTGACAGGTTGGTTTTTGCTAGCTCAGCTCTGACTGGCCAGCAGGCTCAACACCGATGGATCCAGTGAGGTTCCAACCGAGACGTCACGCCCCGCCATTTCAGCCTTGGCAGAGATCACCGACACCAGATAGGGCCGCTGTCCGCCCTGCAGGGCAAAAACCGGCGCGCCCGAGGCACCAAAATCAACCTCGCAGTTCAGAACCAAAGTGGCCTGTTTGCGTGCGATCACCTGACAGGGGTAGGCCATACGCGGATCCTGACGATTGCCGACGGTATAGGCCACGACACTTAGGATATCCCCCTTTTCAGGCCGGCCTTCAAAGGCCAGGGGGGCCACTTCATTTCGGCCGATGGGCTGATCCAGCGTCAGAAGAGCCAGATCATGGCCAACCTGCGCCGCACCATTTGGGCGGTGGCGGTATTCGGGATGTGCGGTGGCAGATACAACGCTGCGTTCGGCCTTGGCACGGCCTTTGGACAGCCCGGCCTGAAAGGTGATGCGATCAGCACGGACGCGGCGGCCAGTGGCAGGATTATATAGGCAATGCGCGGCGGTCAGCACCAGATTGGGGGCCACCAAAGCGCCGGTGCACATGGTTTCGCCCGAGATGGACAAGCGGCCAACCGCTTCCCAACCGGCGATGTTTTCCACGCTGCGCCAAGGGCCGCTTTCGGCATTGGCTGGATCTGTTTTCGGGGCCACTGCAAAGGACAGGGCCAGCGCCAGGCAGAACTTCGCTAAACGCATGTTACCTCCAAATGTCTTGCCCTCACTCAGCCAGCCCGCTGCGGCCAGACTGAGGCGGCTTTCGGTTCATTTGACGGCCCGTGACCGACCTGTGCCGCCTTTGCGCCCGCATTCGCCTTGGTTTTGCCCGGATTACGATTGAGCTGTTCGCTGGCCTCCCCTCCTTAACGGCGCAAAGCTGCCAGATGTGACACCCGCATCGCCGCAATTTGGATTTAGCGCAGGCCACGGGCTGACAAATCGGCATCGCGCGATAGGTTGAGGGGGAGAGGAGACATCATGCCACCCAGTAAACCAAACCGCCGCCATATTCTGATCGGTGCCGCCGCATCCGCCGCAACCGCCAGCCTGTTGCCCCTTGGGCGCCCGCAAGTCGCCCAAGCAAGTGGCTTTGCCCCGTTGGAGGCGCGCAAAGGTGCGGTGCAACTGGCGCCATCAGAATTCCCCAAGACCGAGGTTTGGGGATACGATGGATTGGCCCCGGGGCCGGTGCTGCGCTACCCGCAAGGTGGCCGGTTGCAGCGCCAGCTGGTCAACAGCCTGCCGCAGCCAACCTCAGTACACTGGCATGGCATTCGCATTGCTAACGAGATGGATGGGGTGCCTGGACTGACGCAGGAGGCTGTGCCGCCCGGTGGGCAGTTTGACTATGACTTTGCACTGCCGGACGCAGGCACCTATTGGTATCACGCCCATTGGGCCAGCCCGGAACAGGTGGGGCGCGGGCTGCACGGGGCGCTGGTGGTCACCGAAGCCGATGCGCCAGATGTCGACCGTGATGAGGTTCTGCTGCTGGATGACTGGCGCCTGAATCCCGAAGATGGCCAGATCTTTGCCGATTTTGACAATATGCATGATCGCAGCCACGCCGGTCGTCTGGGCAATATCTCGACCTGTAACGGTCATTACGATGCGGTGATCCCGGTCAAACAAAACGAAAGGCTGCGCCTGCGGCTGATCAATGCGGCCAATGCGCGGATTTTCACCTTAGCGCTACAGGGCATGTCCGGCTGGGTCATGGCACTTGATGGCATGCCCCTGCCCGAACCGATTGTTGCGAGCGAGCCTCTGGTACTGGCACCGGGGCAGCGTATCGACCTGATCGTCGATATCACCGCCGCCGAAGAGGCGCTTTTGCTGCGCCAGGCTGCCAATGGAGAGGCCTGGGTGCAGGTTGCCTTCCCGGTGCGCGACCAGGCTGCCAGCCAACCGCGCGAGGCCCCTGCCCCCCTGCCACCGAACCCCAATATGGCAACAGCCCCCTTGGCGCGGGCCCGCCCGCTGGAACTGCACATGCAGGGTGGCGCGATGGGCGGCATGGCCTCAGCAAGCTATCAGGGCAAAACGCTGGGCATGCGGGATCTGGCACGCAAAGGGCAGTTTTGGGCCTTCAACGGCATCTCGGGGCGCACGGATCAGCCGTTGACCCGCGCCGCTTTGGGGGAAGCACTGCAGATCCAGCTGCGCAACGACACGGCCTTTGCCCATACGATGCATCTGCATGGCATGCACTTCCGCGAGGTGTTGGAGGGCGGCACCTACGGTCCGATGCGCGATACGCTGCTGCTGGGACGCGGCGAAACACGCAGCATTGCCTTTGTCGCAGACAACCCCGGAATGTGGCTGTTCCACTGTCACATGCTGGGCCATGCCGCCAGCGGCATGACAAGCTGGATCGAGGTCTCGGCATAGCCGCCGCATTGGGCATGATGCGTCAAATGGCTAAACGCATACGGTATGCGGCCAGTGTTCGTTTCATTTGGCATGGCCCCAGTTGCCCGTCTAAGCTGATGCCAGCGTCACCTTGAGGTGCAGATGACTGAACCCAAATCCCCCGCTGCCGGGGATCGCATGCCTGACCCACCCGACCCCGCGCCAGAAATGGCCGATGCCCTGCGCTGCGCCAAAACCATCATATTGCAGGTCCGGTCTTCCCCTCATGGGGTAAGGCGTGACCAATTAACGGCCCTCCGGGAGTTTGGGTCGGATCTGGTGAACTTCTGCCTGCAGGACCTGTTGGACCGCGATGTGTTGCGCAGTGAACCCGGCGATCAAAGCTACAGCCTCAGCTTTTCGGAACTGCAATCCATCGTGGATATGGTGCGGCGGCGTGAACTGGCGCTGGTGGCCCAACCGGAACTGTCCGAGCTGCGCAACCTATGTGGGGAATCCGCTGTTGTTTCGGTTGATGACGGGCAGGCCGCCCGCAATCTGGCCCATGTGTTGGGCCCGCATCCGATGCCGGTGATCGATGAGTTTAGCACCCGGTTCCTCTATCACTGTTCGGCCTCCGGCAAGGTCGTCCTGGCCTATGCCACACAGGAGCGTCAGGATCGCCTGCTGAACCAGCCCCTGACCCAGCGGACGGAACACACTTTGCGGGATCGCGCCGCCCTTCGGCTGGACCTGCAGGAAACCAAACGCCGCGGCTATTCGATCTCAGATGAGGAATTTTCAATCGGCCAGCGCGCGGTCTCCGCGCCGATTTTTGGCGAAAGTGGTGAGGTGATCGGCTGTATCACCGTTGCCGGCCCGTCCTATCGCATTCCACACGCCCGCATCCCTGCTCTGGCTGAGGCTGTGAAAGCCGCAGCACGACGCATCACCGATCAGATGATCCGGCCGGATCTGACCCCGAAGCGGCCCACTGACATCTCGGTTCTCAGCGAACAGGCCAGCGGCGAATGCAGTGCACCGAAATGGTCCGAAGAACGGCAGTCCTTTCTATGGATCGATCGTGACGATAATCAGCTATGGCAGTCCAAGCTGGATGGCAGCTCGGAACAGCTGCACCAATTCACCACCCGGCCGCAGGGTCTGGTTGTCACCACAGCCGATCAGGTGGTTGCGCTTTGCGGTGACCGGTTGATCAACCTGTCCAGCGGCAAGGAAAGCCTGATGGAAAGCCCGGTACAATGTGCCGTGCCGGGCACCGCCAATGACATCTGGGCGGTCACCGAACGCTATGGTGAAAAGCAGCTGATCAACCTGACGCTGGACGGCCACGCCAGTGATCACGCCGTGCTGCCGCTGGGGCTGGGATCGATCACCTATTGCGCCGTGTCGGGTTCGATCTATCTGGCCGTGCCTGATCGGGGTGAGATCCTATCTTACAACTTGATCACCCGGCAATTGAAACAGATCTGCCAGTTTTCCAAAGCTTCTGGGCGTCCTGCAGCGCTGGCCATTGACGCCAACTGGTCGCTTTGGGTGGCCTTTGAACAGGGCTGGGGGTTGAGCAAGCTGAGCCTCAATGGCCAGTTACTGGCGCGGTACACATTGCCGCTACCGCACCCCACGGGCCTGTGTTTTGGTGGTCCGAACCGGGACCGTTTGATGGTGACCTCCAAACGGGACGGCCAGCCGCAAGAGGTTCTGGATCATGCCCCGCTGGCGGGTCACGCCCTGCTGTTACAGTTAGATTAAGCGCCTGATCTTAGATCCACGTGGCAGATCACCGCTTCGTGGTCCGACAAGGGTGTGCCTTCAGGGTCCAGTGAAGTGGTCCCACCTTTTCGGACAGTTTTGCAGCTTTGCTAAGGTGTATCGGGT
>NZ_CYSB01000041.1 GCF_001458255.1 Thalassovita autumnalis
TCAGATAAGTGGCGTCGATCATCACGGTCTTCTCTTCCCCGTGCTCGGCTGCTAAACCCGCCATCATCCGAGCAAAGATTCCCTTGTCGCTCCACCGCTTCCAACGGTTGTACAGCGTCTTGTGAGGGCCATAGGCAGCAGGCGCGTCACGCCATCGTAAGCCATTGCGATTGATGAAGATAATTCCGCTTAACACACGACGGTCATCAACGCGTGGCTTGCCGTGGGACTTCGGGAAGAAGGGCTCAAGACGCGCCATCTGCGCTTCGCTTAACCAGAAAAGATCAGACATGTTCACCGCTCGTTTTTCGAACTGTGAATCACGCCCCTACGCGGAAATCAATGGGTCCTGACCCTAGCAATCAGCATATAGCGCCCCTACTCACAGCCACAAAAAAAGGGAGGGCAATTCGCCCTCCCTTCCTTGCTTTTAGAAAGCGGCCTCAGCCAACCACGTTGAACTCCGGTCCGTAGGGGTAGCCGGTGATGTTTTCATTGCCGTCTTCGGTGATGATCAGGATGTCATGTTCGCGGTAGCCACCCGCGCCCGGCTGGCCGTCTGCAATGGTCAGCATCGGCTCCATCGAGATCACCATGCCCGGCTCCAGCACTGTGTCGATGTCTTCGCGCAGTTCCAGACCCGCCTCGCGGCCATAGTAATGCGACAGCACCCCGAAGGAATGGCCATATCCAAAGGTCCGGTATTGCAGCATGTCGCGTTCGGCGAAGAACTCATTGATCTGATGGGTCACCTCGGCGCAGCTGGCCCCGGGTTTCAGCAGCGAAATCCCCAATTCATGGGCGCCGACATTGGCCTGCCAGTAGTTCAGGCTGGCGTCATCCACCTCACCAACAAACATCGTGCGTTCCAGCGCGGTGTAATAGCCCGAAATCATCGGGAAGGTGTTCAGCGACAGGATATCGCCGCGTTGCAACCGGCGCGAGGTCACCGGGTTGTGGGCGCCATCGGTGTTGATGCCGGATTGGAACCAGACCCAGGTGTCACGGTATTCGGCATCGGGGAAGCGTTTGGCAATCTCCAGCTCCATCGCGTCACGGCCGGCCATGGCCACGTCAATCTCACGCACGCCTTCCTTCACGGCGTCACGGATCGCATAGCCGCCCACATCTGCCACAGCGGCCCCGGCGCGGATCATCTCCAGCTCGGCGGCAGATTTGTGCATCCGCTGGCGCATGGTCGGCTCATAAAGGTCAACGGTTTTGGCGGGGCTCAGGAAGGCATCCAGCTTGGATTTCTGCAGCAGGCTCAGGTGGTCGCTCTCATAGCCGATCACCTTGCCAGACCCGGTGACCGACAGGATGGCGCGCCAGTAGTTGTCACGCTGCCAGTCGGTGTAGGTGATGTTGTCGCCATAGCAGCGCCGCCAGGGCTGACCGGCATCAATACCGGCCGAGATGGTCACACATTCGCTGGCCGTCACCACCAGCGCATAGGGCCGTCCAAAGGCGCAGTAGGTGAAGCCCGAATAGTAAGAGATGTTGTGCATTGAGGAAAACACAGCCGCGTCAGCCCCTGTGTCGATCAGGATCTTGCGCAGCCCTGCGACACGCGCGGCATATTCGCTGTCTGCAAATTGCAGGGCAGCTTTTTCCCCATTGTGGAAACGATAGAACTCAGGACGAGATGTCATTTGTTGACCCTCCTTAACGAAAAGAAAGGTCCCGGCGTTCAGGACGGATTGCACGGTGGCCCATTGTTCTGGCTTGCCTCAGGCAAGCAACAATGCGGGCGACGCCATCGCCCAGCCCCGTATATGCCACAACTTGCCGATCCCGCAGATTCAGGCAAGATGTTTTGCGACCTATTTGACGGAAAAACGAACTATGCCCGAAAAATCTGACCCCGGCCCACGTAATCTGATCACCGACGTAGCGGGGCTGCGTGTTGGCAACGCCGAAGATCCCCATATCAAAACCGGTGTGACCGTGCTGCTGGGCGATCAACCCTTCACATGCGGGGTGCATGTCATGGGCGGCGCGCCCGGCACCCGCGAAACCGATCTGCTGGCGCCGGATAAAACTGTGGAACAGGTCGACGCGCTGGTCTTGTCCGGCGGTTCGGCCTTTGGGCTGGATGCGCCCTCGGGCGTTGCCGACGCACTGCGGGCCCAGGGGCGCGGCTTTAAGGTGGGCGATCAACTGGTGCCGATCGTGCCCGGCGCGATCCTGTTTGACCTGATCAACGGGGGGGACAAGAACTGGACCGAAAACCCCTATAAGCGCCTCGGCGCCAGCGCGTTGACCAATGCTAGCGAAGATTTTGCCCTCGGATCCGTCGGGGCTGGCACCGGCGCAACCACCGCCAATCTGAAAGGGGGGCTTGGATCGGCCTCCTTCACCCTACCCTCAGGCCACACCGTGGCGGCGCTGGTTGCGGTGAACGCGCTGGGATCCGCGGTTGTCGGCGACGGCCCGCAGTTCTGGGCCGCGCCCTTTGAACAGACAGCGGAATTTGGCGGTAAAGGCGTGGCGCAGCACTACCCTGAGACCCACGTGCCGCCCACAAAACTGGCTGCCCATGCCAACACCACCATTGGTATCATCGCCACGGACGCTACATTGACCCAGGCGCAATGCACCCGTTTGGCCACCGCCGCCCATGATGGCTACGCCCGGGCGCTGTTTCCGGCCCATACGCCGATGGATGGGGATCTGATTTTCGCCGCCAGTACCGGCAAGAAACCCCTGACCGATCCAGTTGCCGATACGCTCTATCTGGGCCATGCGGCCGCAACCGTGATGGCGCGCGCCATTGCCCGCGCGATCTTTCACGCCAGCGAACAGCCCAATGACGCCCAGCCCACCTGGGCCGCGCGCCACGGTTAGGGCCGTGCCTCTTTCAACGTTTCAAAAATACTCCCGCCGGAGGCTCCGACACAGCCACCGGCGGGATGCTTAATACGGGGCGCTAGCCCAGCAACCGGGTGATCATCCGCCCGTCGCGCTCCTGCAAACCGTCGATCACGTCGAAATGGTGTTTGCCAGCATCGATCACACAGTCACAGCCCCAGGCCTCCCCAAGGGCGGTGGCCTGTTCCAGAAACACCGGACGCTCTTCACCGCCAACCCAGGCGATGACCTCAACACCCTCCAGCGGTTGCTGTAGCACCGGGCTTTCGGCGCGGGCATCGCTGTCGTCCATCTTGAACTTTTCATTCATGGAGGTCTTCAACAACGGGCGCAGGTCGGCCACCGGCGAAATTGGCATCACCCGCTTGACCCGGGCTGCCACGGCCTCCGGCAACAGCCCCGGCACCACCATCCGGGCCACCAGATGCCCCCCCGCCGAATGACCCGCCAAATGGATCGGTCCAGCCACCATTTCTGCCGCCACCGGCACCATACGGGCAATCTGATGGGTGATCTCGGCGATCGAGACATCGGGGCACAGATCATAAGACGGCATCGCCACGGCCCAGCCGGCCTCCACCGCGCCTTGGGCAAAATGGGACCAGCTGGATTTGTCAAAGGCCAGCCAATAGCCGCCGTGCACAAAAACCAACAGCCCCTTGGCCTGACCTTCGGGCTTGAACAGATCAAACCGATGCCGCGCGCCCTCGCCATAGGACAGGTCCAGTTCGGCCAGCCCGGCCTCCATCATACCTTCGCGAAACCCAGCAGCGGCGGCGGCCCAGCGGGGCGGGAATGCCTCAGCTCCTTCGATATAGGCGCCATTGGCATATGCGTCGTCCAGTTCCATCACGTCTTCCCTGTCGAATTTGATCACTTTTTCTGGACAATCCTAGCGCCAGATGCTCTGCCTGTGCCAGAGCTAATCAGCGCCATGAGAATTTCCGGGAGGGTACCACATGCTCGATAAAGCCACCGATCTGAAATCGCTTCTGAAGGACCCAAGCCTGCTGGCCACGCAGGCCTATATTGCAGGGGACTGGGTCGACAGTGACACCGGTGCGACCTACCCGGTAACCAACCCGGCCCGCGGCGATGTGATCGCCGAAGTAGCAGACCCCAGCCGCGCGCAGGTGGCTGAGGCCATCGCCAAGGCAGAGGTTGCCCAGAAAGAATGGGCCAGCTGGACCGGTAAAGAGCGCGCTGCAGTGCTGCGCCGCTGGTTTGACCTGATGATGGAACATCAGGACGATCTGGGCACCATCCTGACCGCCGAACAGGGCAAACCGCTGGCTGAGGCAAAGGGTGAGATTGCCTATGGCGCCTCTTTCATTGAATTTTTCGCCGAAGAGGCCAAACGAGTCTACGGCGAAACCATTCCCGGCCACCAGCGCGACAAGCGCATCATGGTGATGAAGCAGCCTATCGGCGTTGCCGCCTCGATCACGCCGTGGAATTTCCCCAACGCGATGATCACCCGCAAGGCAGGCCCTGCACTGGCCGCCGGCTGTGCCTTTGTGGCCCGCCCGTCCGAGCTGACACCGCTGTCGGCGCTGGCACTGGGTGTACTGGCCGATCGCGCCGGTCTGCCCAAGGGCATCTTGTCGATCCTGCCAACCACGGATGCCCCCGGCACCGGCCAGGAATTCTGTGAAAACCCGATTGTGCGTAAACTGACCTTCACCGGCTCCACCAATGTGGGCCGCATCCTGATGCGTCAGGCCGCCGATCAGGTGATGAAGTGCTCGATGGAACTGGGCGGCAACGCGCCATTCATCGTCTTTGATGACGCCGATCTGGACGAGGCGGTGGCGGGTGCCATCATGTGCAAGTTCCGCAACAATGGCCAGACCTGCGTCTGTGCCAACCGGATCTACGTGCAGGACGGCGTTTACGATGCCTTTGCAGCCAAGCTGAAGGCAGCCGTTGAGAAAATGACCGTCGGCGATGGTCTGGAGGCCGGCACTGACTTTGGTCCGCTGATCAACGACAAGGCCATCGCCAAAGTGCAGGAACATATCGCAGACGCCACCGCCAAAGGCGCTGAGGTCATCCTAGGGGGTGGTGAGGCGCTGCAGGGCGCGGGCCACTTCCTGCCGCCAACCATCGTGACAGGCGCCACCAAAGACATGCAGTTTGCCACGGACGAAACCTTTGGCCCGCTGGCCCCTCTGTTCCGTTTCAAGGACGAAGACGAGGTAATTGAACTGGCCAATGACACGATCTTCGGTCTGGCCAGCTACTTCTACGCCAAAGACCTGAGCCGTGTGTACAAGGTGGCCGAGGCGTTGGAATACGGCATCGTTGGCGTGAACACCGGCATCATCTCAACCGAACTGGCCCCGTTTGGTGGCGTCAAACAGTCCGGTCTGGGCCGCGAAGGCAGCCGCCACGGCATGGAAGACTACATGGAAATGAAATACGTCTGCCTGTCGATCTAAACAGACGCATCCGTATGGACCAGAAACGGCCCCATCTTGGGGCCGTTTTTTGTGGACTTAAGCCAGTGCCTCTGTGATCACCCGGCCCAGCCGGGCAATGCCTTCATCGATCTGTACCTGGTCCGGGCTGGAGAAGTTGAGGCGCAGCGTGTTGCGCCCATCGTCATCGGGGTAAAACGCCCCGCCGGGCACAAAGGCCACCTTTTCATCCCGCAGCGCCGTCGCCAGCAGATCAGCGCCATCCATCCCCGCAGGCAGGGTCATCCAGACAAACATGCCGCCCTCAGGGTGGGTCCAGTCAACGCCGTCTGGCATGTGACGCGTCAAAGCCGCCAGCATCCGATCCCGCCGCGCCTTGTAATGGGCACAGAGCCGTTGCGTGTGCTCCTCAAACCCGTCCGCAGCGACATGGGCCACAGCCATCTGGTTCAGCGTTGCCGTGTGCAGATCTCCCGCCTGTTTCAACAGCACCATCTGATCAATCACCGGCCGCGCCGCACAGACCCAGCCGATACGCAGCCCCGGCGACAGAGTTTTGGAAAAAGACCCGCAGTAAATCGTGCGACACTGATCCAGATCACCCTTCTCAGCCAGTTCCAGCGCCAGGATCGGCGGGATATCTTCGCCCTCATAGCGCAGCGATTGATAGGCGGCATCTTCGATCACCACGCAATCCAAGGCCTCGGCCTGGGCCAGAACTTTTTGCCGTTCCTCCAGTGACAAGGTGATGCCTGTAGGATTGGCGAAATCTGGGGACAGGTAGCTGAATTTCACCCGCCCCCCTGCGGCCTCTGCCTCGGCGCGCAGCTCATCGGCGGATCGATTTCCCATCGGGTCCAGCCGGTCAAAACGGGGTTCATAGGCGTTAAACGCCCCCAGCGCGCCCAGATAGGTTGGCCATCCAACAAGGGCCGTGTCGCCGGGTGATAGGAACAGTTTACCCAGATAGTCCAGCGCCTGCTGCGAGCCTGAGGTGATCAGGATATTGTCCGCGCCGCACGGCACCCCCAGCTGCGTCATCCGTTCCGCGATCCACTGCCGCAGGGGTGGATAGCCTTCTGAGGTGGAGTATTGCAGCGACAGGGCGTGCTGCCCGTCAGACAACGCAACCGCCATCGCATCGCGGAATTTTTCGGCCGGAAAAAGCGCCGGATCAGGAATGCCCCCGGCAAAGGAAATCACATCCGGCTGATCCAGAAGTTTCAAAAGCTCACGGATTTCCGATGCTTTCATGCGCGAATTGCGGGTTGCAAAGAACGAATCGATCTTCATAAGGCTGCCTCCATGGGTTTGGACCCTGCGCGGCGACCTGAGGTAAGTCAATATAGCTGACATAAATCGTGATCAGTCTGAAATGCTTCATCAAACCGTCACCTGCCTGTCATCCGGCCCGTGCAAGGCCTGCCACAGATATGACAAGGGAGAGCCCTATGACCTTTCGCACGATCTGCCTGACCTCCGCGATTGCCCTAACGGCGGCAGCGGCCAGCGCTGAACAGAACTTCAACCGCATCGCCTCTTTCGCGACGCCGCTGAACATGGCCGCAGGCGAAGACCGCAACCGCGAAACCTCGGCTGAAATCATTGCCGCCACCGCCGATGGCATGACGCTGGCCTATACCGACAGCCCGCTGGGCGTGCTGGGCCTGATCGACATCACCGATCCCGCCAACCCACAGCCGCTGGGCAATATCGCGCTGGACGGTGAGCCGACGTCGGTCGCGATTATCGGACAAACCGCCTATGTGGGCGTGAACACCTCGGAAAGCTACACAGCGCCGTCGGGCCACCTGTCGGTCATTGACCTGACCAGCAAGGCAGAACTGGCCCGTTGTGATCTGGGTGGCCAGCCTGACAGCGTAGCCGTTGCCAAAGACGGCAGCTTCGCCGCCATCGCAATTGAAAATGAACGGGATGAGGATCTGGGTGACGGCCGCACCGGCCAGCTGCCCGCCGGCTTCCTGTCGCTGGTGCAGATCAAAGATGGCACTGCCGATTGCGGCACCGTGCAGGCGGTTGATCTGACCGGTTTGGCCGCAGTGGACGGCCACGATCCTGAGCCGGAATTCGTTGACATCAACACCAAGGGTGAGGTTGTTGTATCGCTGCAGGAAAACAACCACATGGTGGTGGTTGCCAAAGACGGCAGCATTCTGAACCACTTCTCCGCAGGTGCCGTGGATCTGGACGGGATCGACACCAAAGACGAACGCGGCGCGCTGATCTTCACCGATGCGCAGGCGCAGGTGGCGCGTGAACCGGACGCAGTCAAATGGCTGGATGATGACCACTTCGCCACCGCCAACGAAGGCGACATGGACGGCGGTTCGCGCGGCTGGACCCTGTTCCACAAGGATGGCAGCGTTGTTTACGAAAGCGGTGTCAGCTTTGAACACGCGCTGGTTCAAATCGGCCACTACCCCGACAAACGCTCAGACAGCAAAGGTGTTGAGCCCGAGTCGATCGAAACCGCCACCTTTGGCGGCACGCCGATGGTCTTTGTCGGCTCCGAACGCGGCTCTGCTGTTGGGGTCTATGACGTGACCACCCCCGCTGCGCCTGAACTGACCCAGATCCTGCCCTCAGGTGTTGGTCCCGAAGGCTATGTCGCGATCCCGGCGCGCAACCTGCTGATCTCGGCCAATGAAAAGGACCTGATCGAAGACAAAGGCCCGCGCAGCCATGTGATGATCTACGAATATCAGGACGCGCCCGCACAGTATCCGATGCTGACCTCCGAAGGCACGGATGAGCTGATCGGCTGGGGCGCGATCTCCGGCATGGTCGCGGACAGCGACGGCATGATCTACGCGGTGAACGACAGCTTCTATGGCTTCCAGCCGTCGATCTTCAAAATTGATCCCAGCCAGACGCCCGCCCGCATCGTGGATGTGATCCGCGTGCACCGTGCCAACGGTCAGCCGGCACAGAAACTGGATCTGGAAGGTATCACCCTGGACGGCAAAGGCGGCTTCTGGCTGGCCTCAGAGGGCCGCACGGACCGCGCCATCCCACATGCGATCTACCACGTTGACAGCAAGGGCCTGATCAAGAGCCACAAGCAGGAATTTGGCCTTCCGGCTGAGCTGATGGCGGTGGAAAAACGTTTCGGCTTTGAAGGCATCACCAAGGTTGGTGACACGCTGTGGATGGCGGTGCAGCGTGAATGGAAAGATGATCCCAAGGACCACGTCAAGCTGGTCGCCTATAACACCAAGACCAAGGAATGGGGTGCCGTGCATTACCCCAAAGCCGCACCTGCCAAGGGCTGGGTCGGCCTGTCCGAGATCGTGGCGCATGGCAACTACGTCTATGTGATCGAACGCGACAACCAGATCGGGGCCAATGCGGTGACAAAGAAGATCTACCGTATCCCCGCCGCCGACATGGTGCCGGCCCCGCTGGGTGGTGCGCTGCCTGTGGTCAGCAAAGAAGAGGTGCGCGACCTGCTGCCCGACCTGAAACAGCTGAACGGCTACGTGCAGGACAAGGTGGAAGGTCTGGCGATCCTGCCCACCGGTGAGGCCATCGTCTCAACCGACAACGACGGGGTGGATGACCATTCGGGCGAAACCCTGTTCTTCTCCATCGGTCAGATCAACAAAGACGCCTCCTAAGCGACGGTCTGATCTGATGTGAAGGGCGCCCTATCTGGGGCGCCCTTTCTATTTGGCGAAGGCGATGATCCAAACATTTCTGCATGGAACCCAACCGAAGTTCGCCAATTCGCAGGCTTGGATCTCGCGCCTATGTTGCGTGCAACCGATGTTGACCAAGGACACTCCGATGCGTGCGATGATCTACCGCCACTATGGCCCCGCCGAAAACGTGCAGCCCGCCGAACGCCCCAAACCCAGCCCCCGCCGGGGTGAGGTTTTGGTGAAACTGACCACCAGCAGCGTGACGACCGCCGATTGGCGTTTGCGCGCTTCGGCCTTTCCAGGGGGCCTCTGGCTGCTGGGCCGGTTGATGTTTGGGCTGTTTCGCCCCCGCCAACAGGTGCTGGGCGGCGAGTTTGCCGGCCGGGTTGAGGCCTGTGGTGAAGGTGTCAGCGATTTTGCCCCCGGCGACCGCGTCTTTGGCTTCGCCGGCCACGGGGCACATGCGGAATATCTGACCATCAAGGCCAAAAGCTGCATCGTCAAAACCCCGGAAACCCTCAGCGATGAAGAGGCCGCGGCCCTGCCCTTCGGCGGGTTGGCCGCTTTGGTGTTCCTGCGCGATATCGCCAAGGTGCAACCGGGTGAAGAGGTCCTGATTCCTGGCGCCAGCGGCGGCGTGGGTCTTTATGCAGTGCAGATCGCCAAGGCACTGGGGACCAAGGTGACCGCCGTGGGCAGCACCGGGTCCCTGGCCCAGCTGCGTCAGCTGGGCGCGGACCGGGTGATCGACTATACCCAGCAAAACCTAAGCGCCGCCGGACGTGACTATGACGTCATTCTGGATCCTGCTGGTTTCCTGCCCTTCCCCAAAGGGCGCAGCCTGCTGAAACCTGACGGTCGCTTTGTAGCGTTGAATTTTGGCTGTGCCGAATTTGGTCAGATGATCGCCAATAAATTCCGGCAAGGCCCGCGTCTGATCATCGGGGTGAATGAGGACAAGCAGGAGGACCTGCGCGCTTTGCTGCGGATGGTCCGTGATGGTCAGGTCCGTCCGGTGATCGGTCACCGGTTTGACCTTGCCGATATTCAATCCGCCTACCGTCTGGTCGAAAGCCGCCGCCGCAACGGTGCGGTTCTGCTGCGGATCGCCTGACCCACAAACGAAGAAGGGCAGAGCCGAAGCTCTGCCCATGGCCCTGACAGGCCATCCGACGGGGAACGTCGGGGGGGGAGGAGTATGGAGGGGGTTAGTTCACCGCTTTGGCGTCAACCACATCCTTCTCAACCGCAGCACCGGTGGTGATGGCAATGCGGCGCGGCTTCAGTGCTTCGGGCACTTCGCGGGTCAGTTCGATATGCAGCAGACCATCCTGATGGATGGCGCCGGTGACACGCACGTGATCGGCCAGGGTAAAGCGGCGCTCAAAGGCACGGGTGGCGATGCCACGGTGCAGGTACTGAGCGGCTTTGTCATCTTTTTCACCCTTACGGGCAGCGATGATCAGCGCGTTTTCCTTGACCTCAACGGTCAGGTCGCTTTCGGAAAAACCAGCAACGGCAATCGAGATGCGATAGGCGTTTTCGTCGGTTTTTTCGATGTTATAGGGGGGGTAGCTCGGCTGCGGCGCGTCATTGGTAAAGACGCGGTCCATCATGTCGGCGATTTGGTCAAAACCAACAGAGGCGCGGTAGAGCGGGGCAAAGTCAAAAGAACGCATTATGGGTATCCTCCATCTGAGCGAAACCAGTGTTAACTGCCTTCCATCTTGGACAGGCAGGGGGTCCGAGGCCCATCATTGGCGCCCCGATGCATCAGATGTGGGAAGCGTTTTTCGGGGTTTCAACCCCCTCCGACAGAAACGAATTTCGCGCCGATATTTGCGCGGTTTTTCTCGGTTGCGGCATTGCCACGGGTGACGGTTGGGCGGGTGACACCCACCCCGGATTTCAACTGCGTCCGCAGCAGATCCACTGACGCATCCAACTGGCTGCCCAACGCCACTTTCTCACCCTCAGCTTCGGCCTTGGCCGAGATCACCGAAACGATCCGCGGGATGCCACCAGACATGGAAAACACCGGCGCCCCGGAGGAGCCAAAATCAACATCGCAGGACAGAACAAAGACCCCCTGCTGCTGCCCCATGACCGAACAGATCTCTTGCACAGACGGGGCTTCGGCCCGGTCATGCGCGTAGGAGACAACGCCCACCCGGTCCCCGGTGCCTGCGTCGCGCATCACCTGAAACGGCTCAATCGCTCCATTGCGGATGGGATGCGCCAGTTCCAGCAGGGCCAGGTCAGCGCGCACCCGTTCGGCGGTCACCGGCCCTTCGAACCGGTATGAGGGATGCATCACCACCCGGCGCACCTGGCGGTAGGCCTCGGCCCGGCCGTTGCGCATACCGGCCTGAAACTCAATCTTTGAGGTATCGATCTGCGCGCCGCTTTGGCGGTCAAACAGGCAATGGGCCGCGGTCAGCACCAGATCCGGCGCAATCAGCGCCCCGGTGCAAAATCCACGTCCGGCCAGATCCAGCCGACCGACCGCTTCCCAGCCTTTGCTGTCCTCACCGGTATCCAAACGGCGCAGGCGACTGTCCTGCGCGGCCAGTTGCCCAGCCCCCATCGGAACGGCCAGCATCACGCCAAACACCAATAAAGGTGCCTTTTTGACCAACGGGGTCAGGGCTAATTCAATCGCCGAAGCCAAGAAACGCAGCATACAAGAATCCTCTCTCTGCGACCCTCTTAGCCAAGGCTTAGGGCGAAAATGGGGCAGTGAAGCGCCCCATTTCCGACGTCACTTCAGGATCGGCACGCCGGTATGGCGCTTCTCTGCCCCGTCGCACAGGGCTGGCGGCTTGGGGCCACCATTAGCCCAATCCAGCAGCTCAACCGTATGTACAATCGGCACTTCGGTGGCAGATCCGATCTGCATCATGCAGCCAATATTGCCTGCAGCGATGACATCAGGGTTCCTTGCCTCCAACGTCCGCACCTTGCGCTGTTTTAGCTGGCCCGAGATTTCAGGCTGCATCAAATTGTAGGTCCCGGCCGAGCCACAGCACAGGTGGCTGTCGGCAGGTTCCACCACGGTGAAGCCCGCCTTTTTCAGCAAGTCCTTGGGATAGGTCTTGATTTTCTGCCCATGCTGCAGTGAACAGGCGGCGTGATAGGCAATGGTCATGCCTTTGTCCGCACCTTCCGGCAGGTCCAGTTTCATCAAGACCTCAGAGACATCCATCGCAATCTCGCTCACCCGTTTGGCCTCGGCGGCTAGGGGATCATTGCGGAACATGTGGCCGTAGTCCTTCACCGTGGTGCCGCAGCCTGAGGTGTTGATGACAATGGCGTCCAGCCCTTCACCATCCATCTCCGCGACCCAGGCGAGGATATTCTTGGCCGCCGTTGCGTGGCTGTCAGATGTTTTGCCCATGTGATGGGTCAGCGCACCGCAACAACCTGCTCCTTCGGCAATCACCACGTCACAGCCCATGCGTTTCAGCAGCCGGATGGTGGCATCGTTGATATCGGTGTTCAGCGCCTTCTGCGCGCAACCCGTCATCAGGGCCACACGCATCTTGCGCGGCTGTTCAGCAGGGAACGTCTGCGGATCATCATTGCGGCTCACTGGCGGGATCACCTTCGGCGCCATCTCCAGCATCGCCCGCAACCGCGCATCCGGCATCAACCGGGCAAAGGGCCGCCCGATCTTGGCCCCCAGCAGCGCCATACGGAAGCGCATGGGATAGGGCAGGATCTGCGCCAGCACCCAACGCAACGCCCGGTCGGTGAAGGGGCGCTTATAGTTGTTCTCAATATACTCACGCGCATGATCTACCAGATGCATGTAGTGCACGCCCGAGGGGCAGGTGGTCATACAGGCCAGGCAGCTGAGGCAACGATCCACATGTTTCACCGTCTTCTCATCCGGCACCCGTTCGTTTTCCAGCATATCTTTGATCTGATAGATCCGCCCACGCGGGCTATCCAGTTCATCCCCCAGTACCTGATAGGTTGGGCAGGTTGCGGTACAAAAGCCGCAATGCACACAGGCGCGCAGGATTTCATTGGCCCGCTGGATGCCGGGATCCTGCAGCTGTTCTTCGGTAAAAGTGGTCTGCATATCTTACCCCATCAGCCCTGCGTTCAGGATCCCGCGTGGATCGTATTTCTGCCGAATGCCCTTGCTCAGCGCCGCCACGGGGGCCGGTTCAGGCTGCAACATCGCCACCCGCGCTTTGGTCTCGGATGAGGCGCGCACCAAACTGGCATGGCCTCCCATATCAGACAGCGCTGACCGAATATCGCGTCCCGCAGGCATCAAGACCCAGACGAGACCTCCGCCCCAATCATAGACCACCGCCTTGGCGTCCAGCGCCGCAGCCACCTTGGGCCCATCCGACGGTTTCACCGAGATCCGCCAAACATCGCCCTCCTGACCGGCAAAGGCCTCGACATCCCGGATCCACTTCCAGCCTGCCGCCAAACGCTCTGGCGCGGTCTCCACGCTCAGGTCACCAAAGCCCCCCAAGAGACTCTTCAACTGCTCCGCCCGATAAGCCACGGAGCCTTCAAAGCCTTCAACGCGGATCATCGTCACCGGCGCGCCGTCTACGCCCACAGGTGCATGGGCCGCACCCGTCACATCAAACGGCGATCCTAACGCCGCCGACATCGCCTGTACCGCCACGTCATCTGACAGCCCTTCGATCAACACGCAGGCAGCAGCTTCGGGCTGCGGCAACACCTTGAAGCTCACTTCGGTCAGCACCCCCAAAGTGCCGTAAGATCCGGCCATCAGCTTGACCAGATCGTAGCCGGTGACATTCTTCATCACCCGCCCGCCATTCTTCAGCGCAACACCGTTGCCATCGACAAACCGCACGCCCAGCAGATAATCCCGACAGGCCCCCGCCTGGACTCGGCGCGGGCCCGAGATATTGGCAGCCACCACACCACCCATCGTCGGCACCCCCGTAGTGCCCAGCAGCGCGCGATGATCCATCGGTTCAAAAGGCAGGCGCTGGCCTTCGGTCGCCAGCAGCGCCTCAACCTCAGCCACCGGGGTGCCGGCCTTCACCACCAGCGTCAGCGCGCCGGGCTCATAAAGCTCCACCCCCGACAATCCGCCGGTTTCCAAAACGTCACCTTCAGGCGCCATGCCCCGTGTATTGCCGCCCCGGATGGACAGCGGCGCAGCGGCGCCTTTGATGATCTCGGCCAGTTCGGCCTCTGTTTCAGGTCTCATGTTCACTGTTTCCAAAATGCTCCGGGGTGAATGGGGTCATCGCCAGATGACCGCAGAGGGGCAGCGCCCCTCTCACCACTGCAAAACCCCGATTGTCCCTGTCACTCTGCCGCGATCCGGCGGGTTTCACTGGTCGCCAGCGGGAAGACCTTGGCGGGATTGAGCAACCACTTCGGGTCAAACACATCCTTCACCGCCATCTGTGCTTCCATGTCCTGCGGTTCAAACTGGTCGACCATCAGGTCCCGTTTTTCGATACCAACGCCATGTTCACCGGTCAGGCAGCCGCCCACCTCCACACAAAGCTTCAGGATATCGGCGCCAAAGGCTTCGCATTTCTCCAGATCGCCCGGCTTGTTGGCATTGAACAGGATCAGCGGATGCATATTGCCGTCGCCCGCGTGGAACACATTGCCAACACCCAAGCCATATTCTTGGCTCATCTCGCCAATCCGGCGCAGCACATAGGGCAGCTGGTTCACGGGGATTGTGCCATCGAGACACATGTAATCGTTGATCTGCCCCATCGCACCAAAGGCCGATTTCCGGCCCAGCCAGATGCGGGCGCTTTCATCGGCACTGGTGCTTTCGCGCAGCTCCACCGGGTTGTGCGACCGGGCGATGGCCAGGATCTTGTCCAGCTGTTCGGTGATTTCCCCGTCGCTGCCTTCGACCTCAACGATCAGCAACGCCTCGCAATCCGGGTAGCCTGCCCCGGCAAAGGCTTCGGTGGCGCGGATACAGGGGCGGTCCATGAACTCAATCGCCACCGGCAGCACGCCGGCCTTGATGATGTCACTGACGCATTGGCCGGCCACTTCATTGCTGTCAAAGCCCATCAGAACCGGTCGCGCCCCTTCAGGTTTGCGCAGGATGCGCAGGGTGGCTTCGGTCACCACACCCAGCTGCCCTTCGGATCCGCAGATCACCCCCAGCAGGTCCAGCCCACCGCTGTCCAGATGGGCGCCGCCAATCTCGACCACAGTGCCATCCATCAGCACCATGGTGACCCCCAGCAGATTATTGGTGGTCACACCGTATTTCAGGCAATGCGCCCCGCCCGAGTTCATCGCGATATTGCCAGAAATGGCACAGGCCAGCTGCGACGAGGGATCAGGCGCGTAGAAGAAATCCTCTTCCTCCACCGCGCCGGACACGCTGAGGTTGGTGCGGCCGGTCTGCACCCGAATGAACCGGTTGTCATAGTCGGTTTCCAGCACGTCATTCATCCGCGCCACGCCCAGGATCACCGAATCCGCCGTGGGCAGGGATCCTCCCGCCAATGAGGTGCCCGCCCCGCGTGGCACCACAGGCACATTCATGTCGTGGCAGATCTTCAGAACCGCTGCGACCTCTTCGGTATTGCGCGGCAAAACGGCGGCAAGTGGCGGGCAGCGATAGGCCGTCAGCGCGTCACACTCATAGGCGCGGGTCTCGGCCTCTTCATGGATCACCGCATCCTGCGGCAGAACCTCTTGCAGTTTTTTGACCAATACCGGCTTCAGAGCCAGCACATCTGGGTCGGGTTTGGGCATTTCCATAAGCACCTCCCTGGAATTGGTAAGTTTATATAACCAAAAATTTCCGCACTGCAAATCTTTTTGCAGATGTGACCGGGGCGCACTTGTGCAGGTATCCACAAAACGGGCAGAAGGAGGCATGGAATGGGTCAAAATTATACATATCCTCTGCGTCATGGGCTGGATGACCAGCATCTTTGCGGTGCCGCGTGCGCTGATTTACTGGAAACGGGAATATGACCGGCTGGGGGAATTTGGCCCCCTGGGCGATCTGACCGTGCGGCTCTATCGATTCTCAGCGGGGCTTGGCGTGATTGCGCTGGGAACCGGGCTGTGGCTTGGATGGGATCTGGATTTCCCGGCATGGGTCTGGCTGAAGCTGACGCTCGTCGGTGCCCTCGCCGCGCATTACATCTGGACCGGCAAACTGGTCATCGCCGCGCGCCGGGGCGTCTTTCGCGAAAGTGAGATGTTCCTGCGCATCTTCAACGAAGTCAGCGTCTTCGGTGCCATTGCCATCCTCTGGGTGGTGGTGGTTAAACCGTTCTGATCCGGAGCGGCCGCAATGACCCCCAGCCTCACCCCTGTTGAGATTGCCCGCCTGTTTGACTGGCTGGATCTGGCCGCGTTGGGACTGTTGTTCTTTGCCTGGATGCTGATCGGCTGGCTGATCCAAAACCCTCCGAAATCACGACCCTCCGTTTCCGTTCTGATGGCGGAATACCGGCGCGAATGGATGCGCCAGATGGTGACACGGCAGCCGCGGATCTTTGACGCGCAGACCCTTTCTACCCTGCGGCAGGGCACATCGTTTTTTGCCTCAGCCGCGATGCTGGCCATCGGGGCGGCGCTGGCGGCCATTGGCAATGCCGAACAGCTGGTTGGGGTGGCCAATGACCTGTCGCTCAACAGCGATCCTAAGTTTGTGTTCGAAGCCAAGCTGATCGTGGTGCTGTTTTTCCTGACCAATGCGTTTTTGAAATTCGTCTGGTCGCACCGGCTGTTCGGCTACTGTGCCGTCCTGATGGGCGCGGTACCGAATGAAGTGGACGATCCGGTTTCAATCCCACGGGCGATGAAGGCGGCGGAGATCAACATCACCGGCGCGCGCAGCTACAATCAGGGCCTGCGATCGATCTATTTCGCGCTGGCCAGCACCGTCTGGATGATCGGACCCATCGGGCTGATCCTGGCCACATGCATCACCTTCGGCGTGTTGTGGCGGCGCGATTTTGCCTCGCGTTCCCGCGAAGCATTGATGGCGCTGACAGATGACATAGGGCACCGCAAATCCTGAAGCAGGGCTGACATATCTCACACGCCATCGTGACCCCTGAATGCCACCCGGGCTGATACACTACTGCACATGACCTGTTTCCTTCGTTCCGTGATCGCCGCGCTGTTGATTTGCAGCGCCACCGCCACCCTGGCCGACGCGCCAGAAATCATCACTGTCAGTGCCGAACGCTCTGGTATGGGGTGGCGCATCGATGTCACCATCCGCCACAATGACACGGGCTGGGATCACTATGCTGATGGTTGGGAGATTCTGGATGCCAATGGCAAACGTCTGGGTCTGCGCAAACTGATGCATCCACATGTGGACGAACAGCCTTTCACCCGCTCACTGCGCTCGGTCATGGTGCCCGATGGGACGGAGGTGATCTATATCCGCGCCCGCTGTTCAACCGATGGCTGGCACGGCGATCAGGTCGCCGTCCCCCTCAGCCACTAGGCTCAGCGCCGGCCTTCCCGCAGCCAGGCGGCCAGGGTCAGCCCCAAAACCAAAAGCATTACCAGCCAGGGCGGCATCAGCGGCAGACGGGTCACCGCCAGTGTCTCCGTCGCTTCGCGCGGGGTCAGCCCCAGCCAACCACGCCCCGCCGCGGGGCGGCCCGGGCGCACATCGCGCAAGCGGGGGGTGCCCTCCTCCATCAGCCACACACCACCGCGCGCTTCAGCCATCAGCGGGGCCAGCGGCGCCGCACTGGCAATGGTTTCTTCAAACTCACGTGGGGCGGCCGGGCCAAGGCCAATCACCGCTTCGACATCGTCCTGATTAAGACGATAAAGCCCGATCTCCGGCCCCTCATAGGTGGCCTCATAAGACCCCGGGCCAGTTTGCAGCATCTCAACATCCACCACATCCCCGTCAGGGGTCGTGATGCTGAGCGGCCCAACCTCTTCGCCCAAGGTGCGGCGCAGGATCCGCATTTCCTGCCCAATCGCGCTGGCGGACAGGGTTTCCTCCTCCAGCTCAGGTTCTTTCATCATCCAATGGGCCAGACGGCGCAGCAGCTCCAGCTGCGGTCCACCGCCCTCAAAGCCGCGATCCCACAGCCAGGCCTGATCCGAACCCAAGAGCGCAATCCGCCCTTCGCCCACCCGGTCAAGGATCAGCAGCGGCTCATCATCAACGCCGGACATCACAACCGATCCGGCCTCCGGCGCCAGTTGCACCTGCCGCATCCAGCGCCCCCAATCCGGACCATCAGGCGCCTGCAGCCCCGCCGTTACAGGGTGGCGTTGCCCCAGATCGGTGACCTCAGGCTGATAGCCCTCATCAATGACACGCGCTGTAGGACGCCCCGGAAGAATAGTGCCAAGCGGGGAGCGATAGAGCGAATCCGCGCTGGCAAAATCCGGCCCCGCCGCCACCAGTACCGCACCGCCATCACTGACATAACGCCGGACGTTTTCCAGATAGATCGATGGCAGGATCCCACGCCGTTTATAGCGGTCAAAGATGATCAGATCGAAATCATCGATCTTTTCCAGAAACAGCTCACGCGTCGGAAAGGCAATCAGCGACAGTTCCGCCACTGGCACGCCATCCTGTTTTTCAGGCGGACGCAGAATGGTGAAATGCACCAGATCGACCGAGCTGTCTGATTTCAAAAGGTTGCGCCAGGTGCGCCCACCCGGATGCGGCTCCCCGCTGACCAGCAGGACCCGCAGGCGGTCCCGCACCCCGTTGATCTGCACGATGGCGGCATTGTTGCGCGCCGTCAATTCCCCCGCCGCTTCGGGCACGGCGAACTGGATCACGTTGCGCCCACCATGGCTAAGGGTGATCGGCACCTCAAAGGTCTGCCCCAGTGGCACTGCCGTCACGAACGGCGCCTCACCATCGACAGACAGGGACAGCTCCACCAACCCGATGCCGGGCGGTGGGTTGCCCTGATCCTCCACCCGCAGGGACAGAACAACAGGTTCGCCCAGAATCGCAAAGGCCGGGGCGTTTTCGACGATCAGACGGCGGTCCCAGTCGCCCGCGACCCCGCTTTGCAGCAGATGCATCGGTGCAGGCAGATCGGGCACCTGATCCAGATCGTGCACGCGGCCATCACTCAAAGCAAAGACACCGGCGATGCGGGCGCGTGGCTCCTCTGCCAGGGCGGCGTTCAGGGCGCTCAGCAGCTGGGTGCCGCTGTTGTCGGCGCCGTCGCCCACGGTGATACGGCGCACCTCCGTGTTAGGGCGGGCGGTCAGCGTCGCCTCAAGCGCGTCTGCAGCGGCTTGCGTTTGTTGTGCCCGCGCCGCCAGAGTCTGACTGGCAGACTGATCCACCAACATCAGCACAATATCCGAGAGCGTCGCGCGCTGCTCCTGCCGCAGCGACGGTCCGGCCAAGGCTGCCAGCACAACCAACCCGGCCAGAAGCCGCAGCGCCCAACCAGACAGTCCGCGCGCCCAGGCCAGCACCGCTGCGCCCAGAACCACCGCTGCCAAAACAGCAATCAGCGTCAGCGACAGAAGCGGGTCAAATGTGATCTCAGCCGTCATTGTCCCAACCTGTCCAGCAGCGCAGGCACGTGCACCTGATCCGATTTGTAGTTCCCAGTCAGCACATGCATGACCAGATTGACCCCAAAACGATAGGCCAGTTCGCGCTGGCGTTCGCCGGAAAACCCACGCCCGATCGGGAACATCGCATTACCCCGCGCATCCATCGCCCAGGCCGCAGCCCAGTCATTGCCGCCAATCACCACCGGGGTGACGCCATCATTCAGGTTGCGAAACGGCATGCCCTCAACCTGTTCAGCGTCTGCCGGTGCGGCCTCCACCCAAATGTCACGCCCCATATGGCGGCCGGGGAAATCCTGCAGCAGATAGAAGGTGCGGGTCAGTACATGGTCCACCGGCAAAGGCTCCAACGCGGGGATGTCCAGCGGTTCCGCCAACCGGCGCAGTTTGCGCCCATTGGGGCTGGAGGTGCCAAATCCCGCCACATCAGCGTCACGAGTGTCAAACAGGATCATGCCGCCAGACCGCAGGTAGCGGTTCAGCCGCGCATAGGCCTCCACCGAGGGGATCGACTGCGCCTCTGTGATGGGCCAGTAGAGGAAGGGGAACAGCGCCAACTCATCCCGCTCCAGATCCACGCCGATGGGCTCGGCAGGCTCCACCGAGGTGCGGAAAAACAGGGTTTCGCTGAGGCCACGCAAACCAGCCTCTGACACTTGATCGACGCCCGCATCACCAGTGCGGATATAGCCCAAAGCCAGTTCAGCCGTGGCCCGCAGTGCAAAGGAATCATCGGCATGGGCAGGCTGCGGTTGGGCCAGTGGTAAGGCCAACAGAAGCAGGACCGCCGCCTTGTTTGGCCGAAGGGCCAGCCGCCCCGAAAGGGCCAAGGCCGCAATCACATCCAGCAACAACAGGATCAAAGCCAAGGCCAACAGATAGCCCGCCAACATCAGCGGTTCGGCCCGTTCCAGCCCCTCAACCCGGACGGAGGAGGGCCATTCAGCCGCCACGATCTGTTGATCCGGCTGCATGACATTGCGTGCCAGCGTGCGTGTCGGCCCTTGATAAAGGCCGGGGTGCACCTGCGGCCCCAAAGGCGCCTCGACCAGATCTTCGCCCGCGATGCCCGGCAAGGTGCCTGCGTCGTGCAACCGGCCAAAACCATCCAGCACCCGCTGCGGCTGCCAGGTGGTGCCGGCCAGATCCGCAGCCTCCGGTTGCCCGGTGACGGAGGAGACCGCCAGACGGTCCAGCATCTGCACAAACAGCCCCGACAGCGGCAAAGACGACCATTCCGCATTGGCCGAGACATGCACCAGCACAACCCGTCCCTGCCCTAAAGGTTTGCGTGTCACCAGGGGGGTGCCATCACTCAGTTCTGCGATCACACGTTCGGCCAGCGTTGGGTCCGGCTGCGCCACCACCTGGGCGGAGATCGAAACATCCTCTGGCACGGGCAGGCCGTAAAACGGGCTTTCTTCTTTGAAAGGGGCCAATGCCTTGGGCGCGCCCCAGCTCATCGCGCCGCCAACCGTGCGCCCACCTGAACGCAAACGCACAGGCAGCAACGGGTGTTCTTCGCTGCGGGCCAGATCGCTGGCCGCCAGACGCGGCCCGGCAAAGCGCAACAGCAGCCCACCCTCTTCGACCCAAGTGACCAGCGCGGTTTCCTCCGCCGGGGTTAGGTCCGCCACATCCGCCAGGATAATCACATCCGGGTTTGCCGGAATGACCTCTTCAATCGCGCCGTCCAGCAGATCAGCGCTGGGGGCGAGGGCTTGATGCAGGTAATGCAGCGGCGACAGCAGCTCCAGCCCTTCGCGGTCCTGCCGCCCGGTGATCAGCGCCACTTCGCGCCGGCGCAGGCTGTCATCGCTCAGCACCACGGCACCGGCGCTGCGGGTACCCTGCAGATCAAACCGGCTGACCCGCGCCCGCAGTTCCGCCGGCAGCGACAGGCGCACTTCAGCCGCATCCTGCCCCGCAGCAAACTGCAGGGGCACCGTCGCCAACACCCGACTGACGCCTGCCGGATCCCGCCCATGGGCGCGCATCACATGGTCCGAGGCCAGCGAGGACCGGCTGCGGGTGGCGCTGATCAGGATCTCACCATCCGCAAACTGCGCCGGGTGCAGCGCCACCACGGCACTATCGCTTTCAAACACGGTAACCGGGCCGCGATCCTCCGCCATCTGCAGGACCGCCGCGCGTCCGGGGTAGCTCACCCCGTCTGACATCCACAGGGTTTCAAACTCGCCTCCCACGACGGACAGGATAGCTGCAGCACGTGACAGGGTTTCAGCACTTGGCCCCCAGGCACGGGGTTCAACCCCTTCCAACTGGCTGGCGATCACATCTGCGGGCTGAAAGCTGACCGGGCGCGGATCGCTTAGCGACAAAACAGCTGCCACACGGCCCTCACGCCCAGCCTCACGCAGCAATTGCCCCGCCAGTTCCATCCGACGTGGCCACCCTTCGGCACCTGCCCAGCTGCCGTCAAAAATAACCACCAGTGGCGCGTCGCCCTGTTGCTCAGCCGTGTCCGGGTTCAGGATCGGCCCGGCAAGGCCGATGATCACCGCTGCCGCTGCCAGCATGCGCAACAGGATCAACCACCACGGTGTCTTGTCGCTGACGGTGTCTTCGTCGCTCAACCCCAAGAGCAGGATCACCCCAGGGAAGCGGCGCCGGATCGGCGCAGGCGGCACGGCGCGCAACAGGATCCACAGAACCGGCAGCCCGACCAGCGCCCAAAGCAGCCAGGGCGTGGCAAATCCAATGTGCGACAGGGTGGCGAACATCACGCGGTCCCCCGGTTTATCGCCTGCCACAGCCACATCAGCGCCATCTGCGCGGCGTCATTGCTGTGATGACAGTGATATTGCCAGCCCGTCCGCAATGCCAATTGACCCAACTCATCCTTGCGCTGCGCCAGCCGACGCAGGTAGCGATCCCGCAGTTCACCCGCTTTCAGCGTTTCATGGCGCAGGCTGCCACCCATGCTTTCAAAAATGGTGCGCCCGCGGAAAGGAAAGGATTCCTCACTGGGGTCCAGCACCTGTAACAACACCCCGCGCACACCGCGATCTGCGGCTTTGGTCAGCGCCTCGCGCAGCGGTGTCAAATCCCCCATGAAGTCTGAAACAAACAGACCCCGGGCCTGCGGCAGCATCGCGCGGGCCTCCGGTACGCCGTAATCCTCTGCGCTCTCGGTGCTGAAAAACTCGGCCAGACGCAGGATCTGATTGTTGCCCCGGCGCGGTGGCAACAGGGTGCCAGACAGGCCCACACGTTCGCCGCCACGGATCAGCAGGATCGCTGTTGCCAGTGCCAAAACACGGGCCCGCTCCAGCTTGCTGGGCAGTGATTTATCGGATGAAAACTGCATCGAGGCCGATTGATCCACCCAGAGGATCACACTCTGCGCGATCTGCCATTCACGTTCGCGCACAAACTGCGCATCCCCCCGTGCCGAGCGGCGCCAGTCAATCATCCGGCGGCTGTCACCAGCCTGCACCGGACGGTACTGCCAGAAATCATCCCCCATGCCCGCGCGACGGCGGCCATGTTCGCCCAGCAGTACGGTTCCGGCCAGATGTTCAGCCCGCGCCAGCAGAGGCGGCAGGCTGGCGGCCTGCGCCTCGGCGCGCGCCCTGAGGGATGCCTCTGGACTCACGCGGCGGCCTCAACCCGCATGATCCGGGCAACGGTTTCCTCAATCAGCTCAGCCAGGCTATCGCCGCGCGCCCGGGCGGCAAAATTCAGCGCCATCCTATGGCTCAGCACCGGCTGCGCCATCGCCGCCACATCTTCGACGGAGGGGGCCAAACGCCCCTGTAACATCGCGCGCGCGCGCACTGTCAGCATGAGCGCCTGCGCCGCACGGGGGCCGGGCCCCCAGGCCACGGTTTCACGCACCCGCGCATCGGCGCTGTCATCTTCGGGCCGGAAGGCCCGCACCAGATCAAGGATCGCCTCTACCACGCTGTCCCCGACGGGCATCTGCCGCAGCAGGGTTTGGGCACGGATCAGCTCCTCAGCGGTGAACACTTCATGCGCCTCTTCTTCCTCGACACCTGTTGTGGCCAGCAGAATGTCACGTTCCGTTGCGCGGTCAGGATAATGCACGTCGATCTGAACCAGGAATCGGTCCAGCTGCGCCTCGGGCAGCGGATAGGTGCCTTCTTGTTCAATGGGGTTCTGGGTGGCCAGCACGTGGAACGGCGGTGACAGTGGCCGATCCTCACCCGCGACGGTCACGTGCCGTTCCTGCATGGCCTGCAGCAAGGCCGATTGGGTCCGTGGCGAGGCGCGGTTGATCTCATCCGCCATCAGCAATTGGCAAAAAATCGGTCCCGGCACAAAACGGAAGGCCCGCCTGCCATCACCTTCGGTGTCCAGTACTTCAGACCCCAGAATATCAGCAGGCATCAGGTCCGGCGTAAACTGGATGCGGTTGCCGTTGAGCCCCATCACAGTGCTCAGCGTGTCAACCAAACGGGTTTTCCCCAAACCCGGCAGGCCGATCAGCAGCGCATGGCCACCGCACAGCAAGGCAGATAGCGTCAGGTCCACCACCTGTTCCTGCCCGATGAAACGCCGGGTGATCGATTGCTTGGCTTTTGCCAGTTTTTCCTCGACCGCTTCGATTTCGACCACCAGGTCGGTTGCGTCACTCATGGTCAAACTCCACTCTCGGCCCTATCTTTGACTTAACTCTATCGCAGCAAATTCAAATGGCAAAAGTTATGAGCGAACAAATGCGTGAGATTCCCTCGGCCGATGGCATCGCCAAAGCGGCCAAAGCCGCCGCAAAGGGCAAAGGTCTGCCGCCGGTACATCTGTGGAACCCTGAGTTTTGTGGCGATCTGGACATGCGGATCGCCCGGGATGGCACATGGTTCTATCTGGGCACCCCAATCGGACGGCCCGAGCTGGTGCGGCTGTTTTCCACCATCCTGCGCAAAGACGACGATAAATACTTTCTGGTCACCCCGGTGGAGAAGGTTGGCATCACCGTCGATGACGCCCCTTTTGTTGCGGTCGATTTTACCGTGACGGGCACAGGTGCCGAACAAAAGCTGCAGTTTGTCACCAACCTTGGCGATGAAATGACCGCCGGGGCGGCGGCGCCGATCAGGGTGGTGCGCGATCCCGACACGGGTGAGCCATCGCCCTATGTGCTGGTGCGCAGCAACCTCGAAGCGCTGATCGACCGCAAAAGCTTCTACCGGCTGGTGGACATCGGCGCGCACAAAGATCATGAGGGCAGCCGTTGGTTTGGCCTCTGGTCCTCCGGGCAGTTTTTCCCAGTGATCCCCTCCGACGAACTGGAAGAATAAATCACCGACGCTGACAGGCTCCTGACAGAAGGCTGTCAGGAGGGCTGTGCCATTAAGACGCCGTCATTAAACAAAGGAGATTCCCATGACGGCTGCAGAAACCCTCCCTGAAACCGCGCGTCCCGTTCTTGTCTGGGCGGAAATCCCGGTCACCGATTTGGAGAAGGCAATGGAATTTTACGCCAAGGTCTTTGATTACAAAATGACGGTCGACACCAACGGCCCGAACCCCATTTCGTTTTTCAACAACGATATGAACGGCACCGGCGGCCACCTTTATCCCGGCAAAGCGGCCAAGGAAGGTCAGGGCCCGACTGTGCATCTGCAGATCCCCGACACGCTGGAAGAGGCAACAGTGCGCGTGACCGAAGCAGGTGGCACCTTGATCGGTGGCCCCGTGCCGCTGCCCGTGGGCCGGTTCCACTACGCGCAGGATCTTGATGGCAACTCCATCGGCCTGTTTGAGGTCACCGCCTGATGCGCCGCGCCGACCGCCTGTTTCAGATCGTGCAGTACCTGCGCGGCGGGCGGTTGGTCACGGCTGCGCAATTGGCCGAAAAGCTGGAGGTCACGCCGCGGACGATTTACCGCGACGTGGCCGATCTGATCGGCTCAGGCGTGCCGATTGAGGGGGAGGCAGGTGTCGGCTACCTGATGCGGGACGGCTACGATCTGCCGCCGCTAATGTTCACCTCAGACGAAATTGTGGCACTGGTGGCAGGTGCCCGGCTGCTGCGCGCCTTTGGGGGCGCCAAAATGGCCGCCAGCGCCGAAGAAGCGCTGGTCAAAATCAACGCCGTTCTACCCGACACGGCCCGCGCCCGGTCCGAGGCGGTGCAGGTCCATGCCATCAACGCTGAGGAAATGACGCCAGAGCTGCGCAATCGAATCGATCAGATTGAGGCCGCCGTCAACGCCCAGCTGTTGCTGCACATGGCCTATGCAGACGAAGACCAACGTCCCAGCCAGCGCGTGGTACGTCCGCTGGGTCTGTGGTTCTGGGGCAAGGTCTGGACGCTGGTTTCATGGTGTGAGCTGCGACAGGACTTCCGCATGTTCCGCATTGATCGCATTCAGACCCTGCAGGAAGGCGACCGGTTCAAACACCGCCCAGGCCAAACGCTGCGCGATTTTTACCGCCGCGATGCCTGCTGGGATGACTAAGTCGTCCGTTACCCTTTCGGCGTCACCTCCCGCACCAGACCTTCCTGTGCGGTGCTTGCCACCAGGCGACCGTCACGGCTGTAGATCTGACCACGGTTAAAGCCACGCGCGCCACCAGTCCAGGGGCTGTCCATCGAATAGAGCTGCCATTCATCCATGCGGAAATCGTCATGGAACCAGACCGCGTGATCGAGGCTGGCAAATTGCATATCCGGATCGATGAAGGCTTTACCCCAGGGCAGAACCGAGGTGCCCAACAGGCCAAAGTCCGACACATAAGACAGCGCCGCGCGATGCATCGCCACGGTATCGCCCAGATCGCCACGGATGCGCATCCAGATATGCTGCATCGGGCCTTGTGCTTCGCGGGTGAAAGGCGGACGCAACCCAACCGGCCGCAACTCAATCGGGCGCGGTGATTTCAACCAGGCCAGATAGGCCTCAGGCAGCTGCTCGGCGAAACGTTCGCCCAGCTGCACCTCATTTTCCAACTCTTCCGGGGCGGGCACATCGGGCATGGTGGATTGCTGGAACAGCCCTTCTTCTTTCACATGGAACGAGGCCGCAAGGTTCAGGATCGGCTTGCCCGACTGCACCGCCACCACCCGCCGGGTGGCAAAACTGCGCCCGTCGCGGTCCCGCTCCACGCGGTAAAGCACCGGTTTGGTGGCATCTCCGGGGCGCATGAAATAGGCGTGTAGCGAATGCACCGGGCGGTCGTCCCCCACGGTTTTGATCGCAGACATCAGCGCCTGCCCAATCACCTGACCGCCGAAACTGCGGCCGCGCCCTTTGGGGGTTGCCATACCGCGGAAGAAATTGTCTTCGACCGCTTCAACCTGCAACAGATCGTGCAAATAGCGGGTGATGTCAGAAGGGGAGGTGCTCATGGGGTTTGCCTTTGGTGTGCTCTGCCGGGAAGTCCCCATTCGATGCGATTTTCCAAGCCACCGCAAGCCGCAACATAACGGCACATCCAAGCGGCAAGCGGTTCTGACCGGCTGCCAGAAACAACAAAGGGCGCCACCTGGGCGCCCTTGCAATCTTCGTCAACTCAGTGGCTTAGACGCCGGCGTCGATGATCGCCTTGGCCAAAATCGGCACCGAGGTTTTGTTGAGACCGGCAATGTTCATCCGCGAATCGCCCACCATGTAGATGGCGTGTTCTTTGCGCATGACCTCAACCAGCTCCGGCGTGGTGCCAAGACGTGAGAACATGCCGCGGTGCTGCGCCAAGAAGCCGAAACGGTCCGAGCCCGACAGGCGCTGCAACTCACCCGCCAGCTGCTCACGCAAGCCCAGCATCGAAAGGCGCACCTCTTCCAGCTCAGCCGCCCAATCCGCGCGCAGCGCCGGATCCTGCAGGATCATGGTGACAACACGGGCGCCGTGATCCGGCGGGAAGGAGTAGTTCTGACGGTTGAGGAAATTGAGCGAGCCCTGGGTCAGACCCTTCAGGCCTTTGTCCGCAGCAATCGCCATCAGGATACCGGTCCGCTCACGGTAAACCCCGAAGTTTTTCGAGCAGCTGGCCGCGATCAGGCATTCCGGTACCGAGGAGGCCACCAAACGGGTTGCCTGCGCATCTTCTTCCAGACCATCGCCAAAGCCCTGATAGGCAATGTCGATCATCGGGATCGCGCCGGTCTCCAAGAGAACCGCAACAACCTCTTTCCACTGCGCCAAGTTCAGGTTGGCACCGGTCGGGTTGTGGCAGCAGCCATGCAGCAGAACCACGTCGCCTTTCTTGGCCTGTTTCAGATCCGCCAGCATGCCTTCGAAATCCACCCCACGGGTGTCATTGTCGAAATAGCGGTATTCCACAGTCTCGATGTTCAGGAACTTCAGGATCGAAATGTGGTTCGGCCAGGTCGGGTTCGACACGAAAACACGCGCCTCAGGATTGGCCCAACGGATCATCTCAAACGCCTGACGGCAGGCGCCAGTGCCGCCGGGGGTCGCCGCCGCGGCGATGGTGTCACGCGCAACGCTGTCGCCCAGCACCAGATCGATCATTGCATCGGCAAAACCGGGATCGCCGGCCAGACCAACGTAGCTTTTGCTGTCCTGCTGTTCCCACAGCTGCTTTTCCGCAGCTTTCACCGCGCGCATCACCGGGGTCACCCCTTCGGCGTTTTTATAGACCCCAACCCCAAGATCGATCTTGGTGTCACGCGGATCTTCGCGATAGGCCTGCATCAGGGCCAGGATTTTGTCGGCGGGTTGTTGTTTCAGATTGCTGAACATGGTCTCAGGCTTCTCCAGTGGCGACGGGGACAGTGGGGAAGGCCCCCCATTCCGTCCAGGATCCGTCATAAAGCGAATGATCGGTCTTGCCCGTGGCTTCCAGTGCCAGGCTCAGCACTGCGGCGGTCACGCCAGAGCCACAGCTGGTGATCACGGGTTTAGAAAGGTCAACGCCCGCAGCCGCAAAGATCGCAGTGACCTCGGCCGGGGATTTCATGGTCTGATCGCCATTGAGCAGCGATTTGAAAAACACGTTCTTGGAGCCAGGAATGTGGCCGGCGCGCAGGCCTTCGCGCGGCTCCGGCACATCGCCGCGGAACCGTTCCGGGGCGCGGGCATCAACGATTTCATAATCGCCCAGCTTCGCGGCTGAGCTGACCTGGGTCACATCCTTCACCATATCGGCGCGGCGGCGCACGGTCATATGGCGATCCCGGATCACCGGCTCCTCATCACTGACCGGGCGGCCTTCGGACTGCCACTTGGGCAGACCGCCGTCCAGAACCGCGATATTGTCCTGGCCCATCAGCTTGAACAGCCACCAGACCCGCGCCGCCGAAAAGATGCCTGAACCATCATAGACAACCACCTGATGGCCATCACCGACCCCCATGGCGCGCAGCCGGGACATAAACTTTTCCACCGGCGGCGCCATATGCGGCAGATCCGAGCGGTGATCGCTGACATCATCGATATCGAAAAAACGGGCGTTCGGGATATGCGCCTTATCGAACTCCGCCTTCGCATCCCGCGCCTCAGCCGGCATATACCAGCTGGCATCCAGAATACGCAGATCGGGATCTTTCAGATGCGCGGCCAACCATTCGGTTGAGACCAGCGTCTTCGGATCATCATAGGCCATCACTACCCCCCTCGATCAGTTCACAACCGACCTACAGAACAAGGGCGATAGAGGCAAGAGGGCCGCGCGGCCTGCGCCCAGGGCTCAGACCGAAACGCGGATCTAAATGGGGGAATTTGAGTATTTAAGGATCATTGAAAGGCGCTTTCAACGTTTCGAAAAATACTCCGGGGGTTGAATTGGCGTCAGCCAAGAAGGGGGCAGCGCCCCCTTGCCGCCCTTGCCCCTTACTCGCCGTGGCGCAGCAGGCGCTGTTTCTGGCGGCCCCAATCGCGTTTGGCTTCGGTGGCGCGTTTGTCGTGCAGCTTCTTACCTTTGGCGATGCCGATCTTCAGCTTGGCCAGACCTTTGTGGTTGAAGTAGAGCACCATCGGCACCAGCGTCATGCCCTTGCGCTGGGTGTCGTTCCACATCCGGGCCAGCTCTTTCTTGCTGACCAGCAACTTGCGGCGGCGGCGCTCTTCGTGGCCCCAGGTCTTGGCCTGCTCATAAGGGGCGATGTAGCCGTTGATCAACCACAGCTCACCATCTTCGACCGAAGCGTAGCTTTCGGCGATATTGGCTGAGTTTTCACGCAGGGATTTCACCTCGGATCCTTGCAAGATGATACCGCATTCGATGTCATCCTCGATCGCATAGTCAAAGCGGGCGCGCCGGTTTTCGGCCACCACTTTGTAGTTCGGATCTGCGTTTTTCTTCTGTGCCATGGGGCTGTCCTACTGCGCTTGGGGGCCACTGTCCATGCTGCGGCCTCTCCTCAGATCGGCACCCGATGAAATTTTTTCAAGAAAATCTGTCACACCTCGGCACATCGCGCGGTCTAACCTTATATCAGTCATTGAGATGAGGGCGCAGAGATGGCCAAAGAGAGCAAACAAATCCCCCCCACTGTGATCGCCGCAGCGCAGGCCGGTGAGGCACAGGCGCTTGAGGCGCTGGTGCGTGCGGTGCAGGACAGGGTGCATCACCTGGCCCTGCGGATGCTGGCGGATCCGGCCCTGGCGCAGGATGCGACGCAGGAAATTCTGATCCGTGTGGTTACCAAGCTTTCGACCTTTCGGGGGGAGGCGCGGTTTTCGACCTGGGTCTACCGGATCGCCACCAACTACCTGCTGACCGCCCGCAAGGTGCTGGCCCGCGATCCCGGCCTGAGTTTTGAGATGTTTGAGGTAGATCTGCTGGATGGTCTGGCGGATCCGGCACAGGCCGCGCCTGAAGATCATGTGATGCTGAATGAGTTGCGGCTGCGCTGCACCATGGCGATGCTCCTGTGCCTCGACCGCGACCATCGCGCCGCCTATGTGCTAGGCGATATTCTGGAACTGTCACAGTCAGAGGCCGCGGATGCTCTGGAGATCACCCCTGCCAATTACCGTCAGCGCCTGAGCCGGGCCCGCACCAAAGTCACCGATTTCACCGCCCGCAGCTGTGGCGTTGCCCGCGCCGGGGCGGCCTGTTCCTGCCCCCGGCGCCTGCCGGCGGCACAGACCATGGGCCGGCTGGGGGACCAGCCCGATCCCCTGTTGGCAGGCGCGCAGGGCTATGAAGCGGCCGTGCAGATGGCCCGTGAGACCAGCGCCGATCTGGTCGCCAGCAAATTACAACAGGGTGCCGCCCCGAAGGAGGCGCCGGTGGACTACGCCCGCGCCATCCTGCGCATGGTCGAAACCCATGCGGAAACGCCGCCGCCCAGCTAACACGACCGGTTAAGCCCACCGGCTAACCACAACATTCCCAACCATCAGAACAGGAGATCCTGATGAAACACGTCCCGACGTGGCTGAAGACCTGCGCGCTTTCGATCGCGCTGCCCTTGGCCAGCCTGCCCCAAACCCTAACCGCAGAAGGAGAGATTTCCATGCAAGACCAAGCCATCCTCACCGCCATTGAAACCATGACCAGCGCCTTTGAGGCCGGCAATATGGACCGGGTGATGCAAAGCTATGAGCCTGAGGCCGCAATTGCCTTTGAGCCCGGCCAGCCGATCAGCGATGCCGCGATGGCCCGCGCCGCCTTTGAAGGGTTTGCTCAGGTGAACCCGGAGTTCACATACTCAGGTCATGAGGTCATCCGAGCCGGTGACATCGCCCTGCATATCGCGCCCTGGTCGATGGTGGGCCAGACCCCGGACGGGCAGGAAATCCGGCAGTCCGGACTGTCGGTTGCGGTTTTGCGCCAACAGGGTGACGGCAGCTGGCGCATGGTGATCGACAATCCGCACGGCGCACATCTGATGCAGCGGTAAGCCGCTTCGGGCGGGCTCTTGCGGCCCGCCCCCTCCCTTCAAGAAAAGCTACATTTCAAATTTACCCCTTCACTTATTCTTCTTTTTGAATATATAAGCATCCTTAACACGTACAGGATGACCCCCATGCCCTTCTCAACGCCCCTTGCCGAAACCCTGCGGCGCAACCTGCCCATCCTAAACTGGGCCAAGGACTACGATCGTGACACGCTGACCAGCGATCTGGTGGCGGCGGTGATTGTAACGATCATGCTGATCCCACAGTCGCTGGCCTATGCCTTGCTGGCTGGCCTGCCGCCTGAGATGGGGCTTTATGCGTCAATCCTGCCGCTGGTTGCTTATGCGATTTTCGGCACCAGCCGCGCGCTGGCCGTTGGGCCGGTGGCGGTCGTGTCGCTGATGACCGCAGCAGCGGTGGGCAATCTAGCGCTACAGGGCACTGCGGAATATGCGCTGGCGGCCATTACGCTGGCCTTCATGTCCGGTGTGATGCTCTTGGTGATGGGGATCTTCCGCCTTGGGTTTCTGGCCAATTTCCTCAGCCATCCGGTGATTGCTGGGTTTATCACCGCTTCAGGCGTGCTGATCGCCACATCACAGCTGAAACATATCTTTGGCATCGATGCCCATGGTCACACGATGGTCGAGTTGCTGGGATCGCTGTTTGAAAACCAACATCTGACCAATCCGATCACCCTGTTGATCGGCGGTTTGACTGTTGGTTTCCTTTTTTGGGTGCGCAAGGGCATGAAATCGATGCTGCTGGGCCTGGGTCTGAAACCACGGCTGGCGGACGTTTTGACCAAAGCAGGCCCGGTTCTGGCTGTGGTGGTCACCACATTGGTCACCTGGGGCTTTGATCTGGAAGCGCAGGGCGTCAAGATCGTGGGGGAGGTGCCTATGGGCCTGCCGCCGCTCAGCGCGCCATCGTTCAGCGCCGAAATCTGGGGATCGCTGTTTGTCTCGGCATTGCTGATCTCGGTCATCGGGTTTGTTGAATCGGTCTCCGTGGCGCAAACCCTGGCCGCCAAAAGACGCCAACGCATTGTTCCCGATCAGGAGTTGATCGGTCTGGGTGCATCGAACATCGCCTCGGCGATTTCGGGGGGCTACCCGGTCACTGGCGGCTTTGCCCGGTCGGTGGTGAACTTCGATGCCGGGGCTGAAACACCGGCAGCGGGGGCCTTCACCGCAGTTGGGATCCTGCTGGCCGCGCTGCTGCTGACACCGCTGCTGTTCTTCCTGCCGAAGGCAACGCTGGCCGCCACCATTATCGTTGCGGTGCTCAGCCTGGTGGACTTCTCAATCCTCAGCAAAGCCTGGACCTATTCCAAAATCGATTTCACCGCCGTGGCCGCGACGATCTTCCTGACCCTCGGCATGGGGGTGGAGATTGGGGTCTCAGCCGGGGTGGCGCTGTCGATCTTCCTGTTCCTCTACAAAACCTCGCGCCCGCATGTGGCCGAGGTGGGGCTGGTGCCTGGCACCCAGCATTTCCGCAATATTCTGCGCCATGAGGTGGAAACCCATCCTGAGCTGGTGACGCTGCGAATCGATGAAAGCCTCTATTTCGCCAATGCGCGGTTCCTGGAGGACTACGTTTATGACCGCATCGCCTGTGATGAGCCGATCAAACATGTGGTGCTGCTGTGTTCGGCGGTGAATGAGATCGACATGTCCGCGCTGGAAAGTCTGGAAGAGATCAACCACCGCCTGCGCGATGTTGGCATCAAGCTGCACCTGTCTGAGGTCAAAGGCCCGGTGATGGACCGGCTGCAGCGCAGTCACTTCCTCGACGAACTGACAGGAACTGTCTTTTTGTCGCATTATGAGGCGGTCTGCGCTCTGACCGGGGATTGCGCAGAGGCCGCGAAGTAAGGGGCGCGACCTCTGCGCCCCTTGCACCTACCCACAATCTGTGGTGGCTCTTGCACGACACGTCTCGTGAAAGGCCACCGCATGACCACCGCTGCCACCGACCTGCGCCAAGCAAATTTGATCGGCGCCCTTTGGATGGTGCTGGCTATGGTGCTGTTTGCCATTGAAGATGCGCTGCTGAAACAGGCGGCGCTGACGGTTTCCGTCGGGCAGGTGATGCTGTGTTTTGGCTTTGGTGGGGCGGTTGTGTTTGCACTGCACCTCTTGGCCACCGGACAACGGCTGTTTCACCCTGATGTGCTGTCCCTGCCGATGCGCATCCGCGTGGTGTTTGAGGTGCTGGGCCGTCTGTTTTACGTGCTGGCCGTTGCCTTGGCCCCGCTGTCCTCGGCCACAGTGATCCTGCAGGCCACGCCGCTGGTCGTTGTGGCCGCGGCGGCGCTGATTTTTGGCGAAAAGGTGGGCTGGCGGCGCTGGTTAGCGATTCTGATCGGCCTGACTGGCGTTCTGGTGATTCTGCGCCCGACCGGGGACAGTTTCACCATGTTATCGGTTCTGGCGGTGCTGGGGATGCTGGGGTTCGCCGGGCGCGATCTGGCCAGCCGCGCCGCGCCAGGAACGCTCAGCACATCGACGCTGGGGCTTTACGGGTTCCTGTCGCTGGCCACGGCGGGCGGGCTGTTCCTGATTTGGGAAGGCAAACCGCTGGTAACACCCACACAAACCGACCTTGGCCTGATGGCCATTGTGATCTTCGTTGGCATCTTCGCCTATAGTTCCCTGATGAAAGCCATGCGCACCGGCGAGGTTTCCGCCGTCACCCCCTTCCGCTATTCGCGCCTGCTGTTTGGCGTCGGGATCGGCGTGGTCTGGTTTGACGAAAGCTTTGACGGCTATATGGCCATCGGCAGCGGTCTGATCGTCCTCTCCGGCCTGTTCATCCTGTGGCGCGGCAAACAGGCGCGCTAAACGAAAACACCCGGACCAAAGGCCCGGGTGATCCGTATTTCTAACAACGCTGCGGCTTAGAGCAGACCAGCGTGGGCCAGCGCGGCGTCCAGCGCCTCTTTGGTGCTGTCGCTCAGGCCGGTCAGCGGCAGACGCACCTCTTCGCTGCACAAGCCCAGTTTCGACATGGCGTATTTGGCGCCAACCAGACCTGGCTCGATAAAGATCGCTTCGTGCAGCGGCATCAGCTTATCCTGATATTCCAATGCTTTGGCGTAATCGCCTGCCAGGGTGGCGGCCTGGAATTCGGCGCAGAGCTTCGGCGCAACGTTTGCAGTGACCGAGATGCAGCCAACCCCGCCATGCGCGTTGAAGCCCAGTGCGGTCGCGTCTTCACCCGACATTTGCACAAAATCTGCACCGCAGGCAGCGCGCTGCTGGCTGACGCGGGCGATATCGCCGGTGGCATCTTTCACACCGATGATGCGCGGCAGTTTGGCCAGCTCACCCATAGTTTCCGGGGTCATGTCGATCACCGAACGACCCGGAATATTGTAGATGATGATCGGCAATTCGCAGCAATCATGCAGCGCGGTGAAATGCGCAATCAAGCCGCGCTGAGTCGGCTTGTTGTAGTAAGGGGTCACAACCAGTGCCGCATCTGCACCCACCTTTTCGGCGTGCTGCATGAAACGGATGCCTTCCAGCGTGTTGTTGCTGCCGGCACCTGCGATCACCGGCACACGGCCAGCGGAGGCTTTCACCACCTCTTCGATCACAGTTTCATGCTCTTCATGCGTCAGGGTGGGGCTTTCGCCCGTGGTGCCAACCGGCACAAACCCGTTGGTGCCTTCACCAATATGCCACTCGATCAGCTTCTTGAGCGTCTCCAGATCCAGCTCGCCGTTTTTGAACGGCGTGACCAATGCAGGAAAAGATCCTTTGAACATGCGACACTCCTTCTTCGTCGTGGCGGGCAACAGGCCCGGATGATTAATCGTGGCTTACCGGCGGGATGGTCCAAAGGGTGGCGGGATGTCGCCGTCGTGATTTGCCCCATAGGACCGCCGGACATAAGCTGCGGTTGTCTATCCCCGGATCCTTTGGAAACGCAAGTCATCATGCGCCTCTTTCCCCTTCTTCTTTGCATTTCCTTGTCCAGTGGTGCGCTGGCGCAAGCGTCTGGCACCCCCGAATCGGGGGCAGCGGCCGGGCCCAAGCCCCTTGCGGCGGCACTGAATGCGGTTGCCTCCAAAGATTGGACCAAGGCCGAGGCACTGGCGGCCCGCGCGGGTGGTGCGGTGGCCACGGATCTGGTGGAATGGCATCGGCTGCGCGCTGCTGAGGGCACCGCAGCTGACGTTAGCGCGTTTTTGGAGAGGCGCGGCGATTGGCCGGGGCTGAAACTGCTGCGCAAACGGATGGAACCAGCGATGGCCAAGGGATCCGCGGCGCAGATCATCACCTTTTACGCGCCGCAGCCACCGCAAACCGGTGTTGGATTGCTGAGCTATGCCAAAGCCTTGCAGTCCGCCGGCAAACAAGCTGAGGCTGAGGCCGCCGTGATTGCAGGCTGGCGCAGCATCTCGCTCAAATCTGGCGAAAACACGGCCCTTAGGGCGGAATTTGGCAAGGTTCTGGCGCCCCATCACACCGCACGGCTGGACATGGCGCTGTGGAAAGGCTGGCAGCAAAACACCGCAGATATGGTGCCCCTTGTCGGAAAAGACTGGCAGGCCCTGGCCGCCGCACGGCGCGGTTTGCAGCGCAATGTCAAAGGGGTCGACGGTCTGATCGCCGCTGTGCCCGCAACGCTCGCGAATGATCCCGGGCTGGCCTATGAGCGGTATCAATGGCGGCTGCGCAAAGGGCGGCGCGCGGATGCGATTGAGCTGATGTTGGACCGCAGCCCCGACCAGCTGGGGCAGGCGGACAATTGGGGCCGGTCGCGCCGCGACCTGACCCGCCGCTTGATGCGCGCTGGTGAGATGAAGAAGGCCTATCAGCTGGCCTCGCAACACGGGCTGACGACGGGGCGCAACTTTGCCGATCTGGAATGGCTGTCGGGCTATCTGGCGCTGCGGTTCCTGAACCGCCCCGATCTGGCCAAGACCCATTTTGAAAACTTCCGCGCGGACGTCTTCACCCCCATTTCGCTGGGTCGCGCCGGCTATTGGCAGGGCCGCGCTGAGGAGGCCATGGGCAACTCCGAGGCTGCCAAAGCCGCATATGCGTTTGGAGCGCAGTATCAGACCAGTTTTTACGGTCTGCTGGCGGCCGAAAAGGCTGGGGTGGGGTTTGATCCCGCGCTGACCGGACAGACGCGCCACCCGGGCTGGCAGCAGGCTGGCTTTGCGGGCTCCAGCAACTTTGAGGCCGCACTGCTGCTGATAAACGCCGGGGACCTGGTGCTGGCTGAACGATTCCTGCGCCATATGACCGAAACCCTGCCCGAAGCTGAGATTCACCAATTGGGGGATCTGCTGATCGAGCTGGGACAGCCACATCTGGCGGTGATGGTGGGCAAACAGGCTGCCCAACGGGGGTTGACCATCGCAAACCCCTATTACCCGCTGCACCCGTTGACCCAGACCCAACTGGCGGCGCAGCCGGAAATGGCATTGGCCATCGCCAGACGTGAAAGCGAATTTGATCCCTCAGTGGTGTCCCATGCTGGGGCGGAGGGGCTGATGCAGGTGATGCCCGCCACTGCCAAACTGGTGGCGAAGCGGATAGGCGTCAAACATGATCCGGCGGCGATGCTGACGAACTGGCAGTATAACGCGCTGCTAGGGGCGGCCTATCTGGCGCAGTTGGGGGAGGAATTTGATGGCAATGTGCTGCTGGTCTCGGCGGGCTATAACGCCGGGCCGAAACGGCCGATCCGCTGGATGCAGGACCGCGGCGATCCTCGATCAGCCAAAGTGGATGTGATCGACTGGATTGAGTTCATCCCGTTTAATGAGACCCGCAATTACGTCATGCGCGTGGCCGAAAGCCTGCCGATCTACCGCGCGCAACTGGGCAAGGATCCCCTGCCGCAGCCCTTTACCGATGAGCTGAAAGGCTCAAGCGTTTTGCCGCTCTCGCCATAGGGTGAAGAGGCCTGCCGCCACAATGATCGAAGCGCCAAGCGCCACGTTCCAACGGATCGTTTCGTCAAAGAGCGTGACCCCTAGCGCAGAGGCAAAAACCAGCTGCAGATAGGCAAAGGGCTGCACTGCGCTGGCCTCGGCCACCTCATAGCATTTGATCAGCAGGAAGTGGCCAAAGGCGCCGCTGACACAGAGGGTTGCCATCCAGATCCAATCCCCGCCTGACATCGGCTGCCAAAACCAGATGCCTACCGCGGTCATCGCCACCGAACCCACCGTGCCGGTCCAGAAAAATGAGGTGCTGGCGCTGTCCTTGCGGGCCACATAACGGGTCAGCAGACCGTAAAGTGCAAACATCAGGGCCGACAGGAACGGCACCAAGGCCTCAACCTGAAAGACACCAAAGCCGGGCTGCAGAATGATCAGTACTCCGACAAAGCCAAAGCCGATCGCCACCCAGCGCCGCCAGCCGACGCTTTCGCCCAGAACCGGCCCGCTGAGGGCGGCAATCATCAGGGGATAAGCGGCAAAAACCGCGTGGCTTTCGACCAGGCCCAACAGGGTAAATCCGTAAACCGCCACACAAATTTCTGCCACCAGCAGCACCGCGCGAAAGCTTTGCATCAGCGGTTGATCCGTACGCGCCGCCTGTTTCAGACCGCCCGAGGCGCGGCTGGCAATGGCGATCACAAAGGCCGCAAAGAACCAGTAACGGATCATGATCACCATGAAGGTGTTATATTCCGCCGCCAGATGTTTCGAGATGCCATCCTGCAGTGCAAAGACCAGCGTCGTGGCGGCCATCAGAATGATGCCCAGCTTGGTGTTATTGCCACTCATGCGCTGCCCTCCGCTGCTGTGGTTAGCCCTGCGCGGCCGGCCCAGACATGCGAGCCACCGTCATATGCCTTTTACGGCCATAGCCAGGGATACGCTCTACCGTAAAACCCGCATCGGTCAGACCACGCCGCACGAAACCCGCCGCAGTGTAAGTTGCCGCCGTTCCATCCGGTGCCGTATGGGCGCCAACCGCCCACATCAGCTCGGGCGACCAAAGCTCGGGATTTTTGGCCGGCGAAAACCCATCCAGGAACCAGGCATCCGCCCTGCCCTGCCACAGCGGCAAAGTTTCGCGCGCATCGCCACGCACCATTTCAAATTCCAGATCGGGCAGGGAAATCCGATGCAGATCGTCAGACCAATGCGGTTCCAGATCCGCCGCCACATCCGCAATTTCGGGGAAGGCTGCCTGCGCCCGGATCATTTCCGCAGGCGTCATCGGAAAGGCCTCAAACGTGGTGAAATGCAGCTTGCCCGCCACGCCGGAGGCGCGCCACATCTGCAACGCTGCCAGCAGGTTGAGACCGGTGCCAAAGCCCAGTTCTGCCACATGAAACCCATCGCGGAACCGCGCCGGCAGGTCATTGCCCGCCAGAAACACATGGCCGGTTTCAGCCAGGCCGTTTTCCAGTGAGAAATACGGATCATCAAACCGGGTCGAGACCGGAATACGGTCCTCGCGCCATTCCAACTCGGCACGCTGGTCTTGCATCTGGGGATCCCTTAAGGAAGCTGGTGAACAAGGCCGGGACAATGCAGCGGGGCGAGGGTAATGGCAATGGCGGATGTGACGATCTATGGCGCAGGCATCTTTGGCCTGTCGATCGGCTGGACCTGCCTGCAGCGTGGCGCAAGCGTGCGTGTCATCGATCCTTTTGGGCCGGGGGCCGGATCCAGCGGCGGGGTCGTCGGCGCCTTGGCCCCGCATGTGCCCGAAAACTGGAACACCAAGAAGGCGTTTCAATTCGACAGCCTGATCATGGCGCAGGGGTTCTGGCAGGCGGTGGAGGATGCCGGCGGCAAAAGCGCGGGCTATGGCCGGACCGGGCGGCTGCAACCGATAGCAGATGAGCACGCGCTGGACCTAGCAAGGGCAAGGGCCGAAACCGCGCAGGATCTGTGGCGCGGTCTGGCGCAGTGGCTGGTCATCCCGGCGGCTGAGGCCGGTGATTGGGCCCCGATCAGCCCAACAGGGTTTCTGATCCACGACACGCTGACCGCCCGGATGCATCCCCGCCGCGCCTGCGCCGCCCTGGTCGCCGCGATCCGCGCCAAGGGTGGCGAGGTTGTCAGCGAAGGCGTGGCAGAGGGTCAGGTTCTATGGGCCACCGGTGTGGCGGATTTGCAGGCAATCACTGCGGCGCGACCGCGGATTTTTGGCAATGGTATCAAGGGGCAAGGCGCCTCGCTACGGGTTGAGCCGGATGCGCGTGACGCCTTGAAGACCGCACCACAGCTTTTTGCTGATTCCGTTCATGTCGTGCCGCATGCGGACGGTACGGTGGCCATCGGCTCGACCAGTGAGCGTGAGTATGAGGATCCAACATCGGTTGATGACCAGTTGGAGGCCGTGATTGAACGTGCCCGTCAGGCGGTGCCCCTTTTGCGCGACGCCGAAGTTGTTGATCGCTGGGCGGGGGTGCGCCCACGCAGCCGGTCCCGCGCCCCGGTTCTGGGGGCCCATCCGCTGCATCCCGGTCAGTTCATCGCAAACGGTGGCTTCAAGATCGGCTTTGGCATGGCGCCAAAGGTGGCCGAGGTCATGGCCGATCTGTTGCTGGAGGATGTGGATAGGATCCCCGAGGCATTCCGGCCAGAAGCAAGTTTTTAGACGGAAGCAACCAACAACCTCAGGTTCGCGCCCGAACCCGAGGGCGGCTCAATGCAGGCGCACACGCTCTTTTCACCCGCGACATTTCGATGGCTAACACCGTTGCAAATCGCGCCCGCCCTTGGGGGCGGGGTCGGGCGCGAACCGGACCGCTTCGCGATCCGGTGGATCGAAAAAGGGGCGCCGCAGCGCCCCTTTCCAAACTCCCGAAGGTCCCTCAACCCATCAGTCGATCAGACCCGCCTGACGGAACAGGCCGGGCAGGTTTGCCTCGGGCCGGGCACCGAAGTGGCTGATCACCTCGGCCGCGGCGATACAGCCCATGCGGCCAGCAACCTCCAGCGAGGCACCGGTGGCATAGCCATAGAGGAACCCGGCGGCGAACTGATCACCTGCGCCAGTGGCGTCAACCGGGGTGATTTCATTTACGGGCACGCTGACCTTTTCATCGCCGCGCAACAGAACCACATCGTGGCCGGACCGGGTGCAGACCACCATGCCAGCATCCTGCGCGGCCTGCTCGAGGGCGGAGGACAGATCGGTTTCATAAAGCGAGGACCATTCGTGCTCATTGCCGATCACGTAATCCAGTTCCTTCACCAGACGGCGGAAATCGCCCCGGTGACGGTCCACACAGAACGGATCAGACAGGGCGATACCGGCTTTACCACCGGCGGCCTGGCACAGTTTGGCTGCGCGCTCAAAGGCCTCTTTGCCTTTGGGCTTGTCGTAGAGATACCCCTCAAGGAACAGGATCTCGGTATCACCTGCAACCTCATCCGAGACGTCATCCGGGCCCAGCTCGGACGAGATGCCAAGATAGGTGTTCATCGAGCGTTCGCCATCGGGCGAGACAAAGATCATCGAGCGTGAGGTGGGCAGTTCGCCCCCGGCCACCGGTGGGTTCACGAAGGTGGAGCCGTCTTTTGCCATTTCCTCAGCATAGAACCGGCCCAGCGCATCGTCATGAACGCGGCCGATGAAGCCGGTGGTCAGCCCCAGATTGCCAAGCCCCGCCAGCGTGTTGGCAACAGAACCACCCGGCACCTGCTTGCGGTTTTCCATGGCGCCATACAGCAGTTCACCACGTTCGCGTTCAACCAGCTGCATAATGCCTTTCTGAATGCCCATCAGATCCAGGAAACTGTCATCTGACTGGCTGAGAACATCAACGATGGCGTTGCCGATGCCGACAACCTGATACTTTTTCATGGGGTTTTATCCTCAAATTGGCACAGGTCACGGATGTGGCATGCGTTGCATTTGGGCTTGCGTGCTGTGCAGATGTAGCGCCCATGCAGGATCATCCAATGATGGGCGTGTTGTTGAAAGTCGGTGGGGATGTGATCCTCGATGGCGCGTTCCACGGCCACCACATCTTTGCCCGGGCAGACGCCCGAGCGATTGCCGAAGCGAAAGATATGGGTGTCCACCGCCTGTGCGGGGTAGTGCCACCACATGTTGAGAACCACATTGGCTGTCTTGCGACCGACCCCTGGCAGGCTTTCGAGGGCGGCGCGGCTGTTGGGCACTTCGCCGCCGTACTCTTCGACCAGAATGCGGCTGAGCTTGATGACATTTTTGGCCTTGTTGCGATAAAGGCCGATGGTTTTGATATGCTCGATCAACTGTTCTTCACCCAGATCCAGCATCTTTTGCGGCGTGTCTGCGATCTTGAACAGCTCCGCCGTTGCCTTGTTGACCCCCTTGTCCGTTGCCTGCGCCGAAAGGGCCACAGCCACCACCAGCGTATAGGCATTCACATGATCCAGCTCCCCTTTGGGTTCGGCTTCGGAGGCCTGAAACCGGGTGAAGATCTCGCGGATGGTGTGATAGTCAAGTTGCTTGGCCATAAGAAAGGGCGGGTCCGATTGCTGTTGGCGTCTGGCTGTCGAAGTCTGCCCGGTGGGGGCCTTCTTCCAGTAACGGCTCACCCATTGTTTTTCAACGAGAAGAGATCACCCGCAACGCTTCCCATTCGGCTGGGGCCTCATCCCCGCCGCGGGAAAAACTGGCGACGGTGACGCCTGACTGCGGGAAATAGGCCACCAGATTGCCCGACATCGGGCCACACCCCGCATGACCGATCCCCAACCCGTGGTGTTCCGTTTGCCCGATCATCAGCCCCAGACCATAACCGGCGGTGCGCCATATCCGGCCATCAATTGCCCCTTCGTTCAGCGACAGCTGCATCATCTGTTCTTTCTCAGCCGCGCTGAGCAGATCACCGTGCAAAATGCCGTAAAGCAAACGCGCCGCATCTGCAGGCGACCCGATCATACACCCGTGGTAGACCCAACCGGGATGGTAACCATCCGCATCCCAGGTGAGTGCGGCAAAATCCGCAGGGGTCATGGCCATACGGGGGGATTTCAGGCCAAGCGGCGCGATCAGGCGGCGATGGATCACCTCCCCCAGCGGGGCGCCTTCGCTGACCTCTAGGGCAAAGCGCAGGAACATATAGCCGATGTTGGAATAGCACCATTTTCTGCCCGGCGGGCCCAGCGGATCGTCGGCGCGGGCCTCCTGCAGCAGTTTGGCCACCGGCCAGGGATCTTCCCCAGCGGAAACCGCCTGCTGATAGGTGCCCACCGGCCCGTAATCCCGCAGCCCGCTGGTATGGGTCATCAACTGACGCAGGCTGTAGGGCCGGCCCGGCATTTCCGCATCCAGATCCATAAACCCTTCGCGCGCGCGGATCAGGACACAGGCCGCAATCAGCGTTTTGGTAAAGCTCCACCAAGGCAGCAGCGCCCCGGGCGCATCATCGCGAAAGACACGGCCGTCACCGTCCAGCCCGGCAGAGAGAAATCGATCTGTCATGTCGGCCACCTTGCGCAGGTCTGGCGCATTGCGCAAGATCCGGGTCGTGCATCGGCGTGACGCCCCCTAAGGTCGGATCGCAAGACACGAGGGAGAGCAAGATGAGCACCGAGGATCAGAGCTACCATTATCAGGTGATGCGTCGGGCCATTGATCTGATCGACGATGGTGCGCCCAATCAGAGCCTCAGCGATCTTGCCGCCCAATTGGGGATGAGCCCGGCACATTTCCAGCGGATCTTTTCGCGCTGGGTCGGTGTCTCGCCCAAACGCTACCAACAATATCTGACGCTGGACCACGCCAAGTCACTGCTGCGCGATCACATGACCACGCTTGAGGTCAGCCATGAGGTGGGCCTGTCGGGCAATTCACGCCTGCATGATCTGTTCATCCGGTGGGAGGCGATGAGCCCCGGCGAATATGCCCGTGGTGGGGAAGGTCTGACCGTCTATTGGGGCTGGTATGACAGCCCCTTTGGGCTGGCGCTGGTGATGGGCACGGAAAAGGGGCTGTGCGGCCTCGCCTTTGCCGCCGAAACCGGCACAGAACCGGCGATGGAGGATATGCTGTCCCGTTGGCCCAAAGCGACCTATGTGGAGGATCCAATGATGCTGCGCCCGCTGGTCGATGCCGCCTTTGCCCAGAGCGGTCAGACCGCACTGCATATGATCGGCGCTCCCTTTCAGATCAAAGTCTGGGAGGCGTTGCTGCGCATTCCATCGGGTCAGGTCACCACCTATTCGGAAATCGCCCAGTCGATCGGCAATCCCAAAGCGGTGCGCGCCGTCGGCACAGCGGTGGGGCGCAACCCGGTCAGCTGGCTTATTCCCTGCCACCGCGCGCTGCGCAAATCCGGCGCACTTGGCGGCTACCACTGGGGTCTGCCGGTGAAACGTGCGCTGCTGGCCTATGAGGCCGCTCGCGCCGAAGGTGACAGCCAGAGCGACGCAGCCTGACAGGCGTGACACCGCGCCGCTGTCACAGGGTGCACAGGATCAAAGATCACAGGGATTTGCGCGGAATACTGCCGAGTTTTTCCCCCTGATCTGGTCAAGCGCTATTATGATAGGTCTAAGATACCGCCAACCCGCGTAGGCGGAGCGACAATTATGATATTGAGGCCTCACATGATCCGAGCATCGAAACTCTCCCTTCTTTTGGCAGGCGCGTCGTTGCTGACCGTCACCGCCTGTATGGACACCCGTTACCTGGGTGAGGATGACCCCAACAAAAACACCCGCGAAGGCGCCATTCTGGGTGGTCTGGTCGGCGCTGTCTCCGGTGCGATCATCGCGGATGACAACAAAAAGGGCGCGATCATCGGTGGCATCGCAGGGGCCGCGCTTGGCGGTGCAATTGGTCAGCGTCTTGACGCCCAGGAGGCCGAGCTGCGCCAAAGCCTGGACAACCGCGTCACCATCACCAACACCGGCGACCGCCTGATCGTGACCATGCCGCAGGACATCCTGTTTGCCGTCGACAGCACCTTTGTATCCGGCGCGCTGCGCGATGATCTGGCCGCTATGGCCACCAGCCTGAACCGTTACCCGGAAAGCACCGTGCAGGTGCTGGGCCACACCGACAACACCGGTTCGGCCGAATATAACCTGGATCTCAGCCAGCGCCGCGCCAATTCTGTGGCGGCCATTCTGGTCGATAGTGGCGTCAGTGACTACCGCGTCCGCCCCATTGGCCGCGGCGAAGATCAGCCGGTGGCTTCAAACCTGACCCCGGAAGGGCGGGCACAGAACCGTCGGGTCGACATTGTGATTCTGCCGAACTGATCGACGCAACATCCAAACGCACAAGAGCGCCCCAAAAAGGGCGCTCTTTTTGCATCAGCGCACAGTCGCTTTGCGCTGCAGGCGGTTTATTTCTGTGCCCCTACAGAGTTAGATCGCCCTCAGCGAACAAGACATTTTGAGGAAATATCGTGAACATTCTCACCATTTCCGGCTCCCTGCGGGGTGACAGCGTGAACCGCAAACTTCTGGCCGAAGCAGCAACGCTTTACGGCGGTGAGGTGGTTGAAGCCGATCTGAACCTGCCGCTTTATGATGGCGATCTGGAAGCCGCCGAAGGCCTGCCCGCAAAGGTAAAAACCCTGGCTGATCAGGTGCTGAACGCTGAGGCCATCCTGATTTCCACCCCGGAATACAACAAGGCCCCGTCAGGCGTGTTGAAAAACGCGCTGGATTGGTTGAGCCGCGACAGCCGCAAGGTGCTGTCCGGCAAACCCGTTGCCGTGATGTCGGCCGCCGCTGGTCGCACCGGGGGTGAGACAGCACAATATGTGCTGCGCAACTTCCTGACGCCGCTGCGCGCCAATGTCGTGGCCGGGCCAGCGGTCTGCGTGGCCTTTGCAGGCAAGGAACTGAAACAGGTCGGTTGGAAAACGAACGCTACCTGATCGCCCTGGAAGAACTGACGACCCTGCTGAAAGACACGGTCGCCAACCAGAGTGTTCCGGCCTAAGCGCGATTGCTGACTTCGATCAGATTGCCGTCAGGATCCCGCAGATAGAGTGAGGTGATCGGCCCTGTGGCGCCGCTGCGCGGCACCGGGCCATCCTCAACCGCAATGCCCAGCGCGGCGAAATGGGCCAGCCAGTCCGCCAGCGGTTCCTCACTGAGGAAACACAGATCGGCGGATCCGGGGGTGGCCAACCGGGCCTTAGGCTCAAACTCATGCCCTGCCTGATGCAGGTTGATCTTCTGCGCCCCAAAGCGGAGCGCCCAGCGGTTGCTGCCATCCGTCGCCCGGAACCGCTGCATCTCCATGCCCAGAACATCAGTGTAAAAGGCCACAGTTGCAGAAAGATCCGCAACGGTGAGCACCAAATGATCCAGCCCCGAAACTTTCACAGCCATATCGGTTTGCCCCTTTGCTGACAGACGCCTAACCTGACGCCATGGAAAATCTGGCCCAAAATGCCCCGCCCCATGAGATGCGTCAAACCGATGTGATGGACCCTGCCCGTGCCGCCGCCTTGCTGGCGACACTTGGCCGTCCGGCTGCGGTGCAAACAGGTGACGCGCTACCGCCGTTTTTTCATCAGATCTACTTCTGGCAGGCGCTGCCACCGGCTGAGTTGGGCCGCGACGGTCACCCAGCCACGGGGGCCTCAGACAACAGCGTGATCCCCGACCTTGGCCTACCCCGGCGGATGTGGGCCGGTGGGCGGTTGGAGTTTCACGCCCCCCTGCGTGCAGGCCTTGCGGCCGAGAAGATCACCACCGTTGCCGATATCAGCCGCAAGACCGGGCGCAGCGGGCCCTTGGGCTTTGTCACGCTGCAGCATGACATTATGCAGGACGGCCAGCTGACCACCCGTGAGTATCAGGATCTGGTCTACCGCGAAGACCCCGCACCTGATGCCGCCAAGCCGCAGCCGCCGATTGCCCCGGTTGATGAGACACATGCGGAGCCCGCAATCTTCGATACCACGCTGCTGTTTCGCTATTCCGCCCTGACCTTCAATGGCCACCGCATCCATTATGATGAGGCCTACAGCCGCCAGACCGAGGGCTATGATGGGCTGGTCAGCCACGGCCCTTTGCTGGCGCAACTGTTGATGTTGCTGGCGGAACGTCAGCTTGGCCCGCTCAGCCGTTTTGAATTTCGCGCCACCTCACCGCTGATGCATCATGAGGCGGCGACGCTGTGTTGGCGTGAAGATGGTACGCTGTGGGTGCGCGGCCCGGACGGCCGTCAGAACATGACGGCCAAAGCCAGCTGATCCTGGTGCGGCAAAAACTCAGTGCTTAATCGCCGAGTTTGGCGTGCACCTCATCCAGATCGATTTCCCCGATGGGCATCTTGTTGCCGGGGTTTTCGAAGTCATATTTGAACAGCTCAAAATCCCGTTTGTAGATTTCATAGACCAAATGCATCGACAGGTCGTCGAAGTAGTCTTCGACCGGATGCGCACGTTTGGGGCCATGGCCTTCGGACTCGTTGAACCGCGGGATTTCGCTCAGGTCGACCTCAAACGGGGTTTCGATGTGATCCAACACCTCTTGCATGCCGCCATTGAAATCCTCGGTCCAGAAGATCTGATCATACTGGCCGCCATTGGCGATAAAGGTCGAGACATGGCCTGACATCGCCGACCAGTGGATATCGGGATCCATCGGTTTGCGCCACCGAATGGTGTCGCGCGCAAACAGCAGGAACCGGCGGAAGCTGGCGATCTGGTCAAACTCCTGCTTGCCGTCATCGCCGCCTACCTCAATCCCGTATTTCTGCACCAGCATCGGCACCAGATTGCCGCGATAGCGGCGGCCGTTGCGCTGGATGCCGCAGATCTTGTCAAAGAAGCTGGACAGGATCCGGGTGTAGGGATTGCGCACGCAAGTGAACGCATAGGACTGATGGCTGGTCACATTGTGACTGATCGGGCCGTGGCTCTCTTCGAAGGCCCATTTGTGCATGCCCGATTTTGCGTCATGGATATCGCCATCAAAGAACGCACCATGGTCGGAATAGAACATGATCTGTCCGATGGTCGAACAGGCGCATTTGGGAACAACGCGGTACACCACGCTTTCACTCTCGGTCATCCAAGTGCCGGGAAAACCCATACTGCTGTGCCTCCTTGGCCTCACCCCATGTGGGGGAACTTTATGCTTTTGTTCACAAAACCAAAGTTAACTGGTTTATTCAATCTCACTTCCGCCGTATCTATATAAACAATCTTGGATTAAAGGGGCGATCGTTTCCAAAAATGGCAAGAATTGCGTTCATCCTTCTGTGCCATAAGGATCCAGAGGCGATCATCCAGCAGGCTGAGCGTCTGACGGCGGCTGGCGACTATATGTCGATCCACTTTGACGCGCGTGCCAAACCGGCCCATTTCCAGCAGATTCAGGACGCGTTGGGCGACAACCCCAATGTGACCTTCGCCAAAAAGCGCATCAAATGTGGCTGGGGTGAGTGGTCGCTGGTGCAAGCCTCGCTAAACGCGATTGAGACCGCGATGGAGGCGTTTCCGCGCGCCACCCATTTCTACATGCTGTCCGGCGACTGTATGGCGATCAAATCGGCGCAGTACATTCACCAGTTCCTGGAACAGAATCACCGCGACTTCATCGAAAGCTTTGATTTCTTTGAAAGTGACTGGATCAAAACCGGTATGAAGGAAGACCGGCTGATCTATCGCCACTACTTCAACGAACGCACCCAGCCCAAACGCTACTACTGGGCCTATCAGTTGCAGAAGAAATTCGGCCTGGAACGTGAGATCCCCCATGACATTCAGGTGCAGATCGGCAGCCAGTGGTGGTGTCTGCGCCGCCGTACGATTGAATGGATCATCGATTTCACCAAGAAGCGCAAAGACGTCATGGCGTTTTTCCGCACCACCTGGATCCCGGATGAAACCTTCTTCCAGACCCTGGTGCGCCACCTGATCCCGGAAGAAGAGATTGAAACGCGTACGCTGACCTTCCTGATGTTTTCCGACTACGGCATGCCGGTGTCATTTTACAATGACCACTACGATATGCTGCTCAGTCAGGACTTCCTCTTTGCCCGTAAAATCAGCCCCGAAGCACGGGAGCTTCGGGCGCGGCTGGGCGCGCTCTATGCGGCGGAAGGGGTTGAGTTCAAAATCTCGGGCGAGGGGCGCAGCCTGTTCAAGTTCCTCACAGGTCGGGGCCGTGTCGGGCGGCGGTTTGGAATGCGCTTCTGGGAAACCGAAAGCTCACTGGGGCGCGAACGTGAGCTGCTGATCGTGATCTGCAAAAAATGGCACGTGGCCAAGCGGCTGGTCGAGCAGATCCGCCAGCAGACCAACATCCCAGCCATTGAATACCTCTTCAACGAAGAGGGCACCCCCCTGCCCGATCTGGGCGGCATTCAGAAAACCATCGGCAAACGTCACCGCCACCGCCGGGCGCTGATGCGAATGCTGTTTGACTATTTTGAAACCGATCGCTTGATCATTTGCCTTGATCCGGACGCGCTGGATCTGCTGCGTGACTTTTGTGGCGACCGTTCGACCACCCGCCTGTTGGAGGTTGAGGTCAACTTCTCCGAGGATTACCTGAAAGGCCACGCCATGCGTATCGGACTGGCCGGGGATCAAACACCGAAGGAAACGCTGGAACGGCTGCTGCCCACCATCCGCCACGACCTGACCTTTGAAAGCGATCAGATTCGTGACGCAAACTTCGGCAATCATGACTACCTGCGCGAAAGTGATGGGCGCGATGCCCATGCCCGGGCCGTGTCACAATTTCTTGCCATTCCCGAATCCACGGCGCATGACATTGTGAACATTGACTATCTGTTTACCGACTGAGGTGCCCCATGGCTTATGTCTATGACGAGCAAAATATTTTCGCCAAGATCCTGCGCGGAGAGATCCCCAATAAAACCGTGCTGGAAACCGAGCATGCGCTGGCCTTCCATGACATCCAGCCACAGGCACCGGTCCATGTGCTGGTGATCCCCAAGGGGCCTTACGTCTGCTACGATCACTTTGCCCTGGAAGCATCGGACGCGGAAATCGTTGGTTTCAACCGCGCGGTTGGAGAGGTCTGCAAAATGCTGGAGATTCAGCCCGGCGAAGGCGGTGACGGGTACCGGGTCATTTCGAACGCTGGCGAAAACGGCGTGCAGGAGGTGCCGCATCTTCATGTGCACGTTCTGGGTGGTCGCTGGTTGGGCCGCATGCTGAAGAAAGCCGATTAAGCAAGAAACGGATCGTTTGCGCGGTCGCGCTGCGGCTAGGACTCTCCACAACGAATAAGGAGAGACCTGATGCCATTGTCCTATGAGGCCCTGCCGACTGAGATCGCCCGCCACTATCAACGCGGTGGCGCTGACGCGAACGGCCAATCCCCGGAACGCGCGCTGAGTGATGGCGCCGGGGTGCCGTGCCGCCATTGCATGAAGATCGTGCCTGCCGGACAGGAATATCTGATCCTCAGCCACCGCCCATTCCCGGCCCCGCAGCCCTATGCGGAACAGGGTCCGATCTTCGTCTGTGCGCAGGAATGTAAGCGTGGGGACACCGCCGCCTTCCCGGCATTCCTGCTGTCAGACAGCTACATCCTGCGGGGTTATTCAGATACGGACCGGATCGTTTACGGCACCGGGGCTGTCACCGCGACCACGGATATTCCTGACGCGGCCGAAACGCTGCTGGCCCGACAGGATGTCGCCTATCTGCATGTGCGATCGGCCCAGAACAACTGCTACCATCTGCGCATTGAAAAGGCGGGGTGATCAGGGCGCTTAAGCTTCCAGAATGGTGATCGTGGTATCGCCATAACGGCGCTCATCCAGATAGGTGAGCGCCTTTGGCACGGTGATCGCAGCGCTTTCTTCCCAGACGACCAGCGCCCCCTCGGCCAGCCAGCCACCGGCCAGCGCGACCTCAATCGCTTTTTCGCCCAGCCCCTTACCATAGGGGGGATCCAGAAAGATCAGATCACAGGGCGCACCGGTGTTTTCCGGCAGTTTGCGCGCATCGCGGCGGATCACCTGCACCTCATCACGGGCCTGACAGATCTGTATGTTTTCCTTAAGCAGCGCGTTTGATTTGCGGCCGTCATCCACGAAGGTCACATGCGCTGCACCACGGCTCAGCGCCTCCAACCCCAAGGCGCCGGTTCCGGCAAAGAGGTCCAGCACACGGGCGCCATCAATCGGATCGCCGAAACGGCCACCGCCCAGCATGTTGAACAGGCTTTCCCGGGTGCGGTCCGTGGTTGGGCGCAGATGCGCCGCCGGATCACCCTTGCCCACCGCGGCCAGTGCCCGGCCTTTGAAACGGCCCGCGACAATCCTCATGCGCGCAGCAGGGATTTGAGGTCCGTGGCAGGATCTGCCAGCAGATCGGGCGCGGGCGATTTACCGCCGTCAATCAAACGTTTGCCCACCATGTAGGCGCGGGGATCATTGGCTGCATCAACCGCCAGCAGCGTGTCCCCCTGATAATACCAGAAAGACATCGCACCATCTTTGTCACCGGCACGGGTGATGATGCGATCATAACCAGTGTTCAGCCCGGCAATCTGCAGTTTGACATCATACTGATCTGACCAGAACCAAGGCTGCGGCACATAGGTCTTTTCAGCGCCCAGCAGGTTTTCGGCGACACATTCCGCCTGATCAATGGCATTCGGCACCGATTCAAGGCGCAGACGCCCGTCCCGATAGGGGAAGGAGGCACAGTCCCCCGCTGCCCAGATCGCCGGATCCGAGGTGCGCCCCAGCGCATCGGTCTTGATGCCATTGTCAATCTCCAGACCGGCAGCTTCGGCCAGATCGGTGCCGGGGGTGATGCCAACGCCAACGATGACGAAATCAACCTCCAGCGTGGTGCCATCACTCAGCTCAGCGCCCGACACACGCGTGTCGCCGGTCAGTCGTGTCAGCCCCACACTTTCCAGGATCTCGACCCCATGCGATTGATGCAGGGCCCGGAAATAGTCCGAGGTTTCTGGCGCCGCGACACGTTGCAAAATGCGATCTGCCATTTCGACCAGCGTGACCTTCAGGCCTTTCTTGGCGGCCACCGCTGCAGCCTCCAGCCCGATGTAGCCGCCGCCGACGATCAACACCGATTTGCCGTCGCCAAACTCAGGCCCCATCGCGTCAACATCTGCCAGACCGCGCACCACATGAACGCCCTCCAGCGCGCCACCAATGGCGGCGGGCAGATGCCGTGGCGCAGACCCGGTGGTCAGGACCAGTGCGTCATAGTCAATCGCGCCCTCGGCCAGTTGCACCGTTTTGGCAGCGCGATCAATACTGGTGACCTCAGCCCCCAGACGCAGGGTGATGTTGTTGTCGGCATAGAAGCTCTCCGGCCGCAGGTAGAGCCGTTCCAGCGCCATATCCCCCAACAGATAGGCCTTGGACAGCGGAGGCCGTTGATAGGGCAGCACGGGTTCGGCCCCAATCAGGGTCACCTCACCGTCAAACCCAAGGCTGCGCAGCTTGGCCACCAGCGATGCCCCGGCCTGCCCGGCCCCCACAACAACAATCTTCTGCATTCCGGGCCCTTTCTGCGGAATTTTCTGGCTGCAACTTGACGCGACCCTATATGAGGCGTGAGTGAAAACGCAAACAGGGAACGATCACAAAATGACACTGAATGTTGGTGATAAACTGCCAGAAGCCACCTTTCCAATGATGGGCGCCGAAGGGCCCGGCACCATCGCTCTGGCCGAGAAGCTGGCCGGTCGCAAGGTGGTGATTTTCGGCCTGCCCGGTGCCTTCTCGCGCACCTGTGACGCGGCGCATATGCCCAGCTTTATCCGCACCAAAGATGACTTTGCCGCCAAAGGTGTGGATGAGATCATGTGCCTGTCTGTGAACGATCCCTTCGTGATGAAGGCCTGGGGCGCATCAACCGGCGCGGACGATGCCGGGATCACCATGTTGGCCGATGCGGATGGCGGGTTCACCAAAGCGGTTGGTATGGATTTTGACGCCGGTGTCGTTGGGTTTTACGGCCGGTCCAAACGTTACGCGATGGTGGTAGACGATGGGGTTGTGACCCACCTCAACATCGAACCCGAACAGGGATGCACCATCTCCGGCGGCGAGGCGCTGCTGGACACGATGAGTTAAGGATCAGAGGTTAAGGCGTGCTGGCGGTAGCGGCAGGCCTCAGCCCACCAACAAAACCTCTTGCAGCGCGTCATAGCGCTGCTGGCTTTCCGGGGTGAGGTTTTCAACCTCAAACGCGGTAAGCTTTGGCATTTGAGCCCGCGGGTCAAATGCTGTCGGCAGGTCCAGCGGCACATCCTCTGTGGCATCCGACAACAGAGACAGAGATTGCACCTCAGGCAGTTTGGACATCATCAGATTGGTGAAGGTTTGCTGCGAAATCACCGCCTCCTGCCCTGATGATGCGTCCACATGCACGCTGACCTCTTGCAGATGGGCGTGCTCCACCGGGCGGGTCAGGAAAAACGGGCCACACAGATCCAGCATCCGCAGATTGGGCGCAGCATTAAACACAGGCGTGATGTCGCCAATGCGGCAGGCCCGCACCGAGCTGTTGTAGAGGACAAACATATCGCCAAGGCAGAGGCTGCGCAGATTGGGCAGGTGGCGGCCTTTGAACAGGCTCATCACCTTGCCCAGATCAAACCCCTCGGCAGGTCTGCGCGCTGCATAGAGCTGTGAGGTGCCGATTTTCAGGGTCGAGACCTGCTGCGCCTCAGGCGATTGCAGGAAATCACTGATCAATTCGATCTGTGCGGGGCCTTCCAGAAAGGCCACGGTATCCAACTGATCCGGGAGATTGCGCACCGCGCTACGTAACTCACCCTCCGGGCCGAGACCGACCAAAAGCGCACCCTGCATGCTGCTGCATCGACGATAGCCAAACCGGCGCAGCGACCGGCCAAACCGGGTGGTTGACCGATGGCAGCCAGACTGCCGGATAACTTTTTTTAAAGGCTTAAACGCCGCTGTGACCCTGCACATCTTCCACTCGATCCCCTGCTACCCCTTGCAATCTAACCAACTAGAATCGTGCAGGAATAGAGGAAAACCATGCCTTGCTGATTGTAAAACTTGAATGTCAAAAATCCACCGTAGCCGCAAAAGGCGCCTTCGCAGGGATTAAACAGAATCGGGCAACAGTCCGTATGGGTAGATCAGTGATTGTTGTGTTTTCGGAAAGGGCTGCGGCGATGCAAGTCTCATCCTCGGTATCCATGTCAGCGAGCTATGCCTCGGTAAGTTTCAGCGCCACCCGAGTGAGCGCCAGCCAGCAGGCCAGCCAGCAGGTCAGCCAGGCTGCGCCAGAAGTTGCTGATGAGAAACCCAAATCAGACGTCTCGATTGACGTTGGCAACCAGCGCAAACGTGGCCATGGCGGTGGACACGCCTATGCCCATGGTCATGAACGGGGGCATCGGGCCCGCGGTTATGGTGGCGGCCTTGCGGGCAACCTCATCCGCAAAATGGATGAAAATCGCGACGGTGGAGCCTCCCTTTCTGAGGTGCAAAACTCACGCTTTGGCAATCGAATCAGCGAAGAGAAATTCGCCAAAATTGACAGCGATGGTGACGGTCAAATGACGGCCAAGGAGTTGCGCTCGCACTTCCGCCAGTCACTTTTTGGCGAAAGCGGTAGCGGTTCGGTCGATGAATCCCCGGAAGTAAGCGATCCCGCCGAAACCGGCAGTGCCGGCAGCGTGGCCCAGATTGCCAGCCAGCAAGCACTGGCGACGGTTACATCGGTTTCGGTTTCTGTATCGGTGGCCTCTGCGTCCTATTCCAGTACCTCTGGCAGCTTTGGTGGCACGGTTGGGGATGCTGAGGTCCCGCAGGAACCGATGGTGGGGGAGGCTCCAACCGAACTGGCCCCGGTTGGCGATGACAAGCCAAGCGCAGCCATGGAAGAACTGGCCAAGATCAAAGCCGAAGCTGCTGCCGAAGCTGAAGAGGTGGATGATGACGGCGATGATGTTGAGATCGAAGATCTTGGCGACCTGATGGAGATGATGGCCTCGGGCGCATTGGATGAGATGGATCCGATGAAACTGATCGAGGAAATCGCCGAGTTGATGGGCGTTGAGTTTGAGGTCGAAGATGACGGCGAAGAGGGTATGAACATCGGCTCCCTTGGTGGTGAGGTCGATGCCAGTTTTGCCGCTTCTGAGGTCTCGCTGGAGGCGTTCAGCTTTGAGGCCAGCCTGACCACAGCAACCTTTGCGGACGGATCCTCGGCCACGTCAATGTCGGTGAACTTCACCGCCATCTCGGCCTATGCGCGCACAATGGAATTTAGCGCCGCAGCCTAACACAATTTCCCAGAACCAGATGCAAAAGGGGCGGCCTGTTGAGCCGCCCCTTGGTGTTTGATGATCAGCTTGGCTGAATAAGCGTCTGCGTCGGGAAGGGGATATCGACCCCGGCCTCATCCAGTGCCTCTTTCACGGCCCGTTTCATATCAGCCTGATAGGCAAAGTAATCAGACGACTTGACCCAGACCCGCGCCAGAAAATCGACCGAGAAATCGCCGAGATTGTTCACCTGCAGGAAGGGTTCCGGATCCTGCATGGCGCGTGGGTCACTCAGCAGGGTTTTGCGAATGACCTCTTCGGCTTTTTTCAGATCAGCGTCATAGGCCACGCCAAAGATCCATTCCGCCCGGCGGGTTTCATAGATCGAGAAGTTGGTGATCGTGTTGCCCCAGACATTGGCGTTGGGGATGATGGTCTGCACGTTGTCGGTGCTGGCCAGCTCGGTATAGTTCAGTGAGATCGATTTGACCGTGCCGCTCTGGCCGCCCACCGTGACGAAATCCCCCAGTTTGATGGGGCGGAAGACGATGATCATCACACCCGCTGCCACGTTGGAAAGCGTGCCCTGCAGCGCCAGACCGATGGCCAGACCAGCGGCACCGATGACGGCCACGATGGAGGTGGTCTTGATCCCAAATGTGTTCAGCACGAACAGCAGCGCAAAGCCGATGATGGCATAGCGGGTGATGTTGCCAATGAAGATGAACAGCGTGTCATCCAACGCCTCATACTGGAGGCCCAGCTTGGTAATCCGCCGTCGGGCCCAGCCCGCGACGATGAAACCAAGGATCAGCATCACCACCGCGCCCAGCAATGAGCCGGCAAAAGAGGTGAGAACGTTAAGCGTCATCAGGTCTGCAAGGCTTTGGCCATTCCAGATCTGGGTATTCAGAATGTCAGTGAGGGTCATGTAACCAATTGATCCAATTTTCGCGCCAGCTTGGCATCCAATGCGCTCAAGCCGCCGACGTCATGCGTTGTGAGGGTCACATGCACTGTTTTGTAAACGTTTGTCCATTCCGGATGATGGTTCCATTTCTCCGCCCAAAGCGCCGCGCGGGTCATAAAGGCGAAAGCTTCGGTGAAATCGGCAAATTGGTAGGTCTTGGAAATCGCATCCCGATCCGCCTCAATCTGCCAGCCGGCCTTGCACAATGGGTCCAGCATGGTTTTGCGGCCCGTGTCGCTCAGAAGTTCGGTCATTCTCTTTCCTCCCCTTGATCCTTTCGAAACGGGCCATAGGCGGTAAGGATTTCAATCTCCTCCTCCACCGCGGTCCGTTCAGCCTGCAGAAACTGTGCAACCGCGCCTGCAAATCCGGGATGCCCGACCCAATGCAGCGAATGGGTGGTCACCGGCAGATATCCCCGCGCCAGCTTATGTTCGCCCTGCGCTCCCGCCTCAACCCGGGCCAGACCCTGATCAATGGCGAAATCCATAGCGCGATAATAGCACGCTTCGAAATGCAGACAGGCATGATCTTCGATGCAGCCCCAATAGCGACCATAAAGCGTTTGGGCGCCGATGAAGTTCAAGGCACCGGCCACTGGCTGCCCCGCGCGGCTGGCCAGCACCAGCAGCATGTCGTCACGCAGCGTTTGCTGCGCGATGTCAAAGAAGGCGCGGGTCAGATAGGGGCTGCCCCATTTGCGCGCGCCGGTGTCCTGATAAAACCGCCAGAAAGCATCCCAATGATGTGCTTGGATCTGATCGCCGTTCAGCATCTCAATCTCACCGCCAAAGGCATTGGCGGTGCGGCGTTCCTTGCGGATCATCTTGCGTTTGCGGCTGCTGAGACTGGCCAGAAAATCATCGAAACTGGCGTAGCCGGCGTTTTCCCAATGGAACTGCTGCCCGGTGCGAGCCATCAGCCCCATCTGTTCCCCTGCCAGCGCCTCGGCCTCGGTGCAGAAGGTTACGTGGAGCGAGCTGAGTTCGTTTTCCGCGGCCAGATGCACCGCCCCCTGCACCAGCGCTGAGGTGCCTGCCACCTCAAATCCGGGTCGGGTCAGAAAGCGCCGCCCCGTGGCCGGGGTAAAGGGCACCGCCAGCTGCAGCTTGGGATAATAGCGCCCGCCCGCATTCTCAAACGCATGAGCCCAGGAGTGGTCAAAAATATACTCCCCCTGGCTGTGGGACTTGGCGTAAAGCGGGGCGCATCCGATCAGCTGCCCGTCCTGATGCGCGGTCAGATACTGGGGCTGCCAACCCGTGCCCGGCCCGACAGATCCGCTTTGTTCCAGGGCCAGCAGAAACCGATGGGTGGTGAACGGGTCCAAGGGGCGCGCGGATCCGCCATCTGCCGCGGCTTCGGGGCAGGCGCAGGCATCCCACTCGGCCGCAGGGATCTGCGCCAAACTGCCATGCACCTGAATTTCGACTGTCTTTTCCGTCATTTCCCTGTTCCTCGCGCCCGTCCACTATTTGGGGCGGGCGCAGGTCTGTTCAAGCGGGAATCTGTGCCGGATAGCTTTCGAAGGTGACGTTATGCGCCACCTGCCGCGCTGCGGTCTCTTCCGCTTGGGATTTGATCGTCCAGCACAGGATTTGCGCACCGCGACGTTTCAGATCCTGCACACGGTCCGCATCCAGATCATCGGCCTCATGGCTGATGAAGCTGCATTTGTTTGCCTCATAATCCGGGATCCGGGCCAGACGGTCCCGGGTGCCTTTAGGCAACAGCGGCCATTTGTCAGCGCCAAAGGCAGCGGTGGTCAGGCCACGGGCCCGATCCGGGCAGAGGCCCGACATCACGCGCACACTATGCGGGTTAAAGGACATCAGCGCCACTTCGCCCTCATAGCCAGCCAAGGCTTCGGCGGTGGCTTTTTCCAGACGGCCGATATTGGCGCCCATCAGCCCGTCCTGATCTTTCAGCTCAATCAGCAACGGCACGCGGCCCGCCACCAGCGCCAAAATCTCAGTCAGGGTTGGGATGGTTTCCTCGCCGCCCAGCAGCGTGATCTCTTGCAGTTCAGCGGCAGTGCGGGTTTGCACTGCCCCTTGCTGGCCGGTCAGGCGCCCCATGTCATAATCATGGAACACCATCGCCACACCGTCCTTGGACAGCTGCAGGTCCAGCTCAATCCCATAGCCCGCAGCAATCGCGGCCTCAAAGGCCACGCGCGAGTTTTCAGGCAGGCCTGCAGACACATCATGCAAACCACGATGTGCAATCGGCGCCTTTAAAAAGGCTTCGGACAACTGGATCATTTGATCTGGAAAATCGCTTCGATTTCGACGGCCACACCCAGAGGCAGCGATGCGGCAGATACGGCCGAGCGGGCGTGACGGCCCTTGTCACCCAGCGCTTCGACCATGAAGTCCGACGCGCCATTGATGACCTGGGGCTGTTCGATGAAATCGGCGGTGGAGTTCACAAAACCCACCAGCTTCACAACTTTCACCAGCCGGTCGAGGTCACCGTCACAAGCCGCCTTGCACTGTGCCAGCAGGCTGATCGCGCAGGTTTTCGCCGCGGCGGCCCCTTCGGCAGTGCTGAGGTCATCGCCAACACGGCCTTTGATCAGCTCACCATCCGCGTTGGAAATCTGGCCAGAGACATAGACCATGTCGCCCACAACAACATAGGGCACATAGTTGGCAGCGGGGGCCGGGGCGTCCGGCAGGGTCACGCCCAATTCGGCAAGGCGGGTTTCAATGTGTCCGGTCATATTACTTCTCCCATCCAGACATGAGTCGCGCGCGACGCTACAGGAGCTGCACACGTTTTCATAGGCGTGGAACGGCGCATTTGCGCACAATCACGTCAGCCCTCGCGGAAGGCTTTCGCAAAGTAATCTGACAGTGGTTTGACAAGATAGGCCAAAGGTGTGCGATCGGCGGTTCTGATATAGGCTTCGACCGGCATGCCCGGCACCAGGGTCACGCCCTCTGGCAAGGCGGCAAGCGCCTCAGCCGAGACGGATATTTCCGCCCGGTAGTAAGAGGCGCGGCTGGCTTCATCCGTAAACGCATCTGCCGAGACCTGCGCCACCGTGCCGGGCAGTTCCGGCGTGGTACGCTGATCCAGCGCCGGGAAGCGCAGCATCACCGACTGGCCCGGGTAGACCTGATCGATGTCTGTTGTCTGCACCTGCGCCGCAATCACCAGTGGCCGGTCCTGCGGCACCAGATAGAGCACCGGATCGGCCGGGCGCACCACGGAGCGTGGGGTGTAGAACTGCAAGGCGTGCACGATGCCAGAAACCGGTGCGCGGATGTCCATCCGGCTCAGCTGCAGTTGCAGCGCGCGCCGGGTCTCAGCCAGTTCCAGTTCACGGTATTGCAAATCGCGAAGCTGGGTCACCGCCTCCTCACGGCGGGTGCTCTGTAATTTCAGGATCTCGATATCAATCTCGGTGATCCGGCCCTCAGACTGTGCCACCTGCGCTGCCAGCTCCCCCACCTGACCGCTGAGCCGGGCCTGTTCACGTTGCAGGCTCAGCACCTTTGAAGCCTGTGCCAGCCCCCGGTCCAGCAGGCTTTGCTGATTGGCCATTTCTTCGTTGATCAGGGCCAATTGCTGGCGCAACGCCTCTTGCTGCGCATTGATGCCCTGAACCTGACTGTGGATCTGCGCCTGCCGCTTTTCCAATTGCTCAGTTTCGCGCGCGATTGAAGCATCCCGCGCGGTCAAAAGGCGCAGCTGACCGTCGATCATTTCCTGCACCTCGGGCTGGCCCGTCGCAGCGCTCAGCAATTCAGCGTCAAAGCGCACCTCGCTTTGGCCATCCTGTTCGGCCTGCAGCCGCCCACGCCGGGCCATGATTTCAAACAGCTGCCCTTCGGTGATCGCCAGCTGTGAGGCCAGTTCGGTCGGGTCCAGACGGACCACCAGTTGATCCTGTTCGACAAAGTCGCCCTCATCCACCAGCAGTTCTGCAATCACACCGCCGTCGGGGTGCTGCACCACCTGCCGGTTCTGATCGACCTCAATCTGGCCGGTGGTGACAATTGCGCCTGCGATCTGGGTCATGGTGGCCCAGGCCCCAAACCCACCCAGCAGCAACGCCAGAGAGATGCCGCCGATCAACAGCGGGCCACGGGGGGAATACTTACTCATTGCACACCTCCGGCGCCGGCGCTGCGTTGGATCTGCTGGTGGTTCTGCACCACGCTGCGCAACACTTCATCCTTGGGACCAAAGGCCCGCATTGCCCCATTTTCCAACATCAAAATGGTGTCACATTCCTTAATTGCGGCCGGGCGGTGGGCCATGATCAAAACGGCTTTGCCCGCCTCTTTCTGGGCCCGGATTGCGCGGTTCAGTGCCTCTGACCCTTCGTTGTCAAGGTTTGAGTTTGGCTCATCCAGAACCAGAATCACCGGATCCATATACATGGCCCGGGCCAGCCCGATCCGTTGGATCTGACCACCCGACAGGCGCCCACCCGCGGCCCGCACCTGGGTGTCGTAGCCATCAGGCAGCTTCAGGATCATCTCATGGGCGTCAGCACGGCGCGCGGCCTCAACGATTTTGGCAGGATCAGGGTCCGGGGAGAGGCGGGCAATGTTTTCCGCGATGGATCCATCAAACAACTCAATCCGCTGCGGCAGGTAGCCGATCAGCTGGCCCAGCACCGAAGGATCATATTGATCCAGCGTTGCCCCGTCCAATCGGATCTTACCGCCCGCAGGCCGCCACAGCCCGGTCAGCGCCCGCGCGAGTGAGGATTTGCCTGCCCCTGACGGGCCAATCACGCCGCAGGCCTGGCCCGGTTCCAGCTTGAAGGTGACCATGCGCAGCGTTGCCTGTGCTTCGCCGGGGGGCACAAGGGTCAGCCCCTGCACGCTCAGCTTGGCCGCTGGGGTCGGCAGCGGGGTGCGCTGCCCTTCGGCGGGCACTTCGCTCAGCAGGGTGGCCAGACTGTCCCAGCCTTTGGTCGCCCGCTGCACCACGGCCCATTGGTTGATGATCAACTCAATCGGCGCCAAGGCCCGTCCCATCAGGATCGACCCCGCAATCATCGCGCCCGCCGTCAGCTCCCCCTGCAGCACCAGATAGGCGCCAAGGCCCAGCATGGCGGATTGCAGAAACAGACGAAACGTTTTGGTGGTGATCGAAAACCCATTGCCGGTGTCGGAGGCGTTGAGCTGTTCTTGCAAAGCGCGATCGCGGGCCTTTTGCCAGCGATAAAACGTTGCGTCGCGCATGCCCATGGATTGCACCGACTCGGCTTCGCTCTGCAATTGGCTGGCGATCTGTTCAGACAGGACAACGGCGCGGCTGGCCTCGGCCAAGGGACGGCGGGAAAAGATCTGGTTGGCAATGGTGATCATCACCAAAATCACACCGCCCCCGATGGCCAGATACCCCAGCCAGGGATGGAAGATCAGAATGCCGGCCAGAAACAGCGGCGTCCAGGGCACGTCAAACAACGCCGTGAAGGCCGGCGCGCTGAGGAAGCGCTGCACACCCTCCAGATCGCGCAACCCGGATGAGGGCGGCTGATCCGGGCGTGACGCAGATTTGCGAATCACCGCATCAAACACGCGGCGATCCAGCCGTGCCTGAAACCGCGCCCCGACCCGCGTCATGATCCGGCCCCGTGCCAGATCCAACAGGCCCATCATCAAAAACAGGAAGGCAATCAGCAGCGTCAGACCCAACAAGGTCTCCTCAGATCGACTGCCCAGCACGCGGTCATAGACCTGCAACATATAAAGGGGCCCGGTCAGCATCAGCAGGTTCACAAAAACGCTGAACAGCGCTACCGCCCAGAAAAGGCTGCGATTTTCGCGACGCGCTGCGCGCAATTCCTCACGTCCGGGTTGAGAATTCAAAGGTCTGGTCGGCATGCGGCCTCTTTATCAAATGCTACAGGGCAGAATATGCACTGCCCCGGTGTTGCTCTTGCAATTCCCGTTCCTATCTAAACTAGGGCACGCAACACGCTGTCTCAAATCTGCCACAGCAACCCGCCACGATGTGACAAACCGCATAACGGGCTGGGCCAGCCTAACGGTTGATTTAGATAGACGTCAAAATGTTAACTCTCGGTTCAGATCAGTGATTTCTCCTCTCCAAAGCCGCTTCCTCCGCGCCCCCGCACTCCTTACCGCGACCGCCATTGCGCTGGCAGGCTGCGCCTCTGTTGAGGGCGCAGGCATGTCTGATGCGGGCGTCTATGACCCGCATGAGCCGACCAACCGCGCCGTACACCGGTTCAACGTTGGTCTGGACCGTGCCGTGCTGCGCCCGGTGAGCAAAGGCTATGACGCGGTGGTGCCCGATGGGGTGCAGACCATGGTGGGCAATGCCAGCGATAACCTTGGCGAGCCCAGCAATCTGGTCAACCGCACCCTGCAGGGCGACCTGCGCGGCGCCGGTGTTGCGCTCTACCGGTTTGTGGTGAATTCGACCGTGGGACTGGGCGGCATCTATGACGTGGCTGCCGAATTTGGCGTCACCGCCGACGACACCGACTTTGGCGAAACGCTGCACACCTGGGGTGGCGGTGAAGGCGCTTATGTTGAGCTGCCGGTGCTTGGCCCCTCAACCACCCGCGATGCAACAGGCCGGGTGGTGGATGCGGTGCTGAACCCGCTGTCGACCGTGATGAACAGCGATCAGAAGACACCGCGCACCAGCTTGAAGGTGGCAGATCGCGTCGGCAGCCGTGCCCGTTATGGTGATACGCTGGACTCGGTGCTGTACGAAAGCACCGACAGCTATAGTCAAACACAGCTTCTTTACCTGCAAAACCGCCGCTTCGAACTGGGAATCGAGAATGAGGATTCCTATATCGACCCTACCGAGATTGATACTGAGGGTTTCTAAATGGCACCGCTTTTCAGCCGCCGCAGTTTTATCGCCACCGCCAGCGCCACCGCGCTGATGCCCGCCCTGCCCACCGCGGCCTTTGCCCTGAATGAGGCAACCGCAAAGGGTCTGGTGGAAAAGCTGGTACAGGAAATCAACAAGGTGATCGCATCCGGCAAGTCCGAAACGGCGATGATTGGTGATTTTGAACGCATCTTTAAACGCTACAGTGACACCTCCTATATCGCGGCCTATGCGATGGGTGTGGATGGTCGCCGTGCCTCGGGCGCACAGAAGAAAGCCTTCTCCACCGCCTTCACCGCCTATGTGGCGCGTAAATACGGCAAACGCTTCCGTGAGTTCATTGGCGGCCGTCTGGAAGTGCAGAGCGTGAAGAAGGTGAAAAGCTTCTATCAGGTGCGCACCATTGCCTATCTGAAAGGCGAGAGCCCCTTTGAGGTCGATTTCCACGTGTCAGACCGGACCGGCAAAGACTTGTTCTTCAACCTGTACATTGAAGGCATCAACATGCTGCTGACCGAACGCGAAGAAATTGGCGCGATGCTGGATCGTCGCAAAGGCAACATTGACCAGATGATCACCGATCTGAAAAAGGCCGGTTAAGGATCACATTCCTTCTAATGCGACGGGCGGGGAATTCCCCGCCCGTTTTTCGTTGCACCTAGTTGCCACCAAAGATCCCGCGCAGCAGGTCATCGATGCCATTTCGGGTATCACGATCCCGCTGCGGGTCTGGTGCCACATGGCGGGCGGGTGATCCACCGCGCAGCATCGGCAGGGGTTTCGGGGTCAGCCCCTCATGCACACGGCGCATGGTTTCGTGCCAGATCTCAGCCGGCAGGCCGGACCCAGTCACCCCGGTCAGCGGGGTGTTGTCATCATAGCCCATCCAGACGCCCGCCACGTAATCAGCGGTAAAGCCGATGAACCAGGCATCTTTGGCTTTTTGCGAGGTGCCGGTTTTCCCGGCCACCTGCCAGTCAGGCAGATTGGCGCGACGGCCGGTGCCCTCAGAAGCGACCACATGCATCATCCATGTCAGTTCACGCGCGGCATCTTCGCTGATCACACGCTCACCGATCCCGCCGGTAGAAGTCATCAGCGCCTCATCATCGCCCTGCATCTTCAGCTCCACCAACCCGTAGGGCCGAACCGAGCTGCCACCGTTCAGGATCCCCGCATAGGCGCCCGTCACCTCCAACAGGCTGGTGTCAGACGCCCCTAGCGCCAGGGACGGGCCAGCGGCCAGATCGGATTCAATGCCAAAGTCGCTGGCCACCTTGCGCACGTTTTCCAACCCGGCATCCTGCGCGATCTTCACCGCCGGGATGTTCAATGAGACGCGCAGCGCCTCGGTCAGGGTCACGGGACCGTGGAACTTGCGATCATAGTTCTGTGGGCTCCATGGGGATGATCCGGGGATGTTGATGGTGATCGGCTCATCCACAACGATATCATTGGCCGACCAGCCCAGCTCCAACGCGGTGGCATATACAAAGGGTTTGAAGGCCGATCCGGTCTGACGTTTGGCCTGCACAGCCCGATTAAAGGCGCCGGTCACTTTGGTTTTGCGGCCGCCTACCATGGCACGCACCGCGCCGTCTGCCGACATGACAACAATGGCCGCCTGCGCTTTGGAGCCTTCGCGCACTTTTTCTGAGAAGATGTAGTTCATCGCCTCTTCGGCGGCGTCCTGAATGCGCTGATCCAATGTGGTGCGGATCACAACGTCAGAGGTTGAGTTGCGGGTGAAGAACTCAGGCCCCGACGACATCACCCAATCGGCAAAATACCCCCCGGCCCGTGCCTGAGCGGCCGGTGACAGTTTGGCGGGGTTGTCCCGTGCCTCCTGCGCGGCCTTGGTGGACAGGTAACCCTGATCCTCCATCAGTCCGATGATCACCCCGGCGCGGTTTTGGCTGCGGGTCAGGTTGCTGGTGGGCGCCAGCGTCGAGGGCGCGGTCAGCAGACCGGCGATCATCGCGCCTTCGGCAGCGGAAAGCGCCGCGGCGGGTTTGCCGAAATAGCGCTGCGCTGCCGCCTCGGACCCATAGGCGCCACCGCCCATGTAGGCGCGGTTCAGATAGATCGAGAGGATCTCATCCTTGGTGTATTTCACCTCCATCGCCAGCGCGTATATGGCTTCCTTGCCCTTGCGCCAGAGCGACCCGCGGCGACAGTCTGCCTCATAAGCGGCTTCGCTGTCCCATTGTGTGTCATCATAGACAACGCCCAGACACAGCAGCTTGGCCGTCTGCTGGGTAATGGTCGATCCGCCGTGGCCCGACAGCGGCCCGCGCCCTTCGCGCAGGTTGATGCGCACAGCGCTGGCCACGCCCCTTGGTGAAATCCCGAAATGGCGGTAGAACCGTTTGTCTTCGGTCGCAACAACGGCGTTTTTCAGATGCGGTGACACGCTGTCAGCGGTCACCACGCCGCCAAACTGATCACCACGCCAGGCAAAGACCTCACCGGTGCGGTCCGTCATCACCACCGATCCATTGGCGCGCCCATCCAATAGCGCGGTCACCTCAGGCAGCGTGGAATAGACATAGCCGACCGCCAGACCGACAACGATCATCGCCAGCGCAGTGATCCGCCAGGTAAAGGCCCAGATCAGCCGGAACAGCCAGCCAAAGATCGCCCGGAAAAAACGCACAATGGGATTGCGCGAGGGTTTTGCCGGTTTCCGGCGGGCGGTTTTCTTACGAGCGGGTGTTTTGCGCGCGGCGGGCTTGGCCGTGGATTTACTGGCAACGCGTTTGGTCGCAGCCGGTTTACGCCCTGCCGCGGCTCCCTTGGTTTTGCCACCGGATTTGCCTGCCGGTTTTGACCCATAGCGACGCTCGGCCACCAATGGCGGCTTTTTGCGACCTGAATCACTCATCTCTTGCCCTGCCCGTGCAACCTGTTTTGCCACAGCATACCGCCCCGCGCCCCAATTGTAGAGACGGTGATTCCTGCTCTGGCAGTTCTTTGCTTGATGATTTTTTGTGCATATTTCACATAACGCACAAAATTTAAACAGCACAGCTGCGGAATTCCTGTGCAACTGCAGCATTTCCTTCACCTGAACCCACCCCGTGATGTTGGTTGAGACCGTAATTCTGCGGGTCTGGCAGACGGGTGAGTGCGTGAGCGAACGCCAACAACCGGCCCCGCGTTTTCGACAGGCTGAACTAAGGGGAACAAGGTGAAACTGATTATTGCAACGATCAAACCGTTCAAGCTGGAGGAGGTCCGTGAAGCACTGACCGAAATCGGCGTGCGCGGCATGATGGTCACTGAAATCAAAGGCTTCGGCTCGCAGTCGGGTCATACGGAAATCTATCGCGGCGCGGAATACGCAGTGAATTTCGTACCCAAGATCAAACTGGAAATCGTGGTGAGCGCGGCGATGGCAGACCAAGCCGTCGAGACCATCACCAACACCGCCCGCACCGGCAAAATCGGTGACGGCAAGATCTTTGTGCTGGACGTGGCACAGGCCGTACGCGTGCGTACCGGCGAAACCAACGACGACGCGATCTAAGCGTGGACGGGGAAAGGACAATGGAAATGAACCGTATTACCAAACTTGGTCTGGCCAGCGCTGTTGCGCTCCTGCCGACCCTGGGCCTGGCCGAAGATGCCGCCCCGGTTGCAGGCGTCGACGCCTCGACCGACACCATTTTTATCCTGAACTCGCTGCTGTTCCTGGTTGGCGGCTTCCTGGTGTTCTGGATGGCCGCAGGTTTCGCCATGCTGGAGGCCGGTCTGGTCCGTGGCAAAAACGTAACCATGCAGCTGACCAAGAACATCGCGCTCTTCTCGCTGGCTGCGATCTTCTACTACCTGATCGGCTACAACCTGATGTACCCGCTGGGCACATGGTCGGTTGACGGCATCCTGTCCGGCGTCTGGGGCCCCGGCGTTCTGGAAGCTGTGGGTGTTGGCCGCGATGGCGCTGACGATTACGGCTATGCCTCCACCGGTTCGGACTTCTTCTTCCAGCTGATGTTCTGCGCCACCACCGCCTCGATCGTTTCGGGCACCCTGGCTGAACGTATCAAGCTGTGGCCCTTCCTGATCTTCACCATCATCCTGACTGCCATCATCTACCCGCTGCAGGCGTCGTGGAAATGGGGCGGCGGCTTCCTGGATCAGGCTGGCTTCCTGGACTTTGCTGGCTCGACCGTTGTGCACTCGGTAGGTGGCTGGGCCGCTCTGACCGGCGCGCTGATCCTCGGCCCGCGTATCGGCAAATACAAAAACGGCAAAACCATCCCGATCCCCGGCTCGAACCTGACGCTGGCGACCCTGGGTACCTTCATCCTGTGGCTGGGTTGGTTCGGCTTCAATGGCGGCTCGCAGCTGGCCATGGGCACCGTGGGTGACGTTGCAGACGTAAGCCGCATCTTCGCCAACACCAACACGGCCGCTGCAGGTGGCGCCATCGCCGCGCTGATCCTGACCCAGGTTCTGTACAACAAGCCGGACCTGACCATGGTTCTGAACGGCGCACTGGCTGGTCTGGTGTCGATCACCGCAGAGCCGCTGACCCCGTCGCTGGGTGCAGCCACCCTGATCGGTGCCGTGGGCGGTGTGATCGTTGTCTTCGCCGTACCGTTCCTGGACAAGCTGAAGATCGACGACGTTGTTGGCGCCATCCCGGTTCACCTGATCGCCGGTATCTGGGGCACCATCGCGGTTGTCTTCACCAACGCGGACGCCTCGCTGGGCACGCAGCTCTACTCGATCGTTGTGGTCGGCATCTTCACCGTGGTTGTTTCGGCAGCTGTCTGGTTCGTGCTGAAAGCAGTGATGGGCCTGCGCGTCGACGAAGAGACCGAAATCAACGGCCTCGACATGGCAGAGCTGGGCATGGAAGCCTATCCGGAATTCTCCAAAGGCTAAAACTCGCCTCAGGAGAAACGCAAAGACCGGGCCCTTGCGGGGGCCCGGTTTTCTTTTGTGCAGTCGCCTTTTTTGAAACGCGACTGCGTCGCGTGGCCTTCGGCGAGAGTATTTTGGAAACAGTGAAAGCGGTTTAGGTCGCTAGCCAGGCACGCAACGCGGCGGGCGAATCCCCTGCCTGTTCCGCCGCACCGCCGGTGAAGTCCTGAAAGGCGGCGAAGTTCGTTTCATTCACCCCGACAAGCACCGGCACCTCCAATTCCAGCGCCAAAGCGATGGTGGAGCGGAAGCCGCGCCCCTCGGCCTCATGCTTGCCGAATTTATTGATGATCACCAGTTTGGGGGCCGCATCGTTCAGCTGTGCCTCGGTCAGACCAACGGCCTGTTCCAGTGCCACCGGGTCCAGACGGCAGCCGCGCGAATCCTTGCCAAGGTTCTGTGAAATGCGCACCACGGGTCCTGCGGGCAGGATCTGCAGATCCATATCGCATTTGCCCTCAGGCGCGCATTCAATGTCATGCTGCACAGCACCAGCCAGCGCCACACCCTCGGCCGCCAGATCGGCCGCAAGCCCAGCCAGCAGGCGGTTCATTTCGCCCCGTTCCGAGATTTTTACATAGCCGATCTTCATATCTCGCTCCTAAGTGCTGCGAAAGCTTTAGCGCTTTTTCATCGCATCCATCAATGCGGCACCGAGTGCACCTGTGTCATTTCCCTTACCCTGGGGCTTGCTGGAAAACTTGCCACCGCGCGGGCCACCACGGGATCCACCGGGCCCGCCGGAACGGCCACGATCCGGCCGATCACCCTGCCCGCCCCGTGCAGCCGGGGCGGCGCCCCCATCTTTGCGCATGCTGAGGCCGATGCGGTTGCGGGGCACGTCCACCTCGGTCACACGGACCTTCACCACATCGCCCGCCTTGACCACCTCATGCGGGTCTTTGACAAAGCGGTCGGCCAATTGGCTGACGTGAACCAGACCATCCTGATGCACACCGATATCCACAAAGGCGCCGAAGGCCGCAACGTTGGTCACGGTGCCTTCCAGTGACATGCCGGGCTTCAGGTCCTTGATGTCATCAATACCATCTGCAAAGCTGGCGGTTTTAAAATCCGGACGCGGGTCGCGGCCCGGTTTTTCCAGTTCCGACAGGATGTCGCGCACCGTGGGCAGGCCGAAAGTATCGTCAACAAAATCCTCAGCCCGCACCCGGCGCAGCTGCGCCTCATCCCCCATCAACTGGCGCAGATCGCGGCCACAGGCGGCCACGATTTTGCGCGCCACGCCATAGGCTTCTGGGTGGACCGAGGAGGCATCAAGCGGCTCATCCCCCTCGGCGATGCGCAGGAAGCCGGCGCATTGTTCAAAGGCGCGCGGACCCAGACGGGCGACATCCAGCAGCTCTTTGCGGGTTTTGAAGGCGCCGTTGATGTTGCGATGGCTGACGATGGCCTCAGCCAGGCTCTCGCCCAGGCCCGAGACCCGCGCCAACAATGGTGCGGAGGCCATGTTGAGGTCAACGCCCACCGCGTTCACCGCATCCTCCACCACCGCATCCAAGGAACGGGCCAGTTGGAATTGATCGACATCGTGCTGGTACTGGCCAACGCCGATCGACTTCGGCTCAATCTTCACCAATTCGGCCAGCGGGTCCTGCAGACGCCGGGCAATCGACACGGCGCCGCGCAGGCTGACATCCAGATCAGGGAATTCACGCGCCGCCAGTTCCGAGGCGGAATAGACCGAGGCCCCCGCCTCGGACACCACAACCTTGGTGGGTTTGCTGCCCGGCAGTTCCCGCAGCAGGTCGGCGACCATCTTTTCACTTTCACGGCTGGCGGTGCCATTGCCGATGGCGATCAGCTCCACGCCGTGCTGCTTGATCAGCTTGGCCAGGGTGACCTGCGAGCCGCGCAGATCGTTTTTCGGCTGGAACGGGTAGATCGTATCGGTCGCCAGCACCTTGCCGGTGGCATCCACCACCGCCACCTTGCAGCCGGTGCGAATGCCCGGATCAAGGCCAAGGGTGGCTTTGGCCCCTGCCGGCGCGGCCAGTAGCAGATCTTTGAGATTACGGGCAAAAACCTTGATCGCCTCATCCTGCGCACGTTTGCGTAGATCCGCCATCAGATCCAACATCATCGAGAGCGACAGTTTCACCCGCCAGGTCCAGCTGGCCGCCTTGCGCAGCCATTGATCCCCGGCGCCCGTGCCGCTGACATCCAGTGCCGCCGCGACCATATCGGGGGCGCGATCGGCGTCTTCTTCAGCCGGGGCGATATCGACGCTCAGGATGCCCTCATTGCTGGCCCGCATCATTGCAAGGGCACGATGGCTGGGCGCATCTTTCCATGCCTCCTGATGATCGAAATAATCCGAGAACTTGGCGCCCTTGGCCTCCTGCCCTTCGATCACCTTGGCCTTGATCAGCGCATTGCCTTGCATGAAGCCGCGCAGCCGGCCAATCAGATCAGCGTTTTCGGTCAGCCGTTCTGCAACAATATCCCGGGCGCCGTTGAGGGCCGTTTTGGTATCCGCAACAGCCTCAGACAGGTAGCCGTTGGCCAGTGCCTCAGGATCGGCGTGACGGTCGGCCAGAATAGCATCCAGCAACGGCTCCAACCCGTTTTCCCGCGCGATCATCGCTTTGGTGCGGCGCTTGGGTTTATAGGGCAGATACAGGTCTTCCAGCTGGGCCTTGGTTTCCGCCGTGGCGATAGATTTCGCCAACTCATCCGTCAGCTTGTCCTGCGATTTGATCGATTCAACGATGGCGGCGCGGCGCTGTTCCAACTCACGCAGATAGACCAGCCGTTCAGACAGGGTACGCAGCTGGCTGTCATCCAGACCGCCTGTCGCCTCTTTCCGGTAACGGGCCACAAACGGCACGGTGGCGCCCTCATCCAGAAGTGTCACAGCAGCGCCGACCTGACTGGCCGCAGCGCCGATTTCTTTGGCGATGATCTGGGTGATACGTGGGGCAGTGTCGAGCGCCATTTTTGGTCCTCTCAGTCTTTGGGAGGGCCACCATAGAAGCGCGCGCGAAGGAGGGGAAGGCGAAATAGAAATGACGCAGGTTTGCCCTACCGCTGGCCCCGGCGCCATGGCATGCTGCGCCATTGTTTTGAGGAAGGAGCGCAGCACATGAGCAGCAGCACAGGGCATTTGGCACAGCGGATCGCACAGGGGCGCGGGCAGGGAAAGGCGGATCTGGTGCTGAAGGGCGGCCAGATCTTTGACCTGATGACCGGCCAAATGCTGCAGGGCGATGTGGCAATTTGTGGCGACCGGGTGGTGGGCATCTGCGAGAGCTATGAGGGCACGCGTGAGGTGGACGTCAGCGGCAAGGTGCTGGTGCCGGGCTTCATCGACACCCATCTGCACATCGAAAGCTCCCTTGTGACGCCGTTCGAATTTGACCGCTGTGTGCTACCGCATGGGGTGACCACCGCGATCTGTGATCCGCATGAGTTTGCCAATGTGATCGGCCCGGCAGGCATTCGCTACTTCCAGCAGGCGGCCGGCAACACCCTGATGGATATCAAGGTGCAACTGTCCTCCTGCGTGCCCTCAACCGATATGGAAACTGCAGGGGCGACCATTCTGGCTGAGGATCTTAAACCGCTGATGGGGCATCCCAGCGGCATCGGTCTGGCAGAATTCATGAACTTCCCCGGCGTGTTGTTTCAGGACCCGGAGGTGATGAAAAAGCTGGACCTGTTTGAGGATCAGCATATCGACGGCCATTGCCCGTTGCTGTCTGGCAAGGATCTGAACGGCTATATCGCCGCCGGCATCCGCACAGAACATGAAGCAACCACGGCCGAAGAGGCGATGGAAAAACTGCGTAAAGGCATGCGGGTTCTGATCCGCGAAGGTTCGGTTTCCAAAGACTTGCATGCGCTGGCGCCAATCCTGACCGATGTGACCTCGCCCTATCTGTGCCTGTGCACCGATGACCGCAATCCGCTGGACATCGCGGAACAGGGGCATCTGGATTACATGATCCGCACGTTGATTGGGCTGGGGGTTTCCCCATTGGCCGTATACCGCGCGGCCAGCATTTCGGCGGCCGAGGCCTTTGGCCTGAAGGATCGTGGCCAGATCAGCCCGGGCAAACGTGCTGACATCGTGATCCTGAATGATCTTGAGACCTGCGATGTGGCGGATGTGATCTGCGGCGGGGTCTGGGTTGACGATGCCGCCTTTGCAGCCCGTGAGCTGATTGATCCCGTCGGCCGCCACTCGGTCAACGCGCCCAAGGTCGGGCCGCAGCATTTCCGCACTGCCGGCAACCGCGAAGACACCGATGTGATCGGCATTCTGGAAGGCAAGATCATCACCGAACATCTGAACGAAGTCATGGTGATTGAAGATGGTGACAAACGCCCTGACCTCAGCCGCGATCTGATCAAGATCGCCGTGATCGAACGGCATGGCAAAAACGGCAATATGGCCACCGGCTTTGTGCGCGGGTTCAAACTGAAGCGTGGGGCGATTGCTTCCACGGTCTGTCACGACCATCACAACATCGCGGTTGTTGGCGCCGATTACGATGACATGGCACTGGCCGCCAACCGTTTGGGGGAGATTGAGGGCGGATTTGTGGTCGTCGAAGGTGGCAAGGTTTTGGCCGAACTACCGCTGCCCGTTGCCGGGCTGATGAGCCTTGAAAGCCATGAGGTGGTGCATGACCAACTGGTCGATCTGCGTGCCGCTGCGCGGGATCTGGGGGTGACATTGGAAGAGCCGTTCCTGCAGCTGGCGTTCCTCGCATTGCCGGTCATTCCCAACCTCAAAATCACCGATCGCGGGCTGGTGGATGTGAACAAGTTCGAGATCATTTCGTAACGGTCGGAATCACCCAAATGGATTTGAATTTCGCATTGCGGAATAAGATTTCGCAACGTTGACGTGATCCTTTTCGGGCACTAGCTTAGCGGCAAATCAAAACCGGCCTTCGGGTCGGTTTTCCCACTTTCCAACAGCCGGGGCCGCTGACATGACCACCTCTTCCGCCGTCAACGCCAATATTTCCATCGAACAGCTGGGTGACATCGCCCTGATCTGCATCGACAACCCGCCCGTCAACGCCTCAGGCCAGCTGGTGCGCCAGGGGCTGTTGGATGCGGTGACGCAGTTGAACAGTGCAGCGGACGCCAAGGTGATTGCCATCTATGCGGCGGGCCGCACCTTTGTGGCGGGCGCCGACATCAAGGAATTCGGCAAGCCGCCGCTGGAACCCTATCTGCCCGATGTGTTCAACGCGATTGAAGCCAGTGCAATCCCGGTGATTTCGATCCTGCACGGCACCGCATTGGGCGGCGGGTTCGAACTGGCGCTGTCGACCCATGCCCGTATCGGCCTCAAAGGGCTGAAGGTTGGCCTGCCAGAGGTCAACCTGGGCCTGTTGCCCGGCGCCGGGGGCACCCAGCGCCTGCCGCGTCTGGCTGGCATGGGTTTCACCCTTGATATGGCGCTCAGCGGCAAACCGGTCAGCGCGGAAGCAGCCCTTGAGGCCGGTGCCATCGACCGTCTGGTCGAGGGTGATCCGCGCGATGTTGCCCTGGCCATGGCGCAGGAAGTCATCGACGGCACGCTGGCGACCCGCCCGACCGGGTCACTGCAGGTTGCGGCCGATGAAACCCTGCTGGAAGAGACCGCCAATAAGCTGCGCATGAAGCAACCGCACCTCTTCTCCCCACACAAAATCGTTGAGGCAGTCGCGGCCTCAACCCTGCCACTGGCTGAGGGTCTAAAAGTTGAACGCGCCGCCTTTATGGACGCGATGCAAACCCCACAGCGCGGCGGCCTGATCCACGCCTTTTTTGGGGAACGCGCCGTTTCGAACATACCTGAGGCCAAGGGGGACGCCCGCGATATCGCCAAAGTTGGCATCATCGGTGGCGGCACCATGGGATCGGGGATCGCAACCGCCTGCCTGCTGGCCGGGCTGCCGGTGCGCCTGATTGAGGTGGCACAAGACGGGCTGGATCGCGGGGTCGCCACGATCACCAAGAACCTTGAGGGCGCCGTCAAACGTGGCAAGCTGACCCAGGCCAAGAAAGCCGCCGCACTGGCTGCGCTGGAGCCGTCATTGGCGATGGAGGATCTGGCCGACGTGGATCTGGTGATTGAAGCCGTGTTTGAAAGCATGGACGTCAAACGCGACATCTTTGGCAAGCTGGACACGATCTGCAAGGACGGGGCGATCCTTGCCTCCAACACCTCTTACCTCGACATCAACGAAATTGCTGCCTGCACCAGCCGGCCCGGCGATGTTTTGGGGCTGCACTTCTTCAGCCCGGCCCATGTGATGCGCCTGCTGGAGATCGTGCAAGGTGCCGAAACCGCGCCCGAGGTTCTGGCCACCGGCTTTGCCTTTGCCAAACGGCTGAAGAAAGTGGGCGTGCTGGCGCAAGTTTGCGATGGCTTCATCGGCAACCGGATCATGAACCACTATGCCAAGGCCGTGGGCTATCTGGTGCTGGACGGCGCATCACCGGCTGAGGTGGATCAGGCGCTGGAAGGTTTCGGCCTGGCCATGGGCCCCCACAAGGTTGGCGATCTGGCGGGGCTGGACATCGGCTGGGCCAACCGCAAACGCACTGCGGACCAGCGCGACCCCGCAGACCGCTACGCCACCCCACATGCGGATCGCATCTGCGAACAGGGCTGGTTTGGCCGCAAAACCGGATCGGGATATTACACCTATGAGGACAAGCATCCCAAGGTGAACCCTGAGGCGATCAAGATCATTGAGGATCTGCGCAGCGAATTGGGCATCACGCCGCAGGACTTCTCGGCCGAGGAGATTGTGGATCGTTACCTGACCGCGATGATCGTGGAATCGATCCGCGTGATCGAAGATGGCACCGCAAAACGTCCGGTGGACGTCGATATGGTCTTCCTGTTTGGCTATGGCTTCCCCCGGTTCCGGGGCGGGCCGCTGCATCAGGCGGATCAGATCGGCACCAAGGCACTGATCAAGCGGATCGAAGGCTATGCCGTAGAAGATGCCCGTTACTGGCAGGTGCCACAACTGCTGCGTGACATGGATGCAGCCGGTCAGACATTTGCTGACCTTAACAAGAAAGCGTAAACCGATGAGGTTCAGCCCCCCGGGGCTGAGCCATCAATGCCAAGGATCGATGGCACCCTGATCCCATCAGCCAGATCGGCAGGGGCGCTTAATGCGCCTCCGCCCAATTGGCGCCACGGCCTGCATCCACAACCAGCGGCACTGACATATGCAGGGCCGGCGCTGCGGCACCTTCCATCACCTCACGGGCCACTGCGATCACCTGATCCGCAGCATCCTCTGCCACCTCAAAGATCAATTCATCGTGGACCTGCAGCAGCATCTTGGCGGGCAGATCTTTGATCGCGTCGGGCATACGGATCATCGCGCGGCGGATCACATCAGCCGCGGTGCCCTGGATCGGTGCGTTGATCGCAGCTCGCTGGGCAAAGCCAGCGCGCGGCCCTTTGGCGTTGATCTCCGGCATGTGGATTTTGCGGCCAAAGAGGGTTTGGACGTAAAGGTTCTCTTTCGCAAAGGCCTTGGTGTCATCCATATAGGTTCGGATGCCGGGAAAGCGTTCGAAGTAGCGGGTGATAAACGCCTGTGCGTCCCCGCGCGGGATGTGCAGATTCCGCGCCAGACCAAAGGCCGAGATGCCATAGATCACACCAAAGTTGATCGCCTTGGCCTGTCGGCGGATTTCTGGCGTCATTTCTGACATCGGCACATCAAACATTTCCGAAGCGGTCATGGCATGAATGTCATGGCCATCCTTGAACGCCTGTTTCAGCGCATCAATGCCGGCCATTTCCGCCAAAATACGCAGTTCGATCTGGCTGTAGTCCAGCGACAGCAGCACCTTGCCCTCATCCGCAACAAAGGCTTCGCGGATTTTGCGGCCCTCTTCGCTGCGCACGGGAATGTTCTGCAGGTTCGGATCGTTTGAGGCCATCCGGCCGGTGCTGGCACCGCTTTGCAGATAAGAGGTATGAACCCGACCGGTGTCAGGGTGGATGTGATCCTGCAGCGCATCGGTGTAGGTCGATTTCAGTTTTTGCAGCTGACGGTAATCCAGCACACGGCGGGCGAAGGTATGTTCATTGGCCAGATCTTCCAATACGTCAGCAGGGGTGGACCACTGGCCGGTTTTGGTTTTCTTGCCACCTTCCAGCTCCATCTCTTCAAACAGGATTTTGCCAACCTGAGCGGGGCTCTGGACGTTGAACTCATGGCCTGCCAACTCATAGAGCTCGGCCTCATAGCCAGCCATTTTCTGCGCAAAGCTGTTGGACATCCGGCTGAGCACATCGCGGTCCACCTTGATGCCGGTCATTTCCATGTCTTTGAGGACATGCACCAGCGGGCGTTCCAGCTTTTCATAGACCGTGGTCACCTGTTCCTGATGCAGCTGCGGTTTCAGCTTCTGCCACAGGCGCAGGGTGATATCAGCATCTTCGGCGGCGTATTTCACCGCATCCTCAATTGGCACCCGGTCAAAGGTGATGGCGGATTTGCCGGAGCCCAGCAGAGATTTGATCGGGATCGGCGTATGATTCAGATAGCGTTCGGACAGCGCATCCATCCCATGGCCGTGGATCCCCGCATGCAGCGCGTAGGAGAGCAGCATGGTGTCATCAATCGGCCCCACCTCAATCCCGTAGCGTGAGAAGATCTTGGCGTCATATTTCATGTTCTGGCCGATCTTCAGGATGCTTTCATCCTCCAACATCGGTTTCAGCATCGCCAGGGCCTGCTCCAGATCCATCTGACCTTCCGCCAGCTGGTCAGACCCAAACAGATCATCCGATCCGGCCTTATGGGTCAGCGGCACATAGCAGGCCTGCCCCGCCTCGGAACTGAGGCAGATCCCCACCAGATCCACACGCATTTCGTCCAGACCGGTGGTTTCCGTGTCCACCGCGACGTAGCCGCGTTTGTAGGCCGCATCGATCCAGGTCTGCAGACCCTCAGCATCTTTGACCCATGCGTAGGCTTCGGGGTCAAAGGGCAGATCTTCCGGCACATCCACCTCCCCCGCGGCACTGGCACCCTGCTGCGGGGTGTCGTTGATCACCGGCGCCTCAACACCCAGCTGTTCGGCAATGCGTTTGGTGAGGGTGCGGAACTCCATCTCAGCGAGGAAATTCATCAACTCCTCAGACACCGGATCTTTCACCTCCAGGTCATCCAGGGTGAAATCCAGCTCCATCTCACAGTCCAGCTGCACCAGCCGTTTGGACAGCTCAATCTGATCGCGTTTTTCAATCAGGGTCTGACGGCGTTTGGGCTGTTTGATCTCTTCGGCACGGTCCAGCAGGCTTTCCAGATCGCCAAATTCATTGATCAGCAACGCGGCGGTTTTGATACCGATCCCCGGCGCACCGGGCACGTTATCGACCGAGTCCCCGGCCAGCGCCTGCACGTCGACCACCCGTTCCGGGCCAACGCCGAATTTTTCAAACACCCCGTCACGATCGATGCGCTTGTTCTTCATCGCATCCAACATTTCCACACCGTCGCCCACCAACTGCATCAGGTCCTTGTCCGAGGAGATGATGGTGCAACGCCCGCCCGCTTCGCGTGCCTGACAGGCCAGGGTGGCGATGATGTCATCGGCCTCGAACCCCTCAATTTCCTTGCAGGCGATATTGAAGGCACGGGTGGCGTCACGGGTCAGCGGGAACTGCGGGCGCAGATCCTCAGGCGCCGGCGGACGATTGGCCTTGTAGAGGTCATACATGTCATTGCGGAATGACTTGCCCGAGTGATCAAAGATCACCGCCACATGGGTCGGTGCGTCCGGGCCAGTGTTGCCCTCCACATAGCGGTGCAGCATGTTACAAAACCCCGCAACAGCGCCAATCGGCAACCCATCCGATTTCCGGGTCAACGGCGGCAATGCGTGATAGGCGCGGAAGATAAAGGCCGAGCCGTCGATCAGATGCAGGTGGCAGCCTTTGCCGAATTCGGTGCTCATGAGGGTCTCCGCGCTTGGGGGAACATCGGGGGTGTTCTAGTTATGTCCAGCCCCTGTGATCGCACGGATCACGCCCGACGGCTAGGCTCAGGACCCACTAATTTTCCGCACCGGCGTCAAAATCGCAAAATATCAATGATTTGAGGTGCGCCGGAAAGAGTGGTTCTCTTTTCAAGCGCCTCACGCCGTTGAGATGCAGCGATTTTGACGTCTGCGATTTGGCGGTTTTTCGAACTAAGCGGCGTCACATGGCCTTGAAATAGATCACTATTCCTGCGGTCATGTTCCTTGTCAGTTCGAAAATCTGCCAAACCGGTGCCGGAACATTAGTGGGTCCTGAGCCTAGGGCGCAGGCGATCAATTTCCGCCAGAATGGAACCGCCACAGCGACAGGGTGACCGAGGTGGGGATTGGCGTCCATCGCCCAAAGGCCACACCTGCATTGCGCAGCTGCGCGCCAACCCAGGCATTGCAGGTGCGCAGCAGGTTAAAGCGCCCCTCGGCCAAAAAGAACTTTCCTTGCGATCCAGTTTGCACCGGCACCTCTTGAGGCGTTTCGCCGAAACTTTGGCGGATCCCGTGCCGCAGCGCGCGATATTGCGCGGGGCTCAATTGCAGCCAGGTCACCACATCCGGATCCCCAAGCGCGCCATAGACGTCCACCCGCAGCACGGAGTGATCACCAAAAATAGCCCGGCGCGCCGCCGTCCAGGAGACATCGCTGTAATCCCCAACAGTGGTGTAAAATTCGCGCGCGCCCCACCCGACCATCAGCCATGCAGCTTGGGGATGGGAAATCGGCACGTCGCTCAGGCTCAGCACCGCAAACTGGTCACGGGTTTCCGCATCTAGCGGCAATAGGAAATCATTGTGGATCGGGCCTGCGACCAGCCCGATGGTCACCGCATCGCCATCCGGCAGATCCGCGTGATCACCTGCAATCACACCGCCCAGCAGGGCGCCGGCCAGATAGATCATCATCAGCGCCGAGAGCGCGGCCAGCAGACCCAAGAAAAGCTTGCCCAACCGGGACAGGAGCGCCATCAGACCCAGCGCCCCACCCTGTTAAGCCTGATCAGCCTTGGAGCCCTTCAGGATGTATTTCGCATCGCAGTAAGGGCATTCAACAAAACCATCTTCGGCCGGGATTTGCAGCCAGACGCGCGGATGACCCAATGCCCCTTCGCCACCATCACAGGCGATCTTGGATGTCTCGACAATCTTGGTCTCTGGCGCTTGGGTCGTCATCTGGGACGTTTCCTTTTGGCTACAAAACTACTAGGTGCTGTTATGAGCGATCACACCAGCAGGGGCAAGAGTGGCCATGACCGACAATGCGAATGGAACGGCGATTGAAAACGCAATCGAGATCCGGGGTCTAAAAAAGACCTATCGCGGCGGCAAAGGTGAACCCGAAAAACACGCGCTGAAAGGCATCGATCTTGATATCCCGCGTGGATCTGTGTTCGGGCTGCTGGGCCCAAATGGCGCCGGCAAATCGACGCTTATCAACATTCTGGCGGGTCTGGTCACCAAAACTTCAGGGCAGGTGAACATCTGGGGCTTTGATCAGGATGTGAACCCACGGCAGTCGCGGGCCTCCATCGGGGTGATGCCGCAGGAACTCAACATGGATCCGTTTTTCAGCCCGCGCGGCGCGCTGGAGGTGCAGGCGGGTCTTTACGGTGTGCCAAAGTCGGAACGCCGCAGCGATGAAATCCTGCGTCTGATCGGCCTGGAAGACAAAGCCGAAGCCTATGCGCGCACCCTGTCTGGCGGGATGAAGCGGCGCCTGCTGTTGGGCAAGGCCTTGGTGCATGCGCCGCATGTGCTGGTGCTGGATGAACCCACCGCCGGGGTTGATATCGAGTTGCGCCAGATGCTGTGGACCAATGTGCGCAAACTGAACGAACAGGGCATGACGATCATCCTCACCACCCACTACCTCGAAGAGGCTGAAGAAATGTGTGATGAGATCGCCATCATCAATCAGGGTGAGGTGGTCGCGCGTGACAGCAAGGTCAACCTGATGGGTCAGATGGATGCCAAGACGATGGTCATCCACCCCGAATCGCCCATCGCCACCCTGCCGGATGCGGCCGAAGTCAGCGCCCAAATGCGCCCCGACGGGGCATTGGCCCTGTCATATCACGCCAAACAAACCAGCGCCGAACAGGTTCTGGCCATCGCCCGCAGCGCCGGCATCCAGATCCGCGACCTGCGGATCGAAGAGGCGGATCTGGAAGATGTGTTCCTTGAGCTGACCAAAAGCCACTGAACTTAGACGGACCGGGTCAGCCCGCCATCGATGCGCCAGTTTTGACCGGTCACATAGGCCGCGGCGTCTGAGGCCAGATAAGACACCATCGCAGAGACCTCCGCCTGGGTGCCGTAACGCCCCATCGGGATGCGGGCACGGCGGTCTTCGGTTTCAGGCAGGCTGTCGATGAATCCCGGCAGAATGTTGTTCATCCGGATATTGTCAGCTGCGTATTTATCGGCAAACAGCTTGGTGAAACTGGCCAACCCGGCACGAAACACGCCCGAGGTCGGGAACAGCGGATCCGGCTCAAAGGCCGCAAAGGTCGAGATGTTGAGGATCGCGCCACCGCCCTGCGCCTGCATGATCGGGGTCACCAAACGGGTCGGGCGGATCACGTTCATCAGGTAATATTCCATCCCCTTGTGCCAATCCTCATCGCTGATCGACAAGAGATCGCCCTTGGGCCCGTGCCCGGCGGAGTTCACCACCACATCAATCCGGCCCCAGCGCGCCATGGTTTGATCCACCAATATCTGCAGCGCCTCGGGATCCAGATTTGATCCTGTCACCCCAACGCCACCCAGCTCCTCGGCCAGATCGGCGCCTTTGCCCGATGACGACAGGATCGCCACCTGAAATCCATCCGCATGCAAACGGCGCGCGGCATCTGCACCCATGCCACTGCCTGCGGCGATCAAGAGGGCTGTTTTGGTCATTTCCGGTCTCCTTCTATGCTTCAGGCAGCAGCATTCCTGATCCGTGCAGACTTGACCAACCATGTTTAAAGGCGCATGGCTGTAGGAAACCTCCTGCCTTGGATGCGATATGCAGATCCCAAACCTCAACAACCTACGGGCCTTTGAGGCCGCCGCGCGCCACCTGAACTTCCGTCTTGCCGCGGAGGAGTTGCTGGTCACCCAGGGCGCCGTGGCGCAACAAATCCGCCGGTTGGAACAGGATCTGGGCACCCAGCTGTTCCATCGGGAAGCCCGTGGCGTCAGCCTGACCGAAGCGGGCCGGCGCCTACAGCCCAATGCCAGTCAGGCGATTCAGCTGCTGCATCAGGGCCTGTTGCACCTGCGGGAGGGCGCGACTGTCACCCTGTCAGTGCCGCCCAGTTTTGCCACCAAATGGCTGCTGCCGCGCCTGCCTGATCTGGCCAAGGACCACCCGGCAATCACCCTCAACCTGCGGGCTGAGGAACGCGTCGCAGATCTGGCGCAGGGCATGGCGGATCTGGCAGTACGTCTGGGGCCACCACCGCAAGAACGCGGGCTGACCAGCATCGAACTGGCCCCCCTGCGACTGGTTGCGGTGGCCCAGACCGGGTTGTTTGACCCGCAAACAGAGTTGAGCGGGTTTTGTGACCTACCACTCATCCAGGATGGTCATCGCGATTGGCAACGCCTCATGAACGCAGCCGGGGTGGCGCATAGCGGGGCGATGTTGCAGGTGAACCAGACCGGGCTGGCACTGGATGCAGCATTGCAGGGTCAGGGCATCGCACTGGTGCCAGATCTGTACCTGCCCGAATTGCTGGCCGCGCGGTTGATTACCCCCCTGTGGCACGCTCCGCAGGATGATACAGACGTGACGGCATCCGGGTTCCATCTGGTCTGGTCCCCGCGTCATGATCGTGCTGAAATAGCAACCGTGCGAAACTGGCTGATGGACGTGGCCACTGGAACAGGCCGCGACCGGTGAAGCCCTTGCCGCAAAGCAGTTGACAGCGCAAACAATTGACCCTTTGGTCAAAAATTCATAAGAGCAAAACATGACGAAATTCGACTGGATCGGTGTGGTTGAAGACCACGGCAGCCGCCTCGCGTGGGGGTTTGTTGGCAACAGCGCTGAGGGCGAGGCCCCGGTGGGCGCTGATGCCGCGCGCCTGGTGACCTTTGGGGGCGCCGCCAGCCAGCCGGTCCCGGCCAAAATCACCGCCACTGCCCCGGGTGGCGCGCTGACCCAGACGCAACCGCTGGGCCTATTGCCAATAACCAGCCGTCTGGCGCTGGCCGGGCTGTGCCGGACCATCAAGGACTTTGACGGTGTGGCCTGTGTGGTCGACGGTGATCAAAGCCATTGGGTCCAGATCAGCGCGGATGAGGCGGTCAGCTTTCAAAGCTATCTGACCCCAACGCTGGCCCGCGGGTTAAACGCCGCCGAGGCCGCTACTGCCGATATCGACGCCCTGTCAGACACGCTGTCGCGCCCGGAACGGCTGGCAACACAGCTGTCCAGCGCGCAACTGGCCGAAGATCCCAGCGCCACAATCGGTCATCTCTTGGGGGCCGAACTGTCCGCCACGCGCCCCTACTGGCTGGGCCAGCGGGTGGCGCTGATTGCCGCCGGCCCCTTGGCCAAGGCCTATGCCGCTGCCTTCACCAGCCAGCACCTGATGGTGGAGCAACGTGATTTGCGCCAGCTGCAACAGCAGGGCATGATCGCTTTTAACAGCCAAGACGAAGCCGTCTGAGCCGACATGGACCAGACGCCCTTTCAACCGCAGTCCATGGAGGACAAGGTGACAACCGAAGTGAAAGAAAACACCGCGCAGCTGCCGCAGCTGCATGAGCCGCGCAACCCCGGCATGGAACTGGACCTTGATTGGGTCGCGCGCGTGCAGGCCAATACCTCGGCCATCGAACGCCGCTGCGCCACCCTGCCCGGCCGCCGTTCGGTCAAGAAGGACTATCAGGCGGCATGGCTCCTGAAGGCGATCACCTGCATCGACCTGACCACACTGGCCGGTGATGATACGGTGGGTCGTGTGGCGCGGCTTTGTGCCAAGGCCAAAACACCTGTGCGCTCCGAAATTCTGGCCGAACTGGGCGTTGAGGGCATCACCACCGGCGCGGTCTGCGTATATCACGACATGATCGAAAGCGCCGTGGCCAACCTAAAAGGCACCGGCATTCCTGTCGCGGCGGTTTCCACCGGTTTCCCGGCCGGCCTGTCGCCCTTCCACCTGCGCGTTGAAGAAATCCGCGAAAGCGTCAAAGCGGGGGCCGAGGAAATCGACATCGTGATATCCCGCCGCCACGTACTGAGCCAGAACTGGCAGGCCCTTTATGATGAGATGAAAGCCTTCCGTGAGGCCTGTGGTGACGCCCATGTGAAGGCCATTCTGGCGACCGGCGAACTGGGTTCGCTGCGCAATGTCGCGCGCGCCTCGCTGATCTGCATGATGGCCGGGGCGGATTTCATCAAGACCTCCACCGGTAAGGAAAGCGTCAACGCCACCCTGCCCGTCAGCCTGGTGATGATCCGCGCTATTCGCGACTACTACGACCGCACCGGCTACCGTGTTGGCTACAAGCCAGCAGGCGGCATTTCCAAAGCCAAAGATGCGATCACGTATCTGGCCCTCATCAAAGAGGAGCTGGGCGATCGCTGGCTGCAACCGGATCTGTTCCGTTTTGGCGCGTCGTCACTGCTGGGCGACATTGAACGCCAGCTGGAACATCACGTCACCGGCGCCTATTCGGCCAGCCACCGTCACGCAATGGGATAAGGGCGGCAGCTGCCCCCGGATCGTTACAGAAAGTCACGTACAATGACCGTTAAAGAGATCTTTGAAACCATGGACTATGGCCCCGCCCCCGAATCTGCCGCCGAAGCACTGGCATGGCTTGTTGATCAGGGTGACCGTTTTGGCCATTTCATCGACGGTGCCTTCACCACGCCCGGTGACGGCTTTGATAGCAAGAACCCCGCAACCGGTGAGACGCTGGCGACGCTCAGCCAGGCCACGCAGGACGACGTGGATGCCGCCGTTGCCGCCGCCCGCAAAGCACAGCCCAAATGGGCCAAGCTGGGCGGCCATGGTCGGGCCAAGCACCTCTATGCCATCGCCCGTCTGCTGCAGAAACATTCACGCCTGTTTGCCGTGCTGGAAACACTGGACAACGGCAAACCGATCCGCGAAAGCCGCGACATCGATATCCCGCTGGTGCAGCGCCATTTCTATCACCACGCAGGAATGGCCCAGTTGATGGAAGAGGAACTTCAGGGCCGCGAGGCGCTTGGCGTTTGTGGTCAGGTGATCCCGTGGAACTTCCCGCTCCTGATGCTGGCGTGGAAGGTGGCCCCGGCGCTGGCCATGGGCAACACCGTGGTGCTGAAACCTGCGGAATACACCTCGCTCACCGCGCTTTGCTTTGCTGACCTCTGCCGCAAGGCGGGTCTGCCCAAAGGTGTTGTGAACATCGTCACCGGCGACGGCGCCGTGGGTGAGATGATCACCACCCATGAAGACATCGACAAGGTGGCCTTCACCGGTTCCACCGCCGTGGGCCGCCACATCCGCCGCGCCACGGCCGGTCAGGGCAAGGGCCTGACGCTGGAGCTGGGCGGCAAGTCGCCCTACATCGTCTTTGACGACGCCGATATCGACAGCGCCATCGAAGGGCTGGTTGATGCGATCTGGTTCAACCAGGGTCAGGTCTGCTGTGCCGGGTCGCGCCTGTTGGTGCAGGAAGGCATCGCCGAGCAGTTCCACGCCAAGCTGAAGGCCCGCATGGACAAGCTGCGCGTTGGCAACCCAATGGACAAATGCATCGACATGGGCGCGCTGGCCGATCCGGTGCAGCTGGCGACGGTGACCAAAATGGTCGACGCCTGCGAAGGCGGTGAAATTTACCGCGCCGATGGTGGCATTCCGGCCAATGGCTGTTTCTACCCGCCGACTCTGATCTCGGGCCTCAGCCCGGCAGATCCGCTGATGCAGGAAGAGATCTTTGGTCCGGTGCTTGTCACCTCCACCTTCCGTACCCCGGCTGAGGTGGTCGATCTGGCCAATAACACCCGTTACGGCCTGGCAGCGACACTCTGGACGGAAAACGTGAACCTCGCGCTGGATATCGCGCCCAAGCTGGTCGCCGGTGTGGTCTGGATCAACGGCACCAACATGTTTGATGCCGCCGCTGGCTTTGGTGGCGTGCGCGAAAGCGGCTTTGGCCGTGAGGGTGGCTGGGAAGGCCTGGGCGCCTACACGAAACCCGCACGCAAGACCAAGGCGCTGAAGAAGGTGGAGCCCTTCACCGGCAGCGAAATCGCACCCGCTGGTGTGGATCGCACCGGTAAGCTGTATATCGGCGGCAAACAGGCCCGTCCTGATAGCGGTTATTCGCGCGACGTCTGGTCCAAAGCAGGCAAACATCTGGGCGAGGTTCCGATTGCCAACCGCAAGGACATCCGCAACGCGGTTGAGGCGGCGCGCGGCGCTAAAGGCTGGGGCAAAACCACCGGCCATCTGCGGGCACAGATCCTCTACTACATCGCCGAAAACCTCTCGGCCCGTGCCGATGAGTTTGCGCGTCGGATCAACGATCTGACCGGTGGCAAGGAGGGCGCGAAAGAGGTTGAAGCCTCGGTGCAGCGTCTGTTCACCTATGCCGCCTGGGCCGACAAATACGATGGGGCCGCCAAAGGTGTGCCGATCCGTGGTGTCGCTCTGTCGATGAAGGAACCCGTGGGTGTGATCGGTGCGCTGTGCGCCGATGAGGCACCGCTGTTGGGTCTGGTTTCGGCCATGGCCCCGGCCATTGCGATGGGCAACCGTGTGGTGCTGACCGCAAGCGAAGCCTTCCCGCTGGCGGCGCTGGATTTCTACCAGATCCTTGAAACCTCGGACGTACCGGGCGGCGTGGTCAACATCGTGACCGGCAGCCATGAAGAACTGGCAGACACCCTGGCCAAACACATGGATGTGGACGCGCTCTGGAGCTTCTCCTCCTCGGATGTTTCCGCGCTGATCGAACGCGAAAGCGCCGGCAACCTGAAACGCACCTGGGTCAACAACGGCCAAAGCCGTGACTGGATGGGCGCCGAGGGTCAGGGCAAAGAGTTCCTGGAAGCCGCAACCGAGGTGAAAACCATCTGGGTACCCTACGGCGAGTGATCCGCCGGGCCTTGCCCATTAGGAAAATCAAAACGGCAGGTCCTGACATAGGGCCTGCCGTTTTCGTTTCGCGATACCGCCGACACCTACTTGCGCAGATCAGACGGGGTTTTGCCGGTCTCACGCTTGAAAGCCTTGTAGAACGCCGAGCGGGAATTGAAGCCAACGTCATAGGCGATGACCAGGATCGTCTCGTCCGAGGTGGTCAATTGCTGGATGGCGTCCTTCACCCGCCAGCCGTTTACCAGGTCAAAGAAGCTTTTGTTCAACTGCGTGTTCAGCGCCTGTGACACGTAATGCGAATTGGCCCCAACGTGTTTTGCCAGATCCCACAGCGACAGGTTGGGATCACGGTAGAGCATATCCTGCGACATGGCCGCGTCGATCTTTTCGGCGATGCGTTGCGCGCGGGCGTCATCAAGGGCGGATTTTTCGTATTTGGGCTCAACTGGCGTTTCAGGCAGCGGGCGCTCATCCTGCATCTCTCTGACCAGCCCCGGGCGCTGCCGCAGGCCCCAGATGCCCAACACCCAAAACAGAGCCAGCAACGCCAGACTGTTCAGGACCAGCGCCTCTGCTTCGAAATCGGTTTCACCCAAGGCCCCGACGAAGATCGAAACGCTGTGCAGCACATTCAGCACCAGATAGAGCGCAGCCGACACTAGGATGGCCCAGATCCACGTGAGTTCCTTATTTTCAGTGCTGGCAAACACATCCTTCAGCCGCGCCTGATAGGCGATGAGACGGCGCACCGTCAGATAGGTGTAACTGGCAATCATGATCTTGAAGGACACATCCCCCACCAACACCAGAAGCGCCATCACCAGCAACCCGGGGATCCGAGGGTCATCCTCTGCTAGATCTGCCTCAATCAGATCGGCCGGGAAGAACAGCGCAGACCAAAAGCACAGTACAACGGCGATGATCGGCAGGATATGCCGGCGCAGCTTGGGGATCCGTATCAGATCCCCTTCGCTGGTCAGGCCGCGGACATAGAGCCAGAACAGAAACGGGCTGGCGACCTCAAGCCCGGCCAGCAACAGGCCAAGGCGGGCAACCCAAACCGGCATGCCCTGCACCTCTGACAGTTCCAGAACGCCTGTCGCCAGGGCTTTGAACAGCAAAATCAACGCAAGCGGCAGGTAGACCCCCGGGTCGCGCCGCCGCAAGAGCAGCAGGTTTGCGCAGAACAGACACACCGCAACGGTGGCAACATTCAAAGCCGTATCGACCGAGGCAAAATTCATTTTCAAACCCGTTTCCAGAGCCGCGCAAATAACCGCCATAGCGGATTGCCAGCATTTTCACTGCCGAGCAACTGTTGAGGCTGTTCTCATCGCACTGATTACCAGCCCCACACCGTTGTCCCCCTCCCAATAGCGTTTGTGTCTTTCAACGGTCGTCCACATCGACCGGAAAGGACATGCAAGAAAATTCAGCGCCGCAAATCACGGTCAAAAATGTCCTTCCCGATGGAAGGAGACGACATCAGAACGCCCCCCATGCTGTGTGTGGGCGCAGCCGGACCAGCAACCGAAGCGCGGGCATGATGCCCAGCGCAATTGTCTGGCTGACGGTCAAATGAGATACTTTATGAGGAACACCATGCCCCTTCGCACCATCCAGCTTCCCCTGATTGGCCTTATTGCGCTCGGCGGTCTTGTCGCTTGCGGTGAATCGAAAACCCAGCTTGCCGCGGCGAACTCTTACAGCTGCACCGAGCTTGCGCGTGAGATTGGAAAACGCGAACAACGCAAAACTTCCGCGCAGGTCGACGGTTTCGCAAATTCAATGGTTTCGATTTTCACCAGCGATAAGGAATTGCGCACCGCAGCGGATGTTGAAACCGGCGTCAACCTGATCGATGAAATCGATGCTGGCAAATCCCTGAACCAGCTACAGAAGATCTATGACGCCAAGGGCTGCGTTTAAGCATCAGAAGAGACGCGCACAGCCCTTAGCGGGCTGTGCGCCTTAGTCCCTTTTGGGGATCATCACTCCAGCCCAACGGGCTGACCAACGACGACAAAGGTCAGTGCCTCGGGATCCAGCAGGCGTTTGGCCACCCGGTTGATATCCTCCAGCGTGACAGCGTTAACCCGATCATTGCGGGTGGCGATATAGTCGATCGGCATGTTGTCCATCTGCATCGCCACCATGATGTTGGCGATTGAGGCATTGCTGTCAAAACGCAGCGGATAAGCACCGGTCAGATAGGTTTTGGCGTCCTGCAGCTCTTCTGCAGTCACGCCGTCCTCAGCCGCCTTGGCCCATTCATCACGAATGACCGAAACCGCCTGTGCCACCCGGTCATTGGCTGAGGCCACCGATCCCATCCACAGTTTTGCCTGATCCTTATCAGCAAGGAAAGAATAGACACCGTAGGTGAGGCCCCGCTTTTCGCGCACCTCCTCCATCAGGCGGCTTTCGAAGGACCCGCCACCAATGATCAGGTCCAGAATAAAGGCCGGGAAGAAATCAGGATCTTCGCGCTCAATCCCACCCTGGGCAAACAAGGCGACCGACTGCGGGGTTTCAAACTCCACCACCTCAGTGCCGCCGGGCAGGTTCAGACTCGCCGGGCCCGGCAATGGCACGGTGGCCTCAGGCAGGTCCGCCAGCAGGCTATCCAGCAGCGCCGACAGTTCATCGGCAGTGATGTCGCCAACCGCAGAGACATAGACCCGATCCCGGGTCAGGCTATTTTGATGTGCAGTGACCAGATCGTCCCGGCTGAGCGCCTCAACACTGTCCAGTGTACCCATCAAAGGCAGCGCATAGGGGTGATCGCCATAAAGCAGCTCTGACATCGCCTGACTGGCAATATCACGGGGCGATTTCAGGTCCGAACGAATCGCCGATAGGACCTGCCCCCGCACCCGTTCCACTGCATCCTCATCAAACCGCGGCGCCACAAGGGAACCGCGCAACAGCGCCAGCGCCTCATCCTGATTTTCGGTCAGAAAACGGGCCGAGACGGTCACCGCGTCATCGTAAACGTCATACTCAAAGGACGCCGCCAGCCCTTCAACCTCACGGGCGAAGCCACGGGCATCCAGATCCCCGGTGCCCTCCTCCAACAGACCAACCATCAGGTTGGTCGCACCCTTTTTGCCCGGTAGATCCAGTGCAGCGCCGCCTTTGAAGCGCAGTTCCAATGCAACAAAAGGGATCGAATGCTCTTCGACAAGCCATGCCTCAAACCCACCGGGGGAGGTCACGGGCTGAATATCCACCGCCGCGCGGGCCGGGGTGGTGACGATCAGGGTCAAAGCGATAAGACAGTAACGCAGCATGATCAGCCCTCCTCGGCCATCAGGTATCCGGTGACGGATGTTTTCGGGTTCAGCACCTTACGGGCGGCTGCCATGATATCTTCGGCAGTGACCGCCTGCAGGACATTTGGCCAGTCCTGCACATCCTGCACGGTCAGCCCCTGCGTCAGCGAACGGCCGTAGCGATTTGCCAGACCTTCGACATCATCACGCGCATAGATTTCCGAGGCACGGATCTGGGTTTTGATCCGCTCAAGATGTGCTTCATCCACCCCCTCTTCCAGAAACTCGACCAGCACCTGATCCATGGCCGCTTCTGCCTCTTCCAGGGAAACACCGGGGGTCGGGACCACGACCAGATCAAAAGTTGTCCGATCCAGCGAAGTGCCGCCGTAGAAGGCGCCGGAATAGACCGCCTGCTGGGTTTCAAACTGCAGTTTTTCGGCCATCACAGCGGTCTGACCACCACCCAAGACCTCGGACAGCATGCGCAACGCTGCCGCCTCAGCCTGATCACCGGAATTGCGTTCCGGCGCCAGATAGGAACGGCTGACATAGGGCTGCGCCACACGGGGGTCGACAAAGGTCATGCGGCGTGCGGCGGTTTGCGGCGGCTCCTGACTGCGCAGGCGTTCCGTCGGCAGATCCGGGTTTGCCGGGATCACGCCGTAGTATTTCTGCGCCAAAGCCTCGACCTGATCGGGTGTCACATCACCAGCGACAACCAGGATCGCGTTGTTGGGAGAATAGTATGTGCCGTAGTAGGAAAGCGCATCTTCCATGCTCAGCTCCTCCATCTCATGGCGCCAGCCGATGATCGGCACGCCATAACGATGGTTCAGATACTGCACGGCACGCTTTTGTTCGCGGAACAGGGCGGAGGCATTGTTTTCCACCCGCTGGTTCCGCTCTTCCAGGATCACGTCACGCTCAGTCGCGATATCTTCTTCGGTCAGACGGATATTGACCATACGGTCACTCTCCATCTTCATCATCAGCTCCAGCCGGTCCGCGGCAACACGCTGATAATAGCCGGTGTAATCATAACTAGTGAAGGCGTTGTCCGTGCCACCGTTCTTGGCCACTGTGGCGGAAAATTCACCCGGCTCCAGTGTCTCGGTTCCTTTGAACAGCAGGTGCTCCAGGAAATGGGCTACGCCCGATTGGCCCACGGGCTCATCCGCGGATCCGGCGCGGTACCACAGCATATGCACCACGACAGGGGCACGGTGGTCTTCGATCACCACAACCTCCAACCCGTTATCCAGGGTGAAATCGGTGACCAGATCGCTGGTGTTATGGTCGGCGGCCTGTAACGGCTGGCTGAAAGTCATCAGCGTGGCAAGAACGGCGGTGAAACGCTTCATGAGCATCCTCCTATAGATAACAGGAAGATACGCCGCTTGACGTACGCTTCAAGCAGGCATTACCAGATCTGACGCTGTCGTGAGCCGCCGTAAGCGGTTAGTTGCGCGGCGGGGAGGTTGGGGTCAGCACGCCAAACTGGCGCCACTTCTTCGCCTCGACACTGGGGTTCAGCGTGAACTTGCGATAGGCGCGGGCGTAGCGGTCAACCTTCACAAGCTTCAGCTTGGTGAAGCGCGAACTGAAGCGGCGGAACTCTTCATCCTCTGCGGCCAGTACCTGCCGGATATCACCGCTGACACCGTTGCGGCTGACATGAGACACCAGCGCTGCATCACTGGAGGGAATGCCATCCGTCATCGCCAGCGCCGAACCACGGCCACCGAGGGCTTCGACGCCATCAGCCAAAGGGTTCTGGTCTGTCAGGTTGCTGCCACCCGGGGTAGGGGTGGGCAGAGAGGCGTAATCAGCAGGTTGCTGCAGGTCCTTGCCGGGCAGGACCATAAACTCATCCGGTCCCCCGGAGAAGGAGCGCAGATCGCGCAAGCCAATATCCCGGTCCTGACCCGAACATGCCGAAACGGCCAGCACGGCCATCATCAATACCAATGCACGCGGCATTGCCACCCTCCTGCAAATACTGAAACCGTCTTAACGGATCAAACCGGCCCCGTCACGTGGCCTTTTGCGGTCCCCCCCACAGAACCAGCCCAAAAGCGCCGATGAAAATGGTGATATCAGCAACATTGAACGCATAGGGGTTGGAAATCCCGCAGCAGGTCATGTTGAGGAAATCCGCCACCGCGCCGTAAAGGAACCGGTCCACCACATTGCCCAAGGCGCCACCGATCAGCAAACCGGCAGAAATCAGCCCCAACCGGCCCGGGCGGTCCTTATGCACCCAAAACAGCACCGCTGCACAGATCACAAAGGCCATGCCGATGAGGAACCAGCGCGCCACATCACCGTTGTCAGCAAAAAGGCCAAAGTTGATGCCGGTGTTCCAGGCCATGCGCAGATTGATGAAGGGTGGCAGCACGTCAATTTCACCGCGCACCCGCAGGTCAAGGAAATGCACCACGAAATACTTGCTGGCCTGATCCAACAAGAACGTCCAAAACCCCGCCCAAAATACGGTTGTCATCTGCTTATCCTCAACTGGGGGCCGCTTTTCCGGGCCCTCTCATCGTTTGCCTGTTTCCGGCAAGTGTATCACAAACCAGCCGGAAACAAGCATTTTTTCAAATCAGCGCCCGCAGGCGCGATCACACATTAGTGACGGAAGTGGCGCATGCCGGTCATCACCATCGCCAGACCCGCCTCATCCGCGGCGGCGATCACCTCATCGTCGCGCATCGAACCACCGGGCTGGATCACGCAGGACGCGCCAGCAGCCGCGGCTTCCAGCAGGCCATCAGCGAAGGGGAAGAAGGCGTCAGACGCCACAGCCGAACCTTTGGTCAGCGGTTCAGACAGGCCCATCGCCTCGGCCATACGCTCGGCCTTTTTGGCAGCGATCAAAGCGCTGTCGAGGCGGCTCATCTGGCCGGCGCCCACGCCAACGGTCGCGCCGTCTTTGACGTAGACGATGGCGTTGGATTTAACGTGTTTCGCCACTTTCCAAGCGAAGAGCAAATCGCGCATCTGGTCTTCGGTGGGGGCAACTTTGGTCACCACCTTCAGATCGTCCATACCGATGAAACCATTGTCACGGTCCTGCACCAGCATGCCGCCCGAAACCTGACGGTAGGCCAGGCCTTTGTCCAAAGTGTTAGCCAGCGCAGGCGTGGTCAGCAAACGCAGGTTCTTCTTCTTGGCAAAGATCTCACGCGCGGCATCATCAGCACCGGGGGCAATGACAACTTCGGTGAAGATCTCGGTGATCTTGGTGGCGGTGGCCGCATCCAACGGCTGGTTCAGCGCAACGATGCCGCCAAAGGCAGAGGTGCGGTCACAATCAAATGCCTTCTCATAGGCTTCTTCCAGCGAGGTACCGCGCGCAACACCACAGGGGTTGGCGTGTTTAATGATTGCACAGGCCGGACCATCGGTCGGCAAGAACTCAGACACCAGCTCAAAGGCAGCGTCGGTGTCGTTGATGTTGTTGTAGGACAGCTCTTTGCCCTGATGCTGTTCTGCCGCGGCCACACCCGGACGGCCCGAGCCGTCGCTGTAAAACGCTGCACCCTGGTGGCTGTTTTCGCCGTAGCGCAGACCCTGCACATAGGTGCCAGCAAAGACACGGCGGCGCGGGGTTTCTTCGCCAATTGCGCTGGCCATCCAGGTCGAGACAGCCGCGTCATAGGCACCGGTGCGGGCATAGGCGATCTGGGCAAACTTCTGACGGAAGGCATAGGTGGTGCCCCCCTCGTTGGCGTCCAGCTCGGCGATCAGGGCGTCATAATCTTCGACATCCACAACCGTGGTGACAAAGGAATGGTTCTTGGCCGCAGCGCGGATCATTGCGGGGCCACCGATGTCGATGTTTTCGATCATCTCATCATAGTCCGCACCGCGGGCCAGCGCGGCCTCAAACGGGTAGAGGTTCACCACCAAGAGATCAATTGCGCCAATGCCATGTTCGTCCATCGCGGCGACATGGGCGTCATTGTCACGCAGCGCCAGCAGGCCACCGTGGACCTTGGGGTGCAGCGTCTTCACCCGCCCATCCATCATTTCAGGGAAGCCGGTCACATCGGCAACATCCGTCACCTCGATCCCTGCGTCGCGGATCGCTTTGGCGGAACCGCCGGTGGACAGCAGCTCAACGCCGCGCGCGTTCAGGGACTGGGCCAGGTCGATGAGACCGGTCTTGTCGGATACGGAAATAAGCGCACGGCGAATGGCAGTGGGATTGGTCATGGGAGGGTAGCTCTCTGCTTGTTCAGGTCAGGTCCAGCTCTTCCCGGTTCAAGTCGCGTATGCTGATCGGCGTTTCCTGTGCCTTGGCAAGCGACCACCGGATGCGCGTCGCATAATCCATTGCGCGCCCGGATAAAACGATTTGTTTGGTCGCACGCGGCTTTAAACGGCCTTTTTCCAGATAAACCGACGGTTCCAGCGTCATTTTCAGGCTGCCATCATGGCGAAACACCCAAAGCTCCCCGCTTTTCAGCGCCAATGAGATGGCGCTGCCGCCCATATCGATGGTCGCATCCACCTCAGGGTGCAGATGGAATCGCACCTGAAAGGGAATGCCCTGCAGGCTGACCTTATCCATCTTCTTGTCGAAACGCTGCTTGTCAGCGCCTTCCAGCGCCACCAACAGATCCTCACCCGCCATGCCGCGCCCGTCAAAAGTCAGCTCCAGCGTGCGGGCATGGGTCAGACCGTGGGTGCGGCCATAGCCATCATGCCCGCCCTCAAACCGGATCCCGTCGGGCGCTTGGCTCATCTGCACCGGCACCCGCGATGGAATGGCCGCCAGCAGTTCCTGCCGGCCGACACGCGGGGCCAGACGGGAGGATGAATAGCCTTCGATCGACAGGGTGGAATGGCTGGGGGTGGCACGGCCCGCGCGCCGCCAGTCGGTGCCAAACACCGCACCTGATCCACAGTTCACCACCACGGGCCGGCGGCCCGATGTCAGCTCCAGCGCCAGGGTTGAGGCATGACCGTTGCCCGAGGCCTTGCCGGCAGGCGGTGGCGCCGCATCCACAATGACCGAGGTGCGCCCGGCGCTGAGGCGCGCATACCCCATCGACAGGCCATCTGGCGTGCGATCCTTCACCCCAGACGCCGCCAACGCCGCGTCCAGACGTCCCTCCAACCCGCGACCACCGCCGTGGAACCGGGCCAAGCCGCCATCTGCGTGTCGCAAGGTGCGCAGGGTTGGCGCAATCCGGTCAATGGCAGCGGCATGATCGGCATGCACCGCATGCCCGGCCTCATGCAGGGCAGCGGCAGCCCAGGTCAGCAGGGTAAACACTTCAAGCAACTCATCGGGATTGCGGGTTGGGATACCGCCCTGCTCATCCACCTGCGCGGCGCATTCCTTGGCCAGCGCCTTCACCGCCGGATCAACATGCTGATCCATCCCCTGCAATGACAACCCGGCATAAAGCAGCCCGGTCAGCGCCTCAAACCGGGGCAGGCCCGGCGTGGTCTTGTGCCAGCGCCGACTGAGGAAAATCGCCTGATGCGCCAGCGAACGGTAAAAGGCTTCAGAGGCCTCAGCATCCTGCGAGCGCAGGACAAACAGCGCGTGATGGATCCAGCGAATGATCCGCCGTCCGGTCAGATCCGGCGTCCACCCGGGGCCGATCCCTTTGCCATAGATATCGATCCAGGCCCACAGCCACTCAGACGCCAATTCACGGGTACGCGGATCACCAACAGCGGCCAGATCATCCAGCCAGACAAAGCCGTGAATGTCCTCTTCCCACATCTGATCCGGCGCTGGAATGTCCCAGATTTTGGTGCCCTTGGCCTCAATCAGGTGACCGGCAAAAAGGTAGTTCCCGGCCAGCAATTGCCGGCCCCTTGCAAAGGTCCCGATGGTGCGTGGTTCAGGTTGGCTGACGAATCCGGTGGCGGGCCGCGCCATACCGGCCCAGCGCGCATGCATCTGATGCATCCAGCGCGTATAGCGCGCCATCATTCCTTCACGGGGCGGCTTGGCGGCCCCTGATGCTGTCCCGTTGGACATTCAATATCTGCCTCTTGCGCGGTTAAGCCGCGAATTTTCACCGCAACTTTACCCTGCGAATTTTTCACAAGGATAGCGCGCAAAGGGGCAAGCTGTCACCGCTGAATTCCACGGTGGCTGCACATCGGCAAAGACGGGCCATAGCGGGGCTACAGCCCTAACAGAGCTTAGGATTTACGGCGCAGGCAGGCCATGTAGAAGCCATCCATGCCGCCCATGTCACCCCAATAGTCAGGGCGCAAGCGCAGGCCGCCTTCCTCAGTGATCCAGCTGGGATCGATGCCCGGCAGGTCCAGCGATTCGCGGTCAACCTCCCATTCAGGATTGCGTTCCAACGCCTCTTCGATCTGGCATTCACCCTCATCCGGCAGCAGGGAACAGGTGCAAAACACCAGCCGCCCGCCGGGTTTCACCAGGGACAGAGCGTGATCGATCATCTGCACCTGCAGGTCGATCAGCCCACCAAATTCGGACCCGTCTTTGGCCAGCGGCAGGTCAGGGTGGCGGCGGATGGTGCCGGTGGCGGAGCAGGGCGCATCCAGCAGGATGGCATCATACTGGCCTTGATGTTCCAGCGCGTCGCCAGTGACAATGTTGGCTGTCAGACCCGTACGGCCGAGGTTTTCAGAGACACGCGCCATGCGCGATTCCGACAGATCCAGCGCGGTCACATCCGCGCCCGCTGCGGCCATCTGCATGGTTTTGCCGCCCGGGGCAGCGCACATGTCCAGAACGGTTTCGCCCTTCTGCACGTTCAGCATCTTTGCCGGCAGGGCGGCGGCAGCATCCTGTACCCACCAATCGCCCGCCTCGTAGCCCGGCAGCGCCGACACCTGACCGGGGTTTTCCAACCGCACCGATCCTGTGGGCAGCAGCGTGCCCCCTGTTGCCTCAGCCAAGGCCGCAACATCGCCTTTGGCGGTCAGGTCCAGCGGAGCGCCTGCTAGATGCGCACGCTCCATACCGTTCACCGCCTCAGCGTCATAGGCCATCACCAAAGGATCGCGCAGCCAGCGCGGCAGGCGCGGCACCCGCAGCTTGGCCCATTCGGCCTCACCTTCGCCGGCCACCTTGCGCAGCACCGCGTTGACCAGACCTTTCAGGCCCACAGTTCGTTTGTTCGCTGCGGTCAGCGCCACCGCTTCATTCACCACGCCGTGCGCATCACCACCGGTGCATAGCTCCACGGCACCAATCCGCAGGATATTCTGCACCCTGAGAGGCGGTGCCTTGCGCAGATGTTTCTTCAACACGCGATCCGCCCGTTCCAGATTGCGCAGCACCTCCAGCGTCAGACGCTGGGCGCGGGCGCGATCTGCGGGCTCCAGCCGGTCCAGCGCACCCTGCCCCAACAGTTCGGACAACAACCGCCCTTCGCCAAGGATCTGCGTCAGCAGGTAGAGCGCCGCCCCCCGCGGCGTCAGCTTGCCCATTGGCCGCTCAGGTGCATCCCCCTGCGGTTTGTCACCTGCACGTTGCTGCGGCTTGCCGTGTGGACGGCCCTGAGGGCGGCCTTGCGGTTTGCGCGATTTGCCCTGAGGCTTACCGGAGCGGCGGTTTTGGTCGGGTTTGGGCATATGTTGATCCTTCGGCCTCTTTGCCTTGGCGCGTGAGGGGCGTATATCAGCGCTATAGTTCCTTAGAAAGGACACATGAATGAGCGAGATTGAGAAAAAACTGCCCCCCGCCGCCCAGCGCGCGCTGGCTGAGGCAGAAGCACGTCGCAAGAAGGCCGAAGCCGAGGCACCACTACCCAAGGAGCTGGGTGGCCGCGACGGGCCGGAACCCGTCCGCTATGGCGATTGGGAAAAGAAAGGCATCGCGGTCGATTTCTGACCGCCGCCTGCCCTCAGGGTTTAATCCGCTTTGATGCTATAGCGCTGACGTTCACCGCGACCTTTGTCCGGCACAATGTACAGCGTTGCACCGCTGGAGCGCACCACGCCGCAGAACTCACCCTGATCAATGGTGCCGTGGAAAATCCGCGTACAAAGCTGGCCGTCTTTCCAGTGCCAGTTGCCCAGCAGCGGCCGGCCCCAGACCCGGCCTTTGACCTGCCCCAGATCATCAAACCGCATCCAGAGGCCAGACTGGCTGATATATTTGCCCCGCATCTGCTGCAGGAAATCCGTGCGGTCCTTCATGGTAAAGAACCCCTCAGCCTGCGCGGGTTGCAGCGGTGGCATCACAAGGGTCGCAAGGGCGGAGAAGGACAGCAGGAAAATAGCAGTGCGCAGCATGGGTCAGCCGTGGTTGATCTCAGGTCGCTGGGCGATCTGCAAGATCCGTACCGACTCGCTGCTGCGGGGTCACTGCCTTTGGAACAGACTTGGGGTCAGAGGCCCAAAACGTCGATCATATCGTATTCACCCGGGGCCTTGCCCTGCCCCCAAAGCGCCGCCTTCAGCGCACCACGGGCAAAGATCGCGCGGTCTGTCGCCAGATGACGCAGAATAATACGTTCGCCCGCCGCGGCAAACAGCACGTCATGTTCACCCACAATGTCGCCACCACGGATCGCGGTGAAGCCGATATCACCCTTCTTGCGGGCGCCGGTGATGCCGTCGCGCCCCGAATCGCGCACATCTTCTAGGTTTACACCCCGGCCTTCAGCTGCAGCCTCCCCCAGCATCAGCGCGGTGCCGGAAGGGGCATCGACCTTTTTGTTGTGATGGGCTTCGATCACTTCAATGTCGAAATCTTCATCCAAGGCCGCAGCAACCTTTTTGGTCAGCTGCACCAGAAGGTTCACACCCAATGACATATTGCCGGCACGGATCACCGTGGCGTGGCGAGCGGCGGCGTTCACCTTGGTCAGGTGCTCCTCGCCCATGCCGGTGGTGCCGATGACATGCACCGCGCGGGCCTGCGCGGCCAAGGCGGCAAATTCAACCGTTGCCTCCGGCGCGGTGAAATCGATCACCGCCTGCGCTTTGGAAAACGCCTCCAACGCATCGTCGGTCACGGCCACGCCTACGGCGGCCCCGCCCATGCATTCGCCCACATCACGGCCCACCCAATCGTGGCCTGCGCGTTCCACAACGCCGACCAGCTTGGCCTTATCGCTCTCCAACACGGTTTTGATCAGCATCTGCCCCATACGGCCCGATGCACCCGTGATGACGATTCCCGGCAGGTTGGTCATGGTTCTGAAACTCCTAGAAAACATGGTTTTCGTCTGCATAGACCAGCATTGCCCGCTTGGCAAAGGGGACAAGACGCCTTAGATGCAGCCCATGGCCAAAGGAAACTCATATGGCGCCGGGCCCAGCACCCGGCAATTGCGCGTCGGCGAACTGATCCGCCGGACGATGTCCGACCTGTTGATGCGGGGCGAGATCCACGATGATGATCTCAACCGCATGTCGATCACCGTGGGCGAGGTTCAGATCACCTCGGACCTGCGCGTGGCGACCTGCTATGTGCTCCCCCTGGGCGGCAAGGACGGGGCCGAAGCGGTCAAGATCCTGGCCCGCAACCAGTGGGAACTGCGCCGCACCATTGGTAAGAAATGCGGCCTGAAACATGCGCCTGAGTTGCGCTTCAAGGTCGACACCTCCTTTGACCGGATGGATGAGACCCGCGCGTTGCTCAATCGCGAAGATGTGCGCCGCGATCTGGACAAGCCCGACTCGGGCGAGCCTGACACCCCCGAGGATGAGGGCTAACCCCAAATGCGCCAGCTTGCTTCCCTGTTGACGCTGGCGCTTTCCCTATTTGCTGTCCCTGTTCAGGCGCTGGAATGTCAGCGCCTGTCTTATTTGGACACCCCCTATACAATCTGCGAGGCTGATCCAGCCGCCGAGGATCTGCGGCTGTTTCATAGCGATGCCCGTGGCCTGTTGGGTCACTACGCGCGGATCAATCAGCTGCTGGAGGGCGAAGGGCGTGAGCTGTCCTTTGCGATGAATGGCGGCATGTACCACAGCGACCGCAGCCCGGTTGGCCTCTACGTAGAAGAGGGGGTTGAGAAAACGCCACTGCTGACCGGGGCCAGCAAGGGCAATTTTGGCCTGCTGCCCAATGGCGTCTTCTGTCTGCGTGACGGCCGCGCGGATGTGATCGAAAGCCGCGCCTTTGCGGCGGCCCGTCCGGATTGTCGATTTGCAACGCAATCCGGCCCGATGCTGGTGATCGATGGCGCCCTGCATCCGCGGTTTATCCCCGGCGGCACCTCACGTCATATCCGCAACGGCGTGGGCACCTCCGCCGACGGGCGGCGCGTGGTCTTTGCGATTTCAGACGCGCGGGTCAATTTCCATGATTTCGGCCGTCTGTTCCGCGATCACCTGAAGCTGCCGAATGCGCTGTTTCTGGATGGCAAAGTATCCAGGGTGTTTATCCCTGCCGAAGGCCGCCGCGACATTGGTTTCCCGGTGGGGCCAATGATCGGTGTCACCGTCCCCCTTGGCAGCGCCCGCAACTGAGCGCATGTTTGACAGAGTTCCGCGTCTGCGGTAACTGGCGCGCCTCGCATCAATCCAAGCTACATCGGGGATCACAATGGGTCGCAAACGCAAGGGACGTGACATTTCAGGCTGGCTGGTTATCGACAAACCGGCAGGCATGACCTCGACCGCTGTGGTGAACAAAGTGCGTTGGGCGCTGGAGGCCAAGAAGGCCGGCCATGCAGGCACCCTTGATCCCGAAGCCACCGGTGTGCTGGCCGTCGCCCTGGGCGAAGCCACCAAGACCGTCCCCTTCATCACCGATGCGCTGAAAGCCTACCGTTTTGTGGTACGTCTGGGTCAGGCGACCAACACTGACGATGCCGAAGGTGAAGTGATCGCCGAAAGCGATGTGCGCCCGACGGATGAACAGATCAAAGACGCGCTTGGCGGGTTTCTCGGCGACATCATGCAAGTGCCGCCCAAGTTTTCGGCCGTAAAAATCGACGGTGAACGCGCTTATAAGCTGGCCCGTGATGGCGATGAGGATTTTGAGATCGCCGCCCGCCCTCTCTGGGTCGAGGAACTGGTGATGACCGACCGGCCTGATGCCGATCATGTTGAGCTGGAAATGACCTGCGGCAAGGGTGGCTATGTGCGTTCTATCGCACGGGACCTGGGCGCGGCACTGGGATGCCATGGCCATGTGCTGCACCTGCGCCGCATCTGGTCCGGCCCGTTTGAGGCCGAGGATGGTCTGACCCTGGATCAGGTGATCGAAATGGAGCGCACCCCGGCGCTGGATGAGCATCTGCTGCCGTTGGAAGAAGGTCTGGCCGATCTGCCCGAGGTGAAAACCACCGAACAGGGCGCCGCCAAGATGCGCAACGGCAATCCCGGCATCGTGTTCGCAAACGATGTGGAATACGGCGATGAATGCTGGGCCAGCCTGAACGGCGAAGCCGTGGCTGTCGGCGTATTCAAAGCCGGTGAACTGCACCCCAGCCGGGTCTTTGTGCGGGGCTAAACCCCACGATCCCGGTTACCAGCCAAACAGAGCATACTCCGACCCGCCGACAAGCTGAATGTCCGCAGCCTGCCCTGTTGCCGCATCAATCTCGTTGCCCGCAACATCCAGCCAGGCCAGCGATTGCGAGGAATAGTACCCCCTGCGCACTGCGATGCTGGCATCGGTTTGATCGCCATTGACCTGCGCAATGATCTGCCCTGCAATATCAATGCGGGTGACATCCGCAGCGCTGTCATAGCTGAGCGTCAGGCCGGTGCGGACAGCATCTGCTTCCCCGTCAGTTTGATCGCGGAACTGAATAACCAACTGATCTTCGGCCGGGTCAAAATCGGTCACCTCAGCGTAGCCGTCAGCGCTGGACCGGTTGTCATAAAGCATGAAAAACTGATCTTCGCCCGCACCACCCGTCGCGGTTGAGGACGCACCGATATACATTTGGTCATTGCCTTCGCCGCCAAACAGAGCGTTGTCAGACCCGTAGAGCGAGGCAGAACCGGGGGCATGATTCCATTGGCTTTCGTAAAACCCCAAGGACGATCCGCTATACAAACGGTCGTTGCCCTCGCCCCCGATCAAGGTATCTGCGCCGCCGCTAGGTGCGAAGGCATCATTCGCAATGATCAGGTTCGCGCCCGCGTCGCCCTCGATCACCTCAGCCTCAGCGCTGGCGCCGATCATCGCGTCAATGATCGCGGGGCCCGCATCCTCGGGCGCGGCGTAGCTGCGCAGGGTGTCTTCGCCGTCATAGCGTTCGATCACCTCCAGAGACTCGCCCGGTTCCAGGGTCACGCCCTCCAGCGTCAGGATGACGCTCATGTCCTCTTCGTCCACGAACCGCAGACCGGCCCCATCTGGCGTCTGATAAAGCGCTATTGAGTAATAGTCGTCTTCCAGAACCAGCTGATCCTCAGCCGGATTAAAGTCGCGGATCACAGTGCCCTCAGCCGGCACCCAAGGCACAAAGAAGCGATCAGAACCCTCGCCACCTTCGGCCGTGTTTTGCCAGTCGACATGCAGGATATCATCACCTGCGCCCCCCAGCAGAATGTCCGCCTCCCCCGCGGTGCCAATCAACACATCTTCGCCGTCGGTGCCGGTCACGGTATCCGCCACACCGCTTTCAGACAGCAGCAGCGACGGTTCAACCGCCATTGCTTGGGTCAGCAGATCAAAGGTTGGCGCAGCGGTGACAGGTCCGGCATCGCCCGGTGGCTCATCCGTGTTTCTGGCGCTGGGAGTGTCATCGCCGCCTTCACCACTTGGCGCGGCTGATGTGCCCTCCGCCACATCATCATCCAGCATCTCCACCAGACCCCAGCCAAACGCGGCGGAACCGAGCGTCAGCAGCATAAACAGTGGTCCCATGCCCCCCAGAACCCCCAAATATCCTAAATCAATAGGCGGAGCTTACGGCGCAACGCGGCTGACAAATAGTCCGGAATTCCAGTAGATTTCAGGCAGATCGCAACAGGGGCGGGATCAGGCGCCTGCGATCTCTTCCAGGGTGCGGGCCACCAGGATCAGGTCTGCGGCTTCGCCTTCTTCTTCGCTGATCTCATTGCCTTCGACATCCAGCCAAATAGGCGCTTCGGCGTCGGTTTCAGCGTCATAGAAAGCAACTGTCAGATCGGTCTGATCGCCATTGAGGTGCAGCACCTCATCGCCGTCCAGCTCAACCACGGTGGTGTCGGTTTCCGCGTCATGGGTCATCATGAAGGTGTCAACAGCGTCTTCGGTGCTGAAGTCGGTGGTGTAAACGCCCTGATGCAGCGCGAAGTCAATTTCCAGCGTGTCTTTGCCAGCGGTGAAATCGGTGATCTCTGCGGCCTCATTGGTGCCAAAGTAGTTGTCGGCATAGGCCACAAACAGATCATCGCCTTCGCCACCAGTGGCGGTGCTGTTCGGCCCAACATAAATGGTGTCATTGCCTTCACCACCGTTCAGCACGTCGCCGTCATTGTCGGTCAGGCTGATTTCGCCCGGCTGGTGGTTCCACTCTTCAGTGAACAAAACATCGGAGCCGCTGAACAGCAGGTCGTCCCCATGACCGCCGTTCAGCGTATCTGCTCCTTCTGCGCCGAACAGCGTGTCGTCCCCGGTGCCCCCACCCAGAACATCATCGCCGCGCCCGCCGGTCAAATACAGGTCCAGATCAGTGATGATCTCAACCTCGTCCCCTTCAACCTCGGGCGTTTCAACATCGTCAGACTGTGCCTCCTGATCGGACTCATCCAGATCCGTCAGACCTACCGCACCGGCCACCATCGCACTTAGCAAAATCAGAAAGGTCACTGCACACCTCTTACGAATTGTCGTTTTCGACTTATGGAGAGTTTTTAGCACATCCCTAAGAGCAGCCCGAGTCATCTAACTGACGACAATTGACAGGGGGCCAACAGGACCAAAGCCCTAAGGTGTGGCGCCTAAAGGTACAGCGCATTGCACTAACGTCGGAAATATGGCCAATAACAGCCATGATCACACGCGAATTCCAAAAGGGCGACGCCCATTCCACTGCTGTCTACTCCGACTGCGAGAAGTATCGCTACCAGCTGACCCGAATCTGGGATTCGGGTGGGCGCAAGGCGCTTTTTGTGATGCTGAACCCGTCCACCGCGACTGAGGTGCAGAATGATCCAACCGTGGAACGCTGTGAACGCCGGGCGCGGGCGTTGGGGTTTGGCGCCTTTCGGGTGACAAATATCTTTGCCTGGCGGGACACCGATCCCCGTGCCATGCGGGCCGCCGCAGATCCCATTGGGCCAGCCAATGATCAGACCATTCTGGAAGGGTGTGACTGGGCCGATCAGATCATCGCCGCCTGGGGCAGCCACGGCGATCACCTGAACCACGGCGCCTATATGGCCAAACTGCTGCGCGGCACCGGCCGTGACATTTATGCCCTTGGCCTGACCAAGGCGGGCCATCCCAAACATCCGCTTTACATCGCCTACACCCAACAGCCAGAGTTGTGGCAGATCCCCGACTGACCCACCTGAAGGAGCTGTGATGACTGACCCCACCCCTGCCCCGGCTGAAACGCTGCCAGAGACCGCAGCGCTGACACGTCTGGCCGAGGAGGTTGAGCGGTTCAACAATCACCGTTTTGTTGCGGTGCAAAACTCCCTCTGGCGGCTGCTGATGTTTCAATTCCTGCGCGGGCTGGCCTTTGGCCTCGGCTCGGTCATGGGCGCGACGATCCTCGTGTCCATGATCGCTTGGTGGCTGTCGCAGTTTGAATTTCTGCCTTTGATCGGCGACTGGATGGTCATCCTGTCGGATGAGTTTGAACGCGCGCTTGGCAATGGGAACGGGACCACATCCGACCCTTAAATCCGCGTTAACCACGCACCGCGATTGATTTTGACCTGACCGCATCGCCTCCGGCATCCTGACACTGGGTTGGTGGTTCTAGTGGTGAGGTAGGGTTCGATGTGGATCATGGCAGGCATGGTGGGTGCAATGATGGCCGGTATGGCGCTGGTTGGGTTGACCGCTGTGCCGCCGGTTGATGATGAACCTGATGATCTGGAAGACGATGGATTTGGCCCCGAGGCCTCTGGCCTGATGCAACGTGTGGGCGCCCTCATCGGTGACACATATGAAGACGCCGGCAGATCAGAAGGGAATGCCCGGTCTGACAACCTGCTGACCCAACTGCTGGACGATACCCCAGATGGCAGCGCCCCACTCCCCGAAGCCAAAAGTTTCGACATTCTGGTGGATGACACCCCTACGCAGACCGGCACCGCAGAGGATGATATCCTCGCCGGTACTGCTGAGGATGAGGTGCTGGAGGGGTTCGCGGGCGATGACCAAATCAACGGTTATGGCGGTGACGATCTGGTGGACGGCGGCGGCGGCCAGGATGAGCTGTTTGGCGATACGGGCAATGACACCCTGCTTGGCGGCGATGACGCGGACCAGCTGCACGGGCAGGATGGGGACGACCTGCTGAAAGGTGGCGCAGGGGACGATGCGCTATCGGGCCATCTGGATGCGGATACCCTCGATGGCGGCGCGGGCGATGACAGCCTGCAGGGCGGTGACGGGCAGGATGTACTGATCGGCGGCGAAGGGGATGATGCGCTGCTTGGCGGCATGGGGGATGACACGCTGGACGGCGGATCCGGCGCAGACGTGCTGTTCGGTGGCTCAGGTGAAGATCAGCTGAGCGGCGCAAGCGACGGCACGCAGGACTTTCTGAATGGTGGATCGGGTGCTGATGTCATCGACTTTGGCACACAGGACGTGATCAGCACCGGCACCGGGGCGGACCTGCTGACCACGATGGCTGACACCACGGGGGCCGAAGTGATGGATTTCGACACCTCTGAGGACACGCTGGTGCTGCTTTTTGATGACAGTCAGGATGCCACTCCACCGATTTTGGACCTGCGCCCAGACGGCACGGATTCTGAGGATCTGGGCGTTTGGATCAACGGCGAACAGGTCGCACTGCTGCACGGCGTCAGCGCCACCGAACAGGCCGATATCCGGCTGGTGCCGCAATCCCAGTTCGTGGCATAATCCGCCTGACCCGGACCTGCGCCTTCGTCAGCCCTGCCGCACGCACGATTTCCCTTTCCTTTATGGCGATTTTCCCTTATCAGCGCGCATCGCTTCCGCTTTGCGGGGCGATTCCTCCATAGGACCTTGTCTGGACGACATCCCGGCTTGTGCCCTGAACCCTCTAACTAGGAGAACCCCGATGTCGATCACTGCTGAAGAAAAAGCACGCGTCATGAAAGAATTCGCAACCAAAGAAGGCGACACCGGTTCGCCCGAAGTACAGGTTGCTATTCTGTCCTCGCGCATCGCGACCCTGACCGAGCACTTCAAAACCCACAAAAAAGACAACCACGGCCGCCGTGGTCTTCTGATGATGGTTGCTCAGCGCCGTAAGCTGCTGGACTACCTGAAGGGTAAAGACGAAGCCCGTTACGCTGACCTGATCAAACGTCTGGGCCTGCGTCGCTAAGGTTTTCGGATCTTTCCGATCCAAGGAACGCCCGCTCTTCTGAGCGGGCGTTTTTTGTTGCTCAGCCCCGTGCGGCGCTGTCGTAACGTTGAATGATGCCGGTGATATTGTCGGCGCCTAACCCTTCGGCCACGGCTTGCGCGTAGACCTCTGCCACCCGTTCCGCAACCGGCATCATGGGGCCAGAATGCGCAACATAGGTGAAATCCTTCGCCACCAGATCGATTGGAAAGGCTGGCGCCCATTGCCCGGCCAACATCGCACCACCAGCACCTGCAGCGACAGGCGAACAAACGGGGGTCTCTGCCAGCGCTTTCAAAATCGATTGCGCGTCAAACCCCTGTGCCTTGGTTGCCGCCATCAGTTCTGCCAAAACCGCCAGTTGGGTGCCAAACATCGCGTTCACCACCAGTTTCGCCATAGCGCCTGCCCCCGCAGGACCGCAGTGCAGCCTCTTGCCGCCCATCACGGCAAAAAGCGGATCCAGCGCCGCGATGACCTCCGCAGCGCCGCCTTGCAGGAAAATCAGTTGTCCCGCTTCAGCCTGCGGGCGCGATCCGGCGACTGGCGCATCAACAAAGGCCACACCCCGCTCCGCAGCGGCAGCGTGCAGCTTTTGCACGTGGGGCAGGCTGAGGGTTGAGCATTCCACCGCAACCGCACCGGTCGGCAGCGCGGCAAGTGCCCCCTCTACCCCAAGCCACACATCAGTGGCGGCCGCATCATCGCGCAGCATGGCAAAGACCACCTCAGCCGCAGCCACTGCATCGGCCGGCATCGCAGCCTTGGCCGCCCGCGCATCAAAGCCGTCGCGCACGGCGGCGTTGCGGTTCCACACGGTCACATCATGCCCAGCGTCCAGCAGGCGCGTGGCCATACGTTGCCCCATCGCGCCCAAACCCAAAAACGTTACCTTCATGTTCAATCTCCTTTGATGAGGGCTGAACGTGGCGGATGCGGCATATTTGGGAAATCAGAGCAACTGCACTACATTCGTGCGAGATATGCACGAATGAGGGCATCGATGGATCTGGATACGCTTGAAACCTTCCGCGCTGTTGCAGCGGCCGGGTCGTTTGCAGCCCATGCACGGCAGGTGAACGTTGCGCCCTCCTCCGTCTCGCGGCAGATCGCTGGGCTGGAAGAGGCACTGCAGGTGCGCCTGTTTGATCGAACCACACGACGTCTGGTGCTAACAGAAGCCGGGGCAACCTATCTGCAGCGCATCACCCCATTGCTGGAAGATCTGGCACAGGCGGGTGAAGCGGCCCGCGATCAGCTGACAGATCCCGCCGGCAGGCTACGCGTGGCAACCTCGGTCGCATTTGCGGAGCGCTGGTTGCTGCCACGGCTATCGGGCTTTGCGCCGCGCTATCCAAAGATCCAACTGGATCTACAGCTCAGCGACACTCAGGTGGATCTGCGCAGCGAAGGTATTGATCTGGCTATTCGCTTTGGTGCTGCGATCCACGGCGATTACGTGGTGCGCCGGCTGCGGGCGACCCGCTATCATCTGGTCGCCAGCCCCGGCTATCTGACGCAGCAGGGCCGCCCAAACCAACCGCTGGACCTGCAGACCCACAGCTGCCTGCAAATGCCCTATCCGGGGTTTGAAACCAACTGGCAGATCCGCCAATCAGACCAGCCCCCCATGACTGTTCCACTGGGTCCGGGCAGCGTGATCTCTAACCCGCTGGCCCTGCGTCGGGCGGCGCTGTTGGATTTGGGGATCGCGATGCTGGCCGATTGGATGGTGGAGGAGGATCTGGCCGCAGGGTCGTTGATTGACCTTTTCCCAGACCACGAAGCCTCCCCCGGTGGGTTCGACACGGCGGCTTGGATCCTTTACCCGACGCGCAGCTATGTCCCTGCCAAGCTACGCGCCTTTGTGGATTGGATCACCGCTGCGCAGCCCCATCCGGCCCGATCTGTCGCAGCAGATTAATCAAGCGATCCACGTTTTCCTGTTCCGTCCGGAAGGACGACAAGCTGATCCGGAACGCCGGACGGCCCTGCCAAACAGTTCCGCCAAACCACACCTGCCCGCTGCCCTGTGCCTGCTGCAAAATCGCGGCCGTCGCCGCATCATCGCGGCCGCGGACCAGAACCTGGTTGAGGACCACGCGGTTCAGCACCTCAAATCCGGCGGCACGCAGCCCCTCCCCAACCTGCACGGCCTGCGCGTGATGTTTTTCCACCATCGCGGCCACGCCTTTGCGGCCCAGCGCCCGCAGCGCGGCCCAGATCGGAATGCCGCGCGCTCGGCGCGAAAACTCCACCGTCAGGTTCTTTTGGGAATCCGCTGAGGCCGTGGAATAGGCCGCATCTGCATTCATCACCCGCGCCAGGGCCTGCGGATCCCGGCAAATCGCCATCGCCCCGTCATAAGGCGTGTTGAGCCACTTATGCCCATCCGTCGTCCAGCTGTCCGCGCCCTCCACCCCGTCGGTCAGGCCTTTCAATGCCGAGGCACGTGCCCAGAGGCCAAACGCCCCATCCACATGCACCCAAGCCCCCGCAGCCTTGGCGCGTGGAATGATGTCGGCAAAGCGATCAAACTCACCGGTGTTCACCTCACCGGCCTGCAGGACCAAGATGGTGCGATCGTCCATCTCTGGCATCTGATCCGGGATCACGCGCCCCTCCCCATCGACGGGCAGTTTCACTACGTTGGCCCAGCCAAACCCAAGGATCTGCAACGCCTTGCGCACGGTCACATGAACGGTTGCAGGCACCATGACCTTGATTTCAGGCGCGCCGATCAGCCCCTGTTCGCTGTAGTCCCAGCCCTGCCGCGCCAGCAGCGTTGCCCGCGCGGCGGCCAAAACGCTCAAGCCACAGGCGGTGGCGGAGGTGCCAAAGGCAACGGCGCTTTCACGGGGCAGATCCAGGATCTCCAGCAGCCAGGCACCGGCCTGTTTTTCCAGAACATCCGCAACCGGCGCATTGTCATAAGAAGATGCGCATTGATCCCAGGCACCCACCATCCGCTCTGCCGCAGCAGCGGCCGGCAGGGTGGCCCCGATGACAAAACCAAAATAGTTCGGCCCGTTGCTGACCACCGTTGCCGGGGAGCCGAGCCTGTCGAGCATCTGCACTGTGTCCAGCGCGCCGTTGCCCTCATCTGGCAGCGGTTCGGCAAAAGCCGAAAGCGCTTCCAGCGCTTGCGCATCGGGAAACACGGGCTGTGTCGCGACACCAGCAACATAGCGTCGGGCCAGTGCATCGGCTTCTTCTAGTAACTCTAACTCATTCATGGCATGGTCCTGAAATGCGAATCTATATCGGAAAATATCAATATAGAGGATTCTCTATATGAACAACGGTTTTGTCGACATGGTGCCCGCTTTGCGGGCTTTGGCCAATCCGCACCGTGCCCAGATCATGGATTGGCTGCTGGACCCGCTGACCCATTTCCCGCCGCAACGTGATGGGTGCCGGCTGAAGGATGGCGTCTGCGTGGGGTTCATCACCGACAAAACCGGCCTCAGCCAGCCGACGGTCACCAGCCATATGAAAGCATTGGAAGCGGCCGGTTTGGTGACCTCAAAAAAGATCAAGAACTGGGTGTTTTACAAGGCTGATGCTGCGCAACTGCAGGCGCTCTCGGCCGGTTTTGATCAAGGCGCACGGACGCAAAGTTGACGCCAAGTCCCAAGTGACAGGACCAAATCGCGTGCTACCCTCATCTGTTGAGGACAGTTGCGGGAGGATCTGAATCATGGGCGCGACCTTACGTGTATTGATGAACATGGGCACGCTGCACCGGCTGGCGCCGCTGTGGATCGCCGGGATCGTGGCGCTGGTGGTGTTTTGGACCCCATGGTTGCTGCTGGCCCTGGTTTACGGCGCGGTGATGCAGTTCTTTGTTGAATATGCCATGCATCGGTTTCTGCTGCACCGGGAACCGCCAACCGATCAAAGCCCGTTCAATGAGCTTTATCGCAGCCACATCGGCCATCATGAGTTCCCCAATGATCCGGAGTTCTTCACGGGCGATCAGCATTGGTATCCGGTGAAATTTGCCAGCAAATCGCTGGTGGTGCATTTCCTGATCCTCTGGCCCTTTGTTGGCTGGCAGATGGCGCTGCTGTTTCCCTTTGTGGCGCTGACCGTTGGGTCGGTGAGTGCCTTCACCTTCTATGAATATTGCCACACGCTGGCGCATCTGAACGTGCCCAAGGGCTGGTTTGGCGAACGGGTGACGCGCAGCCATCTGCGCCATCATTTCAACGATCACGAAGCCACGTTCCACGTCAGCTTTGGCATGGAATGGATCGACCGGCTGTTTGGCACCAAATACGAGCGCGAAGCGGCGAAGGAACGGTTTGATCGCAAAACGATTCTTTCGATGGGGATGGATCCAGACGATCTGAGGTTGGTCACCGCACGCAAAGCTTTCGGCATCAAAGATCATCCCACAAGGCGCAAAGAGGCCTAAACCCCACCAAGATCCGCACTGCCCCGCCCTAGAAACGGCGGGGCTTGTCATTTGGGTCCGCTGGATTCTATATATGTTATGTTATTACATTTTATCCAGCGAGCCCCATGTCAGATACAGCGCCCGATAGATCGACCGACCCCCGCCTGCCCGTCACCGTCCTTTCCGGATTTCTGGGTGCCGGCAAAACAACCCTTTTGAACCGATTGCTCAACAACCGCGACAATCATCGCATCGCAGTCATCGTGAACGATATGTCCGAGGTGAATATCGACGCCGACCTGGTGCGCAGCGACAGCGGATCGCTGAGCCATACCGACGAAACCCTCGTTGAAATGTCCAACGGCTGCATCTGCTGCACCCTGCGCGAAGATCTGTTGCTTGAGGTTCGGCAACTGGCTGAGGCCGGGCGATTTGACTACCTGTTGATCGAGTCCTCCGGGATTTCCGAACCCATTCCCGTCGCGACCTCTTTTGCCTTTCGCGATGAAGAAGGACGCAGCCTGTCCGATGTTGCCCGTCTGGACACAATGGCCACCGTGGTGGATGCGGTGAACCTGTTGGAAAACTACTCCAGTCACGATTTTCTGGCTGACCATGGTGAAACCGCGGGCGAAGGCGATGACCGCACCCTGGTGCATCTGTTGACCGACCAGATCGAATTTGCAGATGTCGTTGTGCTGAACAAGGTCAGCGCCGCCGGCCCGGAGCGCACCAAAGCCGCCCGGCAAATCATCCGCAGCCTGAACGGGGATGCCAAGATCATCGAAACGGATTTTTCCGAGGTCGCGGTTGCGGATCTGCTGAACACCGGGCTGTTTGACTTTGACCGCGCCTATGAGCACCCAATGTGGGCGAAGGAGCTTTACGGCTTTGAAGACCACGTGCCCGAAACCGAAGAATACGGCGTGGCCTCCTACGTGTTTCGCGCCCATGCGCCATTTGATCCGCGCCGCATTCATGACCTGCTGAACGGACCGCTGCCCGGTGTGATCCGGGCCAAGGGTCATATGTGGCTCGCAAGCCGTCCCAAATGGGTGGCCGAGTTTTCATTGGCGGGTGCGCTTTCTTCGATTGGCCCGATTGGCACCTGGTGGGCCTCCGTCCCTGCGGACACCTGGCCGAACCACGAAGGTCTGCGCAAATACATGCAGGACCACTGGCGCGAACCATTTGGCGACCGCCGGCAAGAGTTGGTCTTTATCGGTGCTGGCATCGACTGGCCCAAACTGCGCGCCCAGCTCGAATCCTGTCTGATCCCGCAGGCCACCCTGGAAACCCTGCCAAACTACGCCGAAATGCCGGACCCGTTCCCGCCCTGGCGTCAGGCGGAGGCGGCTGAGTAATGCCCAGCAATGCACAGGTGGGCAAACGGGCCCGAAAGTGCGGCAACCTGGGTCAAACCGGGTTGCGCCGCCGCAAGCGGCGTGGCGATCCCATGCGCGATTATGACAGCCTGCCACCTGCGCTGCGAAGCTGGTTACAACAGGCCGTCTTGCCCTGGTCGCCACACTCCTGCCGACGCATCTGGGCCACCGCCCTGCAGACAGGTGCAACCCAGGCCGAAGCCCTTGCTCAGTTGGACCGGCTGGAAGCAGCGACTCTCAACCGCGCCCGGACGGCCTGAGTCTGATTGTTGTTTCAAAACTTACAAAAAACATGTATGGCCCCGCTATCTGAGACGTTGTGCCCGGACCCTGGCACTCGGAATGAAGATAATGGGGTCGGCGGCAATGGGGCCGTCATTTACACAAGGCAGCGCGGGATACGCCCGAGATGCTGCCAACTAGGATACGCATATGTTTGACGTAACGACCAAATCGATGCAGTGGGGCGAAGAAACCCTCACTCTGGAAACGGGCAAGGTTGCCCGTCAGGCCGACGGCACCGTCATCGCCACTCTGGGCGAGACTTCCGTCATGGCCAACGTGACCTTCGCAAAGGCGCCAAAACCCGGTCAGGATTTCTTCCCGCTGACCGTACATTACCAAGAGAAATACTACGCCGCCGGTAAGATCCCTGGCGGTTTCTTTAAGCGCGAAGCGCGCCCGACCGAAAAAGAAACCCTGACCGCACGTCTGATCGACCGTCCGATCCGCCCGCTGTTCGTCCCCGGCTTCAAACACGAAGTGCTGGTGATGTGCACCGTGCTGTCGCACGACCTGGTCAACGACCCCGACGTTGTTGCCATGATCGCCGCCTCTGCTGCGCTGACCATTTCCGGCGCGCCGTTCCGGGGCCCGATCGCCTGTGCCCGTGTTGGCTTTGAGGATGGTGAATACATCCTGAACCCGACCGTGGACGACATGGATCAGCTGCGCAACAACCCCGAGCAGCGCCTCGACCTGGTTGTCGCCGGCACCAAAGACGCCGTGATGATGGTCGAATCGGAAGCCTACGAGCTGACCGAAGCTGAGATGCTGGGTGCGGTGAATTTCGCCCACGAACAGATCCAGCCGGTGATCGACCTGATCATCGACCTGGCCGAAGACGCAGCCAAAGAACCGTTTGAATTCGTATCGCCCGACTACTCGGAGCTGTTCGAAGTGGTGAAAGCCGCTGGTGAAGAGCAGATGCGCGCCGCATACGCCATCACCGACAAGCAAGAGCGCGTTGCCGCTGTTGCCGCTGCGCGTGAAGCCATCATTGCTGGTCTGAGCGAAGAACAGCAGGAAGATGCGGATCTGGGTTCGGCCCTGAAGAAGCTGGAATCCACCGTTCTGCGTGGCACCGTTGTAAAAGAAGGCAAGCGGATCGACGGCCGTGCGCTGGACGAAATCCGCCCCATCGTTGCCGAAACCGGCATGCTGCCGCGGACCCACGGTTCGGCCCTGTTCACCCGTGGTGAAACTCAGGGTCTGGTTGTGACCACTCTGGGCACAGGCGATGATGAGCAGATCATCGACGCGCTGCACGGCAACTACCGTTCGAACTTCCTGCTGCATTATAACTTCCCGCCCTACTCGGTTGGTGAAGTGGGCCGCGTTGGTTCGCCCGGTCGTCGTGAAATCGGTCACGGTAAACTGGCATGGCGTGCGCTGCAGGCTGTTCTGCCCGCCCCGACTGACTTCCCCTACACCGTGCGTGTGGTTTCCGAGATCACCGAATCGAACGGCTCCTCCTCGATGGCGTCGGTCTGCGGTGGCTCACTGTCGATGATGGACGCGGGTGTTCCGCTGAAATCGGCTGTTGCCGGTGTGGCCATGGGTCTGGTTCTGGAAGACGACGGCTCCTACGCGATCCTGTCGGACATTCTGGGCGACGAAGATCACCTGGGCGACATGGACTTCAAAGTGGCAGGGACCGAAAACGGCATCACCTCGCTGCAGATGGACATCAAGGTTGCAGGCATCACGCCTGAAATCATGGAGAAAGCTCTGGCACAGGCGAAAGCCGGCCGGATGCACATCCTGGGTGAGATGAACAAAGCGCTGTCCGGCGCCTCGGAATTCTCGGTCCACGCACCGCGCATTGAAACCATGCAGATCCCGACCGACAAGATCCGTGAAGTGATCGGCTCGGGCGGTAAAGTGATCCGTGAAATCGTTGAAGTGTCCGGCGCCAAAGTCGACATCAACGACGACGGCATCATCAAGATCGCATCGCCCGACGGTGAGTGCATCAAGAAGGCCTATGAGATGATCCACTCGATCGTCGCTGAGCCGGAAGAAGGCGCCATCTACAAAGGTAAAGTTGTGAAGATCGTCGACTTCGGCGCCTTCGTGAACTTCTTTGGCAAGCGCGACGGTCTGGTGCACGTGTCCCAGATCGAAAACCGCCGCCTGAACCACCCCTCCGACGTTCTGAAAGAAGGTCAGGAAGTGTGGGTCAAACTGCTCGGCTTCGACGACCGCGGCAAAGTCCGCCTGTCGATGAAAGTTGTCGATCAGGAAACCGGCGAAGAGGCCAAAAAAGAAGAAGAGTAATCCTCTTCCTCTTGCCAGAAATAATAAAGCCCCGGTCATCTGGCCGGGGCTTTTGTTTTATACGGCGCATCAAGCTGGGATGTTGAAAGGCGTTTTTTGTGCTCAGGGTTAGCGGCACATTATCCAGCGGATATTTTGCTGAACATCTCGGCTGCGCTTTCGCGCGCTGCAAGAAGCGCCGCATCAATATTGGAGAGTTCAACATCAGAATACTCCCAGTCGGACGGAGACAGTCCCTCATTGAGATCTGCAACGGCAATCAAGCGAGAAGCTGAAAGGCCAAGATCACTTAGCAACGCCTCAACTTTCCAAGAATTGGACTGGAGCGCGACAAAGGGCGTTTTTGAAAGCAGTGAAAAACAAACCCCGTGGAAGCGGCCGGTCACATGCAGCTCTGCACGCGCCAAGTAACGCGCGTATTCATCAGGTGTTTTAGCAAGATGTAGTTGAGGAAATTCTTTCTTAGCGCTTCGTTCGAACCTGGCGATATAAGAGTTCCGCAAAAACCGGCTAAACGGATTCCGACCTTTGGGCCTTTTCAAATGGCTCAGACTGGGAAGGAAAGTCGCGTTCATTTGCTGTGACAGCTTACGCAACCCGGCAGTGATACTGGTATCTACACTATCACCCACGATCGTACCCATGCGTCGCTGCTCAAAACCAGAGATAGCGCCATCGCACAGAGTGAGGTCTGGTAGCATCCCGTCACACCTTACACCAGCAGCCTCCAGCTCCGCAGCACTCTGGCTGTCCCTCACCCAGATACCCCTGAACTTTTCGAGAAAGCGAGACCAGTCAGCAGGGTTCTCTTGATAGATCGCATTTGCCAAGAACACCGGTGCGCGACATGCGTCGTGATCAACAATTTTCAACAGGTCGGCCCCGGCACCGCGCCCATGGTGCAACGTACCTTCCCCATTGATGACAACTCTGTCAGCCTGAGCAAGATGACGAAGGAAATTGCGATCTTGCCACCAACGATGGCGTAGCGGACTGGTTGCTGTAACGCTCATCCCTTGTGCGCGCAAACCTCGCTCCAAAACACTCATAACCCGTGTACACCCATGATGGAAATCAAGGCGTGTATCGTTGAGTATCACCACTTTCGTCATCATTCGTCCTTAGCGAGGCAGTTTTCAAAAATGGGGCACACTGTGTTCCAGACCTTTTCAGCTGGCTCACCGCGCAACGCACCCGTGCTCTTCCGATACTAAGAGTTCAACGCAGCATCAACTGCACCACACAGCTCAACTTTGCGGCCTGAGCGTTCGGCATTGTCGATTAACTTCCGAACTAGCGCCCTTTCTCTTTCAGGATTGTGGTGCCCCAGAGACTGAACGCGCGATTTACTGTCGTCGTCATTAACATCACGATCATCGTAGCCCGCTTGATACTTCGTCTGGAAAAAGGTGAAGCCCGCGACCACTGTTCTGGCTGAGTTGCATCCAAGCAGAAAGTCGAGACAAACCAAACCTGTCGTTGGGGATGCGCCTCCGAGCTCCTCTGACAACGCTTTATATCGTGCTGGAGGGACTATTTTCACGCTTCGCTCGTTCGACCCCAATGAACGCAAAGCATCTAGCGTCAGGGGAAAGCGGCCCTTTCCTGTTGTACGATGGACCAAACAGCGCACACCGGCGTCGTCAAGAACCTCTCTGGTTGGCGGCAGAATGTCCTGGGTCAGGCTGTGAAACAACACGTCGCAGCGATGACTGTCTCCGTCACCGAACGGGATGGGAAGCCAGATACCGTTGTTCATCTTGATAACAACATCAAAATCGTCCGACCGAAAACTCGCCAAGTCCTCGCCAAGTGTTCGGGCGGGGCCCGCCACCAAGATAGACTTCCCTTCGAAGCAGCTTGAGGACAAAAGCATTCCTGACGCGTGCCTTTTGAAGAGATAGTTATATCTTATTACCTCAAAGAGTTTTGGACGGCGCAATCGAGGCAACTTCATGCCCATTCTTCCTCTTTTCTTGAGCAAAATGTTGCGCAAAGCTCAACTAGGATCCTATGCGGCGAACAGGCCAATACAATCCAAATATTTGCCCTTGCGCACTACTTGCTTTTCTGCGCATTTCGGCGCCAAATTGTGCACTCCCCCCCGAAAGCACCCCAAATGCCATCCCACGTCCAGAACAATAATGATCCTGTGCTCATTTTCACGATGAAATGGGGCGGCCTTTATGGCCCACACTATGTGAACAATCTTGCGCGCGGCGTCAAAAAGCACCTGAAACGCCCTCATCGCTTCATTTGTTTCACTGACGACCCCAAAGGGCTGGATAATGGGGTTGAGGCGATGCCTCTGCCCGAATTAGGTCTGCCTGAAGGACACAATGACACCCGTTGGCAAAAGCTGGCCCTTTTTCGCAAAGATCTCATGGGCCTGAAGGGCACAGCCCTGTTTCTGGACCTGGATCTGGTCGTCGTGGATGATCTGGAGCCATTGTTCGAAATTGACGGAGCTTTCCGTATCATCCGCGACGATGATCTGTTCCGCTCCAAGCCACTTCGGAAAGTGAATCCTTCGCGCGATGCCTTCCTGCATTCGGTCGGCAACAGTTCCGTCTTCCGTTATGAGGTGGGTGCGCACAGCTACATTCTGGACACGTTTGTGGCAGACCCTGACACCGTCACCAATAAGTTTGAAATCAGCCAACAGTTCCAAAGCGATCAACTGGCCACACACGCGCACCTAAGTTACTGGCCAAAGGAATGGTGCGTTAGCTTCAAAAACCACTGCGTCCCACGCGGTTTTTCAAGCTACTTTGCCGCCCCGAGCCTTCCTGAGGGCGCGCGGATCGTTGTTTTTGCAGGCTCACCCAAGATGGATGATGCCCTGAATGGTAAGGGCAGCAAATGGTACCGTCGCATCGGGGACGTTTCATGGCTAAAATCCCAGTGGATGAACGCCAGCTAAAGGAAAACGAATGCCGAGTCCCAATTGGTTATCCAACCTGAAGTGGCGCGTTCGGGTTAGCAAGAATATCCGTGAGATAGACTCTCGCAATGTAGCGCCAAAGAAGCACCCGTTGGACGCACCGCTCGCTATTTCCCTGACGAGTTTTCCAGCAAGGTTTGACACCCTCGCGCTGACGTTGCGGTGCCTACTTGCTCAAACTATTCGACCTGATGCGGTTATCCTATGGGTCGCCGAAAGCGATTTCCCTGAACTTCCCCAGGACGTACTGGATCTGCAGCTCTCCGGCCTAGACATTCAAACCTGTGAAGACATTAAGTCCTACAAAAAACTTATCCCTTGTCTGTTGGAAAATCCGGACCGGTATATCGTGACTGCCGATGACGACGTCCACTATGAGGCCGATTGGCTGGAAAAGCTGGTGTCATCGTCGATGCGGAACACCGGGAAAATCATTTCCTGTCGGTCGCATCGGATAGAATATGACACAGACGGCAAGTTGCTGCCCTATGCCCAGTGGAAAAAAAACATCGGTGTCGCCACTGCGTCGGGTGAGATCTTTGCAACGGGTGTCTGCGGCGTTCTTTACCCGCCACACTGCCTGGACCCAAGGGTCACTGATATCGAAACCTTTATGCGACTTTGCCCAAGTACGGATGACGTCTGGCTCTATTGGATGGCACGCTTAGCTGGGACAGAAGTTCACCACCTAGGCCCCAAACGTCGTATCGTTGAATGGCCCAGCTCTCAGACGGTTAGTTTGCGGCAAAAAAACTATGGCTCTGATCCGGACAACGGCAACGATAGGGCGATTGCTGCGATGATTGAACACTTTGGTCAGCCCGGTCAGCAAAAGTGAAAATTGGATCACCCCGCACTAAGACCGGGGTGATCAAAGTTTTTGGCTGAGCAATCACTTAGGGTTCTTTGCGAACCGCAGGTAGGGCAGTTTTTTGTCCAGCGCGCCGTATTTTTCTTCGGCGGCGGCGTCGTCCAGGGCAAGGGCAACGATCACGTCCTGACCCTGCTGCCAGTTGGCGGGGGTTGCCAACGGCTGACCGTAGGTGCGCTGCAAACCGTCCAGCGCACGCAGCACTTCGGCAAAGTTCCGACCAACCGACATCGGATAGGTCATGGTCAGCTGCAGCTTCTTGTCCGGCGAGATGATAAAGACCGAACGCACGGTGGCACTGTCTGCAGGGGTGCGGCCGTCGGGCAGATAGGCATCTGCGGGCAGCATGTCGAACAACTTGGAAACGTTCAGTTCTTCGTCAGCGATGATCGGGAAGCCCGCCTCGGCTCCGGCGAAGGATTCAATATCACCTTTCCAGCCCTTGTGCTCCTCCACACCATCGACCGAGACGCCGATCACCTTGGTGCCGCGTTTGGCCCATTCATCGGCCAGCTGCGCAACGGCGCCAAATTCGGTGGTGCAAACCGGGGTAAAATCCTTGGGGTGTGAAAACAAAATGGCCCAGCTATCGCCGATCCAATCATGAAACGAAATGGTGCCGTGATCCGTCTCGGCGGTGAAATTCGGCACGATGTCGTTGATGCGCAAACCCATTTTTCAATGTCCTTTCAGGTAAAGCGACAGGTTGTTTGGTAGAGATAGGCACGCCTCTCTTTCCTGCAAGCCATCATCACCAGTGCGGCCGTTCACGCAACCGTGAATCCGGCCCCAAGCGTCAGAAAGCGGCCCTCGAATTGACAGATACAATAATTTGATCAAATTATTGTATCGGGTACATGAGCAGGGCTTGCACCTGTGCCGCAGCCCTGACAGAGTGCGCGGGATTCTGGTAAGATCTTCCACATCGTGGAACTTTCCAGCGCAAAGACAGAACATACGCAATTTGCGTCTCATGGAGGTCATGCAATGATCGAGAAACGTCAGTTCTATATCAACGGTGCTTGGGTCGACCCGATCGAGGGCGCGGATCATCACGTGATTGATCCCTCAACCGAAGAGCCCTGTGCCGTCATTTCGATGGGTGGTCAGGCCGATGCCGATGCCGCCGTTGCGGCGGCCAAAGCGGCCTTCCCGGCGTGGATGAACACCCCGGTCGAAGAGCGGATTGCCCTGGTTGAGAAATTCCTTGAGGTCTATCAGCGCCGCAACGATGAGATGGGCGAAGCCATCTCGCTGGAAATGGGTGCGCCGATCGATATGGCCAAAGCCTCGCAAGCGGGTGCCGGGTCCTACCACGCGGCCAACTTCCTGCGCGCGGCCAAGAAGTTCGATTTTTTCAAACCGCTGGGCGATCACGCACCAAACGACCGTATCGCGATGGAGCCGATCGGCGTCTGTGCCCTGATCACCCCGTGGAACTGGCCGATGAACCAGGTGGTTCTGAAGGTGATCGCCGCCGCCATCGCCGGCTGCACCATGGTGCTAAAACCATCGGAAGAAAGCCCGCTGAACGCGCTATTGTTTGCAGAGTTCATGGACGAAGCAGGCTTCCCCGCCGGTGTCTTCAACCTAGTGAACGGTGACGGCATGGGTGTTGGCGCGGCGCTGACTGGCCACAAGGACGTAGATATGGTGTCCTTCACCGGTTCCACCCGCGCAGGCATCGCCATCTCGCAGAATGCGGCCCTGACGCTGAAGCGTGTGCACCTGGAACTGGGCGGCAAAGGCGCCAACCTGTTGTTTGCAGATGCCGATGACAAGGCCGTCAAACGTGGTGTGCGCCATATGATGGAAAACTCGGGCCAGAGCTGTAACGCCCCATCGCGGATGATGGTTCAGCGTGAGATTTATGATCGCGTAGTGGATGAAGCAGCTGAGATTGCCAACAGCACCAAAGTGGCCAGCGCCCACGAAAGTGGCCGCCACATCGGTCCGGTGGTGAACGAAGCTCAATGGAACAAGATCCAAGGTCTGATCCAGAAAGGCATCGACGAAGGCGCCCGTGTGGTTGCCGGTGGTCTGGGTCGCCCCGAAGGTCTGAACAAAGGCTTCTTCGTGCGCCCTACCGTGTTTGCGGATGTGAACAACGATATGACCATCGCCCGCGAGGAGATCTTTGGCCCGGTGCTGTCGATCATCCCCTTCGACACCGAAGAAGAAGCCGTGGAAATGGCCAATGACACCGTCTATGGCCTGACCAACTACGTGCAAACCCAGGACGGCGGCCGCGCCAACCGGATCGCACGTCAGTTCCGCTCGGGCATGGTGGAAATCAACGGCAACAGCCGCGGTGCAGGCGCACCTTTCGGCGGCATGAAGCAGTCCGGCAACGGCCGCGAGGGCGGCACCTGGGGGATTGAGGACTTCCTGGAAGTCAAATCCATCGCCGGCTGGACCGAAGAGTAATCTTCACCACAAAAGACCACAGAAACCGGGGCGGCGACGTCCCGGTTTTTTGTAACTCCAATTGCTATCCGCCTCGCCCAACTGCTTTCGTGCGCATTCTGGCTTTTATCGACCGGTTGGGCTAAGTCGTTTGTGTGCCCACTGGCCCGGATATGTGCGACCAGTCCCAGGAAAACGGTTGAGAAAATGCCCAAGATTGTTGATCACGACGCCTACAAACTGGATCTGGCACAGCGGGCGGTCTCATACTTCTCGGAACATGGATACGGCGGCACCAGCATGCGCAAGATCGCCGATCACCTGGGCCTGTCCAAAAGCGCCCTCTATCACTACTTCCCCACCAAAGAGGATCTGTTCCTGGCCTGCACCAAACAGGTGATGGCGGCCTTTGACAGTGACCTGATCGATCCTGAGGCCTCGGAGGCCGAAAACCTCAGCCGTCTAACAGCGGTGCTGCGCAGGGATTTCGACACGGAGATGGCGCTGATCTTCGACTATCTGCGTGGCAAATCAGCGGATGAAATCGCGGCGGATGAGGCCATGCAGATCGCGATGCAGGCCTATCGCAACGTGATCACCGCCATCGTAGGACCAGAACGGGCCGAGGAAACCCTGGCCCGCCTGATGGGGGAACTGCTGCTGGACTACCTGTCTGGCCGCTGAGGTCTGGCTGCTCAGATTCTACGTCGCGCACACGGGCAGATATGGCCCCTCGCGCAGGGCGTGGCTGCCCCTTGTCGCACTCTTTCCAAAAGAGCAACTATTTTGACCAAAGACGCCGCATCGCTCCTTGAAATATCGCAACGCATGCTGCGCCACTTCGAAACCGCGGGCCTGCTGGAGGTGCCGCGGCACACAAACGGCTATCGGACATAGCGACTGTCTGACCGATCAGGGCACCGGCCCCTGTGAGGCCGGCATCAAAAAGATGCAGAAGAAGCTAGATCATATCGACCGGCTGCAGAGCGACCTGTCAAAACGGCGCGCCACGATCCTGTTGCTCATCAAAGATATGCAGGCCGGGTTGGCCGACGCAAAGGCGCCCACGCCCGAAATGGTGGATTAAAACGGCGCTTTTGCGCGGAACGACATGCCCTTGCCGCTTTCCGGATGATTGATCCGCAGCTCCTCAGAATGCAGCATCAATCGCGGATGATCCGCGGCCGCCCCTGTTGCGTAGAGCGGATCGCCAAGGATCACATGACCCACCGCCAGCATATGCACCCGCAGCTGATGGCTGCGGCCCGTTTTCGGGGTCAGACGCACCCGGGTTTCCGCATCTGACGCCTTCAACACCCGCCAGTTGGTGATCGCCTCTTTGCCGTTTTCATGGTCCACCATCTGGCGCGGCCGGTTGGGCCAATCCACAATCAGTGGCAGATCCACCGTGCCGGTTTTCTCAGCGATGCGGCCGTCGACACGGGCGATATAGCTTTTCTTGGTGGTGCGCTTTTCAAACTGCATCGACAGGCTGCGCTGCGCATGTGGTGTCAGGCCGAAGACCATCACCCCTGAGGTATCCCGGTCCAACCGATGCACCAGCAGCGCCTGCGGGAAAACAGCCTGCACCCGGCTGATCAGGCAATCGGCCAGATGTTCACCGCGCCCCGGAACCGACAACAGGCCGGAGGGTTTGTTAACAACCACGATCTCATGATCCTCATGCAGGATCTCCAACGGGTCGTTTGGCGGGGCATAGGGTGTGATTTCCATGCCGCGCTGATACGACTTTGCCCTGTGTGAGGCAAGTTAGCCGCGCGATTTGCGCAGCCCCTGCACCATCGGCACCGTGTAGATCACCAAGGCGGCCCAGATCAGTGGGAAGGCAATCATCCGCGCCCGGTCAAAGGGTTCGTCAAAAACCAGAACCGCCAGCAGGAAAATCATTGTCGGGGCGCTGTATTGCAGGATGCCAATGGTCGACAACCGCAGCAGTTTGGCACCATTTGCGTAAAGGATCAGCGGCACAGCCGTGACCACCCCCATCCCCAAGAGGAGTGAGGTATCGCTGAGTGACGCGCCAAGATGCCCCTGACCCGCCGCCGCCAGATAGCCGACATAGCCGATCGCAAAGGGCAGCAGGATCAGCACCTCCAGCAGGAAACCCTGGTTCGGACCGATCGGCAGGCTTTTCTTGAAAAACGCATAGAACCCCCAGCTGACCGTCAGGCCAACCGCAGGCCAGGGCAGCGAACCGGCGTCATACCACAGCACCCCAACAGCCACAGCCGCCAGTGAGATGGCCAACCACTGCGCCCGGCTCAGCCGTTCGCCCAGCAACATTGCCCCCAGTGCCACGGAAAACAGCGGATTGATGTAATAACCGAGCGCTGCATCCAACGCCCGGTCCGCCGCAATCGACCAGACGTAGATGCCCCAGTTGATCGACACCAGAACAGCCGTCACACAGGCCATCGCCAACATGCGCGGCGTGCGCAGGGCCAGGAAGAGATCGGCGGTGCGGCGGCGATAGATCAACAAGGCGGCGGCCAGCGGCACCGCCCAGATCACCCGGTTGGCCACAACCTCAACCGCGGGAATATGATCCACCAGCTTCATGTAGAGCGGCAGAAAACCCCAGATCACATAGGCGCCCATCGCATAGGCAAGGCCCTGCGGTGTATCGACATTCTGATCGCTGCTCTGAGACATCTATCGCTCCTCCTGAAACGGCCCTATCGGCTATGGCCGGGATTGGAAAGACCGCAAGGCTGCGGTCTTGCCTTTGTGGAACACGGGCGTAAGCTTGCGCCCCGCTCAGCCTTCCTGTTTCAGGCCGTCATTGAGCAGGTAGTAATCTGCCTTGTCGGAAACGAAGATATGGCGCCCCAGTGTGATCCCCGTTGGCCCATCAATCGCCCCCAGGGCAAAGCTGATGTATTCGGGATCCTGCGCGCCAACCCAGAACAGGAACGATCCACAGTCCGGGCAGATGCCGCGTTCGGCTTTCTCGCTGAGGCGCAGCCATTTGATCGGCCCCTCAATCTCAAACTCTTCGCGGCGCACATGGGCCGAGGCCCAGGCGTGGCCTGACATCTTGCGGCACTGGCCGCAGTGGCAGACCGCTGCCCCTTTCGGTGCACCGCGACAGGTGAAATGGATCTGCCCGCAGGCGCAGCAGCCTTTCAAAACATCGCCCATTTACACGCCTTCACGGTTGGAATTGGCAAAGCTGGCTTTCAGGATCACCGCCAGTTGATCCGCGTCTTCTTGGGTGAAGGCATCAGGCTGATCGCTGTCGAGGTCAAACACCCCGATCAACTGCCCCGCACCATTCCAGACCGGCAGCACCAGCTCTGATCGGGTGGAGGAGGCACAGGCGATATGACCCGGGAAGGCTTCGACGTCGGGCACCAGCTGCACCTCACCGGTGCGCGCAGCGGCGCCGCAGACGCCACGGGCAAAGGGGATCACCAGACAGCCATGACCACCCTGATAGGGGCCGATCTTCAACAGCTCCGGCGCGGTCACGCGATAAAACCCCGTCCAGTCAAAACGATCATCGCTGTGATGCACCTCACAGGCCAATGTAGCCATGATGGCAACCTCATCGCTTTCGCCTTCCACAAGGGCAGCGATGGTTTTGGACAGGGTGTCATAGTCGACGCGCATGGGGGGCCTCCAACTGAATTACCCGCCAATCTATCCGGCGCAATCGCCAAAGGTGCAAGGGGAGCTACGCCAAATTCTTGTGCCTCATCGCACAGGGCACGGTGCGCCGGTTTATCCCTGCAAGACCTGTCTGAGCCACGCTGCCGCCTGATCAATGGCCACATCGGCCTCAGGGATCACCTTGGTGAGGTTAAGGAAGCCATGCACCTGCCCCTCAAACCGGGCCAGGGTCACGGCGCTGCCGGCCTCTTCCAGACGTTCGGCATAGGCTTCCCCTTCATCCCACAGGGGATCATGGCCGGCAATCAGCACAAAGGCGGGCGGCTGCCCGGACAAATCCGGCGCTAGAAAGGGGGACACCCGGGGCTGTAGACGGTCCACATCCGGGCCCAGATATAGGTCCAGATAGCCTTCAATCCGGGCCAGCGACAGCAGGGGATGATCAGCAAAGGCCTTGATCGACGGGGTTGTCAGCCGCCCATCTACGGCCGGGTAAAACAACAGCTGCGCTGCGGGCATCCGGCGCTTGTCCTGCGACAGACTCCAGAGCAGGCTTGCCGTCAGGTTGGCGCCCGCACTGTCACCACCCACCGCAATTTTATGACGGTCCACGCCCAGTGTTTCGGCTTGGGCATAAAGCGCCTGATAGGCCATCATCACATCGTCGGGGGCCGCCGGGAACGGGTGTTCCGGCGCCAGGCGGTAACTGTAGGAGAGCACCTGCATCCCCGCCCGCCGCGCCAGTTTCGCACAGAGCGCATCATGGGTGTCCAAACTGCCCTGAACCCAGCCCCCACCGTGGAAGTAGAGCAGCGTCGGCAAAGGCCCCTCAGCCGCATCCAACGGCCGGTAGATCCGCGCGGGCCGCTCCCCGGCTGCGCCCGGCAGGGTCACGTCACGCCGCTGGACCTGCGGTTCCGGTCGATCAAACCGCGCAACAAACCCAGCCATCTGCACCCGGCTTTCTGCAACCGAGGGCGGCTGATTGGGATCCCGCACCAGCCCCACCAACTGCGCGACAGAGGCCGCTTTGGGATCTGCCCGCCGCCCCATACGCACCGGCAGTGCCGCATCCCAGAAATAGCGCGCCAGCCCACTGGGCATGCGCACCAGCATCAATGCCCAGATCAGCTTTAACGTCTTCATGGTCCCACCTACCTTGCCTCGCGATACATTGGGCATTGCACGGGCATCGCGCAACAATAAGGCGAGGCTATCAAGCCCAGACATAGAAAAACCGGCCCGAAGGCCGGTTTGATCTTTCCACATGAGGGAGCGAGGTCAGACCCGTTCGATCGCAATCGCCGTGCCTTCGCCACCGCCGATACAGATCGCTGCGACACCCCGCTTCAGCCCGCGTTTTTCCAACGCGTTCAGCAGGGTCACCATGATCCGCGCGCCCGAGGCACCAATCGGATGGCCCAACGCACAGGCACCGCCGTTGACGTTCACAACATCGCGGTGCAGCCCCATTTCACGCATGAAGGCCATCGGCACCACGGCGAAAGCTTCGTTCACTTCCCAGAGGTCCACATCCTCAACCGACCAGTCCAGACGCTCCAACAGTTTCTTGGCCGCGGGAACCGGGGCGGTGGGGAACTGTGATGGCGCATGGGCATGACTGGCATGCCCCATGATCCGGGCACGCACCTTGAGGCCCTGCGCTGCAGCCGCCTCTTCCGAGGCCAGCACCAATGCCGCCGCCCCATCCGAGATGGAGGAAGAGTTTGCCGCCGTCACCGTGCCATCCTTGCGGAAGGCCGGTTTCAGATGCGGGATCTTTTCCGGGCGGGCTTTCGCGGGCTGCTCATCGGTGGTGATGACATGTTCGCCGGTGCGGTGGCGCAGGGTCAGCGGCGCAATTTCGCCCTCAAAGGCACCGGAACGTTCTGCCTCCAACGCGTTTGACAGCGAAGCCAGCGCATATTGATCCTGCTCTTCACGGGTGAACTGAAAAGCCTCAGCGCAGTCTTCGGCAAAGGTGCCCATCAGGCGGCCTTTGTCATAGGCGTCTTCCAGTCCATCGAGGAACATGTGATCCAGCGTCTGCTGGTGACCGATCCGGGCGCCACCGCGCATTTTGGGCAAAAGATAAGGCGCGTTTGACATGCTCTCCATCCCGCCCGCAATCATCGTGTCTGCGTGCCCCAGCGCGATCTGGTCAAAGGCCATCATCGCCGCCTTCATGCCTGAGCCACACATCTTGTTCAGCGTGGTGGCCGGCACTTCTTCGCCCAGACCACCGGCAAAGCCCGCCTGACGTGCCGGGGCCTGGCCCTGACCGGCAGGCAGAACGCAGCCCATAAGCACCTCATCCACGGTGCTGGCACCAGCATCCCCCAGGGCGGCACGGATGGCCGCGCCGCCCAAAGTGGCGGCCTCCACCCCGTCAAACACCCCCTGAAATCCGCCCATCGGCGTGCGGGCCGCCCCTGCGATGACCACTGGTTTCATCTTGCATTCCTCCTTTGGCGCTGCCCCGGCCCGATGCTGAGTGCGGCGCAAATCCAAGTCATTGGCATTTTGTCTGGTGTGAATTGAACAAGTGTTCACTTAAAAGTCCAGAGCGTCTTGCCGCCATTTTCCTGCCCGGATCCCAGCAAACCATAGCATATCGCCCAAGAATCGCCCCATTGCGCCCGCAAAGCGGTCGAGAATCGCTGTCATAACAGGGTCTGTAGCTGCAATGGCTTCCCTCGGTGCCGCGCGAACACAGCCCCCACCCAGTGTGCGGCACCGAGGCATTTTCTTCCTTGAACTCAATCGCATCGCCTCTACCCTCTGCCCAAGTTTAAGGAGGGGACCCCCGAATGCGCGATTTTCACCAACCCGGTCGATCCGAGGTTTATGCCGCCAATGGCATCTGTGCCACGTCACACCCGTTGGCGGCCAATGCCGCCGTTGATGTGCTGCGCCGTGGCGGCAATGCCATGGATGCGGCGATTGCCGGGGCTGTCCTGTTGGGGATTTGCGAACCGCAGATGACAGGAATCGGTGGCGACTGCTTTGTGCTGTTTTCGCCGGCAGGGTCAGATGACATTCTGGCGCTTAACGGTTCTGGTCGCGCGCCCGCAGCCGCTGATGCGGCCGCCCTGCGCGCCCGCGGGCTGAAAACGGTGCCGCTGACCGGACCCGAAGCGGTGACGGTGCCCGGCGCGATTGATGCCTTCTGCACCCTCAGCGAAGATCACGGCAAACTGGGCTTGGACGCCATTTTGGCCCCCGCCATTCACTATGCCGAAACCGGTGTGCCCGTGGCGCCCCGGGTTGCCTTTGACTGGGATGAAAATCAGGCGACCCTGCAGGGTCATGGCCGCACCCATTATCTGATCAACGGTGCCGTCCCCAAACTGGGCCAGCTGTTCGCCGCCCCCGGTCAGGCCGAGGTGCTGCGCCGCCTGGCCAAGGACGGGCGCAAGGCCTTCTATGAAGGGGAAGTCGCCGAAGATATGGTCGCTTGCCTGCGCGAGTTGGGCGGCGTCCACACGGTTGAGGATTTCGCCAACACCCGTTGCGATTACACCGATCCCGTCAGCGGTGATTACAAAGGGGTGGATCTGGTGGAGCACCCGCCAAATGGTCAGGGTGCCACCGCCAACCTGATGCTGAACATCCTTAAACACTATGACATCGCATCGATGGATCCTTTCGGCACCGAACGTGCCCATATCGAAGCGGAGGCGGCGAAACTGGCCTATGACGCCCGCAATCGCTTCATAGCGGACCCGGCGATGACCACCATGCTGGAGCATATGCTGGCGCCGGAAACGGCGGCAAAACTGGCCGCGCTAATCGATCCGAAAAAGGCCATGGCCAACCCGCACAGCCTGTCGGAATCGGTGCATAAAGACACGATCTACATCACCGTTGTGGACAAGGACCGGATGGCGGTTTCGCTGATCTATTCGATCTTCCACGGCTTTGGATCTGGCATCGCGTCTGAGAAATTCGGTGTCTTGATGCAGAACCGCGGTGCCGGCTTCACGCTGGAGGAAGGTCATCCAAACGAAATGCGCGGCGGCCACCGACCGCTGCACACCATCATCCCCGGTATGCTGCGCCAGAACGGCAAGGTCATAATGCCCTTTGGTGTGATGGGCGGCGCCTATCAGCCCAACGGCCACGCGCGGTTCCTGTCAAACATGGTTGATTTCGGCATGGGCCCGCAGGAGGCGATTGATGCGCCGCGCTGTTTCTCGGACGATGGCGTGATGAAGGTCGAAAAAGGCTACAGCGATCAGGTCCGCCAGGAGCTGAGCGATTTGGGCCACAAGGTTGAGGTGCCCCATGGCCCTATTGGCGGCGCGCAGGCGATCCGGATTGAGGACGACGTGCTGATCGGCGCCTCGGACCCGCGCAAAGACGGCTGCGCCATCGGCTACTGACCAAACCAAAAAGCGGCCCTCACCGGGGCCGCTTCCACTCCGCCTGTGATAGGCAGTCGGATCAGTTCAGCGAGAAATGCAACGGGTAATGGCCATCCTCAAAGGGGCCAAAAAGGTCCGGAATGTCCGGGTGACTGACCGGTTCGCCCGAGTAGTCGGCCACCAGGTTCTGCTCTGACACATAGGCCACATAGTAGCTCTGATCGTTTTCGGCGAGCAGGTGATAGAACGGCTGTTCCTTGCGGGGGCGGCTGTCCTCGGGGATGGAACGATACCATTCCTCGGTGTTGTTAAACTCAGGATCCACGTCAAAAACCACCCCACGGAAGGGATGTTTTTTGTGCCGAACAACTTGGCCCAAATGATATTTCGCGCGCGATCTTAGCATCATCTTGCAGCCCCCATATCCCAGAGATAGACCTTTCGGGGGAGGCTGTCCATGTCTGACGGCGAATCTGAGGGAAACAGACTGTGAACCTAATTCTGACAGTGTTGGAAATCACCGCACCGGTGTTTTTCCTGGCGATGATCGGTTTTGTCTGGGTGAAAGCCGGCTTTGAATACCGCATCCGCTTTGTCACCCAGCTGGCGATGAACCTTGGTATTCCCTGCCTGATTTTCACCGCGCTGATGAAAACGCAGATTGAGCCGCAGGCTTTGGCGGATCTGACGCTGGCCTCTATCGCGGCCTATGGGGCGGTGACGGTGGCCGCCTACGGGCTGGTTAAACTGACCCGGCTGGACGTGCGCACCTATCTGGCGCCGATCATTTTTGGCAACACCGGCAACCTGGGTCTGCCGCTGGCGATGTTCGCCTTTGGTGAGGTGGGCCTCAGCTACGCCGTGGTGGTGTTTGCGGTCATGGCGATCTGGTCTTTCACCTTCGGGGTCTGGCTGGTGGCTGGCGGTGGATCGCTGCTGAAGGTGATTAAAGAACCGCTGGTATCGGCAACCCTGCTGGGGGCGCTGTTTTTGTGGCAGGGCTGGCAGACGCCCCTGTTCTTGACCAACACGCTGGAATTGATCGGCCAGATGGCAATTCCTTTGATGCTGATCACGCTGGGGGTTGCGGTGGCGCGGCTGTCGCCGGGGCAGATCGGGCAGGCCACCTGGATTTCGCTGGTCAAATACCTGCTGTGCTTTGCGCTGGCCTATGTCATCGCGCAGGCCTTCCAGCTGGAACCGGTTGCCGCCGCGGTGCTGGTGATCCAGATCGCAACGCCGGTGGCCGTCTCATCCTACCTGCTGGCCGAGAAATACGGCGCGGATTCGGGATCGGTGGCGGGTCTGGTTGTTGTCTCAACCCTGATGTCGATCTGCGCAATTCCGCTGATGCTGGCGCTTTTGATCTGAAAATGGGGCAATTGTGATCACCTGCCCCATTTGCAGGACAGCCCCTTTGCGATAAACTGAGCCAAAAGAACAAATATAAAATTGAGAGCACGAGGCAGATGAGCAGAATCCTACGCCTGTTTGTGCTGATGATGGTTTTGGCGTCCTGCGGCGGTGGCAACTATTCGGCCCCTCGCAATCTGGACAATGCCTGTTCGATCCTCAGCCAACGCCCAAAATACGCCCGCGCCTTCCGCGCGACCGAGCGCCGTTGGGGTGTGCCAATGCATGTGCAGATGGCCACCATCTATCAAGAAAGCAAATTTATCGGTAACGCCCGCACCCCATACCGCTACGTGCTGGGGGTGATCCCGATGGGCCGCGTCAGTTCCGCCTATGGCTACAGCCAGGCGCTAGATGGCACCTGGGCCGAATATCAGCGGGCCACCCGCAGCTATGGGGCGCGGCGCGACAATATCTTTGACGCCTCGGACTTCATGGGCTGGTACATGAACAATTCGCGCGACCGCAACGGTATCGCGCTGAACAATGCCAAGCACCAGTATCTGGCCTATCACGAAGGTCAGACCGGCTATAAGCGCGGCACCTATAAGCGTAAAAGCTGGCTGGTTCGGATCTCAAATGAGGTCGACAGCCGCGCCAAGATGTATCAGGCCCAACTGCGCAGCTGCTCGCGGTTCTAACGATTATCTGTTGCATGAAAAACGCCAGCGTGCCCCGGCCCGCTGGCGTTTTGCGTTTTGGCTTGTGGCCTGAGGCGCCGGCGCTCAGCGGCTGCGGCGCTCTTTCTCCACCCCGATATCAAAGATCTGGTTTGACAGTTTCACCGAACTGTCCAGCGCGCCCAGAACCACCGTGGTGGCCGAACCGGCATCATCGCGCACGATCCACTGGCGCAGCTGCACGGGATTGTCGGTGAAGACCAAGCTAAGCGTGCCGTATTCCGGATGCTCAGGATCCTGCGCCACAACTGTGGTGGCGGTGCCATCATAGCTGTGACCCACCACCATATTGGCGCGGCCCAGATTGATGTTGCGATCCAGGATCAACTTCAACGGTGTTTTCCCCAGCGGGTAGGTTTCCGGCTGCGGATTGCCGCGTGGATCGAAAATGGCCACGGTACGTGCCTCGGCCAGAACCAAGGTTTTGTCCTGATCATATTCGAACCGGATCTTCCACGGCCGTTTCAGCATCAGCTGCCCGGTCATGATGGTGCCGTCATCGCTGATCTGGGTAAAATCCGCCTGTGCGGTTTTCAGATCGTTCAGATAGGCCGACAGCTGGTTCAGCGAGATCTTCTCGGCCAAGGCCGGCAGCGCGCTGAGGCTCAACGCCGTCAGTGCGGCGACTGTGTAACGAAGTGTTTTCATACCAATAACCTAAGCAATTTCAGGACCGTCACCAGTGGGTGGTGGCTCACAAACATGTCAAATGGCAAAAAGCGGCCCATCTCTGGACCGCTTTGCAATATCTCGCTGATTTACCCGACCTCGGGCACCAGCACCTCTCGCTTGCCGACATGGTTGGCGGCAGAGACGACCCCTTCGTCCTCCATCTGCTCGACCAGTCGGGCGGCTTTGTTGTAGCCGATCGCCAGTTTCCGCTGGATGTAGGAGGTTGAGCATTTGCGGTCCTTGGCCACAATGGCCACTGCCTGATCATAAAGCGCATCTTCGCCATTGGTGTTGCCACCAAGGCCCAGAACCGCATCGATATTGTCGGCTTTTTCGTCCTCCGGACCTTCGACCACGCCACCGATGTAATCCGGCGGGCCGTAGCTCTTCAGGTGGTTGACGATTTCCTCAACCTCTTCGTCGCTGACAAAGGGACCGTGGCAACGGGTGATCTTGGCGCCACCGGCCATGTAGAGCATGTCGCCCATACCCAAGAGCTGCTCTGCCCCCATTTCCCCAAGGATCGTGCGGCTGTCGACTTTGGAGGTCACCTGGAACGAAATCCGGGTCGGGAAGTTAGCCTTGATCGTGCCGGTGATCACATCGACCGAAGGTCGCTGCGTCGCCATGATCAAGTGAATGCCCGAGGCACGTGCCATCTGCGCCAGACGCTGGATGCAGGCTTCGATCTCTTTACCCGCCACCATCATCAGATCGGCCATCTCATCCACGATGACCACGATGTAGGGCATTTTGACGGGGGTGATTTCCTCGGTCTCAAAGACGGGTTCACCGGTTTCATCGTCAAATCCGGTCTGCACCGTGCGGCTGAAGGTTTCACCTTTGGCCAACGCGTCCTCCACCCGGCTGTTGTAGCCGTCGATGTTGCGCACACCCATCTTGGACATCTTGCGATAGCGATCTTCCATCTCGCCCACAGTCCATTTAAGGGCAACGACCGCCTTCTTCGGGTCGGTCACAACCGGCGACAGCAGATGCGGGATGCCGTCATAAACGCTGAGTTCCAGCATCTTCGGGTCTATCATGATCAACCGGCATTCCTCAGGTGTCAGCTTGTAGAGCAGGCTGAGGATCATCGTGTTGATCGCCACCGACTTACCCGAACCGGTGGTCCCTGCGATCAGCAGGTGGGGCATCTTGGCAAGGTTGGCGACAACCGGGTCACCGCCAATGTCCTTGCCCAGTGCCAGCGGTAGTTTCTGGTTGCCGTCACCAAAATCGCGGGCAGCCAAAATTTCACGCAGCACCACTTTTTCGCGGTTTTCATTCGGCAGTTCGATCCCGATCACGCTGCGGCCGGGAACGGTCGACACACGTGCCGACAGCGCCGACATGGATCGCGCAATATCATCAGCCAGACCGATCACACGGCTGGCTTTCAGGCCCGGTGCGGGCTCCAGCTCATACATGGTGACAACGGGGCCGGGGCGGACGCTGACGATCTCACCTTTGACGCCGTAGTCATCCAGCACGTTTTCCAACATGCGTGCGTTTTCCTCCAGCGCCTCATCACTCAGATGGTGGCGTTGGATCAGCGACGGGTTGGCCAGGAGGCCAAGCGGCGGCAGCTCATATTCCGGCCTATTCTCCTCAAAGCTCAGCGCTGGCTGCGCCTCGGCTTTGGCGCGGCTGGAGGGCTGGATCGGCTTGCGGTTCAGTGGCTGCACAACTTTGCGCGGCTCAGGTGTGGGGATCGCGGTGCGCGGTGCGGCAACAGGCTGCGGCGCAGGTTGTGGGGTGGGCTGCACGGCAACGGGCTCCGCTGCAGGTGCCACAACACCTTCATCAATCGAGGCTGCGATTTCCGCAATATCCGCCGCCAAAGGCTCCGCCACCGGTTCAGGCGCAGATTGCCACTGGGCTGCAGAATAGGGCACCCCATCCTGCGGCATGCCCTCTTGCGGCACGGCCTCGGCAAAGGGGTTTGTGCTGATCGTTTGCGTCGTGTCGGCAGTTTGCACTGGCGCTGCGGCGGGGGCCGCTGCAACAGGGGCAGCCGTAACGGGTGCAGTCAGGGGCGGTTCAGCCCGCAGGCCTGCGGTCAGGGGCGGCTCAGGTGGCAGTTCAGCCGAGCCGGCCGGTTGCGCCGGGCCTGCATCGGGGTTGAACACCAGGGGATCCGGCCCGCGGCCACGGCCCTTGGTCAGCGGTGCGACGGTTTCCACCTGCACCGCCGGGTTTGACCGCACGCGCGACTTGATCACATCAGCGATCTTGGCCTTGATCCGATCATCACCGGGCGCCGGAACATCCGGGGCCAGGCCAGGCTGCACCATTTCAGGCGCTGGCAATTCCTCAGCCTCAACCGGATCCGGTCGGCGGATCAGGGTGGGCATACGTTTCAGCAAGCTTGGCTTTTCGGGCGCAGGTTCTTCTGCGGCCTCTTCCATAAACTCGATATCGTCTTCGTCCGTGACCTTCCATTCCTGCTCCTCGGCGAGGCGCTGTTTTTCTGCGCGGCGTTCGGCACGGCTGGCCTGCATGGACTGCGCCTTGCCCATGGCACCATGGGCGCCACGGCCCAACAAGGTCAGCAGCGCGGCATAGGTCATGATGACGCCAACAAGCAGGAAGCGGCCACCGCGTTTGACCTCTGGCAGGGTAAACCCAAGCACAAAGATGCCCAGAACCAGCATCGCCACGGCGGTCAGCGCCGACAGCAGTTTCAGCGCCAGCGTCGACGGTACGATGGTCAGGGCAAAGCCAAGGATTGCATCGCCAAACCGCCCGCCCAGACCATAGCCATGGTTCCAGCCTTCACCAGGCAAGAGGGTGGCGGCATAGACCGAAGTCACGGCAATCAGGATCGGCAGGAAGACCAGACGGCCCACCGCCCGATCCACACCATGATGCATCACCAGACGCGCGCCCCAGGCCAAAGTGGTCATCGGCAGCACCCAGGCGCCCAGACCCAGCATCACCGACAACAGAGCCGATATGGAGGCCCCAGGACGGCCCAGCCAGTTCTGCACCGGCGCATCAGTGGAGGACAGGAAAGACGGATCCTCGGGCGTGTAGGAATAGATCATCGCGCCCATCGCCAGACCAACGAGGATCAGGACAATCCCCAGAAGCTCCTTGCCGCGTTTTTCCATTGCGGCCTGCATGTCACTGCCAAAAAGCGGATCGCGCCCACGTGCTTGATATGCCATCGCTGCCCTCGTTCCTTAACCGTAAATACATGACCGCAACGCTGTCAGCGCGCGTTCGACATCTTCGTTTGAATGCACCAAAGCGACCCGGATGTATTCCTTACCCGGGTTAAACCCATCCACCTCACGCGCCAGATAGGCGCCGGGCAGAACCCGCACCCCAGTCTCCTGCCAGAGCTTCAGCGCCGAGGCCTCACCATCCTTGACCGGCAACCACAGGAAGAAGCCCGCTTCGGGACTTTCATAGCCGGGAATGTCCCCGAAGATCCTGTCTGCGATGGTGAATTTCTGCTGATAGAGGTGGCGGTTTTCCACCACATGCCCCTCATCCGCCCAGACGCGTTCAGCGGCGCGCTGCAAGGGCAGCGGCAAAGGTGCGCCCGAATAGGCCCGCAACTGTTTGATACGTTTCAGGCTTTCAGGGCCACCGGCCACAAAGCCCGAGCGCAGGCCGGGCAGGTTCGATCGCTTCGAGAGCGAATGAAAAACCACCACCCGTTCGGGATCCGCACCCAGCTCCTGCGCTACCTCCAGCGCACCGGTTGGGGCTTCACCCCGGTAAATCTCAGAATAACATTCATCCGCAAAGATGCGGAAATCATACTGTTCGGCCAAACGGATCAGATCCGTCCAATACTGCCGGCTGGCCACGGCCCCCTGGGGGTTGGCCGGTGAACAGATATAGGCCGCAGCGACCCGGTTCAGCACCTCGGCCGGCAATGCGGTGTAATCGGGCAGATGACCGCTTTCTTTGGTGGCGGGCACCATCAACGGTTCCGCCCCCACCGAAATCGCACCGATCATATAGACCTGATAAAAGGGGTTGGGCAGCAGGATCACCGGGCGATCGCCGCCCTTCTGCTCAGGCACCAAGGCCATACAGGCGTTATAAAGCCCCTCACGTGTGCCGTTGAGCGCCATGATCTGGCTCCCGGCATCCAGTCCTACACCGTAGCGGCGCTGGACCCAATCGCGAATCGCCTCCAGCAACTCGGGGGTGCCGTCATTGGGCGGGTATTTCCCAAAACCTTCGGCATTTTCCGCAATGATATCAGCCACCCACGCCGGGAAAGCGTGTTTGGGTTCGCCAATGGTCATATGCATGGCTGCGCCGCCCGGTTCATGCACGTCCAACAAGGCGCGCAGACGCGGGAATGCATAAGCGGGAAGGTTCGAAAACCGCTCAGGAAACATCAGATTTTGCCTCAATGTATCGGGATCATTGTCGCCCCGTTTGGATTGAGACTAGCCAAAAGGGCCCGCCGCGTCCAGTTCCGACGCGGCGGGCCCCTTTCTGTTGTGACCTTTTTGACGAAGCGGGCCAGGAATTTAGCCCGGGGGGTGACCCCGTTCTTAGCCGAGGGCCAGCGCCGCCTCTGCCGCTGCGGCAACGCGCAGCAAACGCTCCTCCTGCCCCGGCAGACCGTTTAGCAAAATACCGCAGCTTGGCACGCCCGTGGGCAGGGTCACGCCGCAGTTGCCCATCAGATTGCCCACCCGGGTGTTTTGCAACGCCAGCAGGTTTTCGGTGACAAAATAGGCATCGTCCTGCATCAGGCGATCCACCTTGGGCGGCAGAATAGGCGCTGTTGGGCACAGCACCGCATCAAAGCCCGCAACCCGTTCATACCAGACCGCCCGCAGCCGTTCGAGTTTCTGCCAAGCGGCCACGTAATCCGCGGCGCCAACATCCTTGCCACCACGGAACCGTTCCAACACGCGGTCAAACATCAGGTCCGGATTGGCCTCAATCACATCACGCCATCTGCCATAGGCCTCAGCGGTGTAAAGCGGGCCGGCCATCGCCATGGCGTCGGCCACCTCAGGCGCATCGATTTTGACGATCTCTGCCCCAGCCTCAGCCAGTTTCGCAACCGCATCGTTAAAGGCCTGCATCGGCACCTCTCGGGTGTCTTCCAGCACCACGGTCTGCAACACGGCAAAGCGTTTGCCTTTCAGCGTGGCCCCTGTCAGATTGGCGGCTCTGCCCCCTTCCAGCATGGCCAGCATCAAGGCGGCATCTTCAACCGAACGGCACAGCGGGCCGATGGTGTCAAACTTGGCGCAGAGATCAACCACACCCTGCAGACCAATCCGGCCCGCGGTGGTCTTAAGCCCCACCAGATCATTCCAGGCCGCGGGGATCCGCACCGATCCCCCGGTGTCAGATCCGATCCCGCAGGCCGCCAGATCAAAAGCGACCGAGGTCGCCGCACCTGACGAAGAGCCCCCTGAAACCGCATCGTGATCATTCACACAGGGCGGCGTTGCTGTGACCGGGTTCAGCCCCAAGCCCGAAAACGCCAGTTCGCTCATATGGGTTTTGCCCAGACAGACCAGCCCCAGGGCTGTCGCGTTGCGCAGCACCGGCGCGTCCACCTCAGGGGTCCGCCCCTTCAACAGGGCCGATCCCGCCTCTGTCGCCACACCTGCCGAATCAAACAGATCCTTCCAGGAAATCGGCACACCATCCAAGGCAGACAGGCGCTGCCCCGCCTTGGCGCGGGCACTTGCGGCCTCAGCCTCGGCCATGGCGCGATCTTCGGTGACCCGGGCATAGATCCGATCCGCAAACGGATGTGAGGCAATGGCGGTCAGATAGGTCTCCGTCAGGGCAACGGGGTCAATCTCACCGCTGCCAATGCCCCGCCCCAGATCCGCGGCGCTTGCCTTCAACCAATGATCCATTTTTTGCCTCCTGTTCCTCTTGTCGCGACCGTAGCGACGCTGAGGCGCATGGACAATCCCGTGAAGCCACGCATATTGAGGCACATGAAACATGACAGCGATATCCTGATCGTCGGCGGCGGCCTGAACGGCCCCGCTCAGGCCCTGGCTCTGGCGCAGGCGGGCTTCACCGTCACGGTGATCGATGCCCTGCCCCGCGCGACGCAGCAGTCCGATAATTTTGACGGCCGCGCCTATGCGCTGGCGCTGGCGTCAAAACGTCTGTTGGACCGGATCGGTATCTGGGATCACGTGGCTTGCATTGCCCAGCCGATGCTGGATATCAAGGTCAGCGATGGCCGCGCGGGTGAGGGCCCGCTCAGCCCGTTTTTCCTGCACTTTGACCACAATGAGCTGGAAGAAGGCCCGATGGGCTACATGCTGGAGGATCGCTTCCTGCGGCGGGCGCTGGCGGATGCAATGACGGCGGAGCCCCGCATCACCGTGATGGATGGTACCAAGGTTGTGGCGCAGGACACCGGGCCGGCGGGCGTCACGCTGCATCTGGACACAGGCGCAACGCTGACGGGCAAGTTGTTGATCGGCGCAGATGGGCGCAAATCCGGCACCGCAGAACGGGCGGGCATCAAGCGCAGCGGCTGGGACTATGGCCAGACCGCGCTGGTCTGTGCCATCTCGCACGAGCTGCCCAACAACGGTGTGGCGCATCAGTTCTTCATGCCGCCGGGTCCCTTGGCGATCCTGCCGCTGCCCGGCAACATGTCCTCCATCGTCTGGTCGGAAACCCACGAAAACGCCGCAGCGATCCACGGCCTGAGCGATGCAGATTACATGCAGGTGCTGCGCCCGCGTTTCGGCGATTTCCTGGGCAAGATCGAACTGGCCGGGCAACGTTTCACCTATCCGCTGAACCTGACGCTGGCCGATCGTTTCACCGCAGAGCGGCTGGTGTTGGTGGGTGATGCCGCCCATGGCATGCATCCCATCGCCGGTCAGGGGCTAAACGCCGGGTTGCGCGATATCGGCGCGCTGACCCAGGTGCTGCGTGACGCAAAACAACGTGGTGAAGATATCGCCAGTGAGCTGGTACTAGACCGCTATCAGGAATGGCGCCGGTTCGATACCGCCAGCCTGGCCCTCAGCACCGATCTGACCAACAAGCTGTTTTCCAATGACAATCCGCTGCTGCGCTTTGCCCGGGATCTGGGCATGGGGGCGGTAAACGCCATGCCCGGCCTGCGCCGCGGTTTCATGCGCGAAGCGGCGGGCCTCACCGGGGATTTGCCCGACCTGATGCGCTGACTGTTACAGAGTCTGCACCTTTCAACGTTTCCAAAATACTCGGGGGTGAATGGGGGCATCTTTGATGACCACAGAGGGGCGCAGCCCCTCACGGCCCATCTATCAGACAAAACCGCAATAATAGCGCTTAGCCCTTACCGGGCGCCCCTGCGATCACCTGATCCAACGCGGCTTTCAGCTGATCCTCTTGATGCACCCGCAGCCGCACCGGCACGGTCACCACTTTCATCCGGAAGCTTTCAGGCAGTCGCACCGCATCCTTTTCGGTGGTGACCATCTGCAATCCCCGCAGCGCCGCCTCTTTTTCCAACCGGGTCAGCAAACCGGGTGTCAGCGCCTGATGGTCATCCAACGCCTCCGCCCGCACCAGATCAGCGCCCAGACCGCGCAGCGTGCGGAAAAACTTCTCAGGGTGGCCGATCCCGGCAAAGGCCAGAACCCGCATGCCGTCAAACTCGATCCCCATCTGCAGCGGCTCCAGCGCGGCGGTGATATGGGGCAGGTCATATCGCTTGATCTCATCGCCCCATTGGGCCGCAAACGTGGCCTGCGCCGCATCGTCGCCGATTGACAGCAGCAGATCGCCGCGGCGCAACCCCGCCGCCACCGGTTCCCGCAAGGGCCCCGCCGGCAGGCACCGGCCATTGCCAAAACCTTTATTCGCATCGACCACGATGATCGACAGATCCTTTTGCAGGTCCGGGTTCTGGAAACCATCATCCATGATGATCACACCGGCCCCCAGTTCCACCGCCAGACGCGCCCCGGCGGCACGATCTTTGGCCACCACCACCGTGGCAAATGCCGCCAACAGCAAGGGTTCATCACCGACATCTTCGGCGCTGTGGTCCAGCGGATTGACCTGAACCGGACCTTCAAGCTGGCCGCCATAGCCACGTGACACCACAATGGGGCGCACACCGCTGCCCATCAGCATCATCAGCAGCGCAATCGCGGTCGGCGTCTTGCCGGTGCCACCCGCGTTCAAATTGCCCACACAGATCACCGGCACCGGCGGGCGATAGCCCTGTGTCTTGGCCAGTCGTTTGGCTGTCAGATGAGCATACAGCGCCCCGAGCGGTGCCAACAGGCGGGCCCGCATTCCCGGGGCCTCAGGCGGGCGATACCAGAAACGGGGTGGCTGCATCAGACCGTCCCCCCCAGATCCAAGGTGTCTTGGATCATCTCGATCACCTCATCCGTCACCTCCGCGCCAAGCGAACTGACCTCCCAGCCCGCATGGGCCATCGCGGCCACCTGATCAGCCGCCGAGAGCGTGTTCAGCGCCGAGGCAAGGCTGTCGGCATCCTTCACGATCCGCGCCGCCCCCGCGCTGACAAAGCGGCTGTAGGCATTGAGGTAGCGCCCCACATTGGGACCATAAAGAATGGCCGAGCCCAGCGCCGCCGGCTCATAAGGGTCACGCCCGCCAAACCCCGGCACCAGGGAGCTGCCCATGAAGGTGACAGGCGCCAATCGGTACCAAAGACCCATTTCCCCACGCGTATCGGCCAGCAGAACCTGCGTGTCCTCTTCAGGCGCTTGCCCTTCGGACCAGCGGGCCACTTGCCAGCCCCAGCCGCGCAGCTTCTCCGCCATTTGAGAGCCTTGGGTTTCATCGTCAGGCACAAGGATCAGCAATTGCCGGTGTGACAGGCGCAACGCCGCCTTATGGGCCTGGCTGATCATGCCCAACTCATCAAACTGCGCCATGGCGGCCAACCAGACAGGGCGGTTGCCCAGGCATTTTGCCAAATCTTCGCGGGTGGCCTCTTCGCAGGGCAGGGCCGCGCCGCCTTCTTGCATCGCGCCGGAAACCTGAAGGTTGGCGCGCGAAATTCCGATCCGGCCCAGCCGTTGGGCCGCCGCCTGATCCACCGCGACAATCCGCGAAAATCGGTGCAGCACTGACCGGCTCATATCCGGCAGCCAGCGGAACCGCACATCCTCCAAAGCGTCCGCTTCGGCATCCAGCAGGAACATCACCAGATCCCGCCGGGCTGCCATCTCAATCGCCGCGGGACGCAGATCACCACTGGACCAAAGCCCCAGATCAGGCCGCCAATGATCAAAAAACCGGGTGAGGTCCGGCACGGTGTCTTCGGGGATCACCTGCCAGTGCATATTGCCCTTCACATGATCCGGCCGGGGCAGCCCGGGCGGTGTGGTCAGCAACAGATGGACGCCGGGGCGCTGCGCTTCGAGCAGGGTAAACAGCTGCATCAGCGCCGCGGCTTTTTCCAATGTGGGCGCATGGGCCCAGATCAGCTCGCCCTCGGGGCGGGGATTGTCAAACGTCGGCGCCTCACGCGATCCGCGCCGGGCCAGGGCCATATAGGCCGCAAGACTGAGGGATCGCGCCATGACTTACCGATCTTAGCCGAGTTCTTCGGTCGCCGAGATTTCACGCTCTTCGTCACGCAGGCGGTGAATATGCGCGATGTAGTAACGCATATGCGCGTTATCGACGGTTTTCTGGGCTTCCGCCTTCCAGGCGTCATAAGCGCTCTGGTAGTTGGGGAACATGCCGACGATGTGAATGTTGTCGACGTCCTTGAACACGTTCTTGGACGGATCGACAAGTTCACCACCGAAAACAAGGTGCAGGCGTTGGGTCATGAGGAGATCTCCTGAAAAGGTCAGGCGCAATTTAGGCCCTGTGGGTTAGGGCTGCAAGCCACCGGGGCGTTGCCTGGCACCAAGATGCCTAAAGGTCTGATTAGGCGGGGTTTAACGCGGCTCCCGCTGTGCCTGCGGCAGGTCCGCACGACGCCAGTCGCCAAAGCCCCCACGCAGGGAGGCCACCTTCAGCCCCATACGTTGGGCAATCTGCGCCGCCAGCAGCGAACGCCACCCCGAGGCACAGTAGAACAGAAAGGTCTGATCTGAGGCAAACCAATCCTTATGGTAGGGGCTTTCGGGATCGATCCAGAACTCCAGCATGCCACGGGGGGCATGTTTGGCGCCGGGGATCAGGCCATCCCGTTCCAATTCGCGCGGGTCGCGGATATCGACGAAGACCAGACCGGGATCCTCAAGCCGCGCCGCGGCCTCTTCGATAGTAAGCGAGGAAACCTCGGCATCGGCTTCCGCCAAAAGCTGTTTGTACCCAATTGCCATATTGTGTTCCCCCTCAACCCGTTTGCTGCGTGCTGACCAACCGTTTTGACAGATCCGCGTGCAATGCGGGGCCAGCGGCCACCACCCCTTTGACCTGGGGATGGGCGTTGTTGAACCGCAAAGGTGCGCCATGCATGTCCGTCACCTTGGCGCCCGCTTCGGTCAGGATCAGCGCGCCCGCTGCAATGTCCCATTCCCAGCTGTCGCGCAGCGTCAGCATGGCGTCAAACCGACCCTGCGCCACAAGGCTCAGCCGATAGGCCAGTGACGGGCGGTAGACCCGCTTCACATCCGGTACAACGCCATCAATCCAATGTTCCGGCGCATAGTTCGGCCGCGCCGACAGAACCGAGGCACCGCTGACCCCTTCACGTGCCGTGACGCCAACCTGCGTGCCGTTCAGTGTGGTGCCCTGCCCTTTGGCCGCAGCATAAAGGCGATCCTTGGCCGGCAGCAACACAACGGCCGCGGTGACCTCGCCCCCTTGGGCCACCGCGATCGAATGCGCCCAGGCGTTTGAGCCTTCGATGAAGCTGCGGGTGCCGTCGATGGGATCGACGATAAACAGTTTTTCCTGATCCAAGCGGGTTCTGCCATCCTCGCTTTCCTCGGACAGCCAGCCATAGTCAGGCCGGGCACCCAGAAGTTCGCGGTGCAGCACATCATTTACAGCCAGGTCCGCCTCAGTCACCGGGCCCAGATCGCCCGGCTTGTCCCAGGATTTCGCCTGTGGTCCGCTGTATTTCAGGGCTGTTTCCCCCGCCAGTCGGGCGGCGTGGATCAACAGGTCAAGATCAGTCGCCGGCAAGGGTCAGCCCCTCTACCAGAAGCGATGGCACAACCCGGCTGAGATGCAGCCGCGCATCATTGGCCGGGATGATCCGGCCCAGCATGTCGCGCAGATTGCCAGCGATGGTGCATTCATTCACCGGATACTGGATCTCACCGTTTTCCACCCAGAAGCCCGACGCCCCACGAGAGTAGTCACCGGTATTGGGGTTGATGGTCGAACCAATCATCGAGGTGACCAACAGACCCGTGCCCATCTGTTTCAGCAGATCATCCCGGCTGACATCGCCTTGGGTCAGGGCAATGTTCCACGGGCTTGGCGACGGTGGGGCCGAGGTGCCGCGCACTGCGTTGCCAGTGGATTGCAGCCCCAATTTGCGGGCTGTTGCCAGATCCAGCGTCCAACCGGTCAGCACACCGTCGTCAATGATCTTGCGCGGCTTGGTCGGCAGCCCTTCGGCGTCAAACGGGCGCGAGCCCGAGGTGCGCGGACGATGCGGATCCTCCCGCAGATCCAGACCTTTCGGCAGCAGCTGCGTGCCCTCAGCGCCCAGCAACCAGGACGAGCCGCGGGCAATGGCGCTGCCGTTGGCGGCGGCCAGCAAATGGCCGATCAGCGTTGAGGAGATGCGCTCATCAAACAGCACTGGGTAGCTGCCAGTCTGCGGTTTGCGCGCGCCCACCCGTTCCACACAGCGCTTTGCGGCGGTTTCGCCGATGTCCTCAGGGCTGCGCAGATCGCCCTGAAAAATCCGCATGTCACCGTCATAATCGCGTTCCATGCCGGTGCCGGTGCCAGAAATGGCCACACAGCTGACCGCACGGTCGCTGCGCTGATAGCCGCCGGCAAACCCGTTGCTGGCGGCCAGATAGACCTCACGACTGCCATAAGCGGCGGAACTGGATTGCACCTGAGTAACGCCGTCAACCGCCTGCGCAGCCGCTTCGGCGCGGCGGGCATCTTCCTCCAAGGCGGCGGGGGCAGGCTCGGCGGTGTCGTCATAAAGTTCCAGCGCGGCCAGATCCCAGTCACGGGCCAGCTGATCGGGATCCGCCAACCCGATATGGGGATCCTCCGGCGCCTCTTTGGCCATTGCAACAGCCCGTTCCGCCATGGCCGCCATGGTTTCCAGCCGGGTGTCTGAGGCCGAGACATTGGCCTGCCGCTGCCCCACAAAAACCCGCAAACCGATATCGGTGCCCTCAGACCGTTCTGCCTGCTCCAGCACCCCATTGCGCACATCGATATTGACCGACGTGCCCGCCACCGCCATTGCATCCGCCGCATCGGCACCCGCATCTTTGGCCGCTTTCAACAGGGCTTGGCTCAGCTCGGCAAGGGATTGGGTCATGGAAGCCTCTTTTTATCTCACCCCCTTGAGGTAGACCTTGCCGGGATCAGGTGCAAGTTTTGCGCGGGAAAACTTGGGGGGACTGCGGGATTTGACCCGGACTGCCTGCCCACAGTACAGGCGAGTCGCACGCAAAAAGGCCGGGGTTTCCCCCGGCCTTTTCATAAAGTTATCGAAGCAGCGCTTATTTCAGGCGCATGCCGTTGGCCATCACGTGGCCTTCGGCGTTCACCTCAATGGTGGATTTCAGGCTGTCTTCGCCTTCACCCGGCACGGTGAACATGCCCATCATCATGCGTGCGCCCATCACGTCCTCTTCCGAGGCAAGACCCATCGCAACCGCTTTGTCCATCAGCGCGTTGCCACCGGTCAGCGACAGCTCAACCGAACCTTCGGGGCGCGGCATACCGTCAAAGCTGACCTTGTCTGTGTTGTCGAAGGTAAAGGCGCCGGCGCCGGTCAGTTCTGCACCAACCATGCTGACGTGGATGTCGTTGATCGAGACCGAGTGCAGTTCACCCGGCTCATCCATCATCATCGCTTCGGGCGCAAACAGATCGGCCAAGATCTTCACGGTGCCGGTCACGTCGAAGCTGACGGTGGCCGGGTCGCGCGGCAGTTGGGCGGTCGGATCAAAGACCGACCACAGCATGTCAGGCACAGCAAAATCAGCCAGCGTCACCGCCAGTTTGAAGTCCTGCTCTTCATCAGCCATGGCCAGCGGGACGCTGATTTCCATGCTGGCTTCACCCAGTTCATAAGACACCGGGAACGGCAGATCCGGCACCTGCATGCTAACGGCCGCATCAAAGGCCTGCTGGTTCAGCGCGAACCCTTCGGCGTCAAAGGCCAAGCCAAATTCACCGCTGGCCGCCTGCTGGGTGCCGGATACACGCTCACCATCTGCGTTAATGTCAAAAGCGATATCTGCCCCGTTGTGGGCCAGGCCAAAGTCCATTGCCAGACCCTGCGCCATGGCTTTGCCGAAGTCTTCCGGGTCCATCGCCATTGGGAAGGCCGTCAGGCTGTCAAAGGTCACATTGCTCAGCGTGGCGTTGATGATCGCGCCTTCTTCGCTGCCCGTCGGGTCCTTGACGTCTACGTTAAGGATCAGCTGATCAGCGCTGAACTCCTGATCCGAGCTCATCAGATCAGTGCCGGAAATCAGCGAGTTGCCATTGGCATTCACCATGGTCACGCTGATATCGCCCAGATTAATGGTCTGGCCTTCCGCCATGATCTCACCAACCGACATCTCAACCGAAGCCGCGGAATAAGCGTAGTTAATCGCATCAGGCTCACCCGAGGCAACCATGCTCAGACCGGTGGTGTTGTAGTTGATGTTGACCTGACCCTCTTCGCCGTCACCGGAGAATTTGGCCACAATCGGGTAGATCGCCGGCATTTCCAGCGCCACGGTGCCGTCGCCTTTGTCCACAAAGGTGAAGCCGGGCATCGACACTTCGACGGTCGCATCTTCTTCCGGAATGGCAATGTTCATCACCAGATCTGAGATCTCCAGATCATTGCCCATCTGGGTCTCGGTCGCGCTGACCTCATAACCGAACGGCTCCATCTGCGACAGCCAGCTTTGCCAGACCTCCTGAGGGGTTACATCGGCGTGGGCGACGGGGGCGCCCAGCATCAAAGCGGCAATCACCGGCGAGCAAAAAGTGAGTGGTTGTTTCATGAAATCGGCCTTTCTCTGTAAATAATTAATTGCCAATAGCTTCTGCCTTAAAGTGAGTCTGGTCAAGGTCTGGGACTCTGGACCATCGGCCCTGACCAGTTTACCACTTGGGGTCAACAAGGGAGTTAATGATGGCTGAATTCAAGAACAAGACCGTTTTGATCACGGGCGCCTCTCGCGGCATTGGCGAGGCGGCTTCCCGCCTATATGCCGAAGCGGGTGCCAATGTGGTCATGATGGCCCGCAGCGGCGACCGGATTGCCGCCATCGCCGAGGAGATCGGCGCCATGGCGCTGACCGGTGATGTGGCCAGCTACGCTGACATGCAGGGCGCAATTGCCCAGACCGTCGCAAGATTCGGCAGCCTCGACATCCTGATCAACAACGCTGGCGTTATTGAACCCATCGGACCGCTGGCAGATGTCACCCCCGAAGGCTGGGGCGCGGTGATCGATATCAACGCCAAAGGGGTGTTCAACGGCATGCACGCGGCCCTGCCCGTGATGGCCCAAGCCGGTGGCGGCACTATCATCACCATCTCTTCAGGCGCGGCGCATAACGCCCTGGAAGGCTGGAGCGCCTACTGCACCTCCAAGGCGGGGGCGGCGATGCTGACCCGCTGCGCCGATCTGGAATACCGCGGCAAAGGCATCCGTATCATGGGCCTGTCGCCGGGCACCGTGGCCACCCAGATGCAGAAAGACATCAAAGCCAGCGGCATCAACGCCGTCTCGCAGCTGAATTGGGAAGATCACATTCCCGCCGATTGGCCCGCACGCTGCCTGATGTGGATGTGCGGTCCGGCTGGCGATGATCTGCTGGGTCAGGAAGTCAGCCTGCGCGACGAAGATGTGCGCAAGGCGGTTGGCCTCGTATGATTGAGGTCATCGATCAGGACGGCTGCCGGATCGTCACCATCAACCGCCCTGACAAGGCAAACTCGCTCACCTCCGCGATGCTGGAACGGCTGTGCGAGATTGCCGAGGGCGCGCATGAGGTGCCGGTGCTGATTCTGACGGGGGCCGGCAAAGTGTTCTCCGCCGGTGCGGATCTGGATGAGGCCCGGGCGGGCCTTGCCACCTCGCCTCTATGGGAACGACTGTCGGGCGCAATTGCAGCGCTGCCGGGTCTGACCATCGCGGCGCTCAACGGCACTTTGGCGGGGGGTGCCAACGGCATGGCGCTGGCCTGTGATCTGCGTCTGGCGGTTCCGACGGCGAAATTTTTCTATCCGGTGATGAAGCTGGGCTACCTGCCCCAGCCGTCTGACCCGGCGCGTATGGCCGCCCTGATTGGTCCGGCCCGCACCAAGCTGATCCTGATGGGGGGGCAGAAAATCATGGCTGAAGAGGCCCTGCGATTCGGGCTGATCGACCGGATCATTGACGGTGACGTCGTGGCCGCAGCACGCGACATTGCCGAGGATACGCTGAACGCTGACCCCGATGTGGCCCGTGCGATCAAAGCCATGTGCAGTGGCGCGTCCGGCGGGCAGTGACCTGTGGACGAGGATTGGCGCAATTGGGAAGAGGACGGGCTAGAGTTTGAAGACGCTCTTGCCGAGGCGATTGAGGCCTGGGATGGCAAATCCAAAGCCGATATTGCCGAGGTCCATGACACCCTGTCCCAGGCGGACGAAGACTACTTGGATATTCTGGTCGACTATGTGGCTGAGGATGACCTGTCAGACGGGGCAACCTGGCTGTTGAAACACGCCTTGGAAAAAGGCGCCGCCGTCAGTGACTTGCCCGATCTTTCCAGCGCATTGGAGGCGGCGACACGGTCCACCCGATGGCCGACACAGCTGCATCTGCTGCAGATCCTGCCCCGTCTGGACCTGGCGGGTGACCTGCGAAAACCCGCGCAGGGTTTGGTGTTCACCACCCTTGCCAGCCCCCGCGCCATGGTGCGGGCCTGGGCCTATGCGGGGGCGGATCAACTGGCCGTAGCCCATGCCGACCTGCGGATGCGGGTGATGAAAATCCTCGACCGGGCCCGGGAAGAAGAAACCGCAGCCTCAATCCAGGCCCGGCTGCGGCAGTGCAAATTCTGACGCTCCGCACGGGCAGACCGGGGCATTTGAGTATTTTGGGCAAGATGAAACGGGTCAGCGCCCGCGCCGATTTCCAGTGCTGCGCGAGGTGAAGCCGGGCGGGCGTTTTGCGACCCATCGAAAGAACTTGGCCAAATGCGGGTGGCTGCGCAGCGCCTCAACCGTGGTGTAGCTGCGGGCAATCTCAGCCTCGCTCAGGGTGGCGTGGATTTCCTTGTGGCAGATGTGGTGCAGCAGCACGGTTGCCCCGCCTTTGCCGCCCTTTAGTTTGGGCAGCAGATGGTGGCGGCTTTGCGGGACGTCCGGTGGAATCGGGCGCTCACAAAGCGGACAAATCGGGGGATCATCGGACAACGGGGAACACATCAACACTGTTCCCGCTTGTTCTTGAGGCAGAGGCACGGCATGAGGTCTATATATTTCAAACGGCGCCGGGGGCGAGTGGCCAATGAATTTTGACATATCCGAACAGCCGCAGATCGTGCAGCAGGCTTATGATCTGTTGGTCCAGCTTTGGGTCCTGGCCGAAGGGTGGTTGCTGTCACCGGCCGCATGGTCACAGTTTGCACTGCTGCTGGTGGCCTGGTTCGCGGCGCGGTTTGCCAACAAACGGCTGCAACCCTTCTTGAAAAAATGGCTGAGCCCCGAGACAAGCACCGGCTACTTGGACAAGGCGCGGCTGTTCCTGCGTCAGTTCCTGCCGCTGCTGCTGCCGCTTCTGGCCTATGTCTTTACCGGGATCGGCGAAAGTGTGGTGCGGTCGCTGTTTGACAGCGGCGCTGTGATCGCCTTTGGCAAACGGCTGTTCCTGTTCATCGCAGTGCGCGCCATGGTGCGCGATATCATCAAGGACCCGCTGTTTGGTCTGTTGGGACGCTACGTTCTGCTGCCCATTGCGGCGCTTTATGCGCTGGGGCTTTTGGACTTTGCCACCGCCTGGCTGGACGGGGCTGTGGTGCCGCTGGGCAACCTCTCCTTCTCGCTGCTGGCGCTATTGCGGTTTGTCATCATTGGCGGGATCATCTTCTGGCTGGGCCGCTGGTCAAATGATCAATCCGCCACCCTGATCCACAAACAAGAGGCCATGCGCCCCGCCACCCGCCAACTGGCTGTGAAAGCCGCCGAAATCGGCATTTTCGGCGTCGCCTTCCTGATCTTCCTCAACATCATGGGGATCCCGCTGACCTCACTCGCGGTGCTGACCGGTGCCATTGGTGTGGGTCTGGGGTTTGGCCTGCAAAAGATCGCGTCGAACTTCATCTCTGGCGTGATCCTGCTCCTGGAAGGGCAGGCTACGGTTGGCGACTATGTGGAGCTCGATGGCGGCGAAGCGGGCACAATTGTCAAAATGACGGCCCGCGCGGCGATTCTGGAAACCTATGATGGCCGCTGGATCGTGGTGCCAAATGAGGATTTCATCACCACCCGTGTGGTCAACTATTCCGATCAGGGCAGCGCCAACCGCTATGAAGCGCCGTTTTCGGTCAGCTATAACACGGACATCAACAAAGTGCCCGACATCATCGAGGCCGCCGTGGCCAAGCTGGATTTCGTGCTGGATGATCCGGATGGCCCCGATTGTGAACTGCGCGGCTTTGGCGACAGTGGCGTTGATTTCGCGGTGGAGTTCTGGGTGAACAGCATTGACGATGGCCGCAACAAATACACCCCGAAGGTGCTGTTTGCCATCTGGAACGCCCTGAAAGACGCCGGGATTGAGATCCCCTATCCGCATCGCGTGGTGGAAATCAAAGGCGGGCCGCTGTCGTGAGCTTTGCGCTGGTCATCGGGGCCGGCCCGGCCGGGCTGATGGCGGCCGAGGAGCTGGGCCGTGCCGGTCACAAGGTTGTGGTGGCCGAGGCCAAGCCATCGGTCGCGCGCAAGTTCCTGATGGCGGGGAAATCCGGCCTCAACATCACCAAGGACGAACCGTTTGAGGCATTCCTGGCCCATTTCGAAGAGGCCGCAGCTTGGCTTCGCCCGATGCTGCAGGCCTTTGGCCCGGAAGAGGTGAAAACCTGGGCTGAGGAGCTGGGCCAGACGGTCTTCACCGGCTCCTCTGGTCGGGTGTTTCCCAAGGTGATGAAAGCCTCCCCGCTGTTGCGGGCTTGGCTGACCCGACTGGCAGAATACGGGGTGGAGGTTCGCACCCGCTGGCGCTGGACCGGCTGGGATCAAGCAACCCGCAGCTTTCACTTTGAAACCCCAGAGGGCGCCCAGACCTTGCAGCCCGCCGTGACCGTTCTGGCCTGTGGTGGCGCCAGCTGGGCGCGGCTGGGCTCTGACGGGGCATGGGCCGACTGGGTGCCGGGCACTCGTCCCTTTCAACCCGCGAACATGGGGTTTGAGGTCAGCTGGAGCCCGCATATGCAGCCCCACTTTGGCCAGCCACTGAAAAACATCGTGCTGAAAGCAGGCGGTCAAGAGGTGCGCGCCGAATGTGTGCTGTCCGCCCGCGGAATTGAGGGCGGAGGCATCTATGCCGTATCGCGCCGCTTGCGCGACGGGGCTGGTCTGTACCTGGATCTGGCGCCAGACCTCAGCGAGGCGGCGCTGCGATCGAAACTGGCGGCTGTGGGCAAGAAACAAAGCGCAAAGAACAGGCTGCGCAAAGGGGCGCGGCTGGATGCCGCCAAACTGGCCCTGGTGATGGAGGTGGCGCGTCCGCTGCCGGTGGATCTGGCCCCGCTGGTGAAAAACCTGCCCGTGCCGCTCATCGGTCCGCGCCCGATGGACGAAGCGATCTCAACCGCCGGGGGCATTCCACGGGACGCTCTGGACGACAGGCTAATGTTGCGCGACGTTCCGGGGGTCTTTGCCGCCGGTGAGATGCTGGATTGGGAAGCCCCGACAGGCGGCTATCTACTGACCGCCTGTCTGGCAACGGGCCACCATGCGGGAATCGCAGCTGCAGCGGCGATGGCAACAGCGCCCTGCTGACGTCACTGTTGAAGAAATGACGGGCCGCGCCAAGGCTTAGCCGCAGAAATGTGCCAGCGTGAGAAGCCCCTAGAACCACAAAATCCCAGCGTTTTCGCCGGGGTTTTTGAGGAAAGTGGTGAGCCGTGAAGGATTCGAACCTTCGACCCACTGATTAAAAGTCAGTTGCTCTACCAACTGAGCTAACGGCCCACTCTCTCGTGTGGGGCGCTTCTAGATAGACTGGCGCGGGGGGTCAAGCGGATTCGGGAATTTTTTGGCAAGAAATTTGAATCTTTTTTCGCGACTGATTTTCGGCCCCTATTCTGCATCGCGTTTACCCGCCCGGCGGGGCATTTGTAGCGGGGAAACCTGGGTTGCATTTGCCTCATGGGGGCTATGCAGGTCTGTAATCCGCACCATATCTGGATTGATTGGGGAATCACGCGTATAGGGACGCGATGGAACAGAACCGCCAAACCGCTTTGCCTTTCATGAAAATGCATGGGCTGGGAAACGACTTTGTGGTCGTGGATGCCCGCACGCGTGCCGTGCCGCTGCCTGCGGCATTGGTGATCGCGATTGCAGACCGGCACAAAGGTGTGGGCTACGATCAGCTGGCGGTGATTGAGGCAAGCGACAACGCCGATGCGCATCTGGTGTTTTACAACGCCGATGGCTCGACCTCGGCGGCCTGTGGCAATGCCACCCGCTGCATTGCGCGTCATCTCATGGATGAGACCGGCAAAACCGATCTGCACCTGACCACGGATCGTGGGGACCTTTATGCCCGTGACGCGGGCGATGGGCTGACCTCGGTCAATATGGGCCAGCCTCAGCTGAGCTGGGATGAGGTGCCGCTGGCACGGGCAATGGACACGTTGGAGCTGCCGATTGACGGTGCCCCAACAGCGACCGGCATGGGCAATCCACATTGCACCTTCTTTGTAGAGGACGCCGAGGCGGTGGAACTGGAGGCGCGCGGCGCCACAACAGAACATCACCCGCTTTACCCTGAGCGCACAAATGTGCAGTTCGCCAGCGTCATCGGCAAGGACCATCTGCGGATGCGGGTCTGGGAACGTGGGGTTGGGGTGACTTTGGCCTCTGGCTCGTCCTCCTGCGCGACAGCCGTGGCGGCGGCCCGGCGGGGCCTGACAGGGCGCAAGGTGCAGATCGAGCTGGACGGCGGCACCATCTGGATTGACTGGCGCGACGATGGCGTCTGGATGACCGGTGCCACCATGCATGTCTTTACCGCCGCGCTGACCCCCCAGTTTCTGGAGTCCGCGTCATGACGAAACCGCCGGTCTTCGCCACCCTTGGCTGCCGTCTCAACGCCTATGAGTCTGAGGCGATGAAGGACCTCGCCGCACAGGCGGGCGTCGAAGGGGCCGTTGTGGTGAACACCTGCGCGGTCACGGCTGAAGCTGTGCGCAAATCCCGCCAGGAAATCCGCAAGCTGCGCAAGGAAAACCCCAACGCGCGGGTGATTGTGACCGGCTGTGCGGCACAGACTGAGCCTGAGACCTTTGCCAATATGGATGAGGTCGATCTGGTCATCGGCAACACCGAAAAGATGCAGCCAGAAACCTGGCAGAACATGGGGCCGAACTTCATCGGCGAGACCGAGAAGGTGCAGGTAGATGACATCATGTCGGTCACTGAAACCGCCGGTCACCTGATTGACGGGTTTGGCACCCGGTCGCGCGCCTATGTGCAGGTGCAAAACGGCTGCGATCATCGCTGCACCTTCTGCATCATCCCCTACGGCCGCGGCAATTCGCGGTCAGTGCCGGCCGGCGTGGTGGTCGATCAGATCAAACGTCTGGTGGATAAAGGGTATAACGAGGTGGTGCTGACCGGGGTCGATCTGACCTCCTGGGGTGCCGATCAGCCGATGCAGCCGAAACTGGGCGATCTGGTGATGCGGATCCTCAAACTGGTGCCGGATCTGCCGCGCCTGCGGATCAGTTCAATCGATTCGATTGAGGTGGATGAAAATCTGATGCAGGCCATCGCGACCGAACCGCGCCTGATGCCGCACCTGCACCTATCATTGCAGCACGGGGACGACATGATCCTCAAGCGGATGAAACGCCGCCATCTGCGCGATGACGCCATCCGCTTTGCCGAAGAGGCCCGCAAACTGCGCCCGGATATGACCTTCGGCGCGGACATCATCGCGGGCTTCCCGACCGAGACCGAGGCACATTTTGAAAACTCGCTGAAGCTGGTTGAGGAATGTGATCTGACCTGGCTGCATGTCTTCCCCTATTCCAAACGCGAAGGCACCCCGGCGGCCAAGATCCCGACCCAGGTGAACGGCAATATCATCAAGGAACGGGCCGCACGTCTTCGCGCGCTTGGTGAACAGCAGGTGCAGCGTCACCTCAAGGCGCAGCTGGGCCAGACCCATCAGGTGCTGATGGAAAACCCACATATGGGCCGCACCGCACAGTTCACCGAGGTGCATTTTGAGACGCCTCAGGTGGAGGGTTCCATCGTGCCCGCGACGATCAAAGGTGTTCAGGGGCATCAGCTGACTGTATGACACCAATCCTCTATTCCTTTCGCCGCTGTCCATATGCCATGCGCGCCCGCTTGGGCGTTGCCGCCGCAGGGATTGAGGTGGAGCTGCGCGAAATTCTACTGCGCGACAAGGCGCCGGAGTTTCTGGCCACCAGCCCGTCGGCCACTGTGCCCTGTCTGGTTGTCGGGGACAAGGTGATCGACGAAAGCCTCGACATCATGATCTGGGCGTTGGAACAGTATGACCCTGCGGGCTGGCTGGATATGCCTGACGCGGGCCATGCGCTGATTGAAACGGCGGATGGACCGTTCAAACAGGCGCTGGATCGCACCAAATACGCCACCCGCTACCCGGATGCGGACCCTGAGGCGGAGCGCGCCAAGGCACATGTCTTTCTGCATCAGCTGAACGATCAGATTGGTGCAAAGCCTTTCCTTTTTGGGGATCATCCGACGCTGGCCGATATGGCGATCCTGCCGTTTACACGCCAGTTTGCCTTCATTGATAAGTCCAGATTTGACGCCGAAGACTGGCCAAACCTGTCCCGCTGGCTTGAAGGTTTCCTGCAATCCCAACGCTTTAACTCGATCATGCCGAAGCTAGCGAAGTGGCAGGCAGAAGATGCCCCAATCACCTTTCCGTTTCACCCGGCTTGATTCGTTACCGCAAACGCGGGACGGATGGCGCAACCCCTTGCCAGCCGGAGGCCCGCCATGCATCCCAATCCGATTTTTCACAAGGCTGAGGCTCAGCAGAACCTGAGCTTCGCGGCGGATCAGGGGTTTGGCATGTTGGCCGTGAACGGGCCGGATGGCCTGCCATTGCTGTCACACATCCCATTTGTGATTGAAGGCGACAGGGTTCTGTTTCACCTCGTGCGGTCAAACCCGATTGCGCGGCTGCTGAAATCAGGTGCCAAGGCGCGCCTGGCCGTGCGCGGCCCGCATGGCTACATTTCGCCGGATTGGTATGGCATCCAAGATCAGGTGCCCACCTGGAACTATGTGGCCGTTCAACTGGACGGCCCTGCACAGTTGCTGCCGCAGGACGAGATTGGGCAGGTTCTGGAAAAGCTGTCAGACCGGTTTGAGGCAGACCTTGCCCCGAAACCAATCTGGAAAATGGCCAAAATGGATCCCGACGCCCTGCACCGGATGATGCGCATGATCGTACCCGCTGCGCTGCAGATTGAGACGATCGCTGGCACCTGGAAACTGTCCCAAAACAAGGAAGAGGCGGCGCGTCTGGCCGCCGCTGACGGGGTGCAGGCCGCCGCGCTGGATCCATCTGCCCAGGCCCTGGCTGCCTTGATGCGCGATCTGCCGGTGCCGGACTAACCCGTCCCGCGACAGACCTGCGCCAGATCATAGACAGTTGGCCCGTAGCTGCTAGGCTGCGCCCCAACGTGAGGAGAACATCAAATGAAACTTGTCTACGCATCCGCCTCGCCTTTTGTGCGCAAAGTCCGGGTGGTTCTGGCTGAAACCGGTCAGGCCGATGATGTTGAGCTGCTGAACGTGGCCACCACCCCAGTTTCCACCCCGGAAGAGGTCAGCGCCGCCAACCCGGCAGGCAAAATTCCGGCATTGATTCGTAGCGACGGTCCGGCGATCTACGACAGCCGGGTGATCTGCCAGTATCTGAATGACCGCGCCGGGGGCGGCCTTTACCCAGACAACAGCCGCTGGGAGGTGATGACGCTGGAGGCCACAGCCGATGCGATCATGGATGCAGCGGTGCTGATGGTCTACGAACACCGCATTCGCCCACCTCAGTTCGTTTACCCAGAATGGGAAGAGGCGCAGTGGACCAAGGTCGCGCGCGCCGTTCAGGCGGTAAATGACCGCTGGATGGCGCATCTGGCCGGCCCGTTGAACATGGGGCACATCGCTGTGGCCTGTGCCCTTGGCTACCTTGATTTCCGCCACTCCGGCCGGAACTGGCGCAAGGGCTGCGATGCACTGGATGACTGGTACGCCGTCTTCTCAGAACGCGACAGCATGAAAGACACCATCCCAGAGGGCTAAGACCTCAGATCAGCAGACACAAAAAAGGGCCCCGCGGGGCCCTTTGATTTTGTCAGCGCTGCGGCTGATCAGAAGCTGTAGCTGATGCCGAAGTTCACCGAGTTGGTGATGATTCGGGTCGACAGGTCGCCGCCGCCTTCCAGATCTGCATCGTTTTGCGACCAGGTGAACTGATACTCGCTGAACAGGTTCCAATTGTCGTTCAGCGCGTAGGAGGCACCGGCGGTCAGACGCGCCGCGGGGCCGGTCTGCTGGTACTCATAGGTGCGGCCGCCATCCGCGGGATCGGCCGGGGTCACGTCAACATGCGGCAGCGCGATACCGACACCTGCGCTGACATAGGGGGTGAACTGGTTCCACTTGCCCGGCCAGCGTTTAGCGTAGTTCACGGTGATGATGTTCAGACCATCGGTGAACTCCAACCGGTCAAACAGGGCGGAATCGTCGGCGCCGTAAACCTTGGCGTGGGTCCATTCCAGCGCAAAGCCGCTGTTGTTTTCACGCCAGTAGGTGGCGCGAAGACCGTAATAGGGCGGGGCAGCAAAGGGTTTGCCCTCCCAGCCGATCAGTTCGCTGTAATCCCCGGTGTTAGGCAGGGTGCCTTCGATCCGGCTGTGCGGCGACGTCTGGTAGCCACCGTAGATGCCCAGCTCAATCTCAGCCAGAGCAGATGTTGCAGCAGACGTGGCAATCAGCGCGGCCACAGCAGTGGTGGTAAGAAATTTGGCGGACATGGGAGAATCATCCATTCGACATGAGTAAATCTGGTGTGAAGATACGGTGCGAACGGTGCCCTCACAACCGCGACACATAGGCACCTGTGACCATTGTGCAACCCCTGCGCCGCAATGTCTTCTGGACGGACACGGATTCGCCCGCTAAATACCGGCTCGGAAAGGCTGCGTCATGCGCGGCCCAAAACCGTATAGGCCTGTCATGGGCTGTAAAATGGAGAGAACCTCGTGTCCCACGCAGAAGATCACGAAGGCACCCGCAGGGACTTCCTGTACTACGCCACCGCAGGTGCCGGTGCCGTAGCCACAGGTGCCGCAGTCTGGCCGCTGGTCAATCAGATGAACCCCGCCGCGGACGTCCGCGCGCTGGCGTCGATTCGCGTCGACATTTCGGGCATCGAGCCCGGCACCCAGCTGACCGTGAAATGGCTGGGCAAACCGGTTTTCATCCGCCGCCGTACCGCTGAAGAAATCGAAGCCGGCCGTGCCGTTTCGGTGGATGAGCTGACCATCGACAAAGGCGCCCAAAACGCCAACAAGCCCGATGCTGACGCCGCCGACGAAAACCGTTCGCTGGATGAAGCGGGCGAATGGCTGGTCATGATCGGCGTTTGTACTCACCTCGGCTGTGTGCCGATCGGTGACGGCGCTGGTGACTTTGGCGGTTGGTTCTGCCCCTGTCACGGTTCGCACTATGACACCGCCGGCCGTATCCGTAAGGGACCTGCGCCGCGGAACATGGACGTCCCGATCGCCGTCTTCGAAGACGAAGCCACAATTAAACTGGGTTAAGGAGCGTAATATGTCCGGAATTCCCCACGACCATTACGAACCGAAAACCGGTATCGAAAAATGGGTCCATTCGCGCCTGCCGATCGTTGGCCTGGTCTATGACACCCTGATGATCCCCACCCCGAAGAACCTGAACTGGTGGTGGATCTGGGGCATTGTGCTGGCCTTCTGCCTGGCACTGCAGATCGTCACCGGTATCGTTCTGGTGATGCACTACACCCCGCATGTTGACCTGGCCTTCGCCAGCGTTGAGCACATCATGCGTGACGTGAACGGCGGTCATATGATCCGCTACCTGCACATGAACGGCGCCTCGCTGTTCTTCGTTGCTGTTTACATCCACATGTTCCGCGGCCTGTTCTATGGCTCCTACAAGGCGCCCCGCGAAATCACGTGGATCATCGGCATGCTGATCTACCTGATGATGATGGGCACCGCCTTCATGGGCTACGTTCTGCCTTGGGGTCAGATGTCGTTCTGGGGTGCTACCGTGATCACCGGCCTGTTCGGCGCGATCCCCTTCATTGGTGAGCCGATCCAGACCTGGCTGCTGGGCGGCCCGGCGGTGGACAACGCCACCCTGAACCGCTTCTTCTCGCTGCACTACCTGCTGCCGTTTGTGATTGCTGGCCTTGTGATCGTTCACATCTGGGCGTTCCACCACACCGGCAACAACAACCCGACCGGTGTTGAAGTGCGCCGCGGTTCGAAAGAAGAAGCCGAAAAAGACACCCTGCCGTTCTGGCCCTACTTCGTGATCAAAGACCTGTTCGCGCTGGCCGTTGTTCTGCTGATCTTCTTCGCGGTTGTTGGCTTCATGCCGAACTACCTGGGTCACCCCGACAACTACATCGAAGCCAACGCTCTGGCGACGCCTGCGCACATCGTTCCGGAATGGTACTTCCTGCCGTTCTACGCGATCCTGCGTGCCTTCACCGGCGACGTTTGGGTAGTGATGTTTGCCAGCTGGATCACCGGCGGCATCGTTGACGCCAAGTTCTTTGGTGTTCTTGCGATGTTTGGCGCGATCGCCGTGATGGCTCTGGCCCCTTGGCTGGACACCTCGCGCGTGCGTTCGGGTCAGAACCGTCCGATGTTCAAATGGTGGTACCGCCTGCTGCTGCTGGACTTCGTTGTCCTGATGTGGGCCGGTGCAATGCCTGCTGAGCCGCCGTACTCGACCATCTCGCTGATCGGCTCGACCTACTGGTTCGCCTACTTCCTGGTCATCCTGCCCCTGCTGGGTGTGATCGAAAAGCCGACCGCCGCGCCGGCCACGATCGAGGAAGATTTCAAAGCCAAAGTGGCCAAATCGGCCGCAAAAGCCGCCAAGTAAGAGGAAACGGGATAATGCTTAAAAAACTCGCGATCTCCGCAGTTGCCGCCCTGACCCTCGCAGCCGGTGGCGCAATGGCCGCCGGTGGGGCAGGTCACATCGAAGATGTGGACTTCTCCTTCGAAGGTCCGTTCGGCAAGTTTGACCAGATGCAGCTGCAGCGCGGTCTGCAGGTCTACACCGAGGTCTGCTCGGCCTGTCACGGTCTGAAATACGTGCCGATCCGCACCCTGGCCGATCACGGTGGCCCACAGCTGCCCGAAGATCAGGTGCGCGCCTACGCGGCTGAAATGTCGATCTACGACGCAGATCTGGACGATGATCGTCCCCGGACCCCGGCGGACAAGTTCCCCGAATCCGGTCTGGAAACTGCCCCTGACCTTAGCCTGATGGCCAAGGCACGTGCCGGTTTCCACGGTCCTTACGGTTCGGGCATCAACCAGTTCGTACAAGGCATGGGCGGTGCGGAATACATCTACTCGATCCTGACCGGTTACACCGGCAAGGAAAAAGAGCAGGCCGGCACCACCTTCTATGAGAACACCGCCTTCCCGGGTGGCTGGATCTCCATGGCGCCGCCGCTGGCCGGTGAAGATGTTGAGTATGCCGATGGCCATTCCAACAGCGTTCACCACGAAGCAGAAGACGTTTCGGCCTTCCTGATGTGGGCGGCAGAGCCCAAGATGATGGACCGCCAGCACACCGGCTTTATCGCCGTGCTGTTCCTGGCGCTGCTGTCGGTGCTCTTGTACCTGACCAACAAACGCCTGTGGGCGCCGATCAAAAAGGCGGCCAAAGAGGGCTGATCGCCCCGAGGTTTCTAAGTGCATAAAGCCCCGCCACTGGCGGGGCTTTTTCTTTGCGCGCGCGCTGGAGGAAGTGTGGCTGTGTCAGCAACAGTGGACAAATAGGGGCCTTGCCCCCTTGGCCTACGGCCAATTCCCCCAGAGTATTTTCGGAACGATGAAAGCGGTTTAGCGCTGCGGTACAATCAGCCGGGTTCCAGGCAGGATGCGGCGGGACAGCTGCAACAGATGATCGCGGCGAAAGGCGATGCAGCCCTCCGTCGGGTAATGCGGTCGCCGCCACTGATGCAGAAAAATCGCCGACCCCCGGCCCGGGGTGGCCTGCGGGTAGTTCCAATCCGTGATCCAGACCACGTCATAAAGCGGATCGGCGCGGCGCAGCTGTTCGTGGCTGGCACCATAGGGCGCGCGGACCTTTTGGTTATAGGCCGGATCATCGCAGGCATCGGACCAGAGGTCATTAGGACCAATTGGTTCCGCCCAAGGGGCAGGTCGAGCAATGCGGTCGGCGCGGTAAAGCATACCAACCACGTGATGGATACCACGCGGCGTTGCGCCGTCGCCTTCGCGTTTGTCCTGACGCAGACCACCCTTGCCGATCGAACAGGGGTAATAGCGCCCCTGATAGCGCACCCCACGCGGTGTCAGGACCAGATCGAAGGGTGTCACAGCAGGTGGCCCGATTTCCGCGCCTTGGTGGCCAGATAATCGGTGTTGTAACGGTTCTCCCCCACCTTCAGGGGCACACGGTCCACCACTTCGATGCCGTTCTTTTCCATCATCGCGATCTTGCGCGGATTGTTGGTCAGGAGGCGCACCTTGGAGAACCCCATGGAGCGTAGCATCTTGGCGCCCAATTTGAAGTCCCGCTCATCATCCTCAAAGCCCAGACGATGGTTGGCTTCCACCGTGTCAAACCCCTGATCCTGCAGCGAATAGGCGCGCATTTTATTGGCCAGGCCGATGCCCCGGCCTTCCTGGTTGAGGTAGAGCAGCACCCCCGCACCTTCGCCGCCCATCTGGGCCAGCGCGCCGCGCAGCTGCGGGCCACAGTCACATTTCAACGAGCCCATGACATCGCCGGTGAAACAGGCCGAATGCAACCGTGCCAGAACCGGTTCATCCCGCGCAGGGGCACCGATTTCGAAGGCGTAATGTTCCTCTCCGCCGTCCTCAGGGCGGTAGATATGCAGGCGGCCGGCTTCGCTGGCCTCCACCGGCAGGCGGGCCGAAACCACGGGGTGCGGCTGCGGGGAGGCGCTGAGGATCGGGCCGGCCAGATCCGCCGGCACTGCAGTCAACATATTGGCCGCGGCAAATCCTGCCGGGTTTGCCAGATCCAACAGCAAGGCCGCGGGCAGCAGACGCGCCGATTTGACCAGCGCGATGCCAACACGGGCCAGATCCGCCGGGCCGTTGCGCAGCGTCTGTAGCGGGCCTTTCATAGGATTTGACAGATCATCCGCCGGATCGGCGATGGCCTGCAGCCAATCGCAGGGCGCCCCATCAGGCACCTGAACGCGGGCCAGATCGCCATCATAAACCCGCGCCTTCAACGTTTCGGCCCGACGTGCGGTGATCGCCAGAACCGGCTGCCCCCCCATCGCCCGCAGATCCGCGAGGCGCTGCGCCTCAAGCGTTTCCACCGACACCATCAGCGCCCCACCCGTCCCCGAGGTCAGAACAACCGGCACGCCCATCCGCAGATCGGCACGGGCGCGGGCGATGATTTCTGTCACATCGGGGGCAAATGGCATCGGTTCTATTCCCTTACTTGAGGGCTTCATGTAGCGCTTTTGGCAACAGATTGAAACATTTCGCCGGGCTGAAACACGACCGCGTGAGCCGATTGCAGCAAATCTTGTCGCACCGCTTTGGCGAGCGCATGTCTATGCCAAGCAAACGGAGGGCCACCCATGGCACAGCTGAAGAAAATCCTGCTTGTCGATGATGACGACGATCTGCGCGAAGCACTGAGCGAACAGCTGGTGATGACCGAGGACTTCGACGTCTTTGAAGGCGGCAATGGCGCTGAGGCCATGGTGAAGGTCAAAGAGGGTCTTTACGATCTGATCATCCTGGATGTGGGCCTGCCGGACACCGATGGGCGCGAGCTGTGCAAGCTGATGCGAAAACAGGGTGTCAAAAGCCCGATCCTAATGTTGACGGGTCATGATTCTGACGCTGATACCATCCTGGGCCTGGATGCAGGTGCCAATGATTACGTCACCAAACCCTTCCGTTTCCCGGTGCTTCTGGCCCGGATTCGCGCCCAGTTGCGCCAGCATGAGCAAAGCGAAGATGCGGTGTTCCAGTTGGGGCCGTATTCCTTCCGCCCGTCGATGAAACTCCTTGTGACAGAGGACGATCGCAAGATCCGCCTGACCGAGAAAGAGACCAACATCCTGAAGTTCCTCTACCGCTCCTCCGAGGGTGTGGTGCCGCGGGATGTGCTGCTGCATGAGGTCTGGGGCTACAACGCGGGTGTCACAACCCATACTTTAGAGACTCACATCTATCGTTTGCGTCAAAAAATCGAACCTGACCCTACGAATGCGCGTCTTCTCATCACCGAATCCGGCGGCTATAAATTAGTTGCCTAAAGACTATTCGGCGTTATCTGAATACCAAATATCAATGGCAACTTCCTCCCTCCCCCGCCATTGATTGGGTTGCCGTCGCACAACCGGCTAATGTTGTGCACCTCCCTGTTGGACTGACCCGGGCTTTGCCCGGGTACTTTTTTGGCACAACAAAAAATGACAGTTTCACTACGAGTGATCGGGCTTTTGTCGCGTCACTTCATTGCCCCGATGCTTTGGCAACAACCGGCAGGGTCGCCCCGATCAAGCGCAGGTCGGAGCTGAGGCTCATCTCATCAAGATAGCTGCTGTCAAACCCGGCGCGATCGGCAAAGCCGCAGGCATTTCGGTCAGAGACTTGCCATGGCCCGGTCAGACCCGGGCGCAGGCTGTAATAGGCCTGCCCGGTATAAAGCGATTGTTGTTCGGGCAACATCGGACGCGGGCCCACAAGGCTCATCTCACCTTTCAGCACATTCCACAGCTGGGGCAACTCATCCAGCGATGTACGGCGCAGTACGGCACCGACTCGTGTAATCCGGGGGTCCTGTTTCAGTTTCTGGTAATGATGCCACTCCGCTGCGGCGTCCGGGTATTTCACCAGATGGGCCCGCAGCATCGCCTCGGCCTCAGGCACCATACTGCGAAACTTCCACATGCGGAACAGCCGACCATGCCGACCGACACGCCACTGGCGAAAGATTGGGGATGATCCATCCAGTGAGACCAGAACAGCGATGACAATCGCAGCCGCCAGAACCGCCGGGGCAGCCAGCAGCACCAATGTGATATCCATCAAGCGCTTGCCATAGTGGGTGTAGAATCCACCGGCCAAAGCGGCGCGGCGCAATTCATTACCAGCTAAAAACCGTTGGTTCGACGGCACCTCAGCCTGTTCATTTTTGAGATCAACAAAGGACATCTATCCCCCCTCTCCACACACAAGGGCTCAGGCCCGCAAAAGCGGTTACCGCGCCTGAGCGCTTGGCGGTGATTCATTCAAGTGCGTGCTGGCGTGTTGGCCGCTTGCGGAAGCTATGTGCCCTTTTTCACCAGATCCCGGCGCGGCACGGGCCGTGTTGGTTCGTCAGTGAAAAACCCGGCGTATTGGCCCAGCGCCATGACAGCGACCACCAAGGGCCAGACCAGGCAGAGGCAATAGCCGATCAGCGTAAACACAGGCGTGATCTGGCCGCGGCGGCGCTGTTCGCGGTAGGTCATGCAAAGTGCAAACACCGTCGCCACCACATACATCACTATGACAAAATCCATGACGTCCATTGGCGCCCCCGAAGACAGAATGAGTTTCATAAAAACTTGGACAACTTCGAGATAAATTTTGGCAAAGCTTCCTTAACGCGCTGTTAACGGGCCGATTAACCCTTCCTTAGGAAAGGTTACCGAAGGGCTTCAAATTGAAAAGGGGCAGCCCGCTAGGAACCGCCCCTCTCTCTTAAGATCAAAGATCTCGGTCGCCAGCTCTAACGCGCCAGAACGCGCAGGCGGCTTTCGAACTCACCCCGATCCACATAGCATCCGCGCAAGTGGCGATAGCCGGTGTTGGGATCAAACGCCTCGCGCCCATGCAGGACACGGCGGTTGTCAAAGATCACCATTTCGCCAGCCTTCAGCTTGAAGGTCACCAGATAGGCCGGATCGCGGCTCATCTGCATGAAGGTGCGATAAGCGCGATAATATTGCGGCATCAGATCAGGATCGATGTCGAGGATGCTGGCAATATGCGCGTTGAAACAGATCTCTTTCAGCGCGCCATCTTCATCCAGCGTAATCACCTTCTTGCGTGACCGGATGTCATATTCACCATCGTGGAACCGGAACGGCACCGAAATGGTCGACAACAGCTCAAAGGCTTCCGGGTCCTGCGTGCGCAGATCCTCAGCGACAGCAAAACCATCGCTGAACAGCGATCCACCGCCCGTCGCCTCATTGGCCAGACAATGCAGGAACTGGAATCCGGGCGGCAGTTCCTGATTGGTCAGGTCGGTGTGCAGCGGCAGGGCAATCGGGGTGTAGGCCAGATTGTTGGGGTTCGGTTTTGACTTCACCTCAAAGGTGACGCCAAAGTTGGTTTCGCGCAGAAACCCGATGCGTTTGGCCACATCAATTCCGGCCTCACGATCATCGGGCAGACCATCGATCACTGACAGGCCACTGCGCTGCGTGGCCATCAGCCAATCGCGCAACGCCGCATCTGAGGCCAACACATCCGCAGCATGCAGGCGTGGCACCGCATCGGCCACCATATCCGCGCGCCACGTGGTGACGCCGGTTTTTGCAGGATCCGCAAGACGATGCCCGGGGCGGTGGGCCGCCAGCCAGTCAAGGCTATAGCGGGTAGCGGTTTCATCTTCCCAGGTCAGGGACAGATCGGTGTCCTCGATCAAGGCTTCGGTCACCCGAATATCCAACGGGATCGCTGTCAGATCAGCGACACGTTCCTTGGTGTCGGGGTGAAATCCTGCGGGATCATTATCGCGCAGCCACAGGAAGGGGTAGGTGCCCGTTGCACCATCGGAAAAGGTCAGCTGCACCACGGCCTTATCGGCGCAAAGCGTTGCGTGCGTCATGGGGTTCTCCATGAAAGAAAGGTTTGATTTTAAGGGGGAATTCCTATTCAGGCGGCACGCACCGCAGGCGGTGGCCACCAGTCATGAACCTTTTTGTAGGGGTGCCCCGATTGGCGCCCAACCACAACTGGCATCTGACTTCCTTTCATGGTCTTGTCGGAAAACGGTGATCGCAATCGCCGGTGTTTGGCAAGAAAAAACTGCATCTGTGAGGCAAGAATTGATTGCTGGGCCAGAGGGGGTGTTCACGCCCTGTTCTCCGTGCTACCCCTATCGCAACCCCAGTATCGGAGCAGCCTCATGTCCTTCACCCTTGCCACCTGGAACATCAACTCGGTCCGCCTGCGTGAACCGATTGTCCGCAAGCTGATGGCAGAAGAAAGCCCCGATGTACTGTGCCTGCAGGAGTGCAAGAGCCCGGTTGAGAAGATCCCGATGGAGGCCTTCAAGGAGCTGGGTTACCACCACATGGTGGCGCGTGGCCAGAAGGGCTACAACGGTGTGGCGATCCTGTCGAAACTGCCGATTGAGGAGGCCGGCAGCGAAGATTTCGCCAGCCTCGGCCATGCCCGTCACATCGCGGGGCGGCTGGAAAACGGGGTGACGATCCACAATTTCTACGTCCCTGCGGGCGGTGACAAACCGGATCGTGAGATCAACGAGAAGTTTGGCCAGAAACTCGACTACCTGACCGAAATGCGCGACTGGTTTGCCAAGAACGCACCGGAAAAATCCATTCTGGTCGGCGATCTGAACATTGCCCCGCGCGAAGATGACGTTTGGGATCACAAAAAATTGCTGAAAATCGTCAGCCACACACCGATTGAGGTCGATCACCTGCATGAGGTGATGGAGGCCGGTAAATGGGTTGATGTGACCCGTCAGGACATTCCCGAAGGGCTGCTCTACAGCTGGTGGTCCTACCGCGCCCGCGACTGGGACGCCGCCGACAAGGGCCGCCGTCTGGATCACGTCTGGGCCACGCCCGACATTTCAAACGCCGGTCACGGCAGCCGCGTGTTGCGCGACGCCCGCGGCTGGGAAAAACCGTCAGACCACGCGCCGGTCTTTGCGACGTTTGACCTCTGAGGTCAGCAAACCCGTCTAAGACGCATTTGCCCCTTTGAATTCGACGCATTGCCCCTCATATAAGGGGCAAACGAATTTAGCCGGGATAGCACCATGCTGGAACTTGGACAAAACGCGGCCCCTGCGGCTGATCTGATCAAAGACGTCACCGAAGCCAACTTCATGGCAGATGTTGTCGATGCCTCCAATGAGGTGCCGGTGATTGTGGATTTCTGGGCGCCCTGGTGTGGCCCCTGCAAGACGCTGGGCCCGATGCTGGAAGAGGCCGTGACCAAGGCCAATGGCGCGGTCAAGATGGCCAAGATCGACGTAGATCAGAACCAGCAGCTGGCCGCGGCTTTGGCCCAGCAGGGTCTGCCGTTGCAATCGATCCCAACCGTTGTCGCTTTTGTCAAAGGTCGCCCGGTGGACATGTTCCAGGGGGCGGTGCCCGCCTCGGAGCTGGATGCTTTTGTGAAAAAAGTGATCGAGGCCGGCGGCGGCGATGCCAGCGGTGGTCTGGACGGTGCGCTGGAAGCGGCCGAAGAGATGCTGAACGACGGTGCCGTGGAAGATGCCGCGCAGATCTACGCCGCCGTGATCGAAGAAGATTCCAACAATGCCATTGCTTATGGCGGCCTGGCACGGTGCCAGATCGCTGTTGGTGAGTTGGATCAGGCCGAGGCCGTGTTGAACGGCGTTCCTGCAGAAATCTCCTCGGAGGCGCCGATTGAAGCTGCTTTTGCTCAGCTGGAACTGGCCCGTCAGGCCGCCAACTCGGGCCCGCTGGATGAGTTGAAAGCCGCACTGGCCGCGGATGAGAACAACCATCAAGCCCGCTTTGATCTGGCAGGCGCGTTGCATGCCGCAGGTCAGGTCGAAGAGGCGGTGAATGAGTTGCTGGAACTGTTCAAACGGGACCGCGAATGGAATGACGGCGCGGCCAAGCAGCAGCTGTTCACCATCTTTGATGCGCTGCCCGGAAATGACCCGGTGGTTCTGAATGGCCGACGCAAACTCAGCTCATTGATATTTGCCTGAGCCACGGCGCGGCCTATCTTACTCAGCCATGACACCCAAGGTCGCACTTCCAGACACGATCCCCGTGTTCCCGCTCCCCGGGGCGCTTCTGCTGCCCCGGGCGCGCCTGCCGCTCCATATCTTTGAGCCGCGCTATCTTGCCATGCTTGAGGATTGCCTGAAAACGCCGTCCAGACTGATCGGTATGGTGCAACCCTGCGCCCGGCCGGGCAGCAAGGATGACGGTAAGCTGCACAAGATCGGCTGCGCGGGGCGTGTCACCCAATTCTCGGAAACCGAGGATGGGCGCTACATGATCACCCTGACCGGCATTTCCCGGTTCCGCGTGCGCGGGGAGATGACCACCTTCAGCCCCTATCGCCGCTGCGAAGTGCGCTGGGACGGGTTCGAAGCGGATCGCGGCCCCGAAGAACATGACCCTTTGTTCAACCGCAAATCCTTCCTTGGCCTGCTGGAGCGGTATTTCACCCTCAAGGGGCTGGACACCGATTGGGAAAGTCTGGGCGATACCGACGATGAGTTGATGATCAACTCACTGGCGATGATTTTGGACTTCGCACCAGAGGATAAACAGGCCCTGTTGGAGGCGCCCAGCCTCTCAACCCGGCGGGAAACCCTTGTCACCCTGATCGAATTTGCGCTACGCGGGGGGAAAGATGAGGAAATCCTGCAATGAGCGACACCCACAGCTTTGACCGCCGCATGCTAGAAGCGCTGATCTGCCCCGTCACCCATGGGCGGCTGGACTATGACGCCGAGGCACAGGAGTTGATTTCCAAACCGGCCAATCTGGCCTTCCCGATCCGCAATGGCATCCCGATCATGCTGGTCGACGAAGCCCGCAAACTGGACTGAGGCGTCAGCCCCCCAGATAATCGCGCAAGGCCTGTGGTGGATTGGCAAACAGCTGATCCGTCGCAATCGGCGCGGTGACGGTGCCCCCGGCCACCACCGAAACATGGCTGGCAATGGCTTTGGCATCTTCGGGCTGATGGCTGACCATGATCAGCGTCCCGCCGGTTTCCTGCACCACCTGATCCACCAGTTGCAGCATCTCAACCTTCAGCGCCGGCCCCAGCGCAGCAAAGGGCTCGTCCAACAAAATCAGCGGCCGTTTCTGAACCAGCACCCGCGCCAATGCCGCACGGCTCTGCTGCCCGCCGGACAGGGTGCCGGGCTTGCGCCCCTCCATGCCTGAAAGCCCCACATGGTGCAGCGCCTCGCGCACCTGACGCTGTTCATCCTCGGACAGTTTCAGATCAGGGCGCAGCCCCAGCCCGACGTTCTGCGCGATGGTGAGATGCGGGAAGTGATTGTTGTCCTGAAACAGGATCGACACTGGTCGTTGCCCCGGCGGCAGATCCGTCAGATCCGCATCCTGCCACAACACCCGCCCCTGATCCGGCGCGGAAAACCCGGCAATGAGGTTCAGTAGGGTCGATTTCCCCGCCCCTGAGGGGCCGATCAGCGCCAGTTTGCTGCCGGTCGCCACCGACAGATCCGCGCTGAGGGCAAAGCCCCCTTGGGTCAGGGTCAGATGCTCAAGCCTCAACATGGCCACGGCCTCCTCGGTCAAAAATCCAAAACAGCGCGAGGCTGGAAAACAGCAACAGCAACCCGGCCCCTGCCGCAGCCTCCATCCGGTAGGCGCTCATCAAGCGGAACATCTGCAGGGGCAAGGTCGCGCGGTTGGGATCTGCAAACAGGGCGATCACCCCCAGATCCCCCATCGACAGGGCCGCCGTCAGCCCGGCCGCAAACCCCAAGGGGCGCCGCGCCCGGGGCAGCAACAGATACCGCAACCGCGCCCAGCCGCGCAGATCCAACGTATCGGCCAGGCGGCCAAAATCCGCCTCACTCTGCCGCAGCGCGGGCACCAGAACCCGCAGGGCAAACGGCAGCGCCATCAAGGCATTGACCAATGTGGTGACCGCAAAGGCCAGATCGATCGGGTTGGCAAAGGGGTGGGTCATCAAGAACAGCCCCGTACCCAGCACAAGGGGAGAACTGACGATGCCCAACAGGCCGACAGCCTCCAACCGGGGATGACGGACTGCGCCCAGCGCAATCGGCACGGCCAGGGCCAGACACAGTGCGGTTGAGCTCAGCGCCACGATGGTTGAGATCCGCAAAGCCGCCCAGACCTGCGGTGGTAATTGCGCTAGCCCCAGCAGCCCATCCCAGACCAACATCGCGATGGGCAGGATCAGAAACGCAGTTGCCAGAAACAGAGCACAGGCATCCAAAGCCCGCGCCACAGCGGTGCTGGCATCCCAGCGCTGCACCACGCGGTCCAGCCCCCCGCCCAGCGCCTGACCGGCGTCATGACGCAGGGCGACAAGCGCAACGATGCCCACCAGCAGAGTCTGCACCATCGCCAACATAGCAGCGCGGGCCAGATCGAAATCAAAGCGGAAGGCCTGATAGATCGCCAACTCAATTGTGGTCGCCTTGGGGCCACCACCCAGAACCAAGACCACCGCAAAGCTGCTGAGACACAGCGCAAAGATCACCAGCCAGGCACCGGGCAGGGCCCGGATCAGCATCGGCGCTTCCAGCACGCGAAAGCTCTGCCAGCCGCGCAGGTTCAGCGACGCCGCCAGCCGAAACCGTTCTGCCGGGATATCCTGCCAGGCCTGCAACAGGATGCGCGTGGCCAGGGGCAGATTGAAAAACACATGGGCCAGCACCACACCGTGCAGCCCGTAGATCTGCACAGGTGGCAGGCCAAAGAGGGCCAGCAGATCCGATAGGATGCCCGAACGCCCAAAAACCGCCAGCAACCCCATGACGGCGACAATCACCGGCAAGATAAACGGCGCGCCCAACAGGGTGATCAAGATCGCTCGACCGCGAAACCGCCGCCGCGCCAGGGCCCGGGACACCGGGATCGCCAACAGCACCGATAGGCTGGCAGACAGGAACGATTGCAGTAAGGAAAACCGAAGCGCCGCCTGATCGGCGGCGCTGAAGGAGAGGTCAGAAAATCCAGCCTCTCCGGCGCGGAGAAACACCGCGATGAGTGGCCCGATCAGGCTCAGCAGGACGAGCCCTGCCGCCAAGAAACCGGGCCAGCTGCGGATCATTTGCTCAGCGCGCCCAGCCACTCGGCCAACGCCGCATCACGCACGGGCTGGGCCTCGGCAGATGGCAGAATCAGAGACTTTTCCGGCTGAATCAGCGTCTCAAACCCCTCAGGCAGGCCAGCGGCAGGCACAACAGCCGGGTACATCCAGTTGGTGGTCGGAATGATCGACTGGAATGCGTCCGAAACCATGAAGGACAGGAACTGATCGGCCAGTTCAGGCTGATCGGACCCGGCGATTTTACCCGCCACTTCGATCTGCATGTAGTGACCTTCGCTGAAGGTAGCTGCAGTTTTGCTGTCATCCTCTTCGGCGATCAGGTGATAGGCTGGCGAGGTGGTGTAGGACAGCACCATGTCGGCCTCCCCTTCCAGGAACAGGCCATAGGCCTCGGACCAGCCTTTGGTCACGGTGACGATATTGTCCGCCAGACCAGCCCAGATCGCCGGGGCCTCATCCCCATAGGCGGTCTTCACCCACATCAGGAGGCCCAGACCGGGGGTCGAGGAACGGGGATCCTGAATGACGATTTTCAGGTCACTGTCAGCCAACGCTTTGAAGTCCGCAGGACCGTCCAGATCGGCGTTCTGAACAAAGGCAAAATAGCCCCAGTCATAAGGAACAAAGGTGCTGTCTGCCCAGTCGATCGGCAGGTCATACTCGGCCTCAACCGAATGTTCAGCAAAGAGACCAGTGTCCAGCGCGGCGGCGGTCAGGTTGGTGTCGAGACCCAGCACAACATCCGCCTCAGTGCGGGCGCCTTCCAGCTTCAGGCGGCCCAGCAGGGCGGCGCCGTCACCGGCACCAACCAGCTGCAGATCGCAGCCGCAGGTTTCCTCAAAAGCCTTTTCAACGGCAGGGCCCGGGCCCCAGTCGGACACAAAGCTGTCATAGGTATAAACAGTCAGCACGGGCGTGTCGGCCACAGCGACGGTGGCGGTGGTGGCAAGCAGTCCCGTGGCAAGGGTAAGATACTTCATCTGTATCACTCCATTCTTGGCAGGGCGGAGTGTGGGGACGTCTCGAATCTGAGATGCCGGGCCTTCCCTCCGCCGGTGTTAACCGGATCAGGTTCTACGGGTTCGCATGATGCATCTCAGCCTGTGGTTCAGGCACCCCGAGGTGGGGCAGAACCTAGTGCGGCGCGCCGGTGATGACAACGCCTGAATGCGCCTGTGCGCTTTGGCTGCGCGATAGGACCGCTGGCAGCCCCCGAAGGTGGTGATTTATGTCTCAGCATGGCGCTCTGGCCTCACTTTCTTGCCTTCTCCCTTCCCCCTTATGTGCAATCCCGCTAAAGGGGTTGAAAACAAAGAGGGCGCCCACATGAGCATGAATTCTTTCGGTCATCTTTTCCGTGTCACCACCTGGGGCGAAAGCCACGGGCCGGCCCTGGGCGCCACCGTGGACGGCTGCCCGCCTGAGGTGCCCGTTACGCCCGAAATGCTGCAGGTGTGGCTGGACAAACGCCGCCCCGGTCAGAACAAAAACACCACCCAACGGAACGAACCCGACGCGGTGAAAATCCTATCTGGCGTGTTTGAAGGCAAAACCACCGGCACGCCGATCCAGCTGATGATCGAAAACACCGATCAGCGCTCAAAGGACTATGGCGACATCGCCCAGACCTTCCGCCCCGGTCATGCCGACATCACCTATCACCAGAAATACGGCAACCGCGATTACCGCGGAGGCGGCCGCTCTTCGGCCCGCGAAACCGCGGCCCGTGTCGCGGCCGGTGGCGTTGCGCGCGAGGCAATCAAGGCGCTGGTGCCGGGGCTGGAGATCAAGGGCTACATGACCCAGATGGGGGAGATGGAGATCGACCGCGACGCCTTTGACTGGGACGCGATTGAGCAGAACGATTTCTGGATCCCGCAAGGCCCAGAACAAGCGCAGAAGTGGGAAGATTACCTGCAGAAGCTGCGCAAGGATCATGACAGCGTTGGCGCAGTGATCGAGGTGGTTGCGCGTGGCGTTCCCGCCGGGATTGGCGCACCGATCTATAACAAGCTGGACACCGATCTGGCGGCCGCGATGATGTCAATCAACGCCGTAAAAGGTGTTGAGATCGGCGAAGGCATGGCCGCAGCGCGCCTGAAAGGCACCGAAAACGCCGATGAGATCTACATGGGCAATGATGGCCTGCCGCATTATTCCTCGAACCACGCGGGTGGCATTCTGGGGGGTATTTCCACCGGGCAGGATGTCGTTGTGCGTTTCGCGGTGAAGCCCACTTCATCGATCCTGACCCCGCGCCAGTCGATCCGCAAAGATGGCTCACCGATTGAGGTGATCACCAAAGGGCGCCATGACCCCTGCGTCGGCATCCGTGCCGTGCCTGTCGCCGAGGCGATGATGGCCTGTGTGATCCTGGACCACCTGCTGCTGCATCGTGGCCAGATCGGCGAAAACCGCGGTCAGATCGGCTGATGGACGCGCTGCGCGAGGCCTTGCGGGCTATTGCCGCGCGGGAGATGGCGCAGGACAGCGCCCATGATCTGGCGCATCTGGACCGGGTCTGGGCCACCTGCCAGCGCATCGCCGCTGCTGAGGGTGGCGATCTGCGGATCCTGCTGGCCGGGGCCTATCTGCATGATCTGGTCAACCTACCCAAGGACGCCCCAAACCGGGCCGAGGCCTCAACCCTGGCCGCTGCCGCCGCAGCGCCACATTTGCAGGCTCTGGGCTATAGCGCTGCGGAGGTTTCCGCAGCCCGCCATGTGATCGAAGCACACAGCTTTTCGGCTGGAATAGAGCCTAAATCGCTTGAGGCACAGATCCTCAGGGATGCCGATCGGCTGGACGCGATTGGGGCGATTGGGCTGGCCCGCTGTTTCGCTGTTTCAGGCGCGCTGGGGCGGCCGCTTTACGATCCAGCGGACCCGTTTGCGCGACAGCGTGACCTGGATGACAAGGAGCAGGCGCTGGATCACTTCCCGCTGAAACTGCTGCGTTTGGGTCAGGGTATGCTGACCCGCACCGGGCAACAGATCGCATCGGAACGCACGGCGCTGATGCAGGCATTTCTAAACGATCTGGCGGCGGAAATCGGGGCGGATGCGCCTGCCCATTGGGCCCCTGAAGAAAGCTGACATGTTCGACATCCTTGGCATCACCTTCCCGATCTTCGCCACCATTGCGCTGGGATACAGCGCGGTGCGCTTTGGCGTCTTTGCCCAGAGCGATATGAAGATCCTTGGCAAATACGTGTTGAACATCGCGCTGCCGGCGCTGCTGTGTGGTGCGGTGGCGAAACGCGATCTGGCTGATGTGCTGCAACTGGACTACGCGCTGGTCTTTGCCCTCGGGGGCTTGGCCACCTTTGGTCTGGTCTATCTGGTGCTGTGGCTGCAGGGCACCGGCCCTGCACGGCGCGCAATTGGCGCGATGGGCAGCTGCTGCCCCAACTCGGCCTATGTGGGCTATCCTGTGATGTTGCTGATCCTGCCGGACCATGCCGGCATCGTCCTGGCGCTGAACTTTATCGTGGAAAATTTTCTGCTGATCCCTCTGGGCCTGATGTTCCTGGAGGGCGCGCGTGACCGGGATGATCGCACCAAGCTGCAGATGCTGAGCGGGCTGTTTCTATCCATCCTGAAACGGCCGATGTTCATCGGGTTGCTGACTGGGCTGTTGCTGCTTCTGTTGGATATTGATCTGCCGGATGCGGGCTATCGCCTGCTGGATATGCTGGCCGCATCAGCATCGGCCCTGGCGCTGGTGATGATCGGCGGTTCGCTGGTCGGGCTGCCGCTGCGGGGGGAAATGTCACTGGCGGTGCAGATCCTGATCGGCAAGCTGATTGTGAACCCGGCGATGGTGATCCTTGCCGCTGCTCTCTTGCCGCTCATCGGCATGCCGGCGCTCAGCCCAGATATGTGGACCGCGGTGGTGATCTCCGCCGCGATGCCAATGCTGGTGCTCTATGTTGTCTTTGCGCAGGAATACGGCCATGAAGGCGTGGCCTCCATAGCCCTGCTCACCGCAACGGTGGGGGCGTTTTTCACGCTCTCCACCCTGTTGTTTGTGCTGACCTGACGCGCAGCGCTTTGCCTTAGGAGTAAGCCGCCAGCGCCTGATCCATCAGCGCCTTGATGGTGCTTTTCTTGGTATCTGCCACGATACGGCCAATCTCCGCATCACCCTGCAGCGCCACCAGGGTGGAGCGGCGGGGGATCCGCAGCTCTTTCACCAGATCGGACCGGCCAAACTGGTCCCAGTCAACGTTGATGAAGGTTATCTTCTCAGCATATTCGGGGTTTTCCGCCATCAGCGCCGTGATCGCACGTTCCTGCGCCGCACAGGTCGAACACCAATCCGCCTTGAAGTCGAGGAAGACCACCTCACCCTTGGCCAGATGCGCCTTGGCCAGACCTTCGGTGTAGTCCAGCGGTTCTGCCCATGCCGCGCCGGCGGTCAGCAGTGTTGCGGCGCCAAGGGCCATAAAATCGCGACGTTTCATAATCTTATCCTTCTTCAGAAGCGAACAGAGAGATCCTGCAACCAATAAGGCAAGGCGTTCACCGCCCAGGCCTCAGCATAGTGTTGCAGACGGAATAACAAGGCCAAACCAACCGCCAGGAACACGATACCCATCACCGGTCGCGCCTTTTCGGCGATCAGGCGCATGGCGCCTTTGTGGCGGATCAACAGCCCGCGTGCGCCATAGCCCAGCGCCAGAATGATCGTGCCTACGCCAGCGGCGAAGCTGACCATGATCGCCCCTGCCCAAAGCAGGCTACCCCCTTGTGAGGCCAGCGAGATAGCGCCGCCCAATGTGGGGCCGATACAGGGGCTCCAAACCGCGCCCAGCAGCAGGCCACCTAGAAACTGGCCGCGCAGGCTGGTATGATCAACGCTGTTCATCTGACCATCAGCAGAAGCTGCGATGCCCGCGGTTGCGGTGCTGAATGCGCTGGAAAACCGGGGCACCAGCAGGATCAGACCAAAGCCGATCATCAAAACCGCACCCGCGTCGGAAATCATCTGCGCATCAATGCCGAGGGCAAAGCCAAAGCCGCTGACCAACAGGCCGAAGCTGACAAAGCTGACCCCCATACCCAATGCCAGCGCGACGGGCCCCAGCCGATGCGCCTGCAAGGCACCCGCCAGAACAATCGGCAGCACTGGCAGCACGCAGGGGTTAATCAGGGTCAACAGACCGGCAAGATATCCAAACACCAATTCCATGCTGCCAAAATGCTTGGACCGGCGCGCAAAGTCATCCGACAATACCCTGACGCGGGATCACGTCCTCGTGGGGGATTATGTCGCTTTCTGTTTGGAGAGCTGTACCGCCAGAATGCCCGCTGCAATCACCGCCACACCGATCACATCCAGCACGCCCAGGCTTTCGCCCAACAGGGCGGCGGCAATCGCCACGCCGAAAAACGGGTTGAGGAAGTGGAAGGTTGCCGCCTTCACCGCGCCGATGCGATTGACCAAGGTAAACCAGACCCAGGTTGCCGCCAGTCCCGGCACAAATGTGGTGTAGAGGAACGCCACGATAAGTTGCCAGCTGAAGGTCACCTCGATCGTTTCCAGCATCGCTGCGGGCACGGCCAGCACGGCGGAGCCGATCAGCATTTGCAGGCCAACGATGACCATCACATTGCCACCGGAGGACGCACCGCGCACCGCCAGCGTGGCAATGGTCAGCGCCACGGCGGCGATGAAACACAGGGCAACCCCCAGCATATCGACACCCGCCCCCATCCGCGCGCCCATGATCAGGACCACACCGATGATGCCCAGGATCAGGCCAGCCATGGCAAGTTTCGGCAGTTTTTCACGGAACACCACCCAACCGGCAACCGCCACCATCAGCGGCATGGTTGAGGCGATGATCGACGCGAGCGAGGCCTCAACCCACTGCATCGCAACAAAATTAAGGCCAAGGTACAGCGCATTCTGACAGACCCCGAACAGGATCGTGGCGCGCCATTGTGCAGGGGGCAGGCGGAAACTCTGCCCTAGCGCGCGGGCGATGGCGATACCGATCAGCCCCGACACCAGAAAGCGCAGAGACAGCGATGCCATCGGCGGTGCATATTCCACAATCACCCGCGCAGAGGTGAACGCCGAAGACCACATGAAGGCAAAGGCCAGCCCCAGACCAATCGCACCTGCGTTCATTCCTTGCCCTGCCTTCTGCCTGATGATTTCCTGCGCGTCAGCTAACACGCGCAAATCAGCAATCACAAGCCGCAGAACTACGGAGTGGACGATGCAGCAAACAGGAACAGATGCGGGAATGATCACCTGGGTCTATTGCAAAGATCTGGAGGAAGCCGCCCGGTTCTACGGCGACGTGCTGGAGCTGCCGCTGTGGCGCGATGCAGGCGCGGCGCGGATTTATCAGGCGGGCGATCAGGCGCTGATCGGCGTGTGCCGGGAATTTGAAAACCGCCGCGCCAACCCGGAGGGCAGCATGATCACCCTGCTGCGCGAGGATGTGGATGGCTGGCATTCCCGGCTGCAGGCCAAGGGCGCCACATTGCATGGCGCCCCTGAAAAGATCGAACAGTTCGGCATCTACAGTTTCTTCTGCGAAGATCCGAACGGCTATGTGATTGAGGTGCAGAAGTTCCTGTGAAGGCGGCAGCGGCACATCCCAAAAACCAAAAAGGGCCGCCCTGAGGCGACCCTTTCCGTAATTCTGACAGATGCAGACTTAGGCGTTTACGCTGTCTTTCAGCGCTTTCGCGATGGTCATTTTCACAACCTTGTCCGCTTCTTTTTTGATCTGCTCACCGGTGGCAGGGTTGCGCACCATGCGCTCAGGGCGCTCACGGCAGTAGATTTTGCCGATGCCGGGCAGGGTTACGGCACCGCCGCCCGATACTTCTTTGGTGATGATCGACACAACAGCGTCCAGTGCAGCGCTTGCGGTTTTCTTTTCCGCGCCCATTTCCTCGGCCAGCGCAGCTACCAGCTGAGTCTTGGTCATCGGTTTTGCCATTTTTTAGGTCTCCTTAATTCGCCCGATCACTTGGGCCTCTTCGCGCATAGTTAACGTTATATAGCGTATAAACACAACGAATTGTGTTCTGCAACCACGCCAAAACTAGCAAAAAACACTGGTTTACCCTCAGTCAAAGGAACGCTGTTTCATCGAAACTGCGCAGTTTCCGACTATGGATGCGTTCCAACGGCATATTTCTTAGCCTTTCCATGGCCCGAATGCCAATAAGCAAATGCCTCGAAACCTGTGTTTTATAGAAGTCTGAGGCCATTCCCGGCAGTTTCAGCTCACCATGCAGCGGTTTGTCGCTCACACAGAGCAAAGTTCCGTAAGGCACCCGAAACCGGAAGCCATTAGCGGCGATTGTGGCGCTTTCCATATCAAGGGCGATGGCACGTGACTGGCTGAGACGCTGAACCGGTCCGGTTTGATCGCGCAGTTCCCAGTTTCGGTTGTCAAGACTGGCCACAGTCCCGGTGCGCATGACCCGTTTCAGGTCATAACCATCCAGCTGCGTTTCCTCAGCCACGGCCTGTTCCATCGCCACCTGAATTTCCGCCAAAGCCGGCACCGGCACCCAGACCGGCAGGTCGTCATCCAGCACCTTATCTTCGCGCAGATAGGCGTGGGCGAGGACAAAATCACCAAGGCTCTGGCTGGAGCGCAGACCGGCACAATGGCCGACCATAATCCAGGCGTGCGGCCGCAGCACCGCGATATGATCAGTGGCGGTTTTGGCGTTTGACGGCCCCACCCCGATATTGACCAGCGTGATGCCCGACCCGTCCGCCCGTTTCAGGTGGTAGGTTGGCATCTGCGGCATCTTCTCAGACTTGGCCAAGGGCTGATCAGCCGCCGTGATCTCAGCGTTGCCAGTGGCAACAAAGGCGGTATAGCCGCTGTCAGGATCCGCCAGCATTTTGCGGGCGTAGGCTTCGAACTCGGACACGTAGAACTGGTAGTTGGTGAACAGCACGTGGTTCTGGAAATGCTCAGGATCTGTCGCAGTATAGTGGCTGAGACGGGCCAGTGAGTAATCCACCCGCTGCGCCGTAAACGGGCCCAGCGGCATCGTGCCATCGGCGGGCACCTCATAGGTGCCGTTCACGATGTCATCATTGGTGGTGTTGAGATCCGGCACATCAAAGACATCACGCAGAATAAACTGCGCCGCGCCTTCCTGCGGCACGGTGATGTCGCCCTGTCCCGCCACTGCAAAATGCACCGGAATCGGCGTGGTCGACAGGCCCACCTCTACCGCAACGCCGTGGTTGTGGATCAACAGGCCAATCTGTTGCTGCAGGTAATTGCGGAACAGATCCGGGCGGGTGATTGTGGCGGCAAAGGTGCCGGGCTGTGACACGTGGCCAAAGCTCAAGCGGCTGTCGACCTTGGCATGGGTGACCGTGGTGATCCGCACCTCGGGATAAAATGCCCGATACCGGCGATCTGCCTGGCCCGAGGCCAATGTAGCGCGAAAGTGCTGGGACAAAAATTCAGTCGCCCCGCGATAAAGCAACTCCAGCCGATCAACGGCTTCGGCTGCGTCTGAAAACTGTTCTGCGGCCGGCAGCACCGGCGTTTCAATCAAAACATCCTGTGAAGTATTGGGCATTGCGCGTTCCCTTTTTCGCCTGACGTTGACATGGGTAGATCGCAGGTTCAACCATTCCCCGTGACAAAGCGGCCGATGAGGCAACAAAAGAAGGGTGCACGGGGTGCTTGATGCTTTGTGGCAGGGGGACCCAACGCTCTCTTTGGTATGGAGGTCTTTCGCCTCAGCGCGGATTTCGCCATTCTGACCGTGACACCGCTAGATGCGCCTGGGTGCCACCCCACCCGCTGACGTTTGAGGACCGATGAACTACGATCTATCCCGCTTTGTGCAGGCGCAATCCCGCAACTATGACGATGCCGCGCGTGAGATTTCACAGGGCCGCAAGATGTCTCATTGGATGTGGTACATCTACCCGCAACTGGTTGGTCTGGGGCGGTCGGACTATGCAATTTACTATGGGATCGAAAACCTGGCCGAAGCAGAGGCTTACCTGCACCATGATGTGCTGGGGCCACGTCTGGTGCACATGATGGATCTGCTGTTGCAGCATCTGGATCAGCCCGCCGAAATGATCATGGGCAAGGTCGACGCCCGAAAGCTGCGCAGCTCAGCCACGCTCTTTGCCACAGTCAAAGAAGCCCCACCGGTCTTTGCCCAAGTGCTGGATATGTTTTATGACGGGCAGCGCTGCGAGGTGACCGATGCCCTGTTGGGGCCGGACCCAGCCTAAAGGACACATAGAAAATAGGGACGACATGACCAAGACACTGCTTTCTTTCGGCCATGGATTTTCCGCTGTGGCGCTGGCGGCACGGCTGGTGCCGCAGGGCTGGCGTATCATCGGCACCACCCGCAAGGCTGAAAAATGTGATGCGCTGCGCGCCGCCGGTGTTGAACCGGTGCTCTGGGACGAGGATCTGAGCAATCACATCGCGAGTGCCAGTCACCTGCTGATCTCAGCCGGTCCTGGGCCAGACGGCGATCCCGTTTTGAACCGCTACCGTGATCAGATCACCACCCCTGCGGCGGCATTTGACTGGGTGGGTTACCTCTCGACAACAGGTGTTTATGGCGACCATCAGGGCGGCTGGGTGGATGAGGCCACGCCGCTGACCCCTTCGACCAAACGTGGCCAACTGCGGGTCGAGGCCGAAGCCGCCTGGCAGAAAATCCCAAACCTGCCGCTGCATATTTTCCGTCTGGCTGGGATCTACGGGCCCGGCCGTGGGCCCTTTGCCAAAGTGCGCAACGGAACCGCGCGGCGGATCATCAAAGAGGGCCAGGTTTTCAGCCGCATCCATGTCGATGACATCGCGCAAGTGCTGGAGGCCTCCATCAACCGGCCCAATCCCGGCGCTGCCTATAACCTCTGTGACAATGACCCTGCCCCGCCCGAAGATGTCATCGCCTATGCCGCAGAGCTGTTGCAGATGCCGGTGCCCGAAGCCGTTGATTTCGAAACCGCCGAAATGACGCCGATGGCGCGCAGTTTCTACGCCGAGTCCAAGCGGGTGCGGAACGATCGTATCAAGGATGAATTGGGGGTCGTGCTGCAATACCCCGATTATCGCAGCGGTTTGTCTGCATTGCTGAAAGCGGAGCAGCAGACATAAAAATGGCCCCAGCGGGGCCATTTCTCAAACTTCAGCGCTAAGGATGCCCTTACGGCAACAGAGTGGGCGCTGGTGTGTTCGAGCTGAGTGCAGCCAACAGAAGCGCGGCAACCATGATGCCCATTACAGCAAGGCCACCGTCCGAAGAGGAGGCAGCGGCGGCTTCAATCACTTCCGGATCCATGACAGCTGGGTCCATGTTGCCGGCGAAGGCAGGAACAGTCATTGCAGCAATGGCAAGAGTGGCGGTGGCGAGACGTTTCATCGGGGGCTCCCTAAAATACGATTCTATTTTCCGGCCACAGTGGTGCCTGTTTCACCCGCCACTCTCAAGCAATGGGGCACCTCCCTCGATTATGAATCGGAAGCTGTTGATTTTGCGCCTCAGTATCGTTTTACGTGCGCGGCGCGATGCCCCACACGCAATATGAGCTGGAACTGATTGATCTCAGCCGTCGAGGGCGTACATCGAAGGCGAACTGCTGTTCAAAGCTGCCAGAAGCAGGATGGCCACCATGATGCCCATCACAACAAACCCCTCATCCGATGAGGATGCCGCCGCAGCCTCGATCACTTGAGGATCCATCGCAGCTGCTTCAACGCTACCTGCAGCAGCCGGTGATGCCAGCAGGACCATCAGCGCAGGGACGACAAAAAATTTCTTCATTTCAATTCCTCCAGTTGGATTGGGTGGATTTGAGACGCCGAAGATGGGCGGAAGCCGCCCACCATAAACCAGGGAACCCTGGAAACGGGTACGGGTCAAACTTGCAGATAAACTGATGCTTAGGTGGGCACAGGCGGCGTGCTCGTGCTGCTGAGTGCTGTCAGCAACAGTACAGCAACCATAATCCCCAGAACAACCATTCCCCCATCGGATGAGGCGGCAGCGGCCTCGATCACTTCGGGATCCATCGCAGCCGCTTCAACGTTCCCGGCAAACGCGGGAGCACAAAATGCAGAAAGGCTGGCAACAGAGGCGAGCAGTGTCTTCATCATCAAATCTCCAAAACAGGCTTCGGCCGGTCACGGCCGGCGTTTCAGGTTGGCTTTGAATAAACGTGGAGCAGCCCCACAAAGCCGATAAAAAATTTGAACTGGTATCTTACCAAACTGCCCCAAAATTCGGAAAAAAATCAATGTTTTTCCGGTTTTGGGCTGATTTGACGTCAATTTCGTCCGTGTTGGCCCCTAATAACGCAAAACGCTACCCCTAGAGGTAGCGCTCTATAAGCCTTGGGTTGTGCTGCGAGTCAGGCGCGCTTTTCACCGATCGAGGCGATGTTCAGCGTTTTGAGCACCTTCGCTTCAATATCCGACGCATTCAGACCCGCCACATCATACATCGCTTTCGGGCTGGCCTGATCGATGAAGATGTCCGGCAGCACCATCGAGCGGTACTTCAGACCGTGATCAAAAACGCCCTCTTCGGCCAGGAACTGCGCCACGTGGCTGCCGAAACCGCCAATAGCGCCTTCCTCAATCGTCAGCAGAACCTCATGGTTCGCAGCTAAATCGCGGATCAGATCCTCATCCAGCGGTTTGGCGAAACGGGCATCAGCCACGGTTGGGGTGATCCCCTTGGCCGCCAGCCGGTCACAGGCCTGCATGACCTCCTGCAGGCGGGTGCCGAAGGACAGGATCGCAACACGGCTGCCGTCCTGAATGATGCGGCCCTTGCCAATTTTCAGCGGGGTGCCACGTTCGGGCAGGTCGATGCCGACGCCTTCACCACGCGGGTAACGGAAGGCAATCGGCCCCTCATCATGCGCAGCGGCGGTCGCCACCATATGCATCAACTCAGCCTCATCCGCCGCAGCCATGACCACCATCCCCGGCAGGTTTGCCAGATAGGCCACATCAAAGCTGCCCGCATGGGTGGCCCCATCGGCGCCAACCAAACCGGCGCGGTCGATGGCGAAACGGACGGGCAGCCGCTGAATGGCAACATCATGCACCACCTGATCATAGCCGCGCTGCAGGAAGGTCGAATACATCGCGCAGAACGGCTTCATCCCCCCGGCCGCCAGACCGGCGGCAAAGGTCACGCCGTGCTGTTCAGCAATGCCCACGTCAAAACAGCGGCTGGGATAACGTTCCGCGAACAGACCCAGACCGGTCCCGTCCGGCATCGCAGCTGTCACTGCGGTGATCTTGTCATCCACCGCGGCCTCCACCAGCAGGGCCTTGGAAAACACGCTGGTATAGCTGGGCGCGTTGGACGCGGCTTTGTGCTGCTTGCCGGTCAGCACATCAAACTTGGCCGTGGCGTGCCCCTTGTCCGATGCGGCTTCGGCCGGGGCATAGCCTTTGCCCTTTTTGGTTTGCACGTGGATCAGCACCGGGCCGGTCGCGCGCGCCTTCAAGGTGCGCATGACCTGCAACAATTGCGGCATGTCGTGGCCATCAACTGGCCCCACATAGGTGAAGCCCAGCTCTTCAAACAACGTGCCGCCAATGGTCATGCCTTTCAGCATTTCCTTGGCGCGTTTGGCGCCCTCGCGGAAAGGTTCCGGCAACAGGCTAACCGCCCCTTTGGCGGCCTGCTTGATATCCTGCAGCGGCTCAACGGTATAAAGACGGTTCAGATAGTTCGACAGCGCGCCCACCGGCGGGGCGATCGACATGTCATTGTCGTTCAGCACCACAAACAGACGTTTGCCCAAATGGCCCGCGTTGTTCATCGCCTCAAAGGCCATACCAGCCGACATGGAGCCATCGCCGATCACCGCAATGGCATCGCCAAGACCGGCCTCAGGGCTGCCCCCCAGATCCCGCGCCACCGCAAAGCCAAGACCTGCCGAGATTGAGGTGGAGCTATGCGCCGCGCCAAACGGGTCATAGGGCGATTCAGAGCGTTTGGTGAAACCAGACAGCCCGTCCTGCTGACGCAGGGTGCGGATCCGATCGCGACGACCGGTGATGATCTTATGCGGGTAGCTCTGGTGACTGACATCCCAGATCAGCTTGTCCCGCGGGGTATCAAAGACCGAATGGATCGCCACGGTCAGCTCAACCACCCCAAGGCCTGCGCCCAGATGGCCGCCGGTTTCCGACACGGCGGAAATGGTTTCCTGCCGCAACTCATCCGCTATCTGGCGCAGCTGAGCGTCGTTGAAACGCTTCAGATCGGCAGGCACATTCACCTGGTCCAAAAGCGGTGTATTGGGTCTATCTGACATGGCCCCCTCCGGGGTGGGATTCTAGCTGTGTCGCGAGATAACGAAACGCGCTGCTTGCCGCAAGGTTTCGCCCTCATCTCCGTAAGAACCTAGCGCAACACAGGCCTCTTGCACGAGGGTTTGCGCGCGGGATTTTGCCGCATCCAACCCCAGCAGCGAAACGAAGGTCGCTTTGCCGGCATCGGCGTCTTTGCCCACCGCCTTGCCAACGGTTTCCACATCCCCTTCGACGTCCAGCACATCGTCCCAGATCTGAAAGGCCAACCCCAGTTTCTGGGCATAGATGCTCAGCGCTTCGGTGTCCGCCCCCGCCAGCACCGCACCGGCACAGGCCGACCATTCAATCAGCGCCCCGGTTTTCCCGGCCTGCAGTTCGGTGATCTGTTCCAGCGTCAGCGGTGTTGTCGCTGTTTCAGCTGCAATATCCAAGGCCTGGCCTTTGACCATGCCCTCAGCACCCACCGCACGGGCCATCCGCAGCACCAGTTCCGCCCGCACCAGCGGATCGGCTGAGGCTTCTGGCCGCGCCAGCAATTCAAACGCCAGCGTCTGCAACGCATCACCCGCCAGAACCGCGGTGGCCTCATCCCATTTCACATGGACGGTCGGCAAACCGCGCCGCAGGTCATCATCATCCATCGCCGGCAGATCATCATGCACCAGCGAGTAGGCATGCAGCGCCTCAACCGAGGCCGCAGCCCAAATCGCCTGTTCCGGCGCAATTCCATGCAACCGGGCGCTTTCCAACACCAGAAAGGCCCGCAGCCGTTTACCGCCCGCACTGGCATAGGACATCGCCTGCACCACCGGCAGATCACCCATGGCGCCAATCACATCATCCAGATGCGCCTGCACCTGCGATGCGGCGTCTTTCAAACGGGTTTCAAACACTTAAAGACCTTCGACCGCATTCAGGCCGTTGGGCTGGCCCTCACCATCCAAAGTGATCGCAGCCACTTTTTCCTCGGCCTCTTTCAGCTTAGCCTCGCAGCGCTTTTTCAACTTTGCGCCACGCTCATAGAGCTTGATGGAATCCTCAAGCGCAACATCGCCACGCTCCAGCTGGCCAACAACGGTTTCCAGCTCTCGCATCGCATCTTCAAAGCTCATCTCACTGACGGGTTTCTCGCTCATGCGGCCTCTCCATCCAAACCTGATCGTTACGCGCTGTCAGACCATATTTTGCGGGTGAAGTCGAGACCGGCGCCCTGCCCAAGATGGCGCTTTAATCCGGCGCCAGCATGTAGCCTGCACCGCGCACCGTTTGCAGATACCGCGGCTGTTTCGGATCGCTTTCCAACTTGCGCCTCAGCCGGGTGATCTGCACGTCCACAGCACGTTCCTGCGCCTGACCCCGGTCACGGCCCAGATCCTCCACCAGCTTGGCCCGGCTAATCGCCTCACCCGGCAGGGCCGAGAAGATTTTCATCAACTGGCTTTCGGTGGCGGTCAAACGCACGATCTCATCGCCGCGCCACAATTCGCCGCGATCAATATCGTAGCGGATCGGGCCAAGGCTCAGCACCTTGGGGGCGGCATCCTTGGCCTCTGGCTCGGGCATACGGCGCAGAATGGCATTGATCCGCAACAGCAGTTCTTTCGGCTCAAAGGGTTTTGACAGGTAGTCATCTGCCCCCGCCTCCAACCCGGCAATCCGGTCGGTGGTTTCGCCCTTGGCGGTCAGCAGCAGGATCGGGGTGCTCATGGTCTGGCGCAGATCGCGGGTCAGGCTGACGCCATCCTCACCGGGCATCATCACATCCATCACGATCATATCGAAATCAAGACCCGACAGCAGCCGTCGCGCATGCGCCGCGTCACGCGCCGCCGACACCAGGAAACCGTTGCGGATCAGAAATTTCTGCAACAGGCTGCGAATCCGCTCATCATCATCAACAATCAGCAGGTGGGCGTCTATGTCACTCATGCGCCGCTCTCCCTCAGGGCGTGGTATTTGCGGCGCATTTCAGGATCCATCATCGCTTCCAGAACCTGCCGGAACCCGGCCACCGCTTGCGGCCCCGCCGCCCGGTAGGCCGCGCGCATACGGGCGCGTTGGGCATCCGACAGTTTGCGTTCCAACTCCTGACCTGCATCGGTCAAATAGAGGTTACGCTCGCGCTTGTCGCTGACACCAACGCGGCTTTCGACCAGCCCATCCTCAATCAGGGTCCGCAGAACCCGGTTCAGCGACTGTTTGGTCACCCCCAGCAGGATCAGCAGGTTGTTCACCGTTGTGCCTGGGGCACGGTTGATAAAGTGGATGGCCCGGTGATGGGCGCGGCCATAGGCCATGCCGGTCAAAATCCGATCGGGATCCGCGGTAAATCCACGATAGGCGAAGAACATAGCCTCGATCCCCTGTCGCAGCTGCTCATCCGTCAGAAAGAGGAGATTCTCGCCCGTACCAACGTCGCTCATCCAATCCTCCAAAACTCACCTACTGCCAATGGTTTCATCAGCTTATGTCAGTCTTATTGACTTTCCAAGATCGGAATGCTACCGAATCGCAGTTTTCGCGCAAGAATATGTCCGCTCCGGTCCAATTCGGCGCAATTTTCGCAAACACCCCATCTAGGGCAGGAGAGACGACAATGGCCGGTTATGACGATCGCGACGGCAAGATCTGGATGAATGGCAAACTGGTGGAATGGCGTGACGCCAATGTCCACATTCTCAGCCACGCGCTGCACTATGCCTCCTCGGTGTTCGAAGGTGAACGCTGCTACAATGGCAAGATCTTCAAATCGGTGGAACACTCCGAACGTCTGATCAAATCGGCTGAACTGCTGGACATGGAAATCCCCTACTCGGTCGAAGAGTTGGAAGCCGCCAAATACGAGGTGCTGAAGGCCAACGGCTGGCAGGACGCCTACGTACGGGCCGTCGCCTGGCGCGGCGCGGGTGAAGACATGGGCGTTGCGTCGCGCAAGAACCCGGTGCAGGTCGCCGTCGCCGCCTGGGAATGGGGCAACTACTATGGCGACGCCAAGATGAAAGGCGCCAAACTCGACATCGCCAAATGGCGCCGTCCTGACCCCGCCACCATCCCGCATGAAGCCAAGGCCGCCGGCCTCTACATGATCTGCACCATGTCGAAACACGCCGCCGAAGACAAAGGCTGCTCAGACGCAATGATGTATGACTACCGCGGCTATGTGGCTGAGGCGACCGGCGCCAACATCTTCTTCGTGAAAGACGGCGAAGTGCACACCCCCAAGCCTGACGCCTTCCTGAACGGCATCACCCGCCAGACCGTCATTGGCATGCTGAAAGACCGTGGCGTGAACGTCATCGAACGCCACATCCTGCCGGAAGAGCTGGCCTCCTTCGAACAGTGCTGGCTGACCGGCACCGCCGCCGAGGTGACCCCCGTGGGCCAGATCGGTGATTTCACCTTTGAGGTCGGCACGCTGACCCGTGAAATTTCTGAGGCCTATGAGGCGCTGGTGCGCGCCTGATCCATCAGGACCAACTGACAGCAAAGGCGGCCCCAATGCGGAGGCCGCCTTTTTCATGTCTTTCAATGATCCCCAAATACTCCCGCCGGAGGCCCCCCGAGGGGCCAAAGGCCCCGAGACACAAAGCGCGCGCCCCGAAGGGCGCGCACCGTTTGATTTCGCGATGCTGAGGTCGGGTTAACCCGGGCTCATCCCGCGCAGACGCTCGGAGCGACGGCGCAACAGTTCCACCGTGGTCAGCAGACCGATCGAGATCACAACAAGGATCGTCGCCACCGCCAGAATGGTCGGTGAGATCTGCTCGCGCAGGCCGGTAAACATCTGCCATGGCAGCGTCTTCTGGCTGGCCGAGCCGACAAACAGCACCACAACCACTTCGTCAAACGAGGTGATGAAGGCGAACAGGCCCCCTGAGATCACGCCGGGCAGGATCAGCGGCATCTGCACCTTGAAGAAGGTGGTCACCGGGTTCGCCCCCATGTTCGCCGCCGCACGGGTCAGTGAGTTGTCAAAACCCACCAGCGTTGCGGTGACGGTGATGATCACAAAGGGGATGCCCAGCACAGCATGCGCCAGAACCACTTTGATGTAACCGACAAAGGTCTTGTCGAGGCCCAGCGATCCTTCCAGCCAGTTGCCGATCTGGCTGTAGAAGAAGAACATGCCGGTGGCCGAAATGATCAACGGCACAATCATCGGCGAAATCAGGATCGCCATGATCGCCCGTTTGAACGGCACGTGGCTCTGGCTGAGGCCAATGGCCGCCAGGGTGCCCAGGCTCACCGAGATGACCGTCGCAATCGGCGCGATGATCAGCGAGTTCTTGAACGAGCGCTGCCATTCATTGTTGGTGAAGAAGTCACGGTAATGCTTCAGCGAATAGCCTTCCGGATCCAGGCGCAGCATTTCAGGCGTGAAGGTAAAGAAGTCCTGCGCGTTGAACGACAGCGGCATCACCACCAGGATCGGCGTGATCAGGAAGGTAAAGATCGCCCCACAGATCACCCGGAAGCTGTAGTGCCACAGCACCTGACGTGGTGTCAGGTAAGGCAGCAGGCGCTGACGATAGCGCCCTTCATAGAGCCAATAGATGAACCAGTGGAACAGCCAGCCAAAGACGGCGCCCAGGATCACCCCCGGCACACCACCGAAGACAAAGCCCAGAACGGCCAGCAGCGCGATGGAGATCCACTTGGCAAGGCCTTCGTTCTTCAGGCCGAAGATGAACACCGCAGCCATGGCCACGATCAGTGCCGCGCCGATCACGATGCCGGCAAGACCAGATCCGTTTGCAGTGCCGACAAAGAGCCCCAGAAGCGCCCCGGCCGCGCCCACGGTGGGCATGACCAGTGACATGGGTTTGCGAGAGATGGGAGTAAGTGCAGCCATGTTCGTTACCCCAGCTTCACGTTGTCGATGCCAACGATCTTATCGTAGGCCCAGTAGAGGATCAGAACCACCGCCAGCAGAATGGTGCCAAGCGCCGCTGCCAGACCCCAGTTCAGTGAGCTGGAAATGTGGTATGCGATCCGGTTCGAGATGAAGACACCTTTGGTGCCGCCGACGATTTCAGGCGTGATGTAGTAGCCAATCGCCAGAATGAACACGAGGATCGACCCCGCCCCGATGCCCGGAATGGACTGCGGGAAGTAGACGCGCCAGAAGGCCGTCCAATCGGTGGCGCCCATCGATTTTGCAGCGCGCACATAATAGGGTTTGATCGTCTGCATCACCGAATACATCGGCAGGATCATGAACGGCAGCAGGATGTGGGTCATCGCAATGATCGTACCGGTCTGGTTGTTGATCAGTACAAGGCGTGAGTCATCCGCAACCATGCCAAGCCACACCAGCACCTCATTGACCACCCCCTGTTGCTGCAGCATCACCTTCCACGCCGAGGTTCGCACCAGAAGCGATGTCCAGAAGGGCAGCAAGACCAGGATCATCAGGATGTTGGCGGTGCGCATTGGCAGGTTGGCCAGAATCCAGGCCACCGGGTAGCCAAGAATGATACAGGACACGGTGATGATCACCGACATGATCAGCGTCCGCTGGAACAACTTGATCAGGATCTGTTTGTCTTCGGGCTGCGATTGCGCGCCCTCAGGGGTGCGGCGCATGTCCACGGCGTTCAAGAAATAGCCGTTTGTCAGCCGCACAGAATGCGTTTTGATTGTCCGCCAGGTCTCAACATCGCCCCACTTCTTGTCGATATCGATGATCTTTTCTTTGAAAGGCGCATCGGCTGCAGGGTCAAGTTTTTTCAGTTTGCGGCCGGACTTTCTGAACAGCGACGACATGCCGGTCTGCTCATAGTTCAGACGGGTGCCCAGACGTGTGTGCTTTTTGGCTTCAATCGCAGCGACCATATCAGTGGCGAAGGCCGCATAAAGCGCCTCATCCGGCAATTCGCCGCTTTCGGCGTCCCAATTGCGCAGTTCAACCACGGTCAGCGGCAGCGTATCAGCAACGATGTCATTTTCCACCGAGCGGAACAGCATCGAGCCGATAGGAATGATGAATGAAACCAGGACGAAGATCAGCAGCGGTGCAATCAGCATCAATGCTCGCATCTTCTGGCGGCGAAGGGCGCGGCTGAGGCTGCGCTTTAGCGGTGTGCCGTCTGCGGCCAACACTGGGCCCGTAGCTTGGCCGGTATCGGTTGTAACGCTCATGGTGTCCCCGTCGGAAATTTGGTGTGGATGGGCCGTACGTTGCGGCCCATCCTTTATATCAAAGCTGAGGGTTCAGCTTCTTACTTGGCCAGCCAAGCCTGGAATTTCGCGTCGATATCGTCGCGATAGTCCGCCCAGAACTCATAGTTGTTCAGGAAGGTGTTCTTGGCGTTCGCCGGATCGGTCGGCATGTGCGGCGCCATGTCGATGCCCAGTTCGGCGTGCTTACCTACCAGCGGTGCCGAGGAGGCACGGGCCGGACCGTAGGAGATGTACTTGGCCTGATCCGCCAGACGCTGGGTGTCGGTGGCGAAGTAGATGTAGTCCAGAGCACGGGCTTTGCGCTCTTCGCTCAGACCGGTCGGAATGATCCAGCCGTCGATGTCAAACACCTGAGCGTCCCACAGCATCGCAACCGGCTGTTTCTGCTCTTCGATGACCGAGAACAGACGACCGTTGAAGGTCGAGCCCATTACGATTTCGCCGTCAGCCAGCAGCTGAGGGGTGTCGGCGCCAGCGGACCACCAGATGGTCTGGTCTTTGATGGTGTCCAGTTTCGCCAGTGCGCGGTCCTGACCTTCGGAAGTTTCCAGAACTTCGTAGATCTCGTCCTTCGGAACACCGTCACACAGCAGCGCCCATTCTACGTTGCCGATCGGCTTTTTCGCCAGCGCGCGCTTGCCCGGGTAGGCTTCCAGGTCAAAGACGTCACAGACCGAGCTGGGCGGGGTGTCGCCAACCAGGTCGGTGCGGTAGCCAAAGGTGGTCGAGAATACGATCTGCGGGATGAAGCAGTCGGAAACCAGCATTGCGCCGAAGTCATCTTCGGCCGAGGTGCCATCAGGCGCCGGGGCCAGCATGGTGTTGAAGTCGATTTCTTCGGCCAGGCCTTCGTCACACAGACGCATGGCGTCCGCCGCTTCAACATCCACAACGTCCCAGGTCACGTTGCCAGCTTCGTTCATGGCGCGCAGCTTCGATACCGCTTCGCCCGAGCTGTCATCGTTGATGATGGTAACACCGGTGTTCGCCGAATAGGGCTCGTGGTAGGCCTTCAGCTGCGACTTGGAGTAGGCACCACCCCAGGACACGATGGTCATTTCGTTGGCCATATCAGCCGCCGCCACTGCGCCAGCTGCGAAAGCCAGAGCGGTAGAGGTCATAAAGATCTTGGTGAGTTTCATACTTATTCTCCCAGAGTTGATCCCGTTAATTTATTGTTTGGGCCCGTCGTCACGGGGGAAACGACAAAGGGCCTCAGGCGGTCTGCACCCCCAGCTAGGGGGATGCAGAAGTTGTCCGCATCACGCGTCGAGCGCGCGACAATCCTGCGGCAGCCAACCGATCTCGATCTGCTGACCTGGCTGCAGGCGCACCTGATCCGGGGCGTTACGGGTCTTGACGATGAACTCGTCATTGCCAGCAACCCGCAGACGGGTGCGGAAAATGTCACCCATGTAGATGAATTCCAGCACTTCGGCTTTCAGGGTGTGGGCGCCATCTTGCAGGCGCTCTTTGTTAAATTCGACGCGCTCAGGGCGGATCGACACGCGGGTGCGATCGCCAACAGCGCTGACGTTGACCGGCTTGGCGTCGATCAGCTCACCGTCGTCCAGCTTCACAACACATTTGTCACCGCTCATTTCAGTGACCACACCTTCGAGGGTGTTGTTTTCACCGATGAACTGCGCAACGAAGCTGTTCTTGGGCCCTTCGTAAAGCGTATCTGGCGGATCCAGCTGCTGAATGCGGCCATCATCAAACACCGCAACGCGGTCCGACATGGTCAGCGCTTCGGTCTGGTCGTGGGTCACGTAAACCGTGGTGATGCCCAGGTCATGTGCAAGGCGGGTGATTTCGAACTGCATGTGTTCACGCAGCTGCTTGTCCAGCGCGCCCAGCGGTTCGTCCATCAGAACCAGTTCCGGTTCAAACACCAGCGCACGGGCCAGGGCGATCCGCTGCTGCTGACCACCGGACAGCTGCGCCGGGCGACGGCCCCCAAAGGCCCCCATTTGGACCATGTCCAAGGCGCGCTTCACCTTCGCCTCACGGTCAGATTTGCCCATCTTGCGCACTTCCAGCGGGAAGGACAGGTTTTCGGCAACCGTCATGTGAGGGAACAGAGCATAGTTCTGGAACACCATCCCGATGCCGCGCTTGTGCGGGGGGATGTTGTTGATCGGACGCCCATCAAGAAGGATTTCGCCGTGGGTGGCGGTTTCAAAACCGGCCAACATCATCAGGCATGTGGTTTTTCCGGACCCCGACGGGCCAAGCATCGTCAGAAACTCGCCCTTGGGCATGGAAAGGTTCAGGTCTTTTACGACCAGGTTCTCACCGTCGTAACTCTTTTGCACGCGTTCGAAGGCGACAAAAGCATCGCTAGAAGATCCGTCAGGCAAAGCAACTCCCCGCTTTTATGTTCGGCGATTTTCTCGCTCGTTTCCCAAGACTAAAACGCGACTTCCGTTAGGTTGCAACCAGATCGCGGCATTTTTGAGCAAAAAAGCGACGTCCTTCGTCGCAATTAGCCTTTTGACTGACGCGAATTCGATCAGGAGGCTTCGCCGATTCCACCAATCCGCACCCGCTTCAGACCGTTGTATACAAGTAAATCACTGCCCCAACGGCAAGATTCCAAGCCGCGGTTCGGTCAGCGAAGTGACCACGAACCGCCCATCGGGCAAATCCACAGCGCCTGTGATCAAAGCATAGGCACCAGTGGGATCCTGAAGGGTCTGAAGGACCGCGCCGGACGAATCAGTTCGAATCAAAAAACCATAACGTGTGGGTGCCGGTTTCATCGCATCAGGCAGACGCATCACCATCCGGCGCAAGAACGGTGACCCAGACAAACGGTCCATGATCGCATTTCGCGGGCTGACCAGCCCCATGGCGAAACTGCCATCATTCAGCCGGTTCAGGTTGTCGGGAAACCCGGGCAGATCCTGCAGGATGACCTCCCCTGCGCCACCATCGATCGGATAGCGCCACATCCGGTAGCCGCCGGTTTCCAGCACCAGTATCGCGCTTTCATCTTCGGTCAGCGCCAGCCCATTGGCGAAGCTCAGGCCGGTTGCCAGCACCTCGGTCCCCCCACTGGCAGGATCAAAGCGCAGCACCCGCCCCGTTGCGGAATGTTCCACCAGATCCAACACCGATGCCGCCAGCGTGCTGCCCTCTGCCGCGGCAGAGAAACGCATCGAACTGTCGGTGAAATAAATCCGACCATCGGACGCAATATCCAGATCATTGGGATAAAGGATCGGCGTGCCATCCACCTGATCGGTCAGCAGGCGCAGCTGACCATCCGCAGATACCGCCATCAGCCCGCGGAAGGCGTCTGCCACATACAGCACCCCATCCGGGCCAAATTCGATCCCCAGTGGCCGACCGCCGGTATTCACCCAGACCTCAGCCGGGCCATCCACAGTGCTACGCAGGATCTCCCCGTCATGGGTGGCCATATAGATCAGACCATCCGGGCCGATATCGGCATCCTCGGGCCCTTTGCGCCCCTGCAGATCCACAAATCTCAACCCGGCCAGGCCGTCATTGGGCGCAAAATCCCCAACATACCCGGGGTTTTCCGGCGCCTCCCAGGCCACTGGATCAACAGAGACCGGCCAAAAACACAAATAGGCCCCACCCAAAATCAGGATGAGGCCTATGAATTTCGCAAGTGCACGCATGATATCCCCCTCAGGTTCAGGGGGCATCACGGTTCAAATCAGGATGCAGCCACCCACAGGCCTTCATCCTTGGCGCGTGCCATGCCTTCGTCAAGCGACTTGACCGCGCGTTCGAACAGAATGTCCACCTCGGCGCGTGTCATCACCAGCGGCGGCGAGATGATCATCCGGTCGCCCACATGGCGCATCACCAGATTGTTGGCAAAGCAGCGCTCACGGCACATGTAGCCCACAGTGCCCGCATCAGCGGCAAAGGCGGCGCGGCTTTCTTTGTGCGGGGTCAGCGCGATAGAGCCCATCATGCCCACGATGTTGGCTTCACCAACCATCGGGTGATCCACCAGCGATTCCCACTTTTCTTTCAGGTAGGGGCCAACGTCGTTCTGCACATGCTCAACAACGTTTTCTTCCTGCATGATATTCAGGTTCTCCAGCGCCACAGCAGCGGCAACCGGGTGGCTGGAATAGGTGTAGCCGTGGTTGAACTCACAGGCGCCGATGACCTCTGCCACCTCATCGCTGACAATCGAGCCACCGATCGGCGCATAGCCCGAGCTGAGGCCTTTGGCGATGGTCATGATGTCCGGGGTCCAGCCCACGGTCTGCGAGCCAAACCAGTTGCCAGTACGGCCAAAGCCACAGATAACCTCATCCGCGATCAGCAGGATCTCATACTTGTCGCAGATCCGTTTGATTTCCGGCCAGTAGGTTTCTGGCGGAACGATCACGCCGCCCGCACCTTGAATCGGCTCGGCGATAAAGGCTGCAACATTGTCTTCGCCAATGTCATGGATGGCCTGTTCCAGCTGGCGCGCGCGCTCCAGACCAAACTCTTCGCGGCTCATCTCACCACCTTCGGCCCAGTAGTTGGGCTGATCAATGTGATGGATGTCAGCGATCGGCAGGCCGCCTTGTGCGTGCATACCGGTCATCCCACCCAGGCTGGCCGAACCGACCGAGGAACCGTGATAGGCGTTTTTACGGCTGATGATCACCTTTTTCGAAGGCTTGCCCTTCTGCGCCCAATAGGTGCGCACCATGCGGATATTGGTGTCATTCGCTTCCGACCCGGACCCGGCGTAGAAGACGTGGTTCAGATTACCCGGCGCCAGCTCTGCCAGTTTCTGGCTGAGCGCAATCGCGGGCACGTGGGTCGTCATGAAGAAGGTGTTGTAATAGGGCAGCTCTTTCATCTGGCGGGCCGCAACCTCGGCCAGACGATCCCGGCCGTAGCCGACGTTCACGCACCACAGGCCGGCCATGCCATCAATGATCTGGTTGCCTTCGCTGTCATGGATCCAGACGCCATCGGCGCGGGTGATCACCCGCGCGCCCTGTTTGGCCAGATCGTCCTGCGTGGTGAAGGGATGCATATGGTGCGCCGCGTCCAGCGCCTGCAGTTCTGCCGTCGGCATATGATTCGAGATTACAGTCATCTGACACCTCATCTGAATAGAAAACACACCGACTCAGCCCGCGCGGCCGGCTCATATTTCAAGAATATGATCAAATTAACGAATGTCAATCGAATCAGATGCGCCTAAAATTTAGGCAAGCATCTCGCGCACCTGTTCCATTCCTTGCATCATATCTTCCAGACAGGCGGCTGCAGCGCGCGGCCCATCCCCGGCCGACATCGCCGCCAAAAGGTCCTTGTGTTTGTCCGGCAGATTCTGGGTGCCAACCCGGCCACAGACCACCCGCAGCGAGGGGCCAAACCGCAGCCACAGACCCTCGGCCAGATCGGCCAGAATGGGGGCATCGGCCAGATCGTAAATTAACCGGTGAAAGCGATAGTTATACTCCAGATACGCCTGCAGATCGCCGCGCACGATGGCGGCATCCAACTCGGCATCCAGCCGCGTCAACTCGGCCACGTGATCACCGGTCATGCGGTGGGTGGCGCGCTCGGCCAATTCACCCTCAACACATTGACGTGCAATGATAATCTCTTCGATGTTTGCAGCCGTCAAATGCGGCACAATCACCCGCCGGTTGCCCTGAAACTTCAGCGCACCTTCGGCGGTCAGACGGCGGATCGCCTCCCGCACCGGGGTCATCCCTGCCTCCAGCCGGGCGGTCAACCCCTGGATGGTCACAGGCTCCCCCGGAGCGATCTCTCCAAAGAGGATTTGCTCGCGCAGTTTTCGGTACACAATCTCATGCGCTGGCAGCCGCGGTTCGCCCGCTGTCTCGCCGGTCAATTTCTGGGCGTCCCCGTCCATAATGACGCTTTTCTCCATACTCTCTCAGTTCCCTCGCTTGCGAGTTTAACGACAGCGTGGAAACATTACCATATTGCCATGAGCGGCAAAACTTGATCAAATTCGATTGTCGGGCGGAAGACCCGTGATCAAAGGGAGTGTTACCTATGAAAAAACAAATCCTGTCGGCAACTGCCGCAGTGGCTCTGATGGCGGGCGCAGTCAGCGCCGAGGAAGTCCGGGTCTATAACTGGTCCGATTACATCGACGAAGATCTGCTGACCAAGTTCGAAGCCGAAACCGGCATCGACCTGATCTACGACGTGTTTGACAGCAACGAACTGTTGGAAACCAAAATGCTGGCCGGTGGCTCTGGCTATGATGTTGTGGTTCCCTCGGGCACCTTCCTGCAGCGTCAGATCCAAGCGGGTGCGTTCCAGAAACTGGACCTGGCCCAGCTGCCGAACCACGGCAACCTCTGGGACCTGATCAAAGACGTGACCTCGGGCTATGACCCCGAAAACGCCTACTCGATCAACTACATGTGGGGCAGCACCGGCCTTGGTGTGAACGTCGGCAAGGTCAAAGAGATCCTCGGCGACGACGCACCGCTGAACAGCATGGAACTGGTGCTGAACCCGGCCAACATGGAAAAGCTGGCCGCCTGTGGCGTGCACATTCTTGATGCGCCGTCCGAAATCATCCCGATGGTGCTGCAGTATCTGGGTGAAAACCCCGACAGCCACGACAAAGCCGTTATTGAGAAGGCTGAGCCGATCCTGACCGCGGTCCGCCCCTACATCCAGAAATTCCACAGCTCGGAATATATCAACGCGCTGGCAAACGGTGACATCTGTGTGGCTGTTGGCTGGTCCGGTGACATCCTGCAGGCCCGTGACCGCGCGGCTGAAGCCGAAAACGGTGTAGACATCGCCTATAACGCCTTCGCCGAAGGCTCGCTGATGTGGTTTGACCAGATGGCGATCCCAGCCGACGCCCCGAACCCTGAAGGCGCGCATAAGTTCCTGAACTTCATCCTGGATGCGCAGAACATGGCGACGGCGTCGAACTATGTTTACTACGCCAACGGCAACATCGCTTCGCAGGAACATCTGGTTGAGGATGTGATTGGCGACCCGGCGATCTACCCGGATGCCGACACCATGTCGAACTTCTACATCACCTCGCCTTACCCGGCGAAAATCCAGCGGGTTGTGACCCGTCTGTGGACCAAAGTGAAATCCGGCACCTAAGCCATTTCCAATACGGGCCCGCCCCATCAAGGGCGGGCCTTTTTTCTGACAGGGACAGGCATGACACAGACCGTTTTTGCACCTTGGGAAGACCCCAATGAAACGCCGCTGATCCAGTTCAAAGGCGTGACCAAACGATTTGGCACCTTCACAGCGATTGATAACCTGACACAGGATATCTACGCCCGCGAATTCTTTGCGCTGCTTGGGCCTTCGGGCTGCGGCAAAACCACGATGATGCGGATGCTGGCCGGGTTTGAAACCCCCACCAAGGGCCAGATCCTGATCGCCGGCCAGGACATGGCCAATGTGCCGCCCAATGAACGTGCTGTGAATATGATGTTCCAATCCTACGCCCTGTTCCCGCATCTTTCGATCTGGGAAAACATCGCTTTCGGCCTGAAGCGGATGAAGATGCCCAAGGATGAGATGAACGCCCGCGTCGATGAGATGCTGCGCCTCACCCGGTTGAGCAAATTCGCCAAACGCAAGCCGCATCAAATTTCCGGTGGTCAGCGTCAGCGTGTGGCCCTGGCCCGTTCGCTGGCCCGTGCGCCCAAACTGCTGTTGCTGGATGAACCCCTTGGCGCGCTGGACAAAAAGCTGCGCGAAGAGACACAGTTTGAACTGATGGACATTCAGGAAAAGACGGGCACCACCTTCGTGATCGTGACCCACGATCAGGAAGAGGCGATGACCGTCGCAAGCCGCGTTGCGGTGATGGATGACGGCAAGATCATGCAGGTCTCAACCCCGGATAAGATCTATGAAGAGCCAAACTCGGTCTATGTGGCGGACTTCATTGGGGATGTGAACATCATCGAAGGCACCGCCAAGAAGACCAGCGAAGATGGCTATGACATCCTGTGGCACGACGGGCAGGAGCCCTTCCATGCCAAAACCACCCGGCAGCTGAGCGACGGTCAGAAAGCCTTTGTGGCGATCCGGCCGGAAAAGATCGGCATCAGCCCGGAAAAACCCGAAGGCGCGATGAACGCGGTGAAGGGTAAGATCATCGACATCGGATATCTGGGCAACATCTCAACCTATCACGTTGAACTGCCTGGCGGTGTGATGATCAAGGCGCAGCAAACCAACACCCGCCGTCTGTCACGGCGCACATTTACCTGGGAAGATGAGGTCTGGCTCAGCTGGACCCTGACCGCCGGGTCCGTGCTGGAGCGCTGATTATGCGGCGTCTTTTCCTCATATCAGTGCCCTATCTGTGGCTGCTGGCGCTCTTCCTGATCCCCTTTGTAATCGTGTTGAAGATCTCGCTCAGCGACACGGCTCTGGCCATCCCGCCCTATACCCCGCAGCTCGATCTGACGACCGGCTGGGAGGGGATCAAATCCTTCTTTGGCGCGCTGGACTTTGAAAACTTTGTCTGGCTGACCGAGGATGACCTCTACTGGAAGGCCTATGTCTCCAGCCTGCAAATCGCGGTGTTTTCGACCCTGTTTGCGCTGCTGGTGGGCTATCCGATCGCCTATGCGATGGCGCAGGCGCCGGAACAGTGGCGTGCAACGCTGATGATGCTGATTATCCTGCCGTTCTGGACCAGTTTCCTGATCCGAGTTTACGCCTGGATGGGTATCCTCAGCCAGGAGGGTCTGCTGAACCAGTTCCTGATGTGGCTGGGTGTGATCAATGAGCCGCTGATCATCCTGAACACCAACAAGGCCGTCTATATCGGCATCGTTTACACCTACCTGCCCTTCATGATCCTGCCGATTTATTCGGCGCTGGAAAAACTGGATGGCAGCCTGCTGGAAGCGGCCGAGGATCTGGGCTGTTCCCGGTTCACCGCCTTCTGGCTGGTGACCATTCCGCTGTCGAAAAACGGCATCATCGCGGGCTGTTTCCTGGTGTTCATCCCGGCCATCGGGGAATTTGTGATCCCCTCCCTTCTGGGCGGATCCTCGACCCTGATGATCGGTAAGGTTCTGTGGGAAGAGTTCTTTGCCAACTTGGACTGGCCGGTGGCCGCAGCGGTGGCTGTTGTGCTCCTCCTGATCCTGATCATTCCGATCATCCTGTTCCAACGCAATGAGCAGAAGCAGCGGGAGGCTGAGCAATGAAGCGTTTCACCTGGTTCAATGCAACGGCCCTGACTTTGGGCTTTGCCTTCCTTTATCTGCCGATGATCATTCTGGTGATCTACAGCTTCAACGCCTCAAAGCTGGTGACGGTCTGGGCCGGCTTTTCGACCAAATGGTATGGTGAGCTGCTCAACAACACCCAGATGCTGGATGCGGCCTGGGTCACCATCAAGGTGGCGGTGGTCTCCTCAACTCTTGCGACCGTTTTGGGCACGATGGCCGCCTATGTCATGGTGCGCGGCGGGCGTTTTATGGGGCGGACGCTGTTTTCCGGCATGATCTTCGCGCCCCTGGTGATGCCAGAGGTGATCACCGGCCTGTCGCTGTTCCTGCTGTTCAAACCGGTCTTTACCCAGTTCAGCGCCCAGACCATCATTCTGGCCCATGCCACATTTTCCATGTGCTACGTGTCGGTTGTAGTGTCCTCGCGGCTGGTGGCCTTTGACAAATCGCTGGAAGAGGCGGCGTTGGATCTGGGCTGTACCCCGTTTGAAAGCTTCCGTCTGGTGACCCTGCCGATCATTGCCCCGGCGGTGATTTCCGGCTGGCTACTGGCCTTTACCCTGTCGCTGGATGATCTGGTGATTGCCAGCTTCACCACCGGCCCCGGCGCCACCACCCTGCCGATGAAGATCTGGTCCGCCGTGCGTCTGGGCGTCAGCCCTGAAATCAACGCGCTGTCGACCATCATGATCGCCATTGTGACGGTTGGGGTGATCACCGCCTCGATCAGCACCAAACGCGCCGCCCTGCGCCAGCGCGCCGAAGAACGCGCTGCGGCTGGGTAAGCTGACATATATAAAATACAGAAAAGCCTCCGCCCCTCGGGTCGGGGGCTTTTTTGTAGCTCCGGGCTTCAGCCAACACATCAATTCCAAGTACCGCCCAACAGGCACTGTTGGGCCGCGCCGTCCCGCCCCCACAGGGCGGCGCGATTGCGCCACCCCTCGGGACGGCGCCAATCTTCAAACCCAAGAAAGTCTCAATCTCACCCCTGCGGCGTCATGCCGGAACGTGCTTTGGACCGGCGTAGGCCCAGCGCATGTTCACGCAGGATGATCAACACGCCAGCAAAGACAACAAGCGCAGCGCCCCCCATCATCTGACCGGTCGGCACCTCATCAAAGACGAAGTAGCCAATCGCCAGCGCCAGGATCATCGACGCATAGTCAAACGGCGCCACAACCGACGCGCCTGCAAAACGGTAAGATGAGGTCAGGAAAATCTGCCCAAACCCGCCAAGAATGCCCGCCCCGATCAGCAACATGGCTTCAGGCCCCGTCGGCACCACCCAGCCAAACGGCAGTGTCAGCAACGACAGGCCCGTCGCGGTGAGGGAGAAGTAAAACACAATTGCTGAGGTTTCCTCGCTCTGGACCATATTGCGGATGTGGATCTGTGCCAGCGCCGCAAAGGTGGCGCCCATCAGGGTCAAAACCACCCCCAAGGCCTGCGCCGTTTGCACCGTTTCACCCTGTAATAGGGTCAATCGCGGCTCAATCACGATCAAAACCCCCAACAGGCCCAGCCCCACGGCAAACATCCGAAACAGCCGCACCTCTTCGCCAAGGAACATCGCGGCGAAGACAACGGTCAGCAGCGGCGCGGCGTAGCCGATCGCGGTCACCTCCGGCAGCGGCAGCAGCCCCAGACCGGCAAAGCCCATCCCCATGGCGGAGGTCCCAACCAAGCCGCGCCAGAAATGCGCCATCTTGGATTTCACCTTCAACCCGGTTTTCAGATCCCCGCGCAGCGTCAGCCAGGCGATAATGACCGGCAGCGCAAAAAGGGAACGGAAGAACACCGCTTGCCCCGGCGGCACATGTTCCGATGCCGCCTTGATCAGCGACGCCATGGTGATGAACATCACCACTGAGCAGAGTTTTAACGCGATGCCTTTGACGGGGTTCATGTGGGATCCTTTCGCATGTGTATTCCTACCGTCTTGCGCTGACAGAAAACCATGCCCAAAAAGCCAGTAACAGAATTTAAAGCCGGAGCGCGCCATGTATGACAGCAACCACCTGATCCACCGCCTGTCCCATATGGCGGCACGTGCGCCGGAAAAATGCTTTGCCCAGCGCCCGGGTCAGGCGGACGTCAGCTATAGCGCCCTGTTTGAGGGCGCCCAGCGTCTGGCACAGCGGTTGATCGCCCTTGGGCTGGAACCGGGGGATCGGGTGGCGGTTCAGGTGGAAAAGACACTGGAGGCGGTGCAGCTCTACCTTGGGACAGTGATGGCCGGCGGGATCTTTCTGCCTCTCAATACCGCCTACACAGGCTCTGAAATCGCTTATTTCGTCTCTGACGCCACGCCGCGCATTCTGGTCTGTGACCCCACCCGTGCGCCGGAACTGACCCCACTGGCTGAAGGGGCCACCGTGCTGACGCTGGATGCGGATGGGCAGGGCGGCCTGACCGCCGATTTGCCTGAAACAGAGTCTGATTTTACCCCCGTGACCCGCGGTGCAGATGATCTGGCCGCGATCCTTTACACATCAGGGACCACGGGCCGATCCAAAGGCGCGATGCTCAGCCACAAGAACCTGGCCAGCAATTCTGAGGCGCTGGTGGACCTGTGGCGGTTCACCTCTGACGATGTGCTGATCCACGCGCTGCCGATCTTTCACACCCACGGATTGTTTGTGGCCACCAATGTGGCATTGCTTTCGGGCGCTTCGACCGTGTTCCTGCCCAAATTTGATGCTGAGGCCATTTTGGACGCCATGCCCGGGGCCACCGCGCTGATGGGGGTGCCGACCTTTTACACCCGCCTGTTGCAGCAGGACCGCCTGACCCCGGAACATGCCGCCAACATGCGCCTATTCATCTCAGGCTCCGCCCCTCTGTTGGTGGACACGCATGAGCAATGGCAAGCCCGCACCGGACACCGGATTTTGGAACGCTATGGCATGACCGAAACCAACATGAGCACCTCCAACCCCTATGACGGCGAGCGCCGTGCCGGCACCGTGGGCTTCCCACTGCCTGGCGTGGAGCTGCGCATCATGGAAGGCGAGACTGAGGTGCCGCAGGGTGAGATCGGTGTCATTGAAGTGCGCGGTGACAATGTATTTCAGGGCTACTGGCAGATGCCTGAAAAAACCGCTGAGGAGCTGCGCCCGGATGGCTGGTTCATCACCGGGGATCTGGCCCAGCAGGACGGCGATGGCTACGTCACCATCGTGGGCCGCGCCAAGGATCTGATCATCACCGGCGGCTTTAACGTCTACCCGAAAGAGCTGGAAAGCCTGATTGACGATCTGCCCGGCGTGTTGGAAAGCGCCGTGATCGGCGTGCCGCATCCCGACTTTGGCGAAGCGGTGGTGGCGATTGTGGTGCCGAGTGCTGCGGACCTCAGTAGCGAAACCATCGCGGCAGCCTGCGCCCGCGATCTGGCCAAGTTCAAACAGCCAAAGCAGATCCTGCTGGCATCAGAACTGCCCCGCAACACGATGGGCAAGGTTCAGAAAAAAGCCCTGCGCGAAACCCATGGTGATCTGTTCACCGCCTAACGGCCTGAACGCCCCAAAAAGTCCCGATCGTTGGCATGCGCTATCCCTTCTTAAAGGGGGCGGCGTTTCACATTTATGGGATCAACCCGTTAGCTGGCAGCTTTTGGCGCATCGAAAGATCCGCCTTGGGCAGAGTCTCGCCCAAACTAAACGAAACAGTTCACTTTGCGACAAAACTGCCTATCTACCGCCGTATCGCAAGACGGCGTCGGCCATCCCCAGCGGCGCCACCATGGTACAAAGGAAAAAACGAATGACCGTGACCAAACTGATGATTGCAGGCGTTGCAGCAACCCTGACCGCCGCCCCCGCCTTCGCTGGCTCAATCGATGCCGCCCCCGCTGACCCGATCCCAACCCCGGTTCAGGTTGTAGACACCACAGGTGACTGGACGGGTGGCTATGTAGGTCTGAACCTCGGCTATGCCGATCTGGAAGCAGGCGGCAGTTCGGGCGATGGCAACTTCTACGGCCTCTCCGCAGGCTATGATCAGGACCTTGGCAATTGGGTTGTCGGTGGTGGCATCGACTATGACAAGCTGGACATCGGCCTGGGTGGCTCTGACGTGGAAAACGCGCTGCGCCTGAAACTGCGCGCCGGTTATGACCTGGGCAATGGCCTGGTCTACGGTACCGCAGGTGCTGTCCGCATCGACGTTGAAGGCGTTGGTGACGACACCGGCTTCTTTGTTGGTGCTGGCTATGAACACAAGGTGACCGAACAGGTCTCGCTGGGCACCGAAGTGCTGTACCACAAGGTCAACGACTTCAACAATTCCGGCTCGGATGTTGAGGCCACCACCGTAGCGGCGAAGGTAAACTTCCGCTTCTGATCTGACGAGCAGATCGACAAAAGAACGGGCGCCAGTGGCGCCCGTTTTCGTCTCTATCAGCTGGGATAGTCTCTAACTCAGCCGCGTTTCGGCAGCACCCAATCGGGCCGCGGGAAATGGCAGGTATAGCCGTTGGGATGCTTTTCCAGGTAGTCCTGATGCTCTTCTTCAGCGTCCCAAAACGCGCCCACAGGCTCCACTTCGGTAACCACCTTGCCCGGCCACAGGCCCGAAGCCTCCACATCCGCGATAGTGTCCAGCGCCACGGCTTTCTGATCCTCATCCACATAGTAGATGGCGGAACGGTAGCTCATCCCCAGATCATTGCCCTGACGGTTCACCGTGGTCGGGTCATGGATCTGAAAGAAGAACTCCAACAGGTTGCGATAGCTGGTCAGGGACGGATCATAGGTGATCTCAATCCCCTCGGCATGGGTGCCGTGGTTCTTATAGGTCGCGTTTTCCACGTCGCCGCCGGTGTAGCCCACCCGGGTGCCGGTGACGCCGGGCAACCTGCGGATCAGGTCCTGCATGCCCCAGAAACAGCCGCCAGCCAATACTGCACGTTCGCTCATCAGATTTCCTCCACTTGGTTGAGGTAGTCGCCGTATCCTTCCGCCTGCATGTCATCGCGATGCACGAACCGCAAGGAGGCGGAGTTGATGCAATAGCGCAGGCCCCCGCGATCCTGTGGTCCATCAGGAAACACATGCCCCAGATGGCTGTCACCATGGGTCGAGCGCACCTCGGTCCGCACCATCCCGTAGGTGCGATCCTCCAGCTCGGCGATATGGGCCGGCTCAATCGGTTTGGTAAAGCTGGGCCAGCCACAGCCCGAGTCGTATTTGTCGGATGAGGCAAACAGCGGCTCGCCCGAGACCACATCGACGTAGATCCCCGGTTCCTTGTTGCGCAACAGCCGCCCCGTCCCGGCCCGTTCAGTGCCGTTTTCCTGGGTCACCCAGCGCTGCTCATCGGTCAGATTGGCGATCACATCCGGATCTTTGGTATATTTGGACATTTCGGCCCTCCTGTTCTCACCCGCAATAAATAGGCAGTTGCCGGCGCGAGGGAAGCCTTGTTTCAGCGCGCTGGCGATTTCGTGTGAAGCTGCCCCACCGCCCAGCGCGCCGCATCCTGCACCGTGGCATCCTCATCCTCACAAAGGCTCTGCGCCACCTCACGCAGGGCCGCATCGCCGGAATTGCCAATCGCATAAAGCACATTGCGCACAAACCGGTTGCGCCCGATCCGCTTGATCGGTGAGCCGCTGAAAAACGCCCGAAACCCGGCATCATCCAACTGCGCAAGCTCAGCCAGCTTCGGCGCCTTCAGCTCATCCCGCGCGGCATAGCGCAATTCCCGCGCCTCCACCGCAAACTTGTTCCAGGGACAGGCCGCCAGACAGTCATCGCAGCCATAAATCCGGTTGCCCATCTTGGCGCGCAGATCCTCATCCACCGGGCCATGGTGTTCGATCGTCAGATAGGAAATGCAGCGCCGCGCATCCAACTGATAGGGGGCAGGAAACGCCTCCGTCGGGCAGGCCACCTGACAAGCCACACAGGACCCGCAACGGTCGATTTCAGCTGGATCAGAGTCTATTTCCAACGTGGTGAAGATCGACCCGATAAAGAACCAGCTGCCCAAGTCGCGGCTGACCAGATTGGTGTGTTTGCCCTGCCAGCCAAGCCCTGCCGCCTGCCCCAAGGGCTTCTCAGGCACCGGCGCGGTGTCCACAAACACCTTCACCTGGGTCTCGTCCCCGGTCTCAGCGATCAGCCAGCGCGCCAGCCGCTTCAGGCGCTTTTTCACCAGATCATGGTAGTCTTTGTTCTGCGCATAGACGGAAATCGCCCCCAGATCGGCATGCTGCAAAATCTCTGTCGGATCATGTTCCGGCGTGTAGCTTTCGGCCAGCATGATCACCGATCGCGCCTCAGGCCACAGCGCCGCCGGGTTTTCGCGCCAATGCACCCGCTCCGCCATCCAGCCCATCTGGCCGTGATAGCCGGCCTCCAGAAAGGCCTGCAACCGGGCGGGCACCTCCGGCACATCCCAGGGGCGGCAGATCCGTGCGGCATCAAACCCTTCGGCATGGGCCTGTGCAACCAGTCTCTGTTTCAGCCCATCTGCCATTTCATCTTGCCCAAAATACTCCGGGGGAATTGGCCTTCAGGCCAAGGGGGCAGCGCCCCCTCCCCGCGTGAGGATCAGAAATCCAGGTCTGCATAATGCGGCGGCGGCGGGAAGCCCGGCACCTGATCGGCCAGGATCGACCGGAAAGCCGGACGCGATTTGATCTTGGCGTACCAGTCTTTCACCACCTCATGCCGGTTCCAGTCCACATCACTGATATAGTCCAGCGCAGACAGATGAGCCGCGGCGGCGAAATCGGCGATGCTCATCTGATCACCGGCCAGCCAGCGGCGCTGATCCAGCAGCCAGGCCATGTAATCCAGATGATACTTGATCCGCTGCGCCCCGGCTTTGATGTTTTTACTGTCGGGATAACCCTGCCCCATGACCTTCTTATGCACCCGCTCATAAAGCAGCTTTGAGGTCACCTCATGATGGAATTTGTCATCAAACCATGCCGCGATACGGCGCGCTTCGAACCGGGCCGGTGCGCCGCGCGGCAGCAGCGCCGGCTCGGGGTAGGCTTCTTCCAGATATTCCACAATCGCGGTGCTTTCCGACATGGTCATGCCGTCCAGCTTCAGCACCGGCACCTTGCCGGCGGGATTGCGACGCATGAAATCGGGATCCTGTTCCCAATAGCGCTCCTCGCTCAGCTCCACCTCAATCCGCTTTTCCGCCAGCACCAGACGCAGCTTGCGGCAGAACGGGGAAAGCGGGAAATGATAAAGCTTAGCCATGGGCACAGATACCTTGCGAGAGACCTTAAGAAACAGGGATTGATGCCCTCCATGCCCGTTTAGCGGGCGGTTTTCAATCCTCGAAACAGGCGGCGCGGCCGTCCCGGCGGATTGTCTCTGCCCCGTCCAGGATCTGCGCGGCCCGGCGGCGGGTGAATTCCGCAGGTTTAGAGGCCGAGCGTGATTTGGGCGACGGCAGGATCGCCGCCAGCCGCGCGGCCTGAGTTTTGCTCAGTTCCGCCGCACCAACGCCAAAGTAATGCTGCGCAGCGGCCCCGACGCCAAAGACACCTTCGTCAAACTCAGCCACGTTCAGATAGACCTCAAGGATGCGGCGCTTGGACCAGAACAGTTCCACCACCGGGGTCAGCATCGCCTCCAGTGATTTCCGGGTCCAGGTGCGCCCATGCCAGAGAAAGGCGTTTTTCACCACCTGTTGGGTCAACGTGGAGCCGCCACGCCGCCCGCCTTCGGCCAGTGCGGCGCGGATCGCTTTGACGTCAAACCCCCAATGGGCGCAGAAATTGGCGTCTTCGGCGGCCACCACCGAACGCTGCATCGCCGGCGCGATCTGATCCATCGGCACCCATTCGCGTTTGACGGAGCCCAACCGGGATTTTTCCTGCTGAATATAAAGCGTAGTGGGCGGGGTGATCACGCTGTAGGCCGCCACCCAGAGCACCACCAGAACAGCAAACCCCAGGAACCCGCGCCAAACCCAGCGCAGCAGCTGCCGCACCTCATCCGAGAGCCAGCCAAACAGGCGTCCCCAGAACCCTTTTTTGGCCTTGCGCGATTTTCTGGCTTTCGCCATGCTCGTTCATCCTCAACCAGTGATCCGCCCTTTGGCGGCCCGCTCTGCGGCGGGATTGGTCAGGATTTTACTTAGAACAGGACCAGACCACCACCCGGCAATCATTACCGTGTTGCAAACAATAGCCAATGGCCGAGTTTTCGGCGCGTTCCCGCGTGTTGTCCCAGGCCCAGCCCCAGGCACCACTGGGTGAGCGCGCCATTGCGCCACAGGTGTTGTAGAAGGTCTTAATCTCAGTGCACTGGCCCTTACAGCTTTGCTGTACGGCACTATAGGCCTGCTGTTCGCTGGGATAGCTGTGGGCCCAGCCGTAGGCCCCATTGGCGGCGGAGCCAACCGCCCCCCAGCAATATTCATAACCGCAGCTGCCCGCCATTGCGGTGCTTGCGGTGATCAGGGACAGAATGGTCCCGGCGGCGAGGTCCTTCAATGATAGCATTGTTGGCGCTCCCTTTCGCTCTCAGAGGGTAGTACGACGCAACCCGAAACTATTTTCCAACATTTTATCAGAAATCGGCATTTTCAGGAACAACTGGCCCGCATTTGCCACCCCAAACGCAAAACCGGGGCCACAGGGCCCCGGCTTCTGGTTTCGCTCTGGATCAGCTTATTCAGCCGGCACAGCGGTGTCTTCGACCGTCAGCGGATGCGGGATGTGGACCAGCATCTCTTTCGGGCAAACCTGGGTGAAGTTCTTCACCTCCGTGTCCCAATGCTGCAGGATCCGCGCGGCTTTCTGGCTGCCGGTTTCCGCAAGATGCTGCTCAACCAGCGCTTTCAGCTGCTCTTCCCAATGGGCCACAGTCACCGGGCAGGTCACCAGGGTTTCCATGTTCATCAGCTCTTCGACCTTGCCTTCGGGGTCATAGAGGTAGGCCATGCCACCGGTCATCCCGGCGCCAAAGTTTGCCCCAATGGAGCCAAGGATCACCGCCACACCGCCGGTCATATATTCACAACCGTTGCTGCCGCAGCCTTCGATCACCACTTTCGCGCCCGAGTTCCGGACCGCAAAACGCTCACCTGCGCGACCAGCGGCAAAGAGGTAGCCGTCGGTTGCACCATAAAGAACGGTGTTGCCGATGATGGTGTTTTCAGCCGCAACCAGCGGGCTGGCCATCGGCGGACGCACCACGATGGTCCCGCCCGACAGGCCCTTACCCACATAGTCATTGGCATCGCCAGACACTTCCAGTTTCAGGCCCGGGGCGGCAAAGGCGCCCAGCGCCTGACCGGCCGAACCTGTCAGTTTGACCGTCAGGTGATCGGACTGCAGCGCGTTGCGCATGCCGAAGTTCTTGACGATGTGGCTGGAGGTGCGGGTGCCCACGGTCCGGTGCGTGTTCTGCACCGCATAGGACAGCTGCATCTTTTCACCATCTTCCAGGAAGCGGCGTGCATCACGCACGATTTCGGCGTCCAGTGTGTCAGGCACCGCGTTGCGGTCCTTGTCACGGTTATAGACGATCTCATGCGCACCATCGACGGTGATCAACAGCGGGTTGAGGTCAAGATCATCCAGATGGGCAGACCCACGGCTGACCTGGCTCAGCAGATCGGCACGGCCGATCACCTCATCAATGCTGCGCGCACCGATGGAGGCGAGGATTTCGCGAACTTCCTGTGCATAGAAGGTGATCAGGTTCACCACCTTGTCAGCATTGCCGGTGAACTTGCCACGCAGCGCCTCATCCTGGGTACAGACGCCCACCGGACAGGTGTTCGACTGACACTGACGCACCATGATACAGCCCATTGCGATCAGCGCAGCGGTGCCGATGCCGTATTCCTCGGCGCCCATCATGGCGGCGATCACAATGTCACGACCGGTGCGCAGACCACCGTCGGTCCGCAGGGTCACGCGATCCCGCAAGTTGTTCATTGCCAGAACCTGATGCGCCTCGGTCAGGCCCATCTCCCATGGCAGACCCGCGTATTTGATCGAGGTTGCAGGCGAGGCCCCGGTGCCGCCGTTGTGCCCCGAAATCAGGATCACGTCGGCTTCGGCTTTGGCCACACCGGCCGCGATGGTGCCAACACCAGAGGCGGCCACCAGTTTCACGGTCACTTTACAGCGCGGGTTGATCTGCTTCAGGTCGTAGATCAGCTGTGCCAGATCCTCGATCGAGTAGATGTCGTGGTGCGGCGGCGGCGAAATCAGGGTCACCCCTTTGGTCGAGTGACGCAGACGCGCAATCAGGTCGGTAACCTTCATGCCCGGCAGCTGACCACCTTCACCCGGTTTTGCACCCTGAGCGACCTTGATCTCCAGTTCTTCACACTGGTTCAGGTATTCGGCGGTCACGCCGAACCGGCCCGATGCCACCTGTTTGATCTTGGCCGACGGGTTGTCACCGTTCGGTTCCGGCACGAAGTGTGCGGGATCTTCACCGCCCTCACCCGAATCCGACTTGGCACCGATGCGGTTCATCGCGACGTTCAGCGTTTTATGTGCCTCAGGGCTCAGCGCGCCCAGCGACATGCCCGGGGTGACGAAGCGTTTGCGGATCGCGGTGATGCTTTCCACTTCTTCAATCGGGATCGCAGTGCCCAGCGGTTTGAACGCCAGGAGATCACGCAGATGGATCGGCGGCATCGACTGCATCTTGGCCGAATACTGTTTCCACAGCTCAAACGAGGCGCGATTACAGGCGGTTTGCAGGATGTGCATCGACTGCGCTTCCCAGGCGTGGGTTTCGCCCGATTTACGCGCCTTGTAGAAACCACCAATGGGCAGCACATCACGGCCACCGCCCCAACCTTGGGCGTGCACCTCTTCAACCTTTTTCTGAATACCGGAGACACCGATACCGGAAATCCGGCTGGTCATGCCGGGGAAGAATTCGGCACACATCGCGCGGCTGAGGCCAACCGCCTCAAAATTCAGACCACCACGGTAGGAGGAAATCACCGAAATCCCCATCTTGGCCATGATTTTCAGCAGGCCCTGATCGATGGCGTCACGGTAGCGTTTCACCGCTTCCGTCAGGGTGCAATCCAGCAGGTCGCGTTCGATGCGATCGGCCAGCGAATCTTCGGCCAGATAGGCGTTCACAACGGTGGCACCGCAGCCGATCAGAACGGCGAAGTAATGCGGATCCACACATTCAGCCGACCGTACGTTCAGCGAACAGAAGGTGCGCAGACCTTTGCGGGTCAGATGGCTATGCACGGCCGAGGTCGCAAGGATCATCGGCATCGCCACCTTATCCTCACCCTGATACTCATCCGTCAGAACGATGTGACCGGCGCCGGACCGCACGGCATCTTCGGCCTCACCGCGAATCCGCTCCAGCGCGACATGCAGCGCCGTGTCGTCACCACCTGCCGGGAAGGTACAGTCAATCTCAACCAGTTCGGCGTTGAACTGGCGCACCAGCTCATCCCACTGGGCGTTGCCCACAAAGGGGCTTTCCAGAACCAGAATTTCGGTCTGGGCGCTGCTTTCGTCCAGCACGTTCTTGAGGTTACCAAACCGGGTTTTCAGCGACATCACGCGGTATTCCCGAAGTGAGTCGATCGGCGGGTTGGTCACCTGGCTAAAGTTCTGGCGGAAGAAGTGGCTCAGCGGACGGTATTTGTTCGACAGAACCGCCGACGGGGTGTCATCCCCCATCGAGGCCAGCGCCTCTTTGCCATCTTCGGCCATCGGGGCCAGGATCTGTTCCAGCTCTTCAATGCTGTAGCCGGCGGCGATCTGACGCTTGCGCAGTTCGGCGCCGGTGAACATCGGCTTTTCGCTCAGACCAGTCAGGGCCTCTTCGAGGTCGGTGATCTTGCCAACCCAGTCACCAAAGGGCTGCGCCGCGGCCAGTTTGTCCTTGATCGCAGTGTCATGGTAGAGCTTGCCCTCTTCCATATCTACAGCCAGCAGCTGACCCGGGCCCAACGCGCCTTTTTCTTTCACGCTGGATTCATCGGTCGGGACCATGCCCGCCTCGGAACCCGCGATCAGCAGATCGTCACCGGTCACAACATAACGCATCGGGCGCAGACCGTTACGGTCCAGACCGGCACAAACCCAGCGGCCATCGGTCATTGCCAGCGCGGCGGGACCATCCCAGGGTTCCATCACTGAGTTGCAGTAGGAATACATATCGCGCCAGGCCTGCGGCAGTTCCTGTGCCTGTTTGGACCAGGATTCCGGCACCAGCATGGTCTTCGCCATCGGCGCGTTGCGGCCGGCACGAACCAGAACCTCAAACACCGAATCCAGCGCTGCCGAGTCGGACGAGCCTGCCGGGATGATCGGCTTGATGTCTTCGGCCAGATCACCAAAGGCGCCCGAGGCCATGCGGATCTCATGGCTCTTCATCCAGTTGACGTTGCCTTTCAGCGTGTTGATCTCACCGTTGTGGGCCAACATGCGGAACGGCTGGGCCAGCCACCATTCAGGGAAGGTGTTGGTGGAATAACGCTGGTGATAGATCGCAAAGGCGCTTTCAAAACGCTCATCCTTCAGGTCGGGATAGAAATCCGCCACCTGTTCAGCCAGCATCATGCCTTTGTAGATGATCGAACGGCAAGACAGCGAACACAGGTACATGCCGTTGATGCCCGCAGCGGCTGCGGCTTTTTCGATCCGGCGACGGATCACATAAAGCTCCCGCTCAAACTCTTCTTCGCTGATGTCCTTAGCGTTGGAGATCAGGATCTGTTCAATCTCAGGACGGGTGGCGTTGGCCTTATCGCCCAAGCAGGACACATCCACCGGCACATGACGCCAGCCGTAGATGTAATGCCCCATGCGCAGCACTTCGCTTTCCACGATAGTCCGGCATTTTTCCTGCGCGCCGAAATCGGTACGCGGCAGGAAGACCTGACCAACCGCGATCAGCTTGCTCTCATCCGGCTCATGGCCGGTGCGCTGGATCTGGTCATAGAAGAACGGCACCGGGATCTGCACGTGAATGCCCGCGCCGTCACCAGTTTTGCCGTCCGCGTCCACAGCACCACGGTGCCAGATCGCTTTCAGCGCGGTGATGCCAGATTCCACGACCTTCCGGCTGGGTTTACCATCCAGAGAGACCACCAAACCGACACCGCAGGACGAGTGTTCAAACTCGTCACGATACATGCCGTTCTCTTGCATGAAGGCACGCAGGGCCTCTTGCTGGGGGGCGTAATTTTCAAGGTTTTTCATGATGATACCTCTGATGAGGGCGCAAGCGCCGGGTATTTATTCATATCGCGCCGTACGGCGCCCATTTTCTCGGCCATCAACAGGCGAACCTGTTTGACCCTATTGTCAAAGCTCAGCTGGATAATCTGATCCATGATGCCGAACCGTTTCATGCGCTGCGGTACGTTGTGCACCGTCTTTGGCATGATCATGTGATAAAGCGACGGAAACTTCGGGAACCGGTCCCGCTGGGGCCGTTCGCGCCCGTGGCTGCCGTGGAAGACGTGATAGGTGGTCTCCTCGGTCAGGTAATCGCTGAGGTCGCGGATGCGATGGTCAGCGATGCGGTCGCGATAGTCGCGCCAGCGCGGATCGTCATCGGCCACCTCAGGATGAACCGAAAACTGCGGCGCCAGACCCACTGCCGATTTGATCGGCAGGAACTTGGCGATCAACAGCGCTGAATAGCCCCCCATGGAATGGCCCAGGGTCACAATCTCCTGCGCATCCACCTCACGGGCGAACAGGCTGACATGTTCAACGATCTGTTCGATCAGCTCAGACCCGTTCAGCCAGGTGCGTTTGGGATCGATGATGAACAACACATTGTCCCGCCCATTGGCGGTGGCCGTGCGGGCAAATTCGATCCCCGGCACCTGATCCGGCTCAACCCCGATACCCGTGAAACACAGCACCAGACGATCCGACGCGCCACGATGCGCATGGATGATCAGGTCATCCTGCGTCACATGGGGCGTGATCAATAGATCCTGCGAGGCTGCGGGCGTGGCGTTCACCGTGGCTCCTTCGGGTTTGATGTTTGGAAAGCCCCGCCAGCCTGTGCCGGGGCCGTGAGTTTTACTCTGCCGCGACGCTTTGCGCGTCATTCAGGTAATCGAGGATCGCTTCGGCGCTGTCGCGGCCGTCTTTGATCGCCCAGACCACCAGCGAGGCACCACGCACGATGTCACCTACGGCATAAACACCGTCCAGCGCGGTCTTACCGGTGGTGAACTCGGCTTTGATGGTGCCCCAGCGGGTCACTTCCAGACCGTCGGTGTTCCAGAGTTTCGGCAGATCCTCCGGCTCAAAGCCCAGCGCCTTGATGACCAGATCGGCCTCTTCAACGTAATCTGCGCCTTCGATCACCTCCGGGGCCTGACGACCCGAGGCATCCGGTGCGCCCAGACGCATCTTCTGCACCATCACACCGTTGACCTTTCCATCAGCTTCGGTGAAGCCCTTCGGCGCGGCCAGCCAAACAAATTCAACACCTTCTTCTTCGGCGTTCTGCACCTCACGCTGCGACCCGGGCATGTTAGCACGGTCACGACGGTAGAGGCATTTGACCGAGGTCGCACCCTGACGGATCGCGGTGCGCACACAGTCCATCGCGGTGTCACCGCCGCCGATGACCACAACCTTTTTGCCGGCCGCGTTCATGGTGCCGTCATTGTATTCGGCCACATCATCGCCAAAGCTCAGCTTGTTCGAAACGGTCAGATAGTCGATCGCACGCTCAATGCCGGTTGCGGTGGAACCGGGGCCGGACAGATCACGGGTTTTGTACACACCAGTGGCAATCAACACGGCGTCATGCTTGCCGCGGATCGCGTCAAAGCTGATGTCTTCGCCCACATTGCAGTTCAGCACAAACTCAACGCCGGATTTTTCCAGCTGTTCGATCCGGCGCATCACCACGTCTTTTTCCAGCTTGAAGCCCGGAATACCGTAGGTCAGCAGACCACCGGCGCGGTCATAACGGTCATAGATGGTGACCTGCACACCCTGACGGCGCAGAATGTCCGCAGCGGCCATGCCGCCCGGACCGGCACCGATGATGCCTACCGACTGATCCCGCTCTGCGGTGGGCACGATGGGTTTCACCCAGCCGTTTTCCCATGCGGTGTCGGTGATGTATTTTTCAACCGAACCGATGGTCACGGTACCGTGGCCCGACTGTTCGATCACACAGTTGCCTTCACACAGGCGGTCCTGCGGACAGATGCGGCCACAGATTTCCGGGAAGGAGTTGGTCGCTTGGCTGATCTGATAAGCCTCTTCCAGACGACCGGTGGCGGTCATGTTCAGCCAATCGGGAATGTTGTTGTGCAGCGGGCAATGCGACTGACAATAGGGCACACCACATTGGCTGCAGCGGCTGGCCTGCTCTTCAGCTTTGGCCTTTGCATATTCTGCATAGATCTCGTTGAAGTCTTTGTTACGCTCTTGCGCGTCACGCTTTTCGGGCATGTCACGGTCAACGGTCACAAATTTCAGCATCGGTTGCTTGGCCACGGCGCTGCCTTTCTGAACAAATTCGAGTGTCTGTGCCTTTTACGGCAGCAGAAAATCAAATAAAAGTCAGAACTACTTACCTAAATGAGGGAAATTCGCGCTGCACAGCAGAATAATCCGCTCTTTCTGTCCAAATTTAGGACCGATTCGGACACTTAATATTTCTTCTGCCGTAAACTCAATAAGTTATACAGTGACAAACATCGCATTTTGAAAGCACCACATGCCGCTTCTTTATTTGATAATTTTGGCACTTATTCAGGGCGTTACCGAATTTCTGCCGATTTCCTCCTCCGGCCACCTGATTCTGCTGCCGAATCTCAGCGGTCAGGCGGACCAGGGGCAAGTGATCGATGTGGCCGCGCATGTCGGCACCTTGGCGGCGGTTGTCATCTACTTCTGGCGCGATGTGCGGGTGGGCCTGGCGGGCGTGCCCCGCATGCTGACCGGGCGGATAGACACGCCGGGCAGCCGGCTGGCCTTCCTGTTGATGATCGCAACGATTCCCGTCGTCCTCTTCGGGTTGTTTCTGGCGCTGACCGGGCTGGACGACAAGATGCGGTCAATCACAGTGATCGGCTGGACCATGTTGGGATTTGGCCTGCTGCTCTACTTTGCTGACCAGAAAGGCGATGAGGGTAAGATGAGCGGTGACTGGACCGCCCGCGATGCGATCTGGATGGGGCTGGCGCAGATGCTGGCGCTTATACCGGGCACCTCCCGGTCAGGCATCACGATCACTGCCGGACGCTGGTTGGGATATGACCGCCACGGTGCTGCAAAACTATCCATGTTGATGTCGATCCCGACGATTTTTGCCTCAGGCAGCTTTCTGGCCATCAAAGTCGCGGCAGAGGCCGACATGCAGGCCGCGCGGGACGGTGCGATAGTTGCCGGACTGTCCTTTGTTGCGGCGCTCTTGGCGCTGGTCCTGATGATGCGCCTGCTGCGGACCGTCAGCTTCACCCCTTATGTAATCTACCGTATTGTGCTGGGCAGCGTGCTGCTGTGGATTGGCTACACGCAGTAACATCGCCAACACCAAAAAGGGCGCGCCTAAGGCACGCCCTTCACCAACCTTATTCAGACAAAATCAGCTCTGACGCAGGTTCTTGGCCGATTCCTTGATCGCCAGATACTGACCCGACGGGCGGAAGCGCCAGAGGTAGTCAGGCAGGACCGCTTCGGTGGCAGATGGGGTGAGACCCAAATCCGCAAAGCCCTTAGAGGTATCGGACACCACATTATCCTTGCGCAGCAGCTTCACTTGATCTGCGGTGATCGGTCCTTTGATCAAACCAAAGCTCAGCTTCTTCACCAGATCGAACGACCACCCCATGAGCGAACCCACAAAGAACGGCAGGTTCACAATTAGCTTGCGACGGCGGATCACCGACAGCATCTCATGCATCAGCTCTTTCATGCTGCGCACATCCGGGCCACCCAGCTCATAGATCCCCGGCTCTGCCTGACCTTCAACCGCCAGAACCGCGGCCTGGGCCACATCATCCACATAGACCGGCTGAAACTTGGTCTCGCCACCGACCAGCGGCAGTACCGGGCCCATCATGCCAGCAAAGCGGTTAAAGAAGTCATCTTCGGGCCCAAAGATAATCGACGGGCGCAGCACAACCGCCTTGGGGAAGGCCGCCACGACCGCCGCCTCACCTTCGGCTTTGGTGCGGGCATAATCGCTTTCGCTGTCTGCGTCCGCCCCGATGGCCGACAGATGTACCATCTGGCCCACACCCTGCTCCGCCGCAATCCGGGCCACCCGGGCCGCACCGTCAGCCTGCACGGCATCAAAGCTGTTTTTGCCAACCTCTGCCAGGATCCCCACGCAGTTCACCACCGCGTCCGAGCCATTCATCACAGACGCCACCGAGGCGTCATCGCGGATGTTGCACAGCACAGGCTCCACCTGACCGGGCACGCCGTAGGGTTTCACATGCATCGCTTCGTTGGGGCGACGCACCGCCACACGGACCCGCCAGCCATTTTTGGCCAAACGGCGCGCAACATAGCGACCAACGAATCCGGACCCACCGAAAATGGTCACGAGTTTCGACATAAGAAGGCCTCCGGCTAAATAATTTCGCTGCGGTTTTCTAACGCTGACAAGGGTTTTTCACAAGATGATTGGGGGCTGTGAAAAAAACTTCAAAAATCGCGTTGACACCCCCCGTGGCTAACCTTAGAACGCCCCTCACCAACCCGTGCCCAGATGGCGGAATTGGTAGACGCGCTAGCTTCAGGTGCTAGTGTCCGTATGGACGTGGAGGTTCGAGTCCTCTTCTGGGCACCATAACAAACCGGCCACTCGACCTTGATTTTCAAGACTTCGACGGCCGGTTTTTTTGTTTCCAAAGTCCTCTTAATTTGCGCACGTTGAGGGCAAAATTCTACCGACATCCCTGCGCTTGCGTGGTTTACTGATCTCAACAGATCATGACGACGTGAGGAATGTGATGAAAAACCAACCTCTTGGTGGCAATGAAATGCCCCGCTTTGCGGGGCCGGGCACGTTTATGCGCCTGCCCGCGCAGGAGACGGCCGAAGGGCTGGATGTGGCCTTCATTGGCATCCCGATGGACATTGGCGCCAGCCTGCGCCCGGGCACGCGGTTTGGGCCGCGCCAAATCCGGGCCGAAAGCACAATGATCCGCCCCTATAACATGTGGACCCGTGCAGCACCGTTTGAGTCGCTTCAGGTGGCCGACATCGGCGACGTGCCGATCAACACCTTTGACCTGAAGGATTCGGTGCGCCGGATCACCGCCTTTTATGACGAGGTGCTGCAACACGATGTGGTGCCACTGACCATGGGGGGCGATCATACGCTCAGCCTGCCTGTGCTGCGGGCCATCGCCAAAAAACATGGACCGGTGGCGCTGATCCACGTCGATGCCCATGCCGACATCAACGAACATATGTTTGATGAGGAAATCGCGCATGGCACCCCCTTCCGTCGCGCTTATGAAGAGGGGTTGATTGATGCGCAGAACACCTTCCAGATCGGGCTGCGCGGCACCGGCTATGGACCGGATGATTTTGACACCGCCCGTAACTGGGGTTTCACCGTCATTCAGGCAGAAGAGCTCTGGTATAAATCCGCAGCCCCGCTGATGGAAAAAATCCGCCAGCAGATCGGCGACCGACCGGTTTACCTGACCTATGATATCGACAGTCTGGATCCGGCCTTTGCCCCGGGCACTGGCACCGTTGAAATGGGTGGGCTGACCACCATGCAGGCGTTGGAAATTGTACGCGGCTGTCGCGGGCTGAATCTGGTGGGGTGTGATCTGGTGGAGGTATCGCCGCCCTATGACCCATCAGGCAACACCGCTCTGATTGCGTCAAACCTGCTTTATGAAATGCTGTGTGTTTTGCCGGGTGTCAGCTACGGCAGCTGAACCATAACCCATTGTGCAGGGCAGCACAGCTGCTCTGCTCGACGCAAGGCTTGTGTTCCAAAGCGATTTGCATGATTTATGTAGCTGACTAATTTAATCAGGATACCATCATGCTCAGCCTTCACGGCCACTTTGCCACCGCCAACGGTCCCAAATATCTGCAACAGCTCTGCAAACACTTCGGTCACAAAATTGAGGTCGAGTTCACCGAAACCGAGGGCACCTGCCATTTCGTCTTTGGGGCCGCCAAGATGACCGCGGATGAGGCCGGTCTGGATGTCCGGTTTGAGCTGGAGGATCCCGAGGCCGCCGACAGCGCCAAAGGTGTGATCGACAGCCATCTTGAACGCTTTGCCTTCCGCGAAGACTTCAAAAACATGGAATGGACGAGCTAAAGCACGACTGCTTCAGGCGGGTACTCAACCCGCCTCGCGGCCCTCAAACAGGGCAAAATCCAGCATCTCCAGCGCCACCAGCAGACGCGCCGGATCACGCCCTTCAACCAGCAGCATCGCCTGAACATAGGCGCGCGAACGTTTGCCGCGCCGCATGTTGTGGAAGGATGCAACCAACAGGCGCTCTTCCTGCGTCAGCTTGTTGCGGCAGCAGGCGCATCCATCGCGACCATAGATAAACGGGCTGCTGCGCAGGGCGCGCATGGCCTCAATCACATCCACGGTGTATCCAAGGATACGCTCTGCGCCGCCGTCACCATATTGCTGGCCAGCCAGACGATAGGCAGCAACCCAGATCTTCTGATCCTGTCCTGACATTGCCTCAAACAGCCGCCGGCACAGCGCCAGCATCTTCAGCTCCTGCGTGTCAAAGCCATAAGCGCTGACATTGCCTTCGGCATTGTTGAGATGAGGGGACGGGTTCTGTGTGTGATCGGTCATGGAAACTCTCCGGGTCTAGGGGTCATACCTGGCCGGATCGCTTGGCTGACATTTCCTTAGTAAATAAGTCAGAAATATACAAGTCCCCGTTTCGGGGTCTGAAAACAAAAGAACCGGGCGATTGCCCGGCTCCGTCTCAAACTCCTCCCAGGGTGCTGGACGGAGCGTTACTCTTTGTTGCGGTTGTTCTCGGTTGCGGCTTCGACGCACATCTTCAGGCGGCCCTGGGTCATCGGCAGGCACATCGAGGCATCCGAGATCGGGCTGCGGTCTTTGGTCATATCATCCGCCATGAACCCGGTGGAGAACATCACAACCGGCAGGTTGGAATGCGAAAAGCGCAGGGTCAGCAGGTCGGTCACCAGATGGTCCAGCGGCATCAGCCCATCGCGCATGATGAACAGAAGGTCCCACTCACGCGGGCTTTCGCGCAGGATGCGCTCCGCTTCGCCGAGGGTCGACACAGGCATCACATTGGCACCCAGCGCAATCGACATCTGTTCAACGTCGCAATTCGGTTTGGCACTGACACACAACACTTTTTTACCCAGCAGCGGGGCCGGGCCGATGCTTTGACGCTGGCGATAGGCCGAACGGGAAAGCGAGTCACGTTTCAAAGGCATCTCCGCAGTGGGTTGAGGGGCTTCCGCAGAATTGGCACCCTTCAGACCAAAGGTACGACGACGCGGGCTCGCGACGTTATAGGCGGTCTGATCGGCGATATCTTGAAACAATCCCACAGCTTCATCCCTCTGTTATGTCCGTTTCCGGCACTGCTCTCACCCAAAAGAACGCCGGAAGTGCTCTACTTTTTAGCGGGGTCACCCGAAAAAAGTTGCGCAAATGGATGTATTTGTCGGATTCCCCCGTAAAAATGGATCATCTATAAGGCGATTGATCGCCAATTTTCTCAATCTTTCCCTAAAATTGTATCGAAATGCGGCAACTAAACTGAACAGAGTCTCGGATAAAAGATTTTTGCACCCGGGTCCATAACGCTCTTTGGAGCAAGACCGTTGCGTGTTAGCGATAACGGTGCAATATGCCCCCGAACCCCAGCGGTAGATCCCTGTCCGCCGCATATCCCTCTGCATTTCCTCAGGAGAGCCCGATGATCCTTTGCGCTGGTGAGGCCTTGATTGACATGATCCCCGAACGCACCGTTTCCGGTGGCAGCGGTTATGTGCCCTATGCGGGCGGGGCCGTGTTCAATACGGCGATTGGTCTTGGACGACTGGGCGCTGATGTGGCGCTGTTTACCGGGATCTCCACCGATGGGTTTGGTCAGCTGCTAGAACAGGCCTTGACGGACAGCCGGGTCAGCACCGATTATCTGGTGCATTCGGATAGGCTGACAACTTTGGCTGTTGTGCAGTTGAAAAATGGGCATGCCACATACAATTTCTATGATGACAATTCCGCCGGGCAATCCCTACGCTCCAGCGATCTGCCGCAACTGCCGGACTCGGTTCAGGCATTGTATTTCGGTGGCATCTCACTGGTGAACGGACCCGCGGCTGACACCTACGCTGAATTCGCCACGCAAGAGGAGACTCGACGCTTGATCATGTTGGACCCCAACATTCGCCCCGGACTGGCCGAGGATGAGGCCATCTATCGCAGCCGGCTGGACCGCATGCTGACGGTGACAGATATTGTCAAACTGTCAGATGAGGATCTGGACTGGCTGGTGCCCGGCCCGGCCTCTCACGCGGAAAAAATTCAGGCGATGATCGCCAAAGGCCCGATGCTGGCGCTGCTGACCAAAGGCGCCGAGGGTGCTGAAGCCTTCCATCGCAATGGCTCCACCGCCTCGGTCGCGTCAGAAAAGGTGGAAGTTGTGGATACCGTTGGTGCAGGTGACACATTCAACGCCGGTGCGCTGGCCAAAATGCAGAGCCTTGGCATCCTCAGCCGTGACACGCTGAACGATGCCACCGAGGATCAGCTGAGCGATGTTCTGGCCCACGCGGCCAAGGTTGCGGCCGTCACGGTTTCGCGCGCCGGGGCCAATCCCCCTTGGTCAGATGAACTGAACTAGCTGAACGAACTGCGGGCCAACACATCTGCCTCACCAATTGATGAGGCAACGTGATTGGCCAGCCTCTGCCTTTCCTTCCCATGATAGCCAAACTGTCATGCCCGTGAGGAGGAAAGGCCGATGTTGCCCTACCGAAGTGTCAAATCCGTCACCCTTGCCCTAAGCCTCGCGCTTGGTGTGGGCCTTGGGCTTGGCGGCGCTGCGATGGCGCAGAGCCAGCTGCCAGATCACGTGGTCAGCCAGTTTGGCGCACCGCCCCCCGTGCCCGCCGGAGAGTTGCCCCCCGATCTGGCGCAGGCGGTGCAGGTTGCCTTTGTCGATAGCATCACCCAGTCAGGCTGGGGCCCGGATCAGACCATCGCGCTGGAAACGATCAAAGCCTCCGGCGATCCACGTCTGGCCTGGATCATTTCGGACCTTCTGCGTTTCGTCACCAATCGAGATCTCAGCCTCACCCTCGCCGATACGGCGGCGGCGCTGTTGCAGGTTGATGCCCCGCGCAGCAATCCCTGGGGCGCCATTACCGATCCGCTGATCGCCTGGGACATCCCCGCCCCGCCGGATTATCTGGCCATCAAACGGCAGATTTTCACCACGATCATCCCGGGGTGGGACCAAATCTTTGTCGATGGTGATGTGGACTGGCGTCTGGTGTCCTGGGGCGGCGTTTTGATCGACGACCGTCCTTTTGACACCACGGATGAGCGCTGCAACTGCATCCCGGCCGCCGACAATCCAGCAACGACCGATGCGGAGGGTGCCACGTGGCTGCAAGATGATGACATCATCTTCGGCATTGAGATCAACGGTGAGGCCCGCGCCTATCCGCGCCAGATCATGGAAGTGCGTGAAATGGTGAATGACACATTGGGTGGCCGCGATCTTGGCATTCCCTATTGCACGCTCTGTGGGGCGGCTCAGGCCTATTTCACGGATCAGCTGCCTGCGGGCATCAAACGGCCTGTCCTGCGCACCTCCGGGCTGCTCAGCCGGTCCAACAAGGTGATGTATGACCTGACGTCCTGGTCGGTGTTTGACACCTTCACGGGGGAGGCGCTGACAGGACCTTTGGCGCAGGCCGGGATCCAGTTGGACCAAGCCACTGTTGTCACCAGCACCTGGGGCGCCTGGAAAGCGGCCTATCCCGAAACCACGGTGTTGGCGGAATACCTGGCCTTGGGGCGGGACCCGGATTTCCGCAACACGCGGGATGCCAATGGCCCGATCTTCCCCGTCGGGGATGTCGACCCGCGCCTGCCCATTCAGGAAGATATCGTCGGGGTGATCACGCCTTCTGGTCAGCCTGTTGCCTTCCCCCGCGCCCTGGCGATGGCTGCGCTGCAAAAGGGTGAGGCGGTGACACATGACGGCGTCACCCTTGCCATTGATGCCGGTGGTCTGCGCGCGCTGGGGCCGTATGGCGGTGACCTGGGCAGCCATCAGGCCTTCTGGTTTGCCTGGTCACAGTTTCATCCTGATACGGTGCTCTGGCCGCAATGATCCGGGGCCAGAGCGCAGTGTTTGCGATCAGAACTGCATTTCCAGTGACAATGTGATGCTCTGCTGTTCGATATTGCCTACCTTGGTAAAGGCATAGTTGGCGTTCAGTTGGGCTCTCCCATCGGCGCTTTGGTTTGCGATACCCAGCTCGACCCCGCCACCACAATCCGAGCTACTGCTCTGCCCAGTTTCTTTGCGGCAGTTGATCGAGGGCGCCAGGGAAAGCGTTGTTCTGTCACCATCGCCCATGAACCACAGCACCTCAGTCCTGAACGCGGTCTCCAGCAGGGAGATTGATCCGAAATCTGCACTGACGGCGCTGCTGGTGTTGAACCCGGTGGCATCAAAGCCAACCACGCCAATATCGGTATAGCCGTAGTCCACTTTCAGCTCGGGCCGAACCTCCATCTTGGGAGCGGGTTCAATCACCCCGGTCACCTGAAAGCCTGCGTAATAGGATTTGCCTTCATAATCCCCGTCCAGCGCAAGGGTTGGGCTGGCAATCTGCATATCCGTCCAACTGTACCCCGCCCCCACATAGGCTGATCCAAAGATATTGTCGGTCAGCTCTTTGATGCCATAGACCCCGGCCAGCACCCCAAGTGTTGAGGCATCCCCTTCAAAGCCACCAGCCAAGTTAGAACGAGAAGCCCGCCCGCCAAGGAAATAGCCCACCGTGGTGTCATTGATCAGCTCACGTTCCCAAATGACCCGCGCGGACAGCTGCCCGGTGGTCGACCCATCCTGATCCCGTGACAGGTTAAAATCGCCAAACAGGAACCGCGATGCGCCGGAGCCTGTGACATCGCTGCCACCAAAGGTGCCCTGTGCCGTCGCGGCCTCATCCGTCACCGACAGGGAACCGGTCACGTCAAAGGATGCATTGCGCGTCACCCCATTGCCAGTCCTGCGGCCAAGGAATCGGTCCAATGCACCACCCATCATGTCCTGGTTGGCCGACACCTCATTCAACAACTCACGCCGCGCATCTGCCTGAACCGTGTCGATAATCTCCTCCAGCGTCTTTTCAAATTCGGTTTCAGGCGTGTCCGCCGTCACCCCAGACACAGTGATATTGAAGGTCGCCAGATCCGGGTCATTGCTTTGCAGGAACCAATCAAATTCAAACGCACCGCCGGCTGTTGCGGTGTAGCCGATCACCATTGTGGTGGAACTGTTCGGTGCAACGCTGGTGCTGTTCAGCGTTAGGCTATCCACCGTCACATTGCTGGTATAGCTGATGTTTGTCTCGATGCTTGGTGGGGTCAGCACCAGCGGGATCGTCCCGGCATTGCTGATCTGATAGGTCACTGTCTGCGGCGTCCCCACATCGACTGCCGACGAAACAGTGTCTGTGCCATTGTCCGCCACCGCACCACTTTCAGAAGAAGTAATCATGATATCCGATTGAGGCGGCAGAGCCGCATAGCCCGTGATTTCAAAGTTGAACGGGTTTTCGTCGCTATCATTGGTCACAAAGGTGACAGGCACGGTGAACGCACCAGCCGCCGTGGGCGTGAAGAGAACGCTGAAATCAGTATATGTATCAGGCGCCAGGCTGAGGCTGCCCGGCGGTCCATAAACCACGGCGCCGACATTCGCCGGTGTAGCCCCGCCATTGCCGGGCTGGCCGATCGTAAGGGTTTCAAGCCCCTCACTATGCACCCGAACGGTCAATGCAATCGGTGTGCCGGCGGTGGCGCTGTCAATCTGCGCACTTCCACCATCTACAATCACGCCCTTGTTAACAGTCACGCCCGAGGACGTGACAAAAATCTCAGGCGCAACCACCGTGGCACTGGACTCATAACTCGGCGCGGCACTTGCCGCCCCCGTCAGTGCGAACCTAAAGTCGTAGGCAGTGGCGCCATCCCCAGTGACCGAACCTGTTGTCGTCTGCACAACGGCCCCATGTGCCGGCACCCCACGAAAGGCAAAGCTGACCTCTTCGGTCAAACTATAAGTGGAATAGAACGGATTAGCCTGAAAATCACTAACCGAGGAAAAGCCACACGCCTCAATGTCACGCACAAGCAAGTTATTAAAGAACGAGTTAACCGCGATGTAGCCGTATCCCGTTGGACCATGGTTCGCTCCTCCAACAAATTCTCCTTGTAGTGGTGGGCTGGAAGCGATCTGCGCACTGCTCCCTATCCGGATGTGAGAATAGCCCGTTGGATCAACGGCAACGTCCACAAGACAGGTGCCAAAGGTGTGGGTCGTGCTGATGCTGCCACCAACCCAGGCCTTCACAGGGCCGCTGAAATAGGTGATCGCGCCAACGGCCATGAGGCCCTTCATCAATGATTTGAACATTTTCACCCTTCCACGCCCAGGTGAAATTCCCATGCGCCATTATGTGTTGAAAGGGTTAAGATCAGATGCCCTGCCGCCCCCCTCTGTTGTCCCCGTGCCCTAATCAATGCAATCAATTGCCAGGGCATCTCATTGATTTTTGCTACAAATACCCAGGCAACGAGACAATCACCCGAACGGGTGATCTGTTTGGATTTAGTGGTTTAGGAAGGGTCAGGTGTTACGTTTGTCGTGATCAAACTAACGCAAGAATTTCTGACATACCCGTGTCAGCGAAGGTCGCAAATCGCGTCCAACAAACGCAGAAAACCCGCCGAATCGGGTTATGTGTGGTCATTTCTGTTTAGAAAGTTTGGTTGCGGGGGCAGGATTTGAACCTGCGACCTTCAGGTTATGAGCCCATTATTGAGCGATTCCAATAACTTAATAATTTCAAGAGCATAGGCGACAACCCTTTGAATTCACAAATTTTCAGCCCTGAAACTCGCTTACATCGGCCAACATCCACCGTGTCTCACACTTAAAAAATGACGTACGTTCGTTGACATGGCGTTGACATGATGATCGTTCGACCGATGGGAAGATAATCGTTTTCGGCCCTTAGCTGCCACTCAGGCATCTTGCAGCGAACGACAGTTGAGAGCCCAACCCGTGAATTTGGTTTTCTCGCTGCATGCGCTTGCAGCACAAATTCTTCTGCATTTGCAAAATTTCTCGCGCTGCGGTGCTGCTCAAAAACCGGTCGTTGGCTACCCCCGCATCGTCCAGTTGCTCTCTGTCCGGCTGTCACTTTACCCAAATCAATAAGATTCTGCCGATTGGACGTCTTTTTGGAGGATTTTGCACTCTCAATTGCAATATATCTACAGGCTGTGTTTCAGGTCTGAGCTTGACGCTGACCGCTTTCTAGCAGGGCGATATCTAATTCGGCGCATCAACGCCAAGGAGACTTTTCCACAGATCTGATTGTCTGAAAATTAAGGGTACAGCCCGCTGCTAATAACAAACGAAATTTTCAACCAAGATGCTGGTTAATTAGGATACAGAGACAGTAATTATCGAGTTGGTCCGTGTCACAAAAACGTACCGAGAATTGAATCGTGCGTCACTTCCAATACTATCAGGAAAATATCACACTGAATCTGGCGATGCTCTACATCCTTGGCGAAAACGCATGGTAGTCCAGACAGCCATCAAAGGTTTCGAAAACTCGTCAAACAATTGGTTCGTAATCCTTGAGTACTTCTGAAACAACTTTTTCTATTCCCGAAACATGCAGTGTATCGCAACAGCTTACCAACTCTTCGATGGCTCTTATATTATCTTGCAGTTGCATCATTATCGCCGGCACTTCCTTGATGATTTTTGCATAATCACCCTCACGGGCAAGCGGGACTAAAACAGATTCAAGCGGGTCGTCGACCAATTCGGCCCCTCTGAGATACTCAACCCACATTGCAAAAATTACGCTATGTAAGCTGGTTTCACCTCCGATGTTATTCAACGCGTTCCACGGCTCGATGATACGTTGTGGAAGTTTCTGCGATGTATCGCTGACAATCTGAGACGTTTTGTGAAGCAGGCTTTCGTTCTTGAAACGCTCGGTCAGTTTTTCAACATAGTGGTTCAGGTCACCGTCCACGCGAAGAGATCTGATTGTATTTCGCCAATACCGTTGGAGAAAGGCAACGGCGTCTTTGGATTGCATGACTTCATTTACATAGGTTCGCCCCGTAAGTTCGCCATATAGCGCGATGAATGTGTGCGCTCCATTCAAGAGGCGCAGCTTCATTTCTTCGTAGGGCACGACATCTGTGACGAAGCTAACCCCGTCAGAGAGAGACCAATCCGGGCGCCCTTGAGGGAAATCATCTTCGATGACCCACTGGCTAAATGGTTCGGTTACAATTGCAGCTTGATCTTGAAGTGCCAGTTTCTTTGTTGCGGCAGAAATATCCGCCTCTGAGGTCGCAGGTACAATACGGTCAACCATTGAGCACGGGCAGGCCAATGAACTGGCAAGCTCTGCTGCAAACCTGGCATCTTTTCTTTGCGCAAGCTTGATCACCGCAGATTTAAGCGTTTTCCCGTTTGACACGAGATTGTCGCAGCTTAACAATGTGAACAACGGAAGGCGGCGTTTCTGGCGCGTATACAGCGCTTCCACAATGTAAAGAAGCGCGGAGGCGCTTGACTGTTCAAAGTTTGAAGGGGTCCAATCAGGTGACTGATCTTCCGGCCAGACATATCCTTTTTCGGTAATCGTCAGCGTAACAATTTTCACCTCGGGGCGGCAGAGTTCCTCGAGGACACGCGCTGGATCTTCCGGGGCGCAGATCACTTCCGAGATCGAACCGATGACCCTAAAGCGCTCTTTGTCGTTCTCGCGACAGTTCACACTGTAGAGATAGTCCTGGCTGGAAAGAGTGTTCTTTATTCGCGGCGACCGCAGCGAAACACCGACTATTCCCCATGACAGGTCGCCACGACCAAGCACATCGTCAGTATAAACTGCTTGATGGCCCCGGTGAAAATTACCCACCCCAAGATGTACAATGCCATTCGTTACCTGAGCTCTGTCATACGCTGGCTGCAAGACGTCCGCTGGCAAGTTTTTGACACTGTTGTTGTCGAGAAGTTCCGGCACCTTGCTTTGCGAATTCTGAACCATCAGTCCTGATCCAGCATCAGTTGCACTTTCATCGCAGAACCCCGGTCCGCCGCCGCATGCATCGCTTTTTCAGCGTCTTCAAGCGGGAAGGTTTGGGTGATCAGAGGTGCAACATTCAGTGCTTTGTCGTTCAAATATTTCACGGCTTGTGCAAATTCATGATGAAATCGGAAAGTGCCTTTGAAATTCAACTCTTTTCCGACAATGACATTGAGCGGAAACGCAGTCTCACCGGCAGATCCGACGAGAACAATTGTGCCACGCGGTTTCACGTGGTCGATCGCAGTTGCAATTGCAGCCTTCGCGGCGGAACACTCGAAAGCAACGTCAAACTGACCTTCCCGTTCTACAAATGCGCTCAGCAGAGCGGAGGATTTAGCGACGTTAACTTCAAAAGTTGAGCCCATTTGTTTTGCCACGGCGAGCGTAAAGTCAGAAAGGTCAGTCACAACAATATGCTTCGCGCCTTGCGTGGCTGCGACGGCCACACACAAGGCCCCGATCGGACCAGACCCAGTAACGAGAACGGATTTACCCTTGAGGTCTTCGACCTGCGCAGCGGCGTGCAGGCACACCGCCAAAGGCTCTGCACATGCAGCCTCTGCAAAGGTCACGTGGTCTTCAACACGATGACATTGCGACGCTTTCGCCACCATGAAGTTTCGAAAACCACCATCAATATGCGGCTTTGTTTTTGCGGAGCCTGTAAACTTCAGGTCGGTGCAGTGTTGATGTAAATCCTCACGGCAATACGCGCAGTTGTTGCAAGGCAGGCTCGGGTTTATCGCGACTTTGTCGCCGACACTGAGTGATGTAACTGAAGAACCCAATTCACGAACGACACCAGAAATTTCATGGCCCAGAATGATCGGTTCAGACACGCGGATCGTGCCGATGCCTCCGTCTTGATAATAGTGAAGATCGGTGCCGCATATGCCGCCACGCTTCATTTCAACCACAACGGATGAATCGTCTGGACCCTCAAGCATCTGGGTTTGAATCTCGAGCTTACCTTTTTCGAGTAGTGTGCAAACGCGGTTTAGCATTGTTTTGGTCCTGATTAGTTCGTTGTAGTTTACGCGACCGAAAGGTCAGACGGGGTTGGCACAATCGCGCCTTTTGATTGAATGACTGCACTTGCAAGCTGATGTCCCGAAAGGGCTGCCTTGCCGGTGTCTGCATAGCTTAGAAACGTGCCGAGAAAGCCTCCATCAAAGCTATCACCGGCTGCAGTTGTATCGGCAACTTCCGACACAACTGGAAACGAGAACTCTTTTGGCTTGAATTGACCCAGTAAAATCGGCGCACGGGCGCCTCTTTTGATCGCGCCTGAGGAATAATTATAGTGCTGAAAGCGTGCAATTACCTGTTTTTCTGTTTCACCGTAAAGTGCCATTTCGTCGTCCAGCGAAGGCAACGCGATGTCACACAATGTCCAGGCAGTATGCGTTCGCTCAGCCGCAAGTTCACGACTTTCCCATAGGGCCGGCCGATAGTTTGAATCGAAGGCGAACACGCCACCCCGCCGCTTGAACTGCTGCAGCCAATCAAAAAAAGCCAGTCGGGTTGCGTCAGGCAAAATGGCCAGAGAAATGCCCGACGTGTAAACAACATCATACCCGTCCAGTATCGAAAAGTCGGGACCATCATTCGTTTCAAACATCTGGCGTGCCGCTGAGTCAGATCTCCAATAGCTGAAACTGCGTTCTCCTTGATCATCTAAAGTGATTGAGTAAACGCCAGGTAGCTTCGCAGGAACCCGTCTGATCCGCGTTCCTCCCAATCCGTGCTTTTCGATCGCATCAAGCATTTTGCCGGACAGATGATCCTCGCCAAGTGCAGTGACGTAATCCACTTTGTGTTCACCGGGCAAAACGCGACGAAGGTAGACCGCTGTGTTGAACGTGTCTCCTGCAATATTGGCTTCTGTTGCGCCTGGCAGTTCTTCGAACATCAGTTCGATCATCACTTCACCGAAACAGGCGACATTTAGGGGATTGGCCATCTTTGATCTCATGGTAAGGTTGGATGCGGTGCGGCGGTCCGAAGTGTTCGCATCGCCGCACATCATTTCATATGTTGCTGCCCACTACGGAAGAAGGACCGAAGGCAACCAGGTTGCAATCGGAGGCACGTAGGAAACGAGCAACAGCACCAGAATGTTGGTGATGATGAACGGCATGATTGCGATCACCACAGGGGTCAAAGGCAACCTCGCAATCCCCGCGCAGACAAACAGGCAAACGCCCAAAGGTGGTGTCGTAAGACCGATCATCAAATTCAGAACAGCAAATGTTGCAAAATGAAGCGGGTCTATTCCTACAGCGGTTGCAAGGCTCAAAAGCGGCACAAACAGAATGATCAATGCTGCGATTGTTTCCATGAACATCCCCACGAACAGCAGAAGGATGTTAATGATTAAGATGACGACAAACTTATTGTCTGTAAACGACAGAACTGCCGATGCAATCATCTGTGGAATGCGTTCCGAAACCAGTATCCAGCCAAAGACATTTGCAAAGCCGACCAGCGCCAGAATTCCGGAAGCGGCTACGGCGCTCTCGACAACGATTTTGGGTACTTTTCGGATTGGCAGTTCGCGATAGACAAACAAGCCAACACTCATTGCATAGACGCTGGCGACGATAGCTGTTTCTGTCGGCGTCGCGATGCCGCTCAACAGCCCGTATAGAATTAAGCCAGTCATCGCCAGAGCCCAAAATGCGCTTGTGAAGGATTTCCCAATCTCGCGGAAGCCCTGCCAGGGTTGCTTGGGAAAATTTCCACGACGCGCAATGATATAAGTGGTTACCATCATGGAAACACCCATCAAAATGCCTGGAATTGCGCCTGCCAAGAACATTTTTCCAACAGAAATACCTGACAGCGCCCCAACGATAATCATGGGAACGCTTGGTGGAATGATCGGGCCAACGGTTGACGAAGCCGCAGTTACCGCCGCTGAAAAAGCGGCAGGGTAGCCTGCCTTTTTCATTCCGGGGATCATGACGCCTCCAATAGAGGCAGCGTCTGCCACGGCGGTACCTGTGATCCCTCCAAAGAGCATCGAGGCGCCAACATTGGTAAGACCAAGGCCACCTCGTATCCAACCGACCAACGCATTTGCAAACCGAATAATACGCTCTGTGATGCCACCTTGGTTCATCAGGTTTCCAGCCAAAATAAACCCTGGAATGCTTAGGAGAACAAAAACGTCCATTCCCGCATACATCTTTTGTGGCATTACGACGGCCGGAATATCCATCACAAATAAGTAGCACAAAGAGCTCAAACCAAGCGTGACAGCGACGGGGAGTCCCACCACCAAGCCGATCACGAAAACTGATATCAAAATCAACAAACCCATCTTATTGCTCCATTCGGTTTGCAGGGACGCTGCTGTCATCAGCGATGATCATAGAAACAACGCGGAGAAGCGAAAAAACCGCGAGAACAACGAGCAGTAACCAAACAGACAAGTGGATGTAGTCCATACGTAGTCCCAAAGCCGGAGAAGTCTGAAGTTTTCCGATCGAGACGTACTTCCATGCCGGGGGAATCAAGATTGCGCAAAGAATGAATGTCACTGCGGCAGAACACAGCCTTAGCCTGCGCGGCCAATTCCCTGGCAAAGCATCACAAACGATATCGACGTTTACCAGATCACCACTTCGAAATGACAAGCCAGCGCCGAAAGCGACCACAAACAGCATTGCAATTCTTGTGAGTTCTTCTGTCCAAACCGGTGAAGACGCCAAAGTTCGCCCAACGACCTGGGTAAGTACGGCAGCCATCAAAACCATAAAGGCAATGCCTACGCCAATACTGCAGATCGCTACTGTTATGTTCTCGATGCGTTTCATGTTGGTCCCCTTTCTCATTCGGGAGGCCGCAGAACCGAAATGCCGCAGCCCCCCAGGGAGTAAACTTTTCAGATTATTCCGAGAACAAACCTTCTACGATCGGTCGAATTTCGTCGCTTACATTCGCGAGAACAGCCTCTTTTGCTGCGGCTTGGAAGGCAGCGCCGTCGACTTCGACGAATTCCATTCCTTTTCCTTCGAGGTAGTCACGGTCTTCTGCCAGGCTGGTCAGTAACAGGCCACGCTCATATTCTTGAGCAACGGCAGCCGCTTTCATGACAGCTTCCTGATCTTCTGCAGAGAGCTCTTGCCAGGTGGATTCTGCGATTGTCAGGTAGATCCAGGAACGCACATGCTCAGTAAGATTTACATAACCCTGAACTTCGTTGAACGTCGCGGAGCGGATCAGAGCCAGCGGGTTTTCCTGACCTTCGATTACGCCGCTTTGTAGCGAGGTGAACACTTCAGAGAAAGCCATAGGTGTTGGAGCTGCACCAAGAGCACTCCAGACATCAACAAACAGAGGTACGTTTGGAACGCGCATTTTCATACCGTTCAGATCAGCAGGGGACGCGATCGGTCGCTGCGAAGTCAGGTTGCGAGGCCCACGCGCGAAGAATGCGATTGGACGGATCTGCGCATTTGCAATAATCTGATCACGGATGTCGTCGCCGATTTCGCCAGACGCAACTTCATCCATGTGATCAAGCGATTTGTAGGCGTAAGGAACCGCAAGCAACGCGGCCAAGGGAGCCCAGTTTTGCAGACTTTCGCCGGTGATTGTCATGTCAACGGTACCAAGCTGCATGCCATTGATGAGGTCAATTTCTTTGCCCAGCGATTCATTTGGGAACACTTCAACGGCAATCCGGCCATCTGTCAGAGCGCTTAGCTCTTCGCCAAATTTTACTGCCGCCAAATGCCACGCATTTTGCTCATTTGCCAAATGGCCCAGTTTCAGGGTCATTTCTTGTGCAAATGAAGCCGAAGTGCTGATTGCAGCGAAACAAGTCGCCAGCGCAACGGATTTAAGTGATTTAAAGAGCCTCATAGATTTCTCCTCCAGATAATTAAGGCTTACGGATCATTCACCTTGCCACCTCCTCCAGCGAAATACTGTGGATACAGCTGCTGGATTCTTGGCAGGGAATTCAGGATTTCTTTTAGGTGGCGTCGCATGCTGCGCTCGGCGGCATCGGCGTCACCTTCTTCAATTTTATCTACAATCTGACCATGCTGTGCGATCAAGGTGTGGATTGGAAATTCGACAAACGAAATGAAACGAACGCGGTCCATCTGGGCCTTGACGGCCTCAAGATATCCCCATGCCTGTTCAATCCCAGCTGCGATTGCCAGGGTTTCATGAAATACCTCGTCCAATTCGATAAATTTCGCTGGATTTACGTCTGCGATCGCCGCCTGCTCTTTTAGCTGAGAACGCAACTCTTTTATCAGCGACGTATCCGGGGTTTGGGCCAAGTTGTGAACAACGTCTGCCTCAAAGGCTTCCCTTACAAATCGACCACCAAGAACTGAGTTCACATCGATTGGCTTTACAAATGTCCCGCGTTGCGGGCGGATTTCCAACAGTCCCTCATGCTCAAGCGTAATGAAGGCTTCTCGCACCGGCTGTCGGCTGACTTGGTATTCTTTGGCGAGATCGGACTCGGATAATCTGCTTGATGGCTTTAGCTGGTTTCGAACAATGCGGCTTCGCAAGATAACGCGCAATTGTGGCGCAACGGCCTTTCGCGGATTTAGTCGCCAATCATTCAAATCCAACAGCATCCTGTCTCCTCCTGCATTTTTCATACTATCATACTTCCATACAAGTCAACACTCTGTTAACATTTCTATTGCGATGTGGGGGTTCACGATGCCAACACCAGAGAAAAGCAATACAGAACGGATGGTATAAAATGAAGCAAACATGGCGTTGGTTCGGCCCGGTGGATAAAGTATCGCTGGAAAATGCACGGCAAGCCGGAGCGACGGGTATTGTCTCTGCCTTGCATGAGATACCCAACGGCGTCGTTTGGAGTTTGCGTGCAATTCAGGAGCGACAAGCCCAGATCAGTGCAAACGCGAGTGGCCTGACATGGGACGTCGTCGAAAGTTTGCCGGTTTCTGAGGACATCAAACAGCAGTCGGGCGATTGGGCTGATCATATTTCAAGCTACAAGGCCAGTCTGCAAAACATCGCCGCCTCCGGTATCGAAACCGTTTGTTATAACTTTATGCCGGTGCTGGACTGGACCCGTACGGATCTTCGTTTCGCATTGCCGGATGCTGCGCGCTGCATGCGCTTTGACGTATGTGACTTTGCGGTTTTCGATGTCTTTCTGCTTATGCGAGACGGCGCAGAAGGCGACTATGACAAAGACATAGTGGCAGAGGCGCGCATACGTCACCAGCAGATGTCTGACAAAGACAAAGCCGGGTTGGTAAACAACATAATCTGCGGCCTGCCAGGCTCCGAAGAAGGCTATTCTGTTGAAACGTTGAGAGAACAGCTTGAGCTTTACAAAGATATGAGCGCAGATCGGTTGCGCCAGCATCAGATCGACTTCTTAAGCGAAGTCATTCCCGTAGCCGAAGACCTGGGTATTCGGATGTGCTGCCATCCGGATGATCCACCATTTCCACTCTTGGGGTTACCTCGGATTATGTCGACCGAGGCGGATTACACGGCCTTGGTTACCGCCATCGACTCACCGTCCAATGGGATCACATTTTGCACTGGGTCATTGGGTGTCCGCGAATCAAATGACCTGGTTGGGATGGTCGAGCGGCTCGGTTCAAAGATTCATTTCGCACATCTGAGAAATGTGCAGCGCGAAAGCAATGCCATCCCTAACAGTTTCCATGAAGCCGCCCACCTTGAAGGGTCGTCAGATATGGTTGCCGTTGTCTCTGCTCTTTTGAATGAAGAAAAGCGGCGAAAAGATGAGGGAAGAAAAGATAGCGACATTCCGTTTCGCCCCGATCACGGTCAGGACATTTTGACCGACCTGCAAACGGATGCGCAACCCGGTTACCCCGCGGTCGGACGCCTTAAAGGCCTCGCCGAGTTGCGCGGCATTATCGCGGCGCTTTCGGCTGATGGCACATCCAGCCAAAGCTCCGGATTCCATTGATCTTTGTTTGAAAACCTCAGGTTCACCAAAGAGATCATTGTTGAAGGTCAAGACGAAGGAAGAACACAGTGTCTGAACGAACAATCACCAACATAGAAGACCTTGAACGCGCCTATGCCCGCCGCGTGCCAAGGGTCTTTCAAGAATATGTAACGTCTGGCGCCTGGACAGAAAGCACCCTAAAGCGCAATCTGAGCGATTTTGAGGACTTGCAGTTCAGACAGCGCGTGGGGGTAGACATCTCCAACCGTTCAACCGAAGCAACCATCTTGGGAGAGAAGGCAACGATTCCGCTGGCACTCTCTCCTGTCGGCCTGCTCGGAATGCAGCATGGTGATGGGGAAATTCTTGCGGCCCAAGCAGCCGAGGAATTCGGCGTACCATTCACGTTGTCGACGATGTCAATTTGTTCGTTGGAAGATGTCGCTCGCAACACGTCAAAACCATTTTGGTTTCAGCTTTATGTCATGCGCGATCTGGATTTTATGCGCGATTTGATGCAACGCGCGAGAGACGCAGGGGTATCAACCCTGGTCGTGACGTTGGATCTTCAGGTTCAGGGGCAACGCAACCGGGATCTGAAAAATGGCATGTCCGTTCCGCCAGCCCTGTCGGCGGCAACCATTCTAGACATGGCCACGCGCTGGCGGTGGGGTCTGAATATGCTGAAAACCAAGCGGCGCAGTTTTGGGAATCTTGTCGGACATGTGAAAGGCCTTGATGATATGTCCTTGCTTGTCGAATGGGTGAACAAAAACTTTGATCAGGCATTGGACTGGAACAAACTTTCAAGAATTCGTGACGAATGGGACGGAAAACTTGTTCTAAAAGGCATTCTGGACCCTGCGGACGCATCGCGCGCTGTGGAAGTCGGCGCCGACGCCATCATTGTGTCAAACCATGGAGGACGGCAAATGGATGGCGCTCCGTCTACAATTTCGATGTTGCCAGCCATCACCGACAGCGTTCAGGGCGCCGCCGAAGTTCTTCTTGATAGTGGTGTGCGTTCAGGCCAGGACGTTTTACGGGCCCGCGCACTTGGTGCTGATGCTGCCATGATTGGCCGCGCCTTCACCTTCGGCTTGGGGGCGAAAGGAAAAACTGGTGTCACGGAAGCTCTTTCGCTCATAAAAAACGAACTTGAGCTAACTATGGCATTTACCGGATCGGTGAAGAACCAAGGAATCGGACCACACGTGCTACTGTCCTACCCCCCTAATACTGTGCCAGTAAACTGATCAAGAGAGGGGGAGTTGTGATGGTACGGAAACGACATTCGGACGAAGACGTATTGAAGCTGCTGCGTTATAGACCAAAGCGGGACCCAGTGGACATATTGAAGTTAAGGGTACAGTGGCACGCCCCGTGATCTGCCGTGCGATGGCGTCTGCTGCGAGGATGGTTTGAAGCGGATTGTGACATGCTAATCGGCCATCAAATATTGTTTCTCGACCCCGGCCCGCCGCCGCTCCGCAAACGCCGTCCGAGATCTCAGAATGCAAGCCTTCGACGCACGGAAACTCAGCGTTCCTTGTTGGTCCCCCAGCCATTGGCGCGTTTGCACAACTGTTTGGATTACAATCGGCCTTATGCTTTGTCGTTCTTGTAGGTGTCGTCACAGTCTTCTCAAGAAACCTATTTACAGTCGGAACTCACTAATCCAAAATTTAGACAAAGCCGGTGCTAACTTTTCGAAGTGCAAGACCCACATTGAAAGCTGCCCTTGAGGCTAAAGTCAACAAGGTCCCCCAACTTGATCGTCAGCCACAGGTGCTGCGAAAGTACGGTTTGGATTCTGCTGAATTCTGCGCGTCTGAATGACCGCAATCAGGAAACCTGCTGCAACGCCGCAATTCTCGTGCTACCGCTGCGAACACTTTCTGCGCCAGCAATAGCTGCGTAAGCAAAAGGCAGAAAAGTCCCGCACCGCCGACATTCGAGTCGATTGCAGCGAAAGACCGCTTTCCGCCCTCATCATCGAGTATAGAAGCTCCTTCGCGGACCGTGGTAGACCCTGCATCATGGCAATACGTGAACGGAAGCATTCCGGTATCCTGCTACCGTCTCACGCAGCTCCCGAGGCTCAAGCACCTCAACCTCCCTCCCCCATTTGGCCAAATGCCAGGCCATCTCCACCAGCCCGCTGGCCTCGAAGCTGACCAGCAACCCGCCATCCTCCAAGTCGATCATGTCTTGCTTGGGATGGAATTCAAACTCCCGGGCCGTAGCCGCGGCCGCTGGGCTGAACCGCCACACGACCCGGCTGAACTCGTCGTCTGAGTGAAACGACCCGAACGATCGGGCGGCATAGGCCTCAAGATCGAAGTCCCTGTCCTTTTCGAACCAGTCATTGGTGATCTCGGCCTTTTCGATGCGATCCAAGCGGAAGCGCCGCAGGTTGGCATCTTTGGCGGTATCACGGGCAATCAAGTAATGCCGCGTGCCGAGCAGGATCCCATAGGGCTCGATCAAACGCTTGCGCGGTTTGGCATCCTGCGCACCCTGGTATCGGATGATGAGCCGGAACGGCCCTCTCAGGGCAGCCGAGACGATGTTTAGCACAGCCGGAGAGATTTTGACCTTTGGGCCAGGGCGGCAGGCATAGCCTTTTGCCTCGAGGATCGCCTCAGCATCCACCTCCATGCTTCGGGCCTGCGCTGACGGCAATGTTGCCACCAAGCGGTCTCGCAGCGACCGTAGCGCCTCCACCTCCATATCCGCACCCTCCCGCTCAGCCCGCGTGATACTGGCCTCGAGTGCGACGAGTTCGCGGCGGTAAAGCCCCTGCATGCCGAGCATGCTGGTGTCGCGCAGCTTCCACCGTCGGCGGCGCTCGTTGTCCGTCTGATGGGAGATACTTGGAAAGACATCTTTCAGGGCAGCAATCATGCGCTGGGCGGTCCGTTCATTCACGCTGAATGCCTCTGCGACCTCCTTTACAGTGATCCCTCCGTGCCGGCTGGCGGACATGCCTGCGAGCTTCAACAGGTCTTGTGCCTTTTGGAACGACATGGCGCGTATCCCCGACAGTTCTTGACGTAGTGCCTGGGTTATAACCCGAGAGAGGACGATTCGTCCTAAGGATGCCGATCGATTGGAGAATTTGGCAGTCGCCGCATGAGCGTGAGTGCGGGGGTGCAGCTTCATGCGGCCTGCACCCCGGAGTTTCTGCCTCGCTGCCACTTGGGCGGCGTCAGCAACTTGCCAGGCCGCCCGCTGTCTTACCTCGACATCAGAACTGGAGCCCACATGGCACTACCTCAAAGAGCATTCTTCACCCTGCACGAAACCGCATCCCGATGGGGCTGCACCATCGCCGACATTGGCGGCTGGGCCACCGAAGGCAAACTGGACATCGTCACAGGGGTTTCTCTCGCGATCTGCGGCGACGAGAAGGTCTCTGGCAAGATCACGATCTCGCCGATGGACATGCTGCCCCTCTTCCGCCGCAGCGGAACCGGCCCCACGGTCATCAAGCTGCAGCGTATCAAGCCCGAGCATTCCGAGGAGTGGTGCTACGTCACCGAGCCCGCGGATGGGGTCGAGGTGTCCATCGCGGACCTGTTGATCACCGGTCAGGACGTGCTTCGGTTCGAAGACGAATATGACCTGCTGCGCCGCATTGGCGGCGGCACCGGCGCCCTCTCGCCCTACGACTGGGAAGGCATGTATGTGGCCCTGCTGAAGCGCGTCCACGAACATGGCATTCCAGAGACCCAGGCCGAACTGATAGGTTATCTTCAGGACTGGTTCGCCGATGTGGCCGAGAACGGGGAGATCCCCGACGAAAGCACAATTCGCCGTCGCTTGCGCCCCTTCTGGCGCGCCATGCGCGGCGAGAAGTAAGCGGCCCCAGCTTTTAGGCCCGCTTGGCCTCTTTCTCGGCATCCGCGTCATGCACAATCTTCGGGCGTGGCCGGAACATGCCGGCCACGGCATCGACCCCGGCGCGCAGCGGCGAGTCCATCAAATGCGCATAACGCAGCGTTGTCTGCATTTGGCTGTGGCCAAGCAACTTACCGATCATTTCCAGCGAAGCGCCGCCGCTGACCAAGAGCGAGGCGAACGTATGACGCAGGTCATGGATCCGCACATCCGGCAGGTCTGCCTCGCGCTGCACCTTCACCCAAAACCGGCGGATTTCCTTGACAGGTTGGCCCGGCACATCGCCCGGGAACAGCCACGGGTTGCCCTTGGGTACAACAAGCGCCCGCCGGCGCACGATCGCCGCGACGTCAGCTGAGATCGGCACCCGGTGGATTTTGCGCTGCTTGGTGGTCGCCGCGGGCTTCGACCAAATTCCAAGCTCCAGATTGAACTGCTCGAACTGCGCCTGTCGCACCTCCCCCACGCGGGCGCCTGTCAGCATGCAGATGCGGATGATGCCCGCGGCGCGTTGATCCTCGGCCGCATCCAGCACTTCGGCCAGCCGGCCGATTTCCTCATGGGAGAGGAACCGTTCGCGCGCTGTCTCGACACGTTTCTTAAAGCCCGCGGCCGGATTGTCCGTGCGCCAGCCCCATTGGATGGCGAGATTGAACATCTTACGCAGCACCTCACCCACGCGATTGGCGCGCACGGGCGTGGGCTTGCGCCCCTGCAGCTTGCGCGCACGATTGTTGGGCTTCGCCTTCGATGGCCTCGCCCTGCCTTCTGCAATCAGGTTCAAAAGCTTTGTCACATCATGTGGCGTGATCTCCGTGACCAGCTTGTTGCCCCAATGCGGTGCGACCAATTTGGTCAGGAAGGATTTATGATCGGACGCACTTAGGGGCGTCAGGGTTGAGGCATGCTCGATCAAATACCGCTCGATCATGTCCTTGAAGCGAGGCGCCTCACGCAGCGTATCGCGTTCCTCCATCGGATCTGTGCCCTCGTCAATCAGCCGGCGTAGTTCGCGGGCCCGCTCCCGGGCAGCTGTGACGCTCCATTCAGGCCAGCGCCCAATCGCCATGCGGCGCTGCCGCCCGGCAAAGCGGTAATCCATCACGAAGGACCGCTCGCCCGAGGGCATTACGCGGATGGAAAGCCCACGTATCTCGGTATCGAAGACCTGATACGCCCGATCCTCTTCCGGGATCTGCTCGCGCACGGTTTTATCATTTAATCGCAATCGGTTGACCATATTCATACCTCCTTGATGCGCATGACACAGGCGTAGATGCGCAGGCTTATCAAGCGAAGCATGGGGCTTTGGGCGGCATACAGGCGGTGACCGGCGGTGATGCGCCAAAACCCTGCCGGTCGTTGAAAAAATGGGAGAAATTACCGGGGAGCGTTCATCGCGCTGGGCGAATCTGTGGGCCAGCGGTCTCGATCTCGCGCCCGAAAGCGCGCACTGAAGGCCATCTTACTCCTAAAACTGGGCCTGATTTTGTAAATTCCGTTTAAAATCAATGACCGGCAAGGGTCCAGACCCCTTGCCGGTTGGGCGAATACCTTTGAACGCCCGTAAAACCCGCTGAAACACGGCGAAATCTTGTAAAGTGGCCGATTTTAGGCCGTCACGACTCTTCTCCAGCCAATTTGCTCGGCTTCTGCAACGCCCTGCGCCGCAAACTCGACCGGCGCCAAAAACGTAAAACCTCAATGATATCAATGACCGGCAGCCATTTGGCGCATCACCGCCGGTCTCCGCCTTCCCGCCACCCTTTCCGCTCTGCGCTTCTGAACACCTGAACTCTGCCCGTGCCGGGCCAAACTCAGGAGAACCTAGATGCCAGACATTGGAACTGCCCCCCGATCCAGTAGCCCTCAGCGCGTGATGAGCGGTTGGATCAGCCGCCTCGACCTCGCCCTTGAGCTCGGGGTCACCGTCGAAACCCTGCACCGCTGGGAAAAGATCCGCTTCGGCCCACCCTGCGTGCGCGCCGGCCGAAAAATCTATTACCGTCGTGATGCCGTGCAGGAATGGCTGATGCTGCAGGAAGCTCCTGCGCCACGCCGTGCGGGGTCACGCCGATGAGCCTCCCCCTTCCCTTTCGCAAGCCCAGCGCCCGGGACCGTGTACGCCAGGAGTGGATTAAGGAGCGTCGGCGCGAAGCGCGCATGGTGGTCGCCGATATGGTTCACCATTCCGACTATCTCGTTCGGCTCGCCTGCAATGTGTTGGTCCAGCATGGTGAAACACCCGAAGAGCGCGAGGATGCCCGCATCCTGCTTGTCGTACTCGATGCCAAAACGCCGGGGCGGCTGCCCGCGCCAGATCGGGAGGGCCGCTCATGAAGCGACGCGGAACACCCGAGGCAGATCTGCAGCGCGCTGTCGTGACCGCGCTGCGCTTTGCCCTCCCCAAGGGCGCCATCATCCATCACTGTGCCAATGAGGTGACTGAGGCAGGCCCGCGTGGCGCAAAGCGGCAGGCGATACTTGTCGGCATGGGCGTCCATCCCGGTTTTGCCGATTTAGTGGTTGTATGCGCTGGGCGCGTGCTCTTCCTCGAGCTGAAATCCCTCAAAGGACGGCTGAGCCCAGCGCAGGAGGCATTTCGTGATGCGGTCACCGCGCAGGGCTTTGGCTGGGTGCTGGTGCGTTCGCTTGATGACGCGCTGGGCGCCTTGGCAGACCACGGGTTCACAACGCGTGTAGCCTCTCCATCTGGGAGGGTCGCACCATGAGCCATGCCGCCACAAACTGGGCCATTCAGCAGCGTGGACTCAAGCCTGCGACGAAGATCGTCCTCTGGCATCTGTGCGATCGTCACAACCCAGACTTTGGCTGTTTCCCGACACAAGCCCGTCTGGCCGAGGACGCGGAAATGTCGATCTCTTCGCTCAACGATCACCTCAAGAAGCTGGAAGTTCTCGGGCTCATTCGACGCATTCAGTGCCAGGATCATCGCACCAAACGCCGCCAAGCCACACGCTACATCTTGGGGTTTGAAATGATCGACCCACAAGAGCCATCTCCAGAAATCGGAGATGGGCAGGATGGCATAGACTGGGAAAATGACACCGAGCCGTGTCCAGAATTCGGAGACGGAGCCAACTCCGAATTTGAGGCGGGCCCATCTCCGAAAAATCGCCAAAGCCATCTCCGAAATTCGGAGACTAACCCTGTAAGGGAACCTTTAAGTAAACCAGTAAAGGAGGAGGAGGACGCGCAAGCGCGCGAAATCGTCGATGAAGAGTTTTTCGGATCGCTGTTGGCAGCGCTTGGCTTTGACCCTGACGGGCCTCTCCCAGGCTGGTGGCAGGGTTGGCCACCCCGAGAGCATGTTCGGCGCTGGCAAACGGACCTCGGACTGACCGAGAAGGATATCCTCGAGGCGGCGGCAGCGTCCCGGCAGGAACACCCCGAGCCGCCAGATGGCCCCAAGGGCTTGGATCGCATCATGCAGCGCGCGGCCCAACGCAAGGCGGATGAAAAATCCCGGGGTCGGCGCAAAGCCCGCAAGCCAGCGACGTCGGAAACCCGACCAATCACCGACTTGCCCGTATTCTACGCCGAGATGGTCAACTCCGATCGCTACCTTCCCGTCAGCGCAATCTCCAACTCCATGCGCGATGCCATGCTGGCCCGGGGCCTCGTGACGGTCGAGCGCCTGCGCGAACGAGGTATCCGATGAAACACGATCGCAATCTACACAGCTCGTCACGGCAAGCTGGTCACGGGCGGCCGAAACGCGTTATGTCCGTGCAGCAGGCGCTGGAATGGGCGTTTCGCGTTGAGCATGCGCAGCTGGAACTGCCTGAGCCACCCGATCCAGAACGTGGTCAAGGATTTGGCTTCGGTCTCGAATACGTGCTCATGCAGCGGGCGGCGCTGGGCTGCAAAATCGATGGCGGCCAGTACAAGATGGGCACCTACACCCACGAGGATGCCGAAGTGATCGCTGCGACCGTTGCCGGGATACCCGACAACCTCGGCGGTAAGCGCATGGCGATCCGCGTGGCTGAACTCGCTCGCGCTGGGCTTACGCCCGATTGGATGCCAGGGGCTGTACCGCGCTGCGTGCCGGTCGAGATGAAGCGCAACCGTCATGGGGATCATGCAACGACCGTGGTGGTGGGCACCGAGCGTGTGCTGTCGCGCGGCAAGTGGCGGACCGTGGAGGTTCGGGCCTGTCCGGTGATGTTTCGGCCGGATGCCAGGCAAATTGAGGCGGCGCGGCGTGCATACGCTGAATGGTGGCGAGCGCTAGTCTGGACCCGAGATGGGCTCGCCGCCGGCGGCATGTTAAAGGACATCAATGTGACAAGCCTGACACCGAAGGCCAGGCCTTGGGAAACTAAGTGACGACCATATTTTTGCGGCTGACATTAAATTCAACTGATCTGGATGAACTGCTGGCTTCGGTAAGTCAGCTTCGAAACCTCAGCGACCCAGAGTGGTACCAATTGGAACTATCTATCTCGATCCGCTTTCGCTTTCACCGCGCTGCGCACCAGTTTGCCAAACGCACGATCCTTTTCGCGGCGTTCCGCAAGACTGGATGAGTTGAAAGCGTCCTCAGCCTGCAGTTTACGCCAGCGGGCGAGGCGCGCGGGGTCGAGGCTGTCATTCTCGATGACGGTTTGGACGGCGCATCCGGGTTCGGTCTCATGCCGGCAGTCGGCGAAGCGGCACTTGGCGGCCAGCGCCTCGATATCCTCGAACACGTCGGCGATGCCCGCGGCGGCGTCGGTCAGTTGAAGCTCGCGCATGCCCGGCGTGTCGAGGACGAGGCAGCCGCCGGGGGTGGCGTGCAGCTCGCGCCGGGTCGTGGTGTGCCGGCCCCTCGCGTCGTCCTCGCGGATGCCCTGTGTGGCGATGGCCTGAGTGCCGAGGAGCGCGTTGGTGAGGGTCGACTTGCCCACGCCAGAGGAGCCGAGGAAAGCGACCGTCCTTCCTGGTTTGCACCAGTCGGCCAGCGCCGCCGTCGGTTCTTCGCCGCGAGCGTCGAGCGCCACGACGGGCACGCGGTCCGATACCTTCCGCGCCTCTTCGACATAGGGCGTGGGGTCTTCGGCGAGGTCCGCCTTGGTCAGCACGATCACCGGCTCGATCCCGGCCTCGAAGGCCAGCGCGACATAGCGCTCCAGCCGCGCCACGTTGAAATCCTGGTTGCAGGAGGTGACGACGAACACCGTATCGATGTTCGCCGCGATCAGCTGCACCTCGCGGCCCGTGCCCGGTGCGCGGCGCTTGATGAGGCTCTTGCGCTCCAGCACGCGGCTCGACCGGGGGCGCGCGCGATCGTAGAGCAGCCAGTCGCCGACCGTCGCTTCGGGCCCCGGAGGGATCGTCTCGTCGATGCCGTCGCCCACCACCTGCAACCCGCTGCGATGCACGGCCACGACGCGGACTGGCGGCGTTTCGGTCAATGCACCGGCGTCGATCTGGCTTGCGAAGGCCGGGCCCCAGCCCAGCCCCTCAAGGGCCGTGGGTTCTCGCCTTGGTGGTTTGCCACCCGGCAGGAAGGCGGAGTAGTCGCGGACCATAGGCCTACCAGAGCGCGGGGTCGTCGAAGGCCGCGACGCAGCGGGCAGGGCCGCGTAGCGGCGTCAGCGGCGCCTCGGTCAGGGACTGGGCGATCCAGCCCTGCGGCTGGTTCAGTGGCTGCGGCGCAGGAAGATCGGCCTCCGAGACGGGCTCGAACCCGACACGACCGTAGAACGCGGGATCGCCGTAGGTGACCGCGATGTCCACGCCCTCTTGCCGGAGCGCGTCGAGACCGTGGGCGATCAGCCGTTGCCCGATGCCCTTGCCCTGATGTGCCGTTGCCACGGCCACGGGGGCCATCATGAAGACCGTGCGCGGATCGCCCTCGTAGGTGAGGCGCGTGAAGAAGATGCCGCCGACAAGCGTGCCGTCCTCCCAAGCGGTGAACACGCGCAGATCCCCGGCGGGCGTCTCCGCGATCAGCCGGCGTGCGAGGGCGCCGATCAGCGCGCCTTCCTCCGTGCCCTCCGAGGCAGTGAAGGTCGACGCGAAGAGTTCCACAATCGCCTCGGCGTGGGTGGTGTAGTCCGTCGAATAGTCCATTTCTTTATCCTCTCTGGTGCTTGGTGGGGTCAGGCCCGTTCCAGCACGAACATCTCGTAACCGAACTGCCCGCGTCCGGCCTGATTCACGGCGATCTCGCGGCGCAGGTCGTCTAGGACACGGCTCCCCGCGAGATCCGGCTCCAAGGCCTCAAGCCGCGTGGCGAGTGGGCGGTAGTAGGTGTCCATGGCCTCGCGGCCCATGTCGAAATGGCCGAGGACGCGGTAGCCTGCGCGCTTTGCCTGTGCGACGCGCGTCGAAGGCGTCGCCATTACGGGGTATTCTGCGGCCCAGAAGGAGCGGACCTCATCGTCGGGTTTGCCGGTCCGCCAGACCATGTCGGAGAACACGAGAACGCCACCGGGGCGCAGGAGCGCCCGCCAGTCCACAAGCGCCTTTTCCACGCCGAGGACATAGGCGCTGCCCTCGGACCAGATCACATCCCAGGGATGCTCGGGGGCGGGAATTGCGGCCATGTCGACGCACTGCACTTCGATCCGCTCGGCGAACCCTCCCACAGCGATCCGCGACCTTAGCTTGTTGAGCGCGACTTCGGCGGTGTCGGTGGCCGTGATCCTCGCGCGTGTCGCCTCGGCCAGCGTCATCGTCGCCATGCCGGGGCCGCAGCCGATCTCGAAGATCGTCTCGGGCGCGAAAGGCACCAGTGTCAGCGCGCGGCGTGTTGCCTCGGCCGTTCCCGGGCCCCACCAGTCGAGACCGGCGAACACCTCCATGAACACGGCCATGTAGGCGTCATGGGCGTTCATGTCCTTGGACACCAGCGCGACCAGCCCGGCCTCCGCGCTGGAAAACCCCTGTGACATGAGCCAAGCGCGGTGCAGATCGGGTGCGACGCGCTCGACCTCTTCGTGCCAGTCCTTAAGGCTCGACTGTCCGAGCAGAGCCGCCAGAAGGTCGCGCGACTTGCGCTTTTCGGCGATCTCGCGCTCCACTGTCTCGAGGCGCTGTCCCAGCATCTCGCGGTCGAGCTTGCCATCGAGGCAGGCCTGACATTCCTGAAGGCTCAGCCCGCCCGCTTGCAGTTGCTGCATCAGCCGCAGCCGCTGTCGATCGGCGTCGGTGTAGACGCGATAGCCGTTCGCTTGGCGTTTGCCCTTCAGCAGCCCCAGTTTCTCGTAATAGAGCAGCGTCGCGCGTGACAGGCCCACGCTCTCTGCCAGTTCAGAAATGTGATACATTCGCCAACTCGTCTGCCTACATCGAATCACAAAAGTTGAGTGCCTTCTAAGGTGTGAAGCTATAGACAGGTCAAGTTTGATGTAGCTGAGAGTTAGCTTCGTCCTTTTACCCGACCTTCTCGTATGACAGTCGCAACGCGTGACAACTTCTCTGCCAAGCGCCTGAAAACCAAAGCGGGACTGGAATTTGTGTAAGCTTCGTGCTACATATACCTGCAATATGAAGCGCCAAGGTTACAAATGCCCACTCCACACACCCCTCCAGCGGCCGTGCGCCGCGCCCTTCGGAAGCTCGGCGCGGACATCCAGGATGCCAGACGCCGCCGAAAGCTGCCTATGGCAGTCGTCGCAGAACGTGCGTTCACATCCCGATCGACCCTGCAACGGGTCGAAGCTGGCGACACCAATGTGAGCATAGGCATCTACGCTGGCGTCTTGCAGGCCCTCGGCCTACTCGAAGGTCTGGGGCAAGTGGCCGACATAAGCAATGACAGCGTCGGACAAGCACTGGCCAGCGCCGATCTGCCCAAGCATGTTCATCTCAAACGCCCAACGAGGTCGTCTCAGGATGGCTGATTTCGAGGTGCATATCGACCTCCAAGGCGGCGCTCGACTAATCGGATTAGCGCGCAGCAACCGTGTTCGCGGCACGGAAACGATCCTGTTCGAATATGACAGCAGCTGGCTAAACGACTCCGACCGCTTCTCATTGGAACCGGCTCTCGCTCTGACGCGCGGCACCTTCGCTCCTCCTGCTGGTCTTGTAACCTTTGGATCCCTCACTGATTCAGCACCGGATACATGGGGGCGACGCCTGATGCAGCGCGCTGAGCGCCGAGTTGCCGCTCGCGAATGCCGCGCCGTCCGAACTCTGACTGAAAGCGATTACCTCTTGGGCGTCGCAGACGAAACGCGCCTAGGTGCACTTCGCTTCCGATGGGTTGGTGAAGAACGCTTTGAAGCGCCGATCCGTGCTGGCGTGCCAGCCTTGATAGAGCTCGGTCGCCTTCTTGAGATCACCGAGCGCATCTTGCGCGACGAAGAAACAGACGAAGACCTCCAACTGATTTTTGCTCCGGGCTCGTCACTCGGTGGCGCGCGGCCGAAAGCCTCAGTCATCGATCAACATGGCCACCTCGCTATCGCGAAGTTTCCAAAGGAAACCGACGATTACAGCATCGAGACCTGGGAAGAGATTGCACTGCGGTTAGCCAAGCAAGCGGGCATAGATACGCCACAGCACGCGCTAATCGAGGTAGCAGGCAAGGCCGTCATGCTGTCACGGCGCTTTGATAGAGACGGCGAGCGCCGCATACCCTTCCTATCTGCAATGGCGATGCTGGGTGCGAAGGACGGCGAGGGCGGCAGCTATCCAGAGATAGTGGACGCCATTGCTCGTCATGGCGCGCAGGGAAAAAAAGACGCGCACGCACTTTACCGGCGGGTGACATTCAATGTGCTGATCTCCAATGTCGATGATCATCTGCGCAACCACGGCTTTCTGTGGCTAGGGAAGACAGGGTGGTCGCTTTCGCCCGCCTATGACCTCAACCCTGTTCCAGCAGATCTGAAGGCGCGCGTCCTTACGACAAACATAGATCTGGACGAGGGCACTTGCTCCATAGATCTGCTCGAGGCTGCAGCGGAATATTTTGCTCTCACGCTGCCGCAGGCCCGTGAAATTATCAAAGAAGTGGCCACGGTGACAGCCACCTGGCGCGATACCGCTAAAGCCGTTGGCGCCCGGTCGGCCGAGATCACGCGCATGGCAAGTGCCTTCGAACACGACGACCTCAAAAGAGCGCTAGCGCTATGACAAGAACATCGGGTGGCAGCTCCGGCCCCATTACGCTCAATTGAACACGTTTCAAACGAAAGCAGAGACCAAGACTATGAACCTCCGCGCCATCCGAACCGATGAAGATCTGGATTGGGCGCTTGCGGAAATCGAACAATACTTCGATGCACCGCCTGCGCCTGGAACGGAAGAAGCCGATCGCTTCGACATCCTTACCGATCTCATCGAAGCCTACGAGAACCGTGAATACCCCATCGAGGCGCTCGATCCGATCGAGACGCTCAAGATCTTCATGGACATAAAAAAGAAGAAGCAAAGTGATCTGGCCGAGCTGGTGGGCGGCAAGTCTCGCGCGTCCGAAATCATGAACCGCAAGCGCCCGCTGACCCTGCGCATGATCCAGAAGATCAACACCAGCTGGAAAATCCCAGCTGCGTCCCTGATCGCACCCTACCACCTCGAGGCCAACGGTGAGAGGGCCTGACCCCCCTCCCATGGTTCCTCCCCGGGCTTTTGCGTATACGGGCGTACTCAGCGCGCAAGTTTCCTAGCGTCTGGCCTTTTCACCGGGGAATCCACCTGGAAGCCAGCACGCGGGCAACGCGCAAAAACCTGACTCATTATCAAAGGGTTACGCATCTCAGAGCCCTTTCAGGTGGATTCCACCGAGGAATCCAAGGAAGCCACCTTTCGTGGAAGCCACCGCCCCTTTAAGAAGCCATTGATTCAAAACAGAAAACGGATTGACATTTCTAGCCCCCTTGACCTATCAAAGAAACATCGAAGATTTGCGCCCAGAGGAGAACCTCACGGGCGCTTTTGTTTTTCCGGCACCGCGATCGCTGACACGCCCATGCATTTGGAGCTGGCTTCAGCATGCCTTGCCTGCAGCCAGTGAGCGTCCCGCCCCATGGATCTTGTCTTTGCGCCGCGCCAGATCGAGCTCTGGCCGATCGAGAAGCTGCGCCCTTATGCCAAGAACGCGAAGATCCATGGCGAGGCCCAGATTGCGAAGATTGCGGCCAGCATGGCCAAGTTCGGATGGACCGTACCATGCTTGGTCGCTGACGACGGCGAGTTGATTGCGGGCCATGGGCGTGTGCTGGCAGCCGGCGCGCTGGGCCTGACCGAGGCCCCTGTCATCCGGCTTGGCCATCTTGATGAAGCGGAGCGGCGCGCTTACCGGATTGCCGATAACAAGCTGACCGAGCTTGGCGAATGGGACGAGGCGATGCTGCGCGATGAGATCGCGGGGCTCTTGGCGGAAGACTTCGACCTCGATCTCCTGGGCTTTTCGGATGAGGATCTGGATGCTCTTCTGCAGGATCCAGAGACGGTGAGCGACGATGGGGCCGTTGAGGGCGAGGATGATATCCCGGAGCCGCCGGTTAACCCGGTGTCGGTGGCAGGCGACCTTTGGCAGCTTGGATCGCATCGACTGATCTGCGGTGACAGCACCAGCGCCGATGTGGTTGGGCGCCTCCTGGGCAGCATCAAACCGTTGCTGATGGTGACTGACCCACCCTACGGCGTGGAATACGACCCGTCCTGGCGCAACCAAGCGGGCGCGGCCAAGACGAAACGCACAGGCAAGGTGCTGAATGACGACCGCGCAGATTGGCGCGAGGCTTGGTCCCTCTTTCCCGGCGATGTGGCCTATATCTGGCATGGCGCGCTTCATGCAGCGACTGTGGCCGACAGTCTAATTGCCGCCGGTTTCGCCATCCGCTCCCAGATCATCTGGGCAAAGGATCGGCTGGTACTCAGCCGCGGCGACTATCACTGGCAGCATGAGCCCTGCTGGTATGCAGTGCGTGCCAAGGGCAAAGGTCACTGGGCCGGCGATCGCAAACAAACCACGCTCTGGCAGATCGCCAACAAGGACCAGGATGCCGAGACCGTACACGGCACGCAAAAACCGGTCGAATGCATGCGCCGTCCGATCTTAAACAACTCAAGCCCCGGCCAAGCAGTCTATGAGCCGTTCATGGGATCGGGCACCACGCTGATCGCGGCTGAGACCACCGGGCGCATTTGCTACGGCGTCGAGTTGAACCCGGTTTATGTCGATGTCGCTATCGAACGCTGGCAAGCCTTCACCGGCGAGGAGGCAGTTCTGACAGACAGCGGGGAGAGTTTCGCAAGCCTTAAATCCAAGCGGCTAGCAGCGTGATGCAGTCGCGTCGCCAATCGCTGATTGAAGCGATCACCAACGTCGTGGTCGGTTATGCTTTGGCCGTGATCACCCAGATCGTGGTGTTCCCATGGTTTGGACTGCAGGTTAGCCTTGGCGACAATCTTGCGATCGGCGCGCTGTTTGTGATGATCTCCTTGCTGCGCAGCTATGCTCTGCGCCGGCTGTTCGAGCGCTGGCGATGACTGGCGGGCTCAAGCCGCGTCCAATTTGTAAACAGTGCCGCGCTCGGGGTGTTTCTCGGAAGTAATTGGCAGGCCAAGCTTCTTCTTGAGGGCACCAGAGATTGCACCTCTCGCCGTATGCGCTTGCCAAGATGTCGCCTCAACAATCTCGGTGATCGAGGCACCTTCGGGGCGCTGAAGCATTTCGATCAACAGGGCCTGCTTGGTACCTTGCCGGATAGAAACCAGCTTAGGGCCTGCGCTTGCGTCTGTGGGCACTGCTGTAGATTTGACCGCCGGTCGAGCCTTGCGGATATTGCTGACAGCGCTCGCGACGACTGGGTCAATGCCGATGGCACCAAGTCCGGCCCCAGTTGCGATCAAGGTCGTGCCATGACCCTCGCCGATCTCACGCCAGAGCGGTTCATGACGCCGGAGATTGGCATCGACCTCTTCAAGCCAGCCGCGCTCGATCATCTTGGCGACGGTCATCTTGGCCGCAGCGCCAGCCAGCCCGTCGGGCAGAGGCATAGCCAAGTTGCCAGGGCGGGATGCGGCGCGGGTAAGAATAATGGTTTGTGTATCGGTGAGTTTGGACATCGTTTACGCCTTTTCAAAAGGTTTCGGGAAGCAGATCAGTTGGCATCTTCCATCGCAGCCGTGACGGCGAAGTGCTGCACCCAGCCAGTCAGATAAGGCAGCCCCGCAGGGATGCCGTGCTCACGTTCAGTCTTGCGGTCGATGCGCCAGCCCTGCCAGCGGCGGATCGCAGAGCTGATAGCAGCCTCGAGCCCAATGTTGCCGCCCGTCATATTGCCGACGACATCATCGGCGAAATGCCGACCTATGCGGCTGTCGAGGAAATCACGGATGCCGCTCATCTCGTCCTCGCTGTCGGCGTGGATGGCTTCGGCGATCAGGCGCGAGGCCAGCGCCCAGACCTCCGCGCTGCGGCGGTCGCGCTCTGGGCAGACGGTCAGGGTGCGGAAGAAGCCGTAGTCCTCATTGCGGCTGGGCGGGATGGAGTGTGTGGTCATGGCGTGGGCCTTTCAGGTGAGTTGCATCGTTTTGGTGCAATCACAATCGCTCTGAAGAGCCGATTAACGTAGCAAAATCAGAGCACTATAATTGCTATCTGATCACTGCGCTTAATCCGTCGCATCGATCCAATGCCCGTCCTGCCAGAGGTAGAGATGGGACAATTCACAGGTCGGCCGCGAGAGGAACCGGGGCGGCCGAGGCGGGTTGAAACAATCCAACGCCTCGGCGCTGACCTGCCGGATTTCCCTTGCGGCAAGGATGTCTTCGGGCGTCCACGCGGCTAGCGCGGGAAGCATGTGCGCTGGGTAGCCATCGTAATGGACATATACATGCGCCCATTCTTCGGGCCCGGTCTGGATGGCGATCTGTGCGCGGGTGCTCATAGGATCGCCCTCACTTCTGCTGTTCAATCAGCGCGAGGAGGACCGCCGCCATGCCGCCCAGGTACTCGCTGCGGCGGAACACGATTTCGTCGATGTGGCCGGCGTTGTCGATCGCGGGGTCAACCGCGAGATCGTCTGCCATGTGCGGCATCAGGCGCTTGGCTTCCGCGTTGTAGCGGGTGGCAAGGGTCATCTGTGTTTCTCCAATCAGGCAATTTGCTTGATGTGAGAATCGCTCGACACCGAAGTGTAATCAACTCAAATAGGCAGATTTTTCTGTTTATTTTCAATATTTTGAGGTCACTCCAACCGCCATGGAAGGTATGTCTGAACGCGCCTATGCTGAGCATGCCGGGATCTCCCGCGGGGCCGTACAGAAGGCGCGCAAGACCGGTCGGCTGGTGCTTTTTGCAGACGGGTCCATCAACGCGGTGGCCTCGGATGCGCGGCGTGGCACTGCGACCGACCCGGATCAACAGATGCGCTCACGTGGTGGGTTTGGGGCAGCTGGTGACGGTCCGGCAGTCTCAGGCCCAGGCGACAGCACATCCTACATCAAGGCCCGGACGGCGCTAACCGTTTACCAGGCTCAGGAACGGCAGCTGTCGATCCAGAAGAAAAAGGGCGTGCTGGTCGACCGTGCGCGCGCCGAGACGCTGGTGTTTCGTTTGGTCCGTCAGGAGCGGGATCTTTGGGTCACCTGGCCCACCCGAGTCGCGGCCCTGATGGCTGCACAATTATCCGCAGATATGGAGAAGGCATCCGGCAAGGCGGTGACGATCGAGACTGCGATCTTGCAGAGGGTGTTGGAAACCCATGTCCGAGAGCAGCTCGACGCCCTGGCCGACCTCAGGGTCTCGCTTGAATGATGAGGAGAACACACCTGATCTGACCGAGGGCCTTGATCTCGCCTTTGATGGCGCAGAGGATATCCTGCGCGCGTGGCGCCGTGGGATGCGGCCCGACCCTGACCTGACCGTGTCCGAATGGGCAGATAAGCATCGCAAGCTGTCCTCGCGGGCCTCGGCTGAACCGGGGCAATATCGAACAGCCCGAACGCCATATCTGCGGGCCATTATGGATGCGCTGTCGCCAAACCACCCGGCCCAGCGGATCAGCTTCATGAAGGCCGCACAGGTCGGGGCAACAGAAGCCGGCAACAACTGGATCGGCTTTGTGATCCATCACGCACCTGGCCCCATGCTGGCTGTGCTGCCCACGGTCGAGATGGCCAAGCGCACCTCGCGGGGGAGGATCGATCCGCTGATCGAGGACAGCCCAGCGCTAAAAGAACGCGTGCAGCCCGCGCGCTCGCGGGATGCGGGCAATTCAATGCTGTCAAAGGAATTCTCAGGCGGCATTCTGGTGCTGACCGGTGCGAACAGCGCGACGGGCCTGCGCTCGATGCCCGCACGCTACGTGTTTCTGGATGAGGTCGATGCCTATCCGGCCTCGTCCGACGAAGAAGGCGATCCGGTCACGTTGGCCGAAGCGCGCACCACGACCTTCGCGCACAGGCGTAAGGTGTTCATGGTCTCGACACCCACGATCCGGGGGCTCTCGCGCATTGAGCGAGAGTTCGAGGCCAGCGATCAGCGGCGCTATTTCGTGCCATGTCCTCATTGCGACCATATGCAATGGCTGCAATTCGAACGCCTGCGCTGGGATAAGGGACGACCGGAAACCGCGGCCTATGCCTGCGAGGGCTGCGAGCGCCCGATCGCCGAGCACCACAAGACGGACATGCTGGCGCGAGGGGAATGGCGGGCGACAGCGACCAGCGCGGATCCCAACGCCATCGGGTTCCACCTCTCGGCCCTCTATTCGCCGATAGGCTGGAAAAGCTGGGAGCAAATCGCACGGGATTGGCTGGCAGCGCAGGGCTCGGACGAAATGCTACGCGCGGCGCGCAACACGCTCTTGGGCGAGACCTGGGTCGAAAGCGGCGACGCGCCGGAATGGCGTCGGCTGGCGGATCGGCGCGAGGCTTATGCGGCGCAGATCCCTATGGGTGGTCTGTTCCTGACCGCGGGGGCCGATGTGCAGAAGGACCGCATCGAGGTCGATGTCTGGGCTTGGGGCCGAGGTCTGGAAAGCTGGCTCGTCGATCACATCGTGATCCCGGGCGGGCCAGATGACCCGGCCTGCTGGGAGAGGCTGACCGCCCTCTTAGGCCAGACATGGCAACATGAGAACGGCGTCGTGATGCCGCTCGCCAAGCTGGCGATCGATACCGGCTACGAAACCTCCGCCGTCTACGCCTGGGCGCGGGCACAGGGTATTGCGCAGGTGGCACCCGTGAAGGGGCTCGAAGGCTTCAACCGTGCGACACCTGTTTCGGGCCCGACCTTCGTCGATGCGACCGTGAATGGGCGGAAGCTCAAGCGCGGAGCACGGCTTTGGACAGTGGCGACGGCCACCTTCAAGGCGGAGACCTATCGCTATCTGCGCCTTGAACGGCCGTCGGATGAAGATCGCGCGTTGGGCGTGCCCAACCCGGCGGGCACCATCCACCTGCCCGACTGGACGGACAGCGAATGGCTCAAGCAGCTGGTGGCCGAACAGCTGGTCACCATCCGCGACCGGCGCGGTTACGGCCGCCAGGAATGGCAAAAGATGCGCGAGAGGAACGAGGCGCTGGACACAAGGGTCTATGCGCGGGCCGCCGCGTGGATCCTCGGCGCCGACCGCTTTGATGAACGGATGTGGCGCCAGTTGGAGAAGCAGGCCGGTGTGGAGACGGCTGTGCCAGCGCAGGGTGCCGAGCCCGAGAAACCGACTGAACCTCAGGCGGGGCGGATCGCATCGCCCCGGCGGCGTGGCTGGAAGATCAGCACGCCCAAATACATGGAATGACCAATGACCATCGAAGAGCTAAAACTCCGGCACAGCGCGCTCTTGGCCGCGCGCTACAGCGGCACACGGTCTGTGAGCTATGACGGCAAGACGGTGAATTATGGCACCGACGCCGAGCTTGCCGCGGCCATAGGTGATGTCGAACGGCGCATCGCGAAACTCGAACGCGGCGCTGGGCGCGTGTTGCGCCCAAATGCCGTGAAGGATCTCTGATGAACTGGCGACAGCGCCTTGGGGCCTTCATAGGTGGCTTCGATGCTGGCCAGCATCATCGCCGCCTGCGTGGGTTCCAAGCGACACGCTCGCATGTGAATGCCTTGGTTGCGGCCTCCGGGCCCGACATCACCGCCCGTGCCCGCTGGCTCGTGCGCAACAATGGCTATGCCGTGAACGCGGTGGAAAGCTGGGCGGCCAATACGGTGGGCGACGGGATCAAGCCTATCTCGAAGCTGGCGGATGCCGCCCAAAAGGAAGAGCTGCAGCGGCTCTGGCTCGCCTGGACGGATGAGGCCGATGCCGAGGGCTTGACGGATTTCTACGGGCTTCAGCGGCGAGCGGCGCGTGAGGTGTTCCTGGCAGGCGAAGTCTTTGTTCGGATCAGGCCGCGGCGGGTGGAGGACGGCCTCACGGTACCGCTCCAACTCCAGATGCTGCCCTCGGAAATGCTGCCGCTTCATGAAACGGGCGTGGCGCGCAACGGTAATGCCATCCGGCAGGGCATCGAGTTTGACCGGATCGGGCGCCGTGTGGCCTATCACTTCTTCCGCCGCCATCCGAGCGACAGCACCGATCCGGGGCTCTCTGGAGAGATTGTCAGGGTGCCCGCCTCGGAGGTCATCCACGTCATGGACCCAGTAGAGGGTGGTCAGCTGCGCGGCGTCTCGAAACTGGCGCCCGCCATCGTGAAGCTGTTCCTGCTCGACCAATATGACGATGCCGAGCTCGACCGCAAAAAGGTCGCCGCGATGTACGCGATGTTCGTGACCTCGCCCGCCCCGGAGAACCCGCTCGCGCCCTTGGACGACGATGAGATGCCTGTAGGCGTTGAGATCAGCCCCGGTCAAATCGTGCGACTGGATCCCGGCGAGGATGTGACCGTCGGCCAGCCCGCCGATAGCGGGTCAACCTACGAGCCGTTCCAGTACCGGACGCTACTGCAGATCTCGGCAGCGTTAGGCATCCCGTACCCCTATCTCGCGAATGACATGGTGAAGGGGAACTTCTCCAACTCGCGCCTGGCGCTGATCGAGTTCCGCCGCCGCGTCTCCGCCTGGCAGCATTCGGTGATGGTCTACCAGCTCTGCCGCCCGGTCTATGCGCGCTGGCTCGATCTGGCCGTTCTGTCCGGCACGCTGGCCCTGCCGGGCTATGAAGCTGAACGCCCGCGGATGCTGGCAGCAGATTGGTTGCCCACCAAATGGGATTGGGTCGACCCGCTGAAAGACGCCAATGCCGAAATCGCCCAGATCGAGGCGGGCCTGAAATCCCGAACGCAGGCCATCGCCGAACGCGGCTATGACGCGGAGCAAGTTGATCGGGAAATCGCATCCGAGCGGGAACGCGAACGTGCACTGGGCCTTGATTTCCGCCGGCCAGGATCGCCCGCGCAAGGCGTGCAGGCGGTTCCTATCGAGGACGATGAGGCCGAGCCAAACAATGAGACCGATGACGCGGAAGACCGCCCGCGCCCTGACGAGGACCAAGCCTGATGCTCCATGTCCGCATTGCCGCGCGCGCTTTCAACACGCCACTGCTGGTTGAACCCACCAAGGCCATGGCTTTTCTGTCAGGGCTCGGGTCGCGCATTCTAGGACGACAGGTAGAGCTTTCGGACGGCTACGCGGCACACGACATCACGGCCGCGACACCCGCCCGCGCCAGCATTCTGGCCGGAAACCTCACCGAGCGTCTGCAGCAACATGGCAATGCGCCCTACCCGGTTGTCGACGGCATCGCCGTGATCGAGATCGCGGGCGTTCTAATCCATCGCGGAGGCTGGATCGGACAGTCCTCGGGCCAGACCAGCTACGAAGGGATCGCGGCGCAGATCGAGGCTGCAAAACGCGATCCGTCCGTGCGCGCGGTGGCGCTCGAGATCGACAGCTTTGGCGGAGAGGTGGCGGGCGTCTTCGACCTGGCGGATCAGATCCGGGCCCTGCGCCGCGACAAGCCCGTCTGGGCATTCGTCGCCGAGCACGCTTTCTCGGCGGGTTATGCGCTGGCCTCCCAGGCGGACCGGATCCTGCTGCCGCGCACCGGTGCCGTCGGCAGCATCGGCGTCGTAATGATGCATGCCGATCTCAGCGGCCAGCTCGATCAGGATGGTGTGCGGGTCACACTTATCCATTCCGGCCAGCACAAGGTCGACGGCAATCCCTACGAGCCACTGCCAGAGAACGTCCAGGACGACATCCAGCGCGAGATCGATGTGCTGCGGTTCCTCTTCGCCGAGACCGTCGCTGCAGGCCGCGCTGAGCGTCTGAACCAAGATGCGGCGCTGGCGACCGAGGCTGCCACCTTCCGCGGAACGGATGCCGTCGCCGCAGGCCTGGCCGATGAGGTGATCGACCTCACCCGTGGCTTTGCCCGCTTTCGCGAAAGCCTGTCTGCCCAATCACCTACCGCGCGGCTGCCCCGCGCCAGTCATCCCCGAGCAAAGGAGGCCGCCATGAGCGCCACAACTGACGCCACTGAGGCAAACACGGAAATCAGCGATACCGAGGACACCGTGCTGGAGAGCACTACTGAACAAGATGAGCAGGAAGCTGAACAAAGCGCACAGGAAGAAGACCCCGCGCCCGTCGCAGCTGCCGCGCCTTTGCCCACCCCGGCGGCTGCGCAACCCAGCAATCTGGCGGACCTGTCGGCTCAGCTTCGCGAGGCGGCAGCCGAGATCGCCGAGATCGCGGCGCAAGCAGGTCGGCTCGGCATCGCGATCGATGCGGCGAAGGCGCTCCGCGATGGCACAGCGCCAGAAGCCCTCCGCAAACTGGTCCTTCAACGCGCCTCCGCGGCTGCGGATGCTCGCGACATCGTAGCGGCCCCACCCTCACCCTTCCTCCCCAAATCCGTGGAAAGCCCGATTGTGGCTGCCGCGAAGAAGGCTGCCTCGGCGGGCAGCAGGGGCTGAACTGCTCTCCCTGACATCTGTACCGCCCACCTGATCCCCCGCCACTCCTCCCCGGCGGGGGATTTCTTTTTGACCCCCAATCTTCAGGAGATTGCCCATGTCCGTGCTGACCCAACCGCCCACGATGGGCGACGTCCTCAAATACGAGCTGAACCCCAACTTCACCCGCGAGACCGTCACGCTGCTGGCCGGCACCAGCTACCCTGTCGGTGCCGTGCTCGGCCGCATCACAGCCAGCGGCAAGTACAAACTCGCTACCTCGGGTGGCTCGGATGGCGCGCAGACCGCCACCGCCGTGCTGCTTTACGCCACCGATGCCAGTGCCACGGATCAGGAGGCGGTCGTGATCGTTCGCGGGCCGGCCATCATCTCCAAAGCCGCGCTGGTGTTCGATGCCAGCGTCGATGACGCGGCCAAAACGGCGGCCAAACACGCCCAGTTGACCGCGCTCGGCATCATCCCACGCGACGCCGCCTGATCCGGCCGCAAGATTCCTCCCCTCATTCCCGGAGTTCCCCATGACTATCACGCGCAACCCGTTTGACGCGGGCGGCTATTCGCTCGCCGAAATGACGCAGGCCATCAACATCCTGCCCAATCTCTATACACGCCTCGGCCAGATCGGCCTGTTTCGCTTTGAAGGCGTCACGCAACGCTCCATTGTCATCGAACAGCGCGAGGGGGTTCTGAGCCTCCTGCCTTCGGTGCCGCTGGGCGCGCCCGCCACCGTCGGCACCCGCGAGCAGCGCTCGATGCGCAGCTTTGCGCTCCCCTGGATCCCACATGACGATGTGATCCTGCCCGCCGATATCCAGGGCATGCCCGCGCTGGGCCTCTCAGACGCAGCCGATCCCTTAGTCGAGGTGATGAACCGCAAGCTAACGCTGATGCGCCGCAAGCATGCCCAGACCCGCGAATACATGGAGATGAACGCGCTGCGCGGCATCGTGAAGGACGGCGCGGGCACGACCCTCTACAACTACTTCACGGAATTCGGGATCGAACAGATCTCGGTCGACTTCGTCTTCGGTACGGCCGGAACGAATGTGCAGGCCAAGGTTCGCACCGTGCTGCGTGGGATCGAGGACAGCCTGCTCGGAGAGACCATGACCACGGCGCATGCGCTTGTGAGCTCGGAGTTCTTCGACAAGCTAATCAGCCACCCGAAGACGGAAGAGGCCTACAAATTCTTCTCGGCGACCGGCGGTCAGCCGCTTCGCGAGGACATGCGCCGGGCCTTCCCCTTCGCAGGCATTCTTTTTGAGGAATACAACGGCTCGGTCACCCTCTCGAACGGCACCTCAGAGCGGCTGATCCCCGCGGGCGAGGGCATCGCCTTCCCGCTTGGCACCTTCGACACCTTCACCACCTATGGCGGACCGGCCAACTTGCTGGAGACGGCCAACACCGTGGGTCTGCCGCTTTACGCGCGGCAGATGATGGACACCAAGGGGCGCTGGATCGATCTCATGACCGAGGCCTCGATCCTGCCGGTCAACAAGCGCCCGCGGCTGGCCATCCGGATCTTCAGCTCGAACTGAGGCCGCTGAGACATGACGGCCTTTGCCGTGGCCCTCGATCTGCTCTTCGCTGATCCGAACCTCGCCCATGAGGCTTGGCATCGCGACAGCGAAGGGCAGTTCACCCGCATCCGCATCATCATGCGTCGCAATGATGATGTGACCACGTTCGGGGCCGCGCGCCTGGTCTCAGAGACTATGCGCTTTGATGTGCGCGTTTCGGAACTCCCCGCACCCCGCCCTGATGAGCAGATCCTTTTCGGCTTTGAGACCTTCCTGATCCAAGGTGAGCCGATCCGCGATCGCGAGCGGCTGATCTGGACCATTGAGGCGACGCCCGCGTGAAACTCGACCTCTCCGTGACTGGCGACATCGTCACCGCGATGCGCGCCGAAATCCTCGCTGGCGAAAAGGCCGTGACCACGGCAATGCGCGCGGCGGGCAGCAACCTGAAGTCAGACTGGCGCGCCCAGATCACGCGCGCTCGCCTTGGACAGCGGCTTGCCAACACGATCAGGTCCAAGACCTTTCCGGCGGCGGGCGAAAGCCTCGAGGCGGCCGCGTTCATTTGGTCCAACGCACCCCAGATCATCGGGGCGCATGACGCGGGACCCTTGATCAGGTCGAAAGACGGGTTCTGGCTTGCCATCCCAACGCCAGCGGCCGGTAAGGGCTCGCGCGGCAAGGCGCTCACGCCCGGCGAATGGGAAAGGCGGCGCGGACTACGCCTTCGGTTTGTCTATCGGCGGGGCAGTCCAAGCCTGCTCGTGGCCGACGGGCGGCTGAACAGTCGCGGGCTGGGCGTGGCATCACGGTCCAAGACTGGGCGTGGACAGAGCACGGTGCCGATTTTCCTCTTGGTGCCCCAGGTGAAACTCGCCAAACGGCTGTCGCTGGCGCGGGACGCAGAACAAGCGCAGGCAGCGATACCGGGGCTGATTTTGGCGAACTGGCTCGATGCGCGGGCGTCGTGAAAGGGCTGGCGGAAGCGGTGGGATTCGAACCCACGGTAGGCTTTCACCTACGCTGGTTTTCAAGACCAGAGCCTTAAACCACTCGGCCACACTTCCTTTGGTGCCCCCTGCCGGACTCGAACCGGCACGCCCGAAGGCAAGGGATTTTAAGTCCCTGGCGTCTACCGATTCCGCCAAGGGGGCGGTGGTAGGCCCGGCAGGATTCGAACCTGCGACCAAGGCGTTATGAGCGCCCTGCTCTAACCGCTGAGCTACAGGCCCGCCGCTAGCTGTGATGGCGGAATTCAAGGCAGAAAACAACCACATGCCCACCACCCGCGAAACCATCCTGACCGCATTGGCGGACCTGCTCAGGACGATCCCGCATGTGCCCGTTCTGCGCGGAGAAGTTCTCCCGGAACGCATCCCGCCCGCAGGTCTCATGATCCTGCGTGACGGCACCCCGGGCGAGCCAGGCGTAACGTTGTCGCCGCTGACCTATCATTTCCAGCATCGTGCTGAACTCGAAATGATCGTGCAATCAGCAACGGATCGGGACGTCCTTTTTGACGAGCTTATCACTCAGGTCGGCGCTGTGATCGCCGCTGACCGGACATTGCGGGGTCTATGCGATTGGGTCGAGCCAGAGGCTGCTGAACCTGTCGACCTTCCAGTCGAGGGAGCCGCATCCCTGAAAGCCGGGATCATTCCGATCACCCTTCACTACGCGACCAGTGACGCGCTGGGCTGACGAGACCAATTCAAGGAGAAACACCATGGCACGAGCCCAAGGCGCGCGGGCGCAAATGGCGCTGGCGTTCGAAACGACCTATGGCACGCCACCGTTGAGCAGCTTCACCAAGATGCCCTTTGCCAGCACGACGCTGGGGGCAGAGCAACCGCTGCAGACCTCAGAATTGCTGGGATACGGTCGGGATCCGCAGGCTCCAATCAAGGATGCGGTGACGGCGGATGGCGATGTGGTCATCCCGATTGACGCCGAGGCCTTCGGCTTCTGGCTGAAGGCCGCTTTTGGCGCGCCCACCACAACGGGTGCCGATGCGCCCTATAGCCACGAGTTCCGCTCCGGAAACTGGGCGCTGCCCAGCTTCTCAGTCGAGACCGGCATGCCCGAGGTGCCGCGCTACGCGATGTATTCCGGCTGCATGGTCGACAGCCTGAACTGGCAGATGGCGCGATCAGGGCTGCTGACGGCGACCGCCAGTATCGTTGCACAAGGTGAGACAATCGCGACAAGCACGGCAGCGGGCACACCTGCCACGATCGCCCTCAAACGCTTCGGCCATTTCAACGGGTCGATCACGCGGAACGGGGCCAATATCGGTAACGTTGTCTCTGCCGACCTTACTTATGCCAACAACCTCGATCGCATCGAGACGATCCGAGCGGATGGCAAGATCGACGGTGCGGATCCCTCAATTGCGGCACTGACCGGCAATGTCGTTGTGCGCTTCGCTGACCAGACGCTGGTGACACAGGCGATCAATGGCGAGGCCTGCGAGTTTGAGTTCTCCTACACGCTGCCAACCGGTGAAAGCCTGACCGTCACCGCGCATGCCGTCTATCTGCCACGCCCTCGGATCGAGATCTCCGGCCCGCAAGGCGTGCAGGCAACCTTCGACTGGCAGGCCGCCAGCGACCCGGTATTGGGCCGGATGTGCACCGTCACCCTGACCAACGACCGCGAGGTTTACTGACCATGCTGTGCTTGAACCTCTCTACCGAGCAGCGCTGGCTCGACCTCGGCCATGGCGTGCGGCTGCTGGTTGAGCCGCTCACCACCGCCATCATGTTGGCCGCGCGCAGTGATCCGACGATCGTCGCTGCCGCCGGTGATGCTGACGGCAGCGCCTCCAATGATGACCTCGCGCGCATCGTGGCCAAGGCCGTTGCCAGGATCGTTGTCAAAGACTGGGAGGGCGTGGGTGATGAAGATGGAAAACCGCTGCCGCTAACGCCCGAGGGCATTGACGCCCTTCTGGAACTCTGGCCGATCTTCGAGGCCTTCCAGACCAAATACATCGCAGGCGCGCTGATCCTGGACATGGAAAAAAACGCCTGACCGCTCTCGCCGACTGGGAGTTCGGCGGGGGCGGCGACTATTGCGCCGCATGCCCATCTGTTTGCGCGGACTGCCCGCGCACTCTCCATCAGCCCATGACCTTCGAGGGCTGGCAGGTCTGGGACCTGGTTCAGCGCCTTGGCGGACAGGTCCGCATCGCGGGCGGCATGAGCGGCAGCGCTGTGCTCGGCTGGGATATGGCTGCTGCCCTCCAAATCGGGGCGGCCCTCGGGCTCTCGCCCCTCATTATCGCGGAACTCTTGCCGCCCATTGAGGCGGTGATGGTGCGCAAAACCAACGAAGAGATCGAACATCGCAATGGCTGAGAAACGTGTCTCCGTCCGCCTCTCCGCAACCGGTGGGCGCCAGGTGCGTGCCGAACTCGAGGGTGTCGGAGAGGCAGGTGCGCGCGGCTTGGGGCGCCTCAGCCGCGAGCTGGACCAAGCCAATGCGCGTATGGCGGCCTTTGGGCGCCGGGCCCGGATTGCCGCCACCGCTGCCGCCACCGCCTTGGCCGGTGCTGTTGTCGCGATGACCCGCTCGACGGTTTCTGCCGCCAACGAAATCAACCAGCTCAGCCAGGTCGCCAATGCGAACCCGGAGGTTTTCCAGCGCTGGTCGGCGGCCTCCGCCACCGTCGGAATAGAACAAGAAAAGCTCGCCGACATCCTGAAGGACGTGAACGACCGCGTCGGCGACTTCCTGCAGACAGGTGGCGGTCCTATGGCGGATTTCTTCGAGAACATCGCGCCAAGAGTAGGTGTGACGGCGGACCAGTTCGCCCGGCTTTCGGGGCCGGAAGCGCTACAACTCTATGTCGACAGCCTCGAGCGCGCGGGCGTCAGCCAACAGGAGATGACCTTCTATCTCGAGGCTATGGCCTCGGATGCAACGCGGCTGATCCCGCTCCTGCAAAACGGCGGCGCAGAAATGACCCGCCTCGGGACACAAGCGCAGGCCCTTGGGGCGGTGCTCGATGCAGATGCCATCGCCGCCATGCGCCGGTCGGAACTCGCGCTGGTCAGCATTGGGCAGGTCTTCACCGGCGTGCGCAATCGGATCGCTGTCGCGCTGGCCCCGTCGCTGGAAGCGGTGGCCAATGCGTTTGTCGCCCTTGCGTCCAGCACCAGCCCAATCAGTCGGGCCTTTGATGCTGTGCTGGCCAACCTTGATAGGCTGGCGATCTATGCGGGGACATTTGCCAGTTTCCTTGTCGGTCGCTGGGTGGCCGCGATGGCGGCGGCCGCCCTGTCGGTGCGGGGATTGGCCACGACGCTCGTTGTTTTGCGCGGAGCGCTTATCCGTACTGGCATCGGTGCCCTCATCGTCGGTGCCGGGGAACTTGTCTACTGGTTCACCCGGCTGGCGTCTGGCGCAGGCGGCTTCGGCGAGGCCATGCGGCTCTTGAAGGATGTCGCGGTCGAGGTCTGGGAACGGATCAAGATGGGCGCCAACGCCGCGGGATCGCGCGCCACGGCCATGTTCTATGATCTCAAAGCCGATGCTGCGACCGGGATGGCTGGAGCGATAGAGAGTGTGGTCGCCTTCGGCAACACTACGGCGAATACCTTCGAGGGTGCACTCTTGGCCGTCCGCGAAATCTGGTCGCGCCTGCCGGATGTGATCGGGGATCTTGTCTTCTCGGCTGCCAACCGCATGCTCGACGGGATCGAAGCCATGTTGAACGGCGCAATCCGCAGGATCGACGCCTTTACAGGAAACATTCGCGATGCGCTGGCGGCTGTCGGCATCGAGACCACCTTTGGTCAGATCGGCGAAATCAGTCTTGGTGACATCCCAAACCCCTTTTCCGGGGCCTCCGCCGACGCTGGAACGGCTGCAGCAGAGGCCTTTCGCCGAGCCTTCGAAGACAACCCGCTCACGCCCCCTGACCTTGGCCTTGATGCAATTGCTGCCGAGGCGCTGTCCACCGCGAACACCTACCGTCAGGCCGCCACCGATCTCGCCAATGGCGCGACGGCACCACTCACCTCCTGGGGTGCGCTGCGTGACGCTGTTGCGGGCACCGGCGAAGAAGGTGCAGCGGCGCTGGATGAGGCCACGGCCTCTGCAGATCGGCTGTCGGATGCCATGGGGCGCGCGGGAGGGGCTGCGGGCAGCGCTGGAGATCGGATCGCCACTGGGTGGCGTGCAGTCTCAGAATCTCTTCAAGCCTATGCTACCGACGCCCTGAACTGGGGCAAAGGCCTCGGCGAAACCCTGACCAGCGCCTTCAGCGGTGCAGAAAGCGCATTCCGAAGCTTCGTCGAGACCGGCAAGTTCGACTTCAAGGGCCTCGTGCGCTCAATCTTGGCGGACCTTGCGGTCCTGTCGTTCAAGCGCGCGGTGCTGGGGCCCATCGCCTCGGCGCTCTCGGGCATCTTCGGCGGCGGGTCCGTCGTGGCGGCCGTTTCGCATGCGGGCGGCATCGTAGGGTTATCGGGACACACTCGCTCGGTACCAGCGCTGGCGTTCGCGGCGGCGCCCCGGATGCATTCCGGCGGTTGGGCTGGTCTCCGCCCCGACGAGGTCCCGACGATCCTGCAGCGTGGGGAACGGGTGCTCAACCGGCGCGAAGCAACTGACTATGGCCGAGGCGGCAGCATTGGCGCGGGCGTCACCGTGAACATCGACGCGCGCGGGGCGCAGATGGGTGTGGCTGAGCAGATCGATGCGCGCCTTCGCGCGGCCATCCCCGAGATCGCGCGCATTGCCAAGGAAAGCGTGGCCGATGGGCGGCGCCGGGGTCAGGTGATCTGAAATGGCCATTCCTGTCTTGCCGTTGACGCTCGTCACCTCGCTTGAGCGGCGGCTGGTCACATCAGTCGCCGAGGCGCGCTCGCCGTTCACCGGCACATCCCAGATCCAGGACTGGGGGGCCTCATGGTGGGAGTACCAGTTTGAGATGGCGGTGACCCAAGGGGGCAAGGCTCGGCGGCTCTCGGCCTTCTTCACCGCGCTGGGCGGATTGCGAGGCCGGTTCCTGTTCCCCGATCCCTCGATCGAGGTACCGGTGGCGGCAGGCAACCCTTATGTCACTGAGGCGCAGGTTGCAGGATCCTCAACCCTGCGCACGGCCGGGTGGGGACTTGGGCTTCGCGCGGGGGATTTCTTCCAGCTGGGCAGCGATGTGACGACGCGGCTCTATCAGCTGACTGCCGATGTGACGCCCGTGGGCAGTGAGGCGACGTTGGAGTTTGTACCACCGCTTCGGGCTTCCGTGCCGGTCGGCACGCTTCTCGGCCTCGATGCCCCGTCGGTCCTGTTGCGGCTGACGGCCCCGATTCCCTCGGTCATCGGTCGGGCTGATCAGCACCGTTTCACGATCTCCGCCCGCGAAGCCCTTTAACCAGCGAGGCCCTCTAATGAGCCGTGATCTCACCGTCGCCTTCGCCACCGCGTTGGCTGATCAAAACCTCAGGCCGGTCATCTTCTTCGAAGGGCAGTTCGCCACGGGCTGGGTTCGGATCTGGTCTGGGCTGGGAGAGGTCAGCTGGAACGGTCAAAGCTGGGCCGGTGCCGGGTCTCTGCTTGGGCTCGGGGCCATCGATGAAACCGGCGAGGTCGTGGCTGGCGGCACGGCCGTATCGCTTTCCGGCGTGCCGCTTGATCTCGTGCAGATGGCCATCGATGAAGCGCGTCAGGGGCTGCCGGGCCGGATCTGGCTGGGGCTTCTGGCCGAGAATGGCAGCATCATTGCTGATCCGGTTCAGGCATTCTCGGGCCGCCTCGATGTTCCAGAAATCAAGGATGATGCGGACACCTGCACGATCACCATCAGTTATGAGAGCCGGTTGATCGACCTGACCGTGGCGCGGACCTGGCGCTACACACACGAAAGCCAGCAGGTCTTGTTCCCGGGCGACCTTGGCTTCGAATATGTGACCGCGATCCAGGACCGCGAAATCACGTGGGGGCGCGGATGATGCGCCCCCGCGTTGACCACTGGGAACGCCTGCTCGCAGCGGCGATCGATACCGCACGAGCAAAGCCCTTTGTCTGGGGCCTCCATGATTGCCCAACCTTCGCATTCGAGACGCGCATGATTCTGACCGGCGGTGAGGATGTCGCGACCCTCTGGCGAGGGCGCTACACCACCGCGCTTGGCGGTGCGCGTGTGATGCGCCGTCTGGGCTGGGCCTCGCTCGAGGACATGGGTCGTGCGCTTTTAGGCGAACCACGCCCGGGCGTTTTGTTGGCCCAACGCGGCGATATCGTTCTGGCCGACACCGGCCTCGGCTTTGGCGTCTGTACTGGAGCGCAGGCCGTTGGCATGGCACCTGAAGGCCTCGTGACTGTACCGCTGACCTCCTGCCGGTTTGCCTGGCACATTTGAATTCGGATCCACTCCATGCCCTTCATCGTGACAGCCGTCACCGCGATCGCGGGGGCGATCAGCGGCGTATTGGCTGCAGGCGGCATTGGTGCCGCGCTTTTGCGGATCGGTGGCACGCTGATTCTCTCCTATGCGGCGCAGGCCCTGATGCCGAAGCCGCAGACAACGATGCAGCCGCGGACGGTCACGATCCGCGAGCCCGTGGTGCCCCGCGATCTGGTCTATGGCCGCACCCGAAAGGGCGGGGTCATCGTCTTCCTTCACTCCTCGGGGCCGGACAACAAATACCTCGATCTGGTGATCGTGCTGGCCACGCATCGGGTCAAATCGATCGGGGCCATCTACTTTGAAGGCGAAGTGGCAGTGAATGCCGCTGGGGCCGCGCAGGGCCGCTGGGCTGGAAAGGTTGTCGTCGAGAAGAAACTGGGTACGGCCAACCAGACGGCCTTTGCGGGCCTCAAGGCAGCGCTGCCCGACAAGTGGACCGAGAACCATCAGCTTCGGGGCTGTGCGGCCATTCGGCTGCGCCTCACCTATGACCAGGACGCCTTCCCGGGCGGCATCCCGAACATCACGGTCGATCTCGAGGGAAAGGACGACATCTGGGATCCGCGGACGCAAACCGCGGGCTATTCGGAAAACCCCGCCCTATGCCTTGCCGATTATATGGCGAATGCAACCTGGGGCATCGGGGCGCGCATCGGCCAGCCCGACGGGATTGACGAGATCTCCTTGGTCGAAGCCGCGAACATCTGCGACGAGACCGTTCCACTCGCCGGCGGTGGGGCAGAGCCGCGTTACGCCTGCAACGGGGTGATCACCCTCTCGGAGGTCCCGAAGACGATCATTGAGGGGATGCTCTCCTCCTTCGCCGGGCGCTGTGCCTTTTCGGGCGGGTCCTGGCGCATCCATGCGGGCGCGTGGCGCGCGCCGGATGTCGCGCTGACCTCGGACCATGTCCGCGAGGGCGGGCTGACGCTCGCGACGCGCGTGACGATGTCCTCGAACTTCAACGGGGTGCGGGGGCAGTTTGTCAGCCCCGAGAACGATTGGCAGCCTGACGACTTCCCAGCTTACGCCTCGGATGTTTATCTCGCCGAGGACGGCGGGGAGCGAAAATGGCGCGACATCTCGCTGCCCTTCACGATCTCGGCCGCCATGGCGCAGCGGCTGGCCAAGATCGAGCTGGAACGCGCTCGCCGGCAGATGACGGTGCGGCTCTCGGGCAAGCTCTCAGCTTGGGCGGCCACCGTCGGCGATGTGGTGACGCTGTCCTATGCGCGTTGGGGCTTTGCCGCGAAACCCTTCGAGGTGCATGGGGTCAGCCTTGATCTGACAGCTTCGGGCGATGGCGCACTGCTCATGCCGGAGCTCGTTCTGCGCGAGACCTCGCCCCTCGTCTATGACTGGTCGGCGTCCGAGCAGCAGATCTACGCAGCTGCCCCACGCACAGCGCTGCCCAATGCTTACGACATCCCGGCACCCGGCGCGCCACAGGTTACCGAGGACCTCTATGTCACGCGGGATGGGGGCGGACTAAAGGTTCTGGCCAAGATCAGCTGGGAAGCTGCACCGTCTGGGTTTGTCTCTGCATACCAGCTGCAGGGGAAACTGGCGGACGCAACCGAGTGGATCGACTATGGACGCACTGATGGCACCACACTGGAAATCCGCGACATTGCCCCAGGAGAATGGGCTTTCCGTGTAAAGGCGATCTCAGTTCTGGGCGTTTCTTCGCCTTGGCAACAGACTGCGGCAGAGATCCTCGGGCTGACTGCGCCGCCAGCGCAACTCGAGAATGTCACGCTGCAAACGGCAGGCGGGCTCGCCATCCTGAAATGGACACGCTCGTCCGATCCCGATGTTCGCGTGGGCGGCAACATCGTGATCCGGCATTCGAAGGAAGCAACGGCCACTTGGGCTGACAGTTATTCGATGGACCGGGTCTCGGGTGGCGAAGCCATCGCCGTCGTACCCCTCAAACCCGGGACCTACCTGATACGAGCTGAGGACAGCGGCGGCCGTGCCGGTCCAGAAACCCGGGTCTCGACCAAGGGTGCGCAGGTGCTGGCCTTCTCGACCTTGGACTTTCTGCAGGCTGATCCCGGCTTCTTCGGCCCGAAATCAGGGCTACAGGTTACGGGTTCGACCCTGACGCTCGCCACGGCGACCGCAGATGGCGTGACGCAGGCCACCACGATGGAGGGGCAGTACGCCTTTGCCGCCGGGCTCGATCTCGGCACGGTGAAGCGGGTCCGTCTACGCTCAGAGATTGGCGTTGCAGCCTTGGCGCTGAATGACCGGATCGATGCCCGCACCGCGCTGATGGATACATGGGCCGACTTTGACGGATCAGCGGGTGCAGAAATCGATGTGCTCTTCGAAATCCGCGAGACCGATGACGATCCGGCCGCATCGCCGAACTGGGGTCCCTGGGGCCGGCTCGACAACCACGAAATCGAGGCCCGCGCGGTAGAGGCGCGGGCGTTTCTCACGACGAAGGATGCGTCCTACACGCCCATCGTCAGCCAATTGCGGCTCTATGCCGATGAGGTCGCGTAATGCCCCAGACATCCAGCTTCGTGATCGCGAACGACGCGGGCGCGGCCGTTCGGGCGCGCATCAATGAGGTGATCGCCGCGCTGCAATCGACAAGTGCCGGGGCCTCGGCTCCCGTCGCCACGACCGCGGGCATGCTCTGGGTCGATACGTCGGTCTCGCCGCCGGTTCTGCGCCGCCGGAATGCCACCAACACGGGCTGGGATGCGCTCTTGGATGCGGCAGGCAATCTGGCGGGTCTGGCAAACACGGCCATGGCGCGCACGAACCTTGGTCTTGGGACAATGGCGACGAAATCTGCCGCCGATTACGATGCAGCGATTGCGGCGAAAGCGGCCTTGTCCGGGGCAACCTTCACAGGGGTCGTCACTGCCCCGAACTTCGTCTCCTCGTCCGATGCGAGGCTGAAATCCGATGTTGAGACCATCGTCGACGCGCTGGCCTTGGTCAGCGCCTTGCGCGGCGTGCGCTTCACGATGGATGGCACGCGCCAGATCGGCGTCATCGCACAGGAGGTCGAGACAGTCCTGCCCGAAGTCGTCCGTGACAACGAGGCGGGTCAGCTCTCCGTCGCCTACGGCAATATCACCGGCCTTCTGATCGAGGCCGTCAAGGAACTGGCCGCCCGAGTCGCGGCGCTCGAGGAGGCACGCCCATGAATGATGGTGGGTTCATCGACATGATCAACTCGTTCTTCGGAGGTGCCGTGACCACGCTGATCGGCGCCTTCACCGGACGGCTGATGTGGCATTCGGGGGAGGTGAAGCTCGGCAATCGCCGCTTCTTCGGCAAGGAACTTCTCTGGGAAATCCCCGTCGCCGTCGGCATGGCGCTGATCGGGGAGGCGGCGGCGCGTTACATTGGCCTGTCGCAGCCGGTCTCGACGGGGTTCGTGGCAACCCTTGCCTATCTCGGGCCCCGCGGGGCGGAGGCACTTCTGGCCGCCTGGCTCTGCCGCAAGAAGTAACCCGCACACTCTTTCACACACATCACACACGCCGTCCCATCTGGGGCGGCGTTTTGCATTGCATGGGAGACAACCATGACGCCGTTCGACATCGCCCGCAGCTACATCGGCACGACCGAGGGCCCGGGCTCCGCTGACAATCCTGTCATCATGGAGATGTATGCCTCCGTTGGCCACGATTGGGTTGAGCATGATAGCGTCGCCTGGTGCGCAGCCTTCGTCGGACACTGCCTCGAGAAGGCCGGGATCAAATCCACCCGCAAGCTGACGGCGCGGTCTTATCTCGACTGGGGCATCCCGATCGAAGTGGCGGACGCCGAGCCGGGTGATATCGGCGTGATCCCCCGAGGCTCGTCCAGCTGGCAGGGGCATGTGTTCTTCATCGACCGGATCGAGGGACCATGGGTCTGGGGCCTCGGCGGCAATCAGAACGACGCTGTTAATGTGAAGCGCTATCCGGTCTCAAAGCTCCTCGGAGTGCGCCGTGCGGGCAATGTCGCGCCGAGCGTTACGATGTCCGTCGAGGCGGTGCAGCGACGGCTGAAAGACCTCGGCTATCACGAGGTGGGTCAGATCGATGGAAAGATCGGGCCGCGCACCCGCGCTGCCATCCTGGCCTTTCGGCAGGACAACGTCCTGGCCCTCGTGCCCATCATCGATGTGGCGCTGACCGATGCGCTGGACCGAGCGTCACCTCGCGAAATCGCACCTGAGAGGGCATCTGGCACGCCTGCAGAAAGCCGGATCGTAACAGCATCCAATGCGCAGATCGGTCTCGGTGTCATTGGTGCTGCAGGCTCGATCGGCAGCCAGATCGCCCCGGCGCTGATGGAGGCCGAGCAGGCCCGCGACATGGCCGGGCGCGTGTTCACCTTGATCGGTCTGGAAAACGCGCTTTCCGATGCCCTGCCGTGGATTGGTGCGGGGGTGTTCATCGGCGTGGTGGTTTATGCGCTCCGCGCCAAGGCGGCCCGGATCGACGACCATCGGACGGGGAAAACGCCGTGACCTGGGTCTTGATCGTTGTCTCCTGCATCGCAGGCGACAGCCTGCCTGACTGCGGCAGTGGGATCAGCCCAGTTCGCTTTCCAGACTTCGCCACCTGCGAAGATGCCGCTGTTCGAACGCATGATCACATGCGGGCCAGCGCCGATGCGCGCGGGCAAACCCTACTGCTGCTCGATACGCGCTGCTTCGCCCTCTCACCGGGGGCACCCGCATGAGTACCATCCTGACCATGCTATTCCCGGGCCTTGGTCGGCGCTTCGCCTATTGGGGAGCGCTTATCGCCGCGGTGTTCATCGCCGTCTGGATTCTGCTCCGGCAGGGCAAGCACGCCGCAGAGGCCGACCTCGCCATCCGCCGCGCCGATGCCCGTGTTCGCGCGCTGCAAACGTCCAAGGAAATCCGCCATGACCTTCAAAACACTGATCGTGCCGATCTTGAGCGTCGGGCTGACCGCTGGATGCGCGATTGACCCGCGAGGTTTGCTGGACGATTGCGATTGGGCCGAGCCTATTCGCCCCTCGCGCCAGGACCTGCTGAGCGACGGCACTCTGGCGCAGATCGTCGCCCACAACGAGGTAGGCGCGCGGCTCTGCGGGTGGCAGCCATGACAATCGCCACTTTGAGCGAGGGCCCGGCCATTCTCATCGGCTACGCCTGGCGGCTGCAGATTGAGGCGGAAGCACCTGTCTTTGCCGAAGGCGCGAGCTATGCCGGCCATCTCCGCCTCAAACCCAGTGACCCGACGCTGCTTGCAGAGCTGTCCAGCGCCGATGGAGGGATACAGCACATCACAGAGACTGTGTTGGAACTGTCTCTGACGCCTTTCCAAACCGCAGGGCTCTCACCTGGGCGCGTGGTGCTGGATTTGGTGCGCACCGATCTCGAGCCAGACCTGCACTTGGGCTTTCTACTCGAAATCCCCGTGATGCTGCCGGTGACGCGAGGGTTGAGCCCATGAGTGACGCGATCCGGCAAACAGGCCCGATCACCATCACCGCGCCGATCAAGGTGCGTGTTGTAAACGGGCCATTCCGTATTCGGCTTGGCGGCCAGCCAGGACCGCAGGGGGCGACGGGCCCACAAGGCGACAAGGGCGATCAAGGTGATCCGGGCATCACGATCCTGCCCACCGACGCCCCCATCAATGGAGGATTTTTCTGATGGCCAATACGATCCAGCTGAAACGCCGCGTCTCCGGCGTGGCGGGTGCGCCCGCTGCGCTGAAATCGGGTGAGCTTGCCCATAACGAGGTCGACAACACGGTCTATGTCGGCAAGGGCGACGATGGCAGCGGCAATGCGACCTCCATCGTCCCCGTAGCAGGGAGTGGCGGCTTTCTGGCGCTGGTGGGCACGCAGAATGTTGGTGGGGCCAAAACCTTCTCTGTCGTGCCAAAATCCGGACAAGATGCCAGCGGCGGGACCGACCTTGTTCGCAAGTCTCAGGTCGACAGTCTGCTATTGGCGAAAGCGCCCTTGGCGTCACCAACCTTCACAGGATCGCCCGCGGCGCCGACGGCGGTCGCGGGCACGAACTCGACGCAGATTGCAACGACGGCCTTCGTCAATGACGCCATTGCCGGCTTTGGCGCCGGCGACATGGCAAAATCCACCTATGACACGGACAATGATGGCAAGGTGGATGCCGCGGAAATTGCAGATGCCGTTCCTTGGTCTGGGATCACGGGCAAGCCCACAAGCTTCACGCCCTCCAGCCACAGCCATTCGATCGCACAGGTCACCGGGCTCCAGACGGCGCTGGATGCAAAGGCACCTCTTGCATCGCCTGCACTGACAGGATCGCCGACTGCCCCAACGGCAACGGCCGGTACGAACACAACGCAGATTGCGACAACAGCCTTTGTGGCTGCCGCCATCGGTGCGCTTATTGATGCAGCTCCCGGCGCCATGGATACGCTGAACGAGTTGGCCGCAGCGCTGGGCGATGATCCGAACTTTGCGACCACGGTCACGAATGCACTGGCAGGCAAGCTCTCCGCAGCATCGAACCTGTCCGACCTCCCCAATAAAGCAACATCGCGGTCGAACCTCGGACTGGGGTCCATGGCCACGCAAGCCTCCAGCAATGTCGCGATCACCGGTGGGTCGATCAACGGGATCACACTTGATGGTGGGACCTTCTGATCATGGCAAATACCGTTCTGGTAAAACGAACGACCGTGGCCGGCCGGGTGCCCAGCACGGCGCAACTCGCTGCCGGAGAACTCGCCGTAAATGTCACTGACGGAAAGCTCTTCCTGAAACGCGTCTCCGGCGCCGAAACCGTGATCGAGCTCGGACAAACTGGACCGCAAGGAGCCGCAGGACCGGCTGGTCCTCAGGGCGCGACCGGGCCAACAGGGCCTCAGGGCCCAACAGGGGCAACAGGCCCGAAAGGTGACACAGGTGCAACAGGTCCTCAGGGTCCGACGGGCGCCACAGGACCGACACCAGCGCATCAATGGTCCGGCACCAGTCTGCGTTTTTTCAACGGATCGACCTGGGGTGGTTACGTAAACCTGAAAGGTGCTACCGGGGCAACAGGTGCGACCGGAGCCAAGGGTGATACTGGCGCCACCGGCCCGACAGGACCCCAGGGACCTGTAGGTCCCACAGGCCCAACCGGTGCAACCGGTCCACAAGGCCCCGCAGGAGCGGATGGGTCTCCCGACACGGCCGCGCAGGTACGTGCCAAACTGGTGACAGTGGATGGCTCTGGCTCTGGAATTGATGCCGACTTGCTCGATGGCAGCCATGCCAGCGCTTTTGCCCGCCTGTCGGGAGCGACGTTCTCAGGCACTGTGACAGCGCCGAACTTTGTCTCCTCCTCAGATGCGCGTCTCAAATCTGACATCGCGCCCATCGCAGATGCGCTCGCCAAGGTACAAGCGCTCAACGGCGTCACCTTCAAAATGACAGGTAGTGACACGCGGCAGATGGGCCTCATCGCGCAGGAAGTGCAGGCGGTTTCGCCGGAGGCTGTCGTCGAGACGGAGGGCGTTCTGCGCCTCGCTTACGGCAATCTCGTGGGCCTCCTCGTGGAGGCAATCAAGGACCTCGCTCAGGAGGTCGACAAGCTGAAAAGGACCGCACCGTGATCGAGACCGGGCTTCATGTCATCTACAACACGGGCTCGCGGCTGCATTACGCCGTCGATGTCCAAGACACCTATGCCGGGATTGCCGTCTTCGATCCCTGTGAGATCGGCCAAGGGCTGCGCGATGGCATCGAGCCACTGCCATGGGCAGACTTAGCGGCAGCACTTGAGACACCTTATGACCGCGCGAATGCCGCAGGCTTTGTCGATATGCGCGGCAACGGCGTGTTCATTCCAGATTTGCCCGGATTGACCCATGGGGCGATCTATAGGGGGCGTTCGTATGTGTTTCTCGACGGGATGATCGGCCATGATGAAATCACTGATTACGGGCTGATTGATATCATGACCAACGAAGCGGGATTTCCACTTCCTTGGCGTAACCGCTTTGCGCAGTCTGCGCGTGAAAAAGTTGACTTTTCCTTCCGGCATCGGGCCCGAACGCAGTGCTCCAACGCGCTGGTGATCTTCATGCCGATCGCGGGGGCCCTGTCCGGCGCGCGCATCGAAGTCCTCTGTGAGCAGGAGCCAATCCTGCTGAACGGCACCACCGTCGCGGGCCGGATCGATGACGCGACGATCCCGAATGACGGGCAGTGGTTCAAGCAGTTCTACTTCCACACGGTGGCGACCGAGACGGTGACCGTCCCCGCGGGAGGGCGGGCTCATGTGCCGATCGCGCTGCGCTGGAATGGCGATGGCGCGCCATGCGCACACGCGCTGGCACTGAAACTAGACAGTGACGCCGGCTATCTGCCGAAGCGGCGGCTGTCGACCGATTCGAATGGTGCGGGCAGCTTTGCCGTCGAGGCGTTGGGGCTCAACCCGGGCGACCAGATCGCGGTCAAGATCAACACCGAGCATTACACCGCAATCGGCAAGATCATCCTGGAGGTCGTGTGATGGAGATCGCGACCACGACCGAGTTCCAGGTGATCTACCCTGCCTTCATCCTGCACAAGCATTGGGACATGCCCGAGGGCTTCAATGACCGGCTCCATGCGCTGGCGGCAGACGACGCAGTGGCGAACCGCATTCAAGACGCGGGCGACGGCCGTAACGTTGGCGACCAGACCAACCATCTCGGACATTTGCGGCACAACTTCCTGATGGATCGGCAGGACCCGGCCATCGCAGTACTGGCGCAGATGGTTGCCGCTGGGGTCCGGGAATACCTGCAATTGGCTTATGGCTATGAGCACGAGGGTGACATCCGGATGATGTCGGACACCTTCTGGCAGCGCCGGGCTGCGCGGGAAAACGTCGGGATCAACGCGCACACCCATATCCAGACCGACATCGTCTGTACCTATTACCCGCGGGTGGTGCTGGACGCCGATTGCCCGGAGACCTCGCTCCATCGCGGGGCGGTGCGCTTCTACGATCCGGCGAATGTGGGCAAGCGGCTCTGGCCCTGTCGCAACCCGGAGGCTTACGTCGGCGGCTGGTACGCGGTCGAGCCCCGCACCGGGTCCATGATCGTCTTCGAGGGCCATGTGCCTCATGACAGCACCTATTTCGAGGGCGAGGAGCGAATGTGCATCCCCGTCCTCTGTTCGCTCGAACTTCCGAATTCCCACTGCAAGGCCAGTCTCGCCGAGATCCTGGCCCATCAGGCGCAAGGAGGCAGCCATGGCCTATAAGGTCGGAACAACGATCGTGATTGACGACAGCGGCAACGTGGACTGGTCGCGGATCACCAACAAGCCGGCAATTGGTGCAGGCACAATCACGGGCGTATCTCTCAGCAATGGCTCCCCGACGTCTGGAGGGTCTTTTTGGCCGCGCGTTTACAACTATACCGGCAACAATTGTAACTGTGTGGCAAACTGCACGGTTCACAGCCTCTCTGGCGGCGGCAGCTCTGGTGCAGTGACCATTACAGCCAACCGCTATAGCTTCAACTGCAACTGTAATTGCCGGTGCTGACCATGGAAGTTCGCAGCACCAGCATCGATTTCTGGCCGACACGCGTCACATTCTTCGAAACACCAGTCGCCTGGATGGTGAACAGGCAACTGGCCGACGAGGCCATCGCCGCCGTCGAAGCAAATGGCAGCGGGTCGATGGCCAATGCAGCCAAGCGCCGTGTGCGTGGCATACTTGAGAAAAGCGACGCAGGTCAGGCCCTAAAAGCCCATCTCTTTGCTTGCGCGCGTGCCGTCCTCGGCCCCTGGGCCCAATATCTCGACCCCGATCATTGCGAAAACCGCGCATTAGTGATCGAGCCCGGTGGCTTCATCTCAACCCACAAGGACAGCCGCGAGGGCGATTTGACCTGCGTCCACTTCCTGACCGGCAGTGGGTCAGGTCAGCCGGTGAACAGCGTGGGCACCCCGCGCTTCGTGATCGAGGATCCGTCGCGGTACTTCGACGAGGGTCGGCTGCCCTATGAGAGCCGCCATGGCTTCTCGGTCAACCCGCGGCCCGGGCTCTCGATCTTCTTCCCTTCCCACATTCCCCACAACCAGCACCCCCACGAGGGGAGCGCGCAGCATGTGCAGGTCGTCGCGAACTTCCGCGTCAACCTGCCAGTAGCAATCGAGGAAAGGCTGTTCGACTGATGTGGTTTGATCTAACGCTGGAGGCGCGTGACGGCTGCCGTCATCACGTGCGCTACAACCCGCATACCTCTGAATGCGAGGGGCTGCCGCTGCCGGTCGAACCAGGGATTTTTGCACCGGTACCGCGCGTGGCCAAGGATAAGCCGCTCGGAAAATCTCGTGCGCCGCGCGTGCTGAAAATCCAACTCGGGCTCTCGTGCAACTATGCCTGCAGCTATTGCAGCCAGGCCTTCCAGATCGCTGACGCGACGGTTTCGAAGCTGGCCGATGTCGAGCACTTCCTGACTGAGCTTGACGGTTGGATTACCGATGCGCCGGAAAAGGTCGAGCTTTGGGGCGGGGAGCCGTTTCTTTACTGGGCCAAGATCAAGCGGTTGATCCCGGCGCTGGCCGCGCGGTTCCCCAAAGCTGCCTTCTCGATCATCACGAATGGATCGCTTCTCGACCGCGAAAAGCTGGATTTCATCGCCAAACACGACGTTGAAATCACGATCTCACACGACGGGCCTGGTCAGCATCTGCGCGGGCCGGATCCGTTCGACGATCCGGAAAAGCGTCGATGGATCAAAACCTTGTTGGCAGAGCGCCCGGAAAAGACCGGGTTCAACGCAGTTCTGACGCGCCAGCATCACGACCTTCGGGCGCTCAAGGCCTGGTTCGCCGAAAAAGTCGGGCCGGACATCTTCGTCGGGCTCGAGGGTGTGGTGAACGTCTATGACGTAGCGACGGCCATCGGGACGGGGCGGTTTGAGCCAGCCGAACTGAACAGCCTGACACGCTCGATCTTCGAGGCATTAGTTGAGGACCCGAATGCTTTCGGTCTCGGGGAGCGCATCGACGAGTTCTTTGCCTCCATTCAACGTAGGCGCCCCATCGAGGCCCTCGGCCAGAAATGTGGCATGGACAGCCCCGACGCCATCGCCGTCGACTTGCGCGGCAATGTCATGACCTGCCAGAACACCGGTGCGAAGGGCGTGCACAAGATCGGTCATGTTGCCGACTTTGACGCCATCGCGCTCGACACCGCGACGCATTTTGCCTTCAGGGAGGAATGTATGTCCTGCCCCGTCGTTCAACTCTGCAAGGGGTCCTGCATGTTTCTTGAGGGGGAGTTCTTCAAGCAGAGCTGCGCCAACGAATTTGCATTCAATATGGGGATCCTGATGGCGGCAGTCTGGCATTTGACGGGGATGGTGGTGAGGGAGGTCAAAATACCAGATCGATAAAACCATGAACCGCGAGGAACGCGATAACAAACCAGACACAGAACTGCAGAGCACCCTTCATGCCACCTCCAGTTTGCTACCCGCTCTGCGCCAGCATTCCGTCGAACAACGGATCACGGGTTTAGCGGGCTGAGATCAATTTCGCCGCCCTTGCTTCTGAAGGTTGCCGCATCGGCATCCCAAGTTGCCACCACATAGCACGGGTCTGCGCCTGCCCCGCTGTTCCCGTCACTTGTGACACAGCCGCTCCCGTGGATTGGGATCAAAACAAATGTGTCATCCCCTTGCGTCACCGAGGACGGACGAAATCCACTCCGGCGGAAAAAGGCGACCCCGTCCACGATCAGATGGAAGCCGCAGCCACCCGAGCCGCACCAGCCATATCCAACATTGGTGCAGTGAAACTCGTTATATAGAACCGTGCCAGTGACACCGTCTGGCGTTAGCGCAATGTCGTAAATGGCATCCTCGGACAGGCTCAAGACGCCCTGCAGCGGCGCATCAAGATCGTCGTCAATCCCGTGAAAATTCGCCTGTTCAGCATCGCACTGTTCCTGAAACTGCTCGATGATGAAGTCGACCATTGGGTCGGCTTGGACGGGCTGGACCATCATGGGGACGCAGAGCAAAGCGTGGCATGAGTGGCCAAGAAACCGGAGAGCCCAGCTACGCATCACGCATCCCCTGCACAAATCCGACCAGAAGATCCCACACAAACAAGACCGGCAGGGCCGAGAGCCACAAAAGATAAATTGCAGCACGCGCCATAAAGGCCAGCAAGACCACGGCTGCGGTGATCAGCAGGTAGATGACCTGCAGCTGAGCAGCCTTCTTTCCGCGCAGCTGTACGCCGGCAAACTTGAACGACGAGTACTGGGGCTTGAGGAAGTTGAAAGTACCTGCCCTGTTCTTCACCGACGCACTGACACCGGTTTTGGACAGGTTGAAGCCAAGCGGTCCTGCCCGCCAACGACCGATCAGCTGAAACCTTCCGTTCTGCAGTGCCATACGTGTGCCGTTGGCAACCCGGGTGGACGCCCGCAGGCCCTTCGACGAGTTGGCCGTCAAGTTGACCGGGCCCACCTTCTCTTCAGCCCGAACCGCCACACCGCCCGTGCGAGAAGCGCGGGTGTATTTCCCTCGATGTTCGATCCGGACCTGCTTGCCGTCTTCGTCTTTTTTGCCAAGACCAATCACGAACCGTCCCCACCAGCCTCCGGCTCGAACGTGCGTGACCGGACATCGGCGTTCAATTTCTGCAGCGGATCGCGAAACGCCTTTTCAATGCGCACCATCGCATCCGTCATGAACTCGATCATGCGCGGCCAGTCCTCACGCTCGAACATATCGGCTTCGGTCTCGCATTTGATACGACACGCGCGTCGATGATCGAGGCGCTCCCATACCAACGGCCCACCAAACGCCGCCTCAAGGGCTTCGCGCTGGGCGAGAAGCTGATCGAAGACATACTTGTTCTCGGCCTGCTCACCCCGATCGATATAAATCTCCGCGCGCCCATACTTGCCCGCCGCGGCAAAATTGAAGCCAACGCCACGCATGCCAGACCCCGCACCGATCCAATTGGCGACCCCCGCGGAAATATTGTCGTATAGGCGTGATTTGGTCTGCATGACGCGGATCACTTCGCCCCAGAACTCGCGCCGTATGGTGTTCCGGGCGGCTTCCGCAGAAGAGGTTTGCACTTCGTCCTGAGCCTTGTCTGCCAGGCCAATCACGAAGTCCTGTGTATCCTTCACAGGGATGATCTGCTCGACGTTTAGAAAGAGATCGTCTCCCATCGACCACGGCGTGACCTTGAAGCACTGAACCTGGAGCTTGAAGTTCATCAGCCACAGAACGGTAGAGGTCACCTCTTTGCGAAAGTTCGCAGCAATCAACATAATCCGCTGTGACACTCCACGGTTGAGCGTGACCTCCGACAAATCGGCCACTTCCAGGAAATCGGCAATCAGCTCGCTCGCCGTACCGGGCTGGCCAGTCTTGGTCAGGTGATCCTGATAGATGCCACAGATGCTCTCAGTTTTCAGGCTTGCGCAGTAGGACGCGTATTTCATGGCCTGCCAGGTGACGTCCTTGCCGGTATCATCAAGCTTGTTCTCGATGATGACCAAGCGACCTTTCTTGTCCAAAGCCAAGAGATCGAGGCGCTCCTGCGTGTCGGAAAACCCCGCGAATTCCTTCTGGATGATCAACAGGTCCTCACCAAGACAGGATGGATACTTGGCGATCCACTCCTGCAGGTGCTGACGCTCCTTGAACCCCAATTCGGAAAAGCTGCGGGCCTTGAGCGGCTTGATCGAGTTTTCGTCTTTATCGATGCGGAACATGCGTCTTACCCCTGCTCAGCGCGAAGGTAGGTCACATAAAAGCCCTTGATGATGCGGTGCTCCTGCAACCGATCACTGAGCGAAAACCCATCCTTCTTGATCGGCGCCTGGAAAATATCGAGGCCGCGATCCAGCACGATCTTCCAGCCAGTATCGGTGACAATGTCGCGCGCATGCGCTGTTCCCGTGCCGTCGAAGGCCCATGTGAATTCAACGCCCGAGCCAACACAGGCGTCCACGATCGAATCCAACAGCTCGCGCTGTTTGCCGACATTGCCATCGTCTGGCCCTGTGACGAGGTGAACGCTGACCTGGTCCTCGGGCGATTTCCGCCGGATGACCATCTCGACAAATTCCATCATGTTTCGGATTTGATAGAAGTATCGGACATAGGGGTCTGTCACGATAATCTTTGACGCGCCTTCAATGTAAGGGCCGAAGAGCCGATCGTAGCTGATCCCTTTGCGATCCTCGGTGAAGACATGGTGGCCTTCTTCGAGAAGGGGCTTCGCCTCCGATTTGACAGGGCGCCCTGCCTCCGAAGAGGGCCCTGACGTCGATGCCTCTCCTTCAGCAACAGATGTGGCCTCACCAGCACCGGCTGACGTCTCTGAGTGTTCCTGCTCCTTGGGATCCAGCGCAGGCTTAAGGTGATAGAACTGCGGGTATTCTTCCTCCTCGACCGTGGTCACACGGCGCTTGGTCCCGTCCGTGCCAAGGTAGTGAAAATCGACCTCGGGATAGGTGCTGTCGATGCGGGCCAGTTGATCCTTGACCCGCTTGCGGCTCTCCATGGCTAGGCGCAGTAACTCCTCGACATCCTCTGCTGTCTCGCCGCCATTCGGGAAGATCAGCTTCAGCAGGCCCGACATCGTCTTGTAGATCGCATCCCGATCCCGCGTCGAAATCTTCTCGCTGATTTTGAAATGCTGGTCCGGCCGGTGCGAGAAATCCTCCTGGCGCAGGTGGCGCAGGATCTCGGCGAGGTAGTCGACGATGAACCCATACCCCTTCGTGAACATCTCTCCGCGGATCACGTCGATTTCCCAGCCGGGCAGATAGGCATGCAGACGATCGATAAAGGCCGAGTCATGGAACTGCGGCGGCAGGGCCTCAAAGAGGTCGCTGTTCTTAAGCATAAACGGCACGTTGTGGTCGGTGTTGCCGACAAACGCGAAACTGGCCTCGGCCCCCATGGGGTTTACCCCCCGGGAGAAGGTCTTGTTGGCCATATAGTTTTTCATGATGTCGACGAGCGCTTTGTTTGCTGTCTTTTCCCGACCGGCGAACTCGTCGAAAGCCACGACATCCCAGTAGCCGACAAGGCCAATCCGGCCATTCGAGTTGTTCACAAAGAGCTTCGGAATTGTCACCTCACCACCCGAGATCAGCTGACCGTGCGGGGAGAACTCCGAATAGATGTGGGACTTACCCGTCCCCTTGGGGCCAAGCTCGATGATGTTATAGTTCCGTTCCACGAAGGGGATCAGGCGCATCAACTGCAGGAGCTTCGCCCGACGCCCAAAAGCCTCCGGGTTGAACCCGATGCTCTGCATCAGCAGGTCAATCCAATCATCCGTGCCAAAATTGGCACGCGCTTCGCGGTATCCCTCGTAGTCGACTTTGGCGATCTGGATGGGCTTAATGGTCTCGAGGATCCACGGCGAAATGCGCGCATCTTCCGAGAACTCGTATTGCACATCCGCAATGCACCAGACGCCCGTCACTAGCAGCTTTGGGTGCGCTTTGATCGTACCGCTGTCGACCGCAACCTTCTTGATGCCGAGGTTGTCAAAGGTGGCCTCGTAGCTATCCGTCTTCTCGTTCAACGACACGCTGATCTGGTCGATGACCTTGTAACGGCCCTTTTCCTTGATCGTTGACTGAATGAGCCCCGCTTCGCTGCGGTGGACATAGTGTTTACGCAGGATTTCTTTGACGGTCTCGATGCCAGTGGCGATCGACGCTTCGTCATCGGTGGCGCAATACTGGCCGAGGAGATACTCGAGCACGTAGGTCGGAACGATCGCGTTGCCCTTGACCGCCTTCACCAGGTCCTTGCGCACGACAAAACCCGCGAAATGTTCATTGATCCTGGCGTCGAGATCACTCATGGGCCCGCTCCTCAAAAGTCAAAATCTGTTGTAATGCCACGTTTCAACTGGAAGCGATGGCTTGTGTAGTCCTGATAGTGGCTTGTCTTGCCCACCCGCTCGCGCAATTTCAGGAATACGTCTTGGTTGTTGAATTTGTCCGCCTCCCGCGACAGCAGGAACTTCCGGGGCATTTCGCGCTCACGGGCGTTCTCGGCGGTGAAATCGAACTGCAGAACATGCTCGTCTGAAATCAGCGTGTCGTCGGCGGCATAGATCCCCGCGACGAGCTCGCGCGCCTGCATCTTCTCGGACACCGGTTGCGCCTGGTAGAAGATCACCGCCGTCTGCCCAGAAGTGATCTGGCTGCGGCCGGACACAATGATCTGCACCTCGACCTGGTTCACATCCGCCTCGCGCTGTTTCCCGACACGGATGACCGGTATGACGATTTCCTGCAGTGAGGCCCCGCCATGGACAAAGCGGCTGCCCGCCCCTTTGACCCGCAGGCGGTTGATCGAGTTCGGGATCAAGACATCGAGGTCACCAGTGAGGCCGAGGTTGGCCGAGGTGAACTTTTTCATGCCGGCGGTTTCATCAAGGCCACGACCGATGACAAAGCGGCGATTGCGCAGCATGATTTCGTCGCCCTTGGGATCAGCGACAGCGAAGTCGCTCTCATCAAGCGATCGGTGCTGGTAAAGGAAACCGTGATCTGCCGTGACCAGGATGTTCGAGAAATTCGCCGACGTCAGTTTCCGAACGAGCTTGGTCAGCTCTTCGATCGCATCTTCTGCCGCCTTGGGCAGCTGATCCTCGGTCTGCAGCTTGTCGCCAATCGCGTCGATGAGGTTGTGGTAGATATAGACGACGTCGTTTTCGCGGAAGAGCTCTTTGCCTTCATCGACTCGCATATCGAGCACATCGCGTGCGGACAGAGCCTTCGCGCGGTCGCCTGCACGTCCTGTTGCCAATAGCTTCTCGCGCGCGGCGAGACCTTGTGTGCTCTCGCCCCCCGAAAGAACCGATCCGCTGCCGTCAGGTACGAAAGACAGTTCCCGGTTCGGCAAAAGTGCCGCCATCCCAAGCTGTGTATAGCTGGGGAGCGCACTGATCATGGGCTTCAGCTCCGCATCAAACCGGTTCAGCGCTCGGATGCGGCGTAGGCATTCCGCGGCCACCTCAAAGCGCAGGGCATCCGAGACGATGACCACGACCTTCTGATCGCGACGACGGAACTCTGCGGCCTGTTCGACGTAGAAGGCGCTCTGGCGTGCGTAACCTGGGATTGTCCAATCGGTCAGTCCAGCAACCTGATCCTGCCAGGCGTCATTCAGCTTTAAGAGGAAACTGTTGGTGTATCTGTTTTCGACCGCCTCGTAGAGTTCCGAAAGCAGCGAGGCATGACCACTGCGCTGCATATGGTAGATGAATTTGCGATAGAGCTGGTCGAGCTTGTACCAGCTGCTGACGTACCGCTTCACCCCCTCAGCGGGGCTCGTCATCCCCAGATTGGCCTCAGCAAGTGCCTGCTGGAATTCGGTGGCAAAGCCGATCGCCTGATAGATGTCCTCGTAGGAGCCATACCAATGGCTCTGCCGGCGTTCGCGCACCCAGTTCAGAACCTCGGACGCGCTGACTGTCTGGGTCGACATTGCATGCACGAGCTGCCGGATGATGTGGCGATCGATTTCCTCGAAATGGTCGACGGCCATGACCCCGCGAAAATCGCGCTTGGACAAGTCCTCTGGGATCTTCAGCAAGCTCTGATAGCGCGCAGCGAGCGTCTCGAACGCCTCTTCCCAGTGGCGGTTGTTCTTCCAGCGTCGGAAAACCAAGAGCGCTTCTGCGTTCAGCTTGCCATCTTCGCCCAGCGCCCGCAGGTACGCCGACTGGAAGAGCGCGATCGCGAAGTCTTCAAGATCGGGTTGGTCCGGCTGATAGTCATAGGCATTGCCAACCTGCTTCCAGAACACCTCAGTCAGGCCAGATCGCTCGATGAGCCGCATCGCATCGTCACGGCCCTCTGCTAACTCGCCCAAGAGCGCCTCGACAACCGTATCAAGCCCACCCTCAGCACCTGCGCAGACGGCCAGCATGCGCAGCCGCACCTGGGACTGCGTGTCCGCAGCATGCAAAAGCCGTTTCAGCTCGACCACACGAGCTTTGGAGCGGTAAAACTCTATGTGATCGCGCACAACGCTTTCGAACTGCGGTGGCAAGCCTAGCTCTCCAAGCCAGATACCAGCTTGATCCGCCTTGAACACCGCCGTTGCCAGTTGCAGGTCCAGCAGCCAGTTCGCCGCGTTCACAGGTTCTGGCCCATCATGGAAGACCAGAAACTTCGCCTTTGGCTCCTGTCGCAGCATCCGGTACTTGAGGCCGAACTGGTTGTTGGCGATCTCCACCTTGGTCACGCCAGCCAGATCGACCGCATCAAACTCCCCCCGCATGTCGCGTGCGGCGTCATACCAGAAGACGATGCGATGCTCGTCAAAGAGGCGTTCCAGGCTGGCGGTGATCCGGTCAGTCATCCTTTGCCTCCAGCCCTGGGATCTTCTTCAGCGCTTCACCGAACTTGGGATAGTTCGCCTTGACCCCGTCATCGAGGTCGATCTCGATCTTGGCCTGCGCCAGCGGGAAGACGACATCGCGCTCCCACTCGTTCAACTCGTCGATCTGCTTGGCGATGACCGCCATGTCTTTCAGCGCCTTGGTGCGCTGGCCTTGGCTGGCGCTCGGATCGTCTGACAGCTTTTCAAGCCGCCCACGTTCACCCTCAAGCTTGCTTATGAACTCGCGCAGGTAATCGTTGAGCAATACCGACACCGTGTCGCCGCGATAGCGGTGCATATAGATCAGCGCGTTGAACGTGCCCTTGGGGCTGGAGAACATCCAGTAGATCGGGCGCTTCTTGTAGCGCTTCACGTGGTCGGCGTAGAAATCCTTAGTGAAATACTTGCGAATGTCTTTGCCGAGCGCATCCTCGATGTAGCGCAGGTTCTCTTGGAAATGCGTCTCCCCGAAGGTGGTGCGCAGAAACAGGCGGAAGCGGTCGGTGATGTCGTCGGGGAACCAGTTTTCGTCCAGCACGGGGATGACGTTGTCGGCGTCGGGCATGAAGCGCGGTTCGGGGATGCGGGCAAGGTAATCCTCCAGCCGCTCGCCCTGATTGGCGAGGATCAGGCCCGGCGCGTCGAGGCTGTAGCGGCCGAACATGCAGCCCACGGCGTAGGACAGGAACTCGGCCATGGTGTCGGCGCGCAGGCGGGTTTCGCGGTCTTGCTCGGTGCCCTTCACGCCATAGCGATAGGCGGGGTTGCAGGTGAGGGTGATCTCCTCGATCGGCACCTCGGGGGTCAGCTCGTCCTGCAGGCCATAGGCGTCGATGAAGATGCGGTTGTTCTCTTCCTCCAGGGCTTTCATCTTGTCCGTCATGGCCTGCCAATGGGCGCGGAGGGTGGCATAGCTGTCCGCCAGCGTCTCGCCACGATGATCGGGCGAGAGCAGTGGGAGCGTGGTGAAATCCCAGGAGGTTTCGTAGGCGTCCCAGTCGGCGCGAGCAATCTCAACCAGCCGACGTGCTATTTGGGGATTGTGCGACGCCTCGAGCCAAGGAAGCCTTCCAACCGTTCCATTGCCATAATTGATGGTAGGATTCAGAAGATAGAGGAAATCTTGGGCGACGGTTGAATTCAAATATCCCAGTAGTTCGCTATTCTTCACACCCTTGCGGAAGGGAATGAAGGAGCCTCCAGTGTCAAAAAGTGACCCAACGGGGATGTAGCGTGCTGCAAATTTCGAGGTGCTCACACAGGTCCAAGTTATAGATTCTTGAAAATACTCGGATTCGTTTGAGATTTTCCAGCCAAGGTTGTCCCAGTCAAGCTGAGGGTACACTTCGAGAGTTGCACTTTTAAGCTCAAACCCATTATCTTTCCAGTTTACAAAAAACTCATTGTTTCCATACCATCGCCGAAACTCTCCGCCTTTGGCATACGGGAACCATTTGGGCTCTTCAGGCTCAGTTATGGAAGTTGCATCGGCCGAAACCTCGTGCCAATTCCTTAGAAATCGTCCATTGTCACCTGTCCGCATGCCGATCAATGGCTTACTGTATCCAGACAAATCGACCCCGTTAAAGGCAGCCCGCACATTATCAGAAAGCCAATATGCAATGGGCATGCCTGGGACCTTTTCAAGATCCTTGACGGAGGCACGGAAGCAATACTTCGGCCTGTCTTTAAGCTGCTCCAAGTAGACAAGGGATTTGTCCGCTGACTGCGGCGCTTTGTTTAGGTTGAAATAATAGCCCGGCGCTGTTTCAGGTCTCTTGCATGTGACGAACGCCGCGCCCTGAGCCACTTTCGAGTTCAATTCGGGGAAGGTATTGTATCCAATTTGAATAAGGGAAACTATCGGAGCGACGTCAAGGAGCCGCGACCTGAGTTTCTCGTAAGAAGTAAGGAACGTATCCGTCCGGTGTCCCCGCTCTGACGGCGTGATGGAGTGCCTGCTAGATGTC
>NZ_CYSB01000042.1 GCF_001458255.1 Thalassovita autumnalis
CGGCAGAAGCCTGAATGAGCTTAATAGAGGCCAAAGCGGTCTGGAAACGTACGGATTGTTCAGTAACTTGACTCATGATTTCTTACCTATTAGTGGTTGAACAGCATCGGACTCAGATAGTAATCCACGCTCTTTTAAAATGTCAACAAGAGAATCTCTACCATGAACAAAATGTGACTCATATCTAAACCAGTCCTTGACGAACGTGCCAAGCATATTAAGCCACTTCTCCTCATCCAACGCGTCAGTTTTTGACAGAATCGTTAGTTGATGGCGAAAGGTCGCAAAGTAAGAGCTTCTCGAGCTGCGCAAGGATAGGTCGAATTTTCTCATTTTCCGCCAGCAGTCCACTTCGATTTAATTCGTAAACAAGCAGTAGTAATTCCTGCTTTATCAAGATAATTTTTCGACTCATCAGAAATATCCGAAAGTGTTAACTTCTGCGTCATGGAAGCGATAAAACTCTGCAGGTTGGATACGCCAATCATTTTTATCGAAGCGCGCATAAATTTGAGCAGATTTGTCGTCACAGGTTGCGCCGCCAAAACGTCGGCTACAGTAACTTTTCCCAGCCTCAATCTCATCTCTCTTTTTGCGTTCTGCTTCAATATCTGGTTGAACGGCGTCGCGTCGTAACCCAGCTTGGTAAGTTGGATTAAGCACTCCGTGGACAGATTTGTCATTGTGAGCATTTTCATCCCGAAGTTGCGGCTCATTCTGATTCTGAACAGCTTCTTGGGAAGTAGCGACAGCTTGGTTTTTAGTGAGTTGTTCCATTCTTTAGCTCCTAGACCTTTAGCAGCAAGGTCCATATCTGACTTTTTGTTAACGTATTTAGCCACATAGAAACCAACAGCCATATAACTGGTAGCTTTAAGCGGCTCACCTTTAGCATCAACAGGCCACAACCAACCAGAACGTGAAAAAGCGTCCTGCGTGTAGCGAACTGCGATGGGCATACTGTAACCATAAGGCCACGTATTTTGCAAGCTATTTAACTGGCGGCGATTGCGTACCCGACGACCAAAATTAGGGTCAACGCTACCTGTAGGAAGTGTCCGCATAAAGTGCACCGCATGGAAATGAAGACGGCCATTAGCTGTACCATACTCAGGCACACAAAAATACTGATAGCAGTCGGCGTGTGAATCATTAGCCTTGCGACCCTCGGCAGCAAGAACCATACGACCAATATCACGAAAATAGTCACGCAAAGCATTGGGATTATCATAAAACGCCTCTAATCGGTCGTCAGCCAACGTGAGAGTGTCAAAAACGATAAACCAACCATCAGCATGAGCCTGTCGCATTGCATTCATCAAACGCTGAATAGCAAAGCCTCTACGCGATTTCATAGTGGAGGCCTCCAGCAATCTTGAACACTCATCCTTAATACCTTTCTTTTTGGGGTAATTATACTCATCGCGAATATCCTTAAGAGGGCGTTCAGCAGCCAGCTTGCGGCAAAACTGCGTAACCGTCTTCTCGTTCTCTAAAAACCATTTTTCGTCCCCTTCGGGGCGGTGGTCTATAGTGTTATTAATATCAAGTTGGGGGAGCACATTGTAGCATTGTGCCAATTCATCCATTAACTTCTCAGTAACAGATACAAACTCATCACGAACGTCAGAAGCAGCCTTATGGCCGTCAACATACATATCACCATTATCGAACTCAACGCCCTGCATACGAAAAGACAGAATCTCTTCCAAGAGCTTGATGCGGTTATCCATCTGCTTATGGAAGCCAAGCATTGGGGATTGAGAAAGAGTAGAAATGCCACAAGCCTCAATAGCAGGTTTAAGAGCCTCGATACGCTCAAAGTCAAAATAATCAGCGTGACATTCAGAAGGGTAATAAGAACGAACCATAAAAAAGCCTCCAAGATTTGGAGGCATGAAAACATACAATTGGGAGGGTGTCAATCCTGACGGTTATTTCCTAGACAAATTAGAGCCAATACCATCAGCTTTACCGTCTTTCCAGAAATTGTTCCAAGTATCGGCAACAGCTTTATCAATACCATGAAAAATATCAACCACACCAGAAGCAGCATCAGTGACGACATTAGAAATATCCTTTGCAGTAGCGCCAATATGAGAAGAGCCATACCGCTGATTCTGCGTTTGCTGATGAACTAAGTCAACCTCAGCACTAACCTTGCGAGTCATTTCTTTGATTTGGTCATTGGTAAAATACTGACCAGCCGTTTGAGCTTGAGTAAGCATTTGGCGCATAATCTCGGAAACCTGCTGTTGCTTGGAAAGATTGGTGTTTTCCATAATAGACGCAACGCGAGCAGTAGACTCCTTCTGTTGATAAGCAAGCATCTCATTTTGTGCATATACCTGGTCTTTCGTATTCTGGCGTGAAGTCGCCGACTGAATGCCAGCAATCTCTTTTTGAGTCTCATTTTGCATCTCGGCAATCTCTTTCTGATTGTCCAGTTGCATTTTAGTAAGCTCTTTTTGATTCTCAAATCCGGCGTCAACCATACCAGCAGAGGAAGCATCAGCACCAGCACGCTCCCAAGCATTAAGCTCAGGAAATGCAGCAGCAAGATAATCACGAGTATCCTTTCCTTTATCAGCGGCAGACTTGCCACCAAGTCCAACCAAATCAAGCAACTTATCAGAAACGGCAGAAGTGCCAGCCTGCAACGTACCTTCAAGAAGTCCTTTACCAGCTTTAGCCATAGCACCAGAAACAAAACTAGGGACGGCCTCATCAGGGTTAGGAACATTAGAGCCTTGAATGGCAGATTTAATACCAGCATCACCCATGCCTACAGTATTGTTATCGGTAGCAAGCACATCACCTTGAATGCCACCGGAGGCGGCTTTTTGACCGCCTCCAAACAATTTAGACATGGCGCCACCAGCAAGAGCAGAAGCAATACCGCCAGCAATAGCACCAAACATAAATCACCTCACTTAAGTGGCTGGAGACAAATAATCTCTTTAATAACCTGATTCAGCGAAACCAATCCGCGGCATTTAGTAGCGGTAAAGTTAGACCAAACCATGAAACCAACATAAACATTATTGCCCGGCGTACGGGGAAGGACGTCAATAGTCACACAGTCCTTGACGGTATAATAACCACCATCATGGCGACCATCCAAAGGATAAACATCATAGGCAGTCGGGAGGGTAGTCGGAACCGAAGAAGACTCAAAGCGAACCAAACAGGCAAAAAATTTAGGGTCGGCATCAAAAGCAATATCAGCACCAACAGAAACAACCTGATTAGCGGCGTTGACAGATGTATCCATCTGAATGCAATGAAGAAAACCACCATTACCAGCATTAACCGTCAAACTATCAAAATATAACGTTGACGATGTAGCTTTAGGTGTCTGTAAAACAGGTGCCGAAGAAGCTGGAGTAACAGAAGTGAGAACCAGCTTATCAGAAAAAAAGTTTGAATTATGGCGAGAAATAAAAGTCTGAAACATGATTAAACTCCTAAGCAGAAAACCTACCGCGCTTCGCTTGGTCAACCCCTCAGCGGCAAAAATTAAAATTTTTACCGCTTCGGCGTTATAACCTCACACTCAATCTTTTATCACGAAGTCATGATTGAATCGCGAGTGGTCGGCAGATTGCGATAAACGGTCACATTAAATTTAACCTGACTATTCCACTGCAACAACTGAACGGACTGGAAACACTGGTCATAATCATGGTGGCGAATAAGTACGCGTTCTTGCAAATCACCAGAAGGCGGTTCCTGAATGAATGGGAAGCCTTCAAGAAGGTGATAAGCAGGAGAAACATACGAAGGCGCATAACGATACCACTGACCCTCAGCAATCTTAAACTTCTTAGACGAATCACCAGAACGGAAAACATCCTTCATAGAAATTTCACGCGGCGGCAAGTTGCCATACAAAACAGGGTCGCCAGCAATATCGGTATAAGTCAAAGCACCTTTAGCGTTAAGGTACTGAATCTCTTTAGTCGCAGTAGGCGGAAAACGAACAAGCGCAAGAGTAAACATAGTGCCATGCTCAGGAACAAAGAAACGCGGCACAGAATGTTTATAGGTCTGTTGAACACGACCAGAAAACTGGCCTAACGACGTTTGGTCAGTTCCATCAACATCATAGCCAGATGCCCAGAGATTAGAGCGCATGACAAGTAAAGGACGGTTGTCAGCGTCATAAGAGGTTTTACCTCCAAATGAAGAAATAACATCATGGTAACGCTGCATGAAGTAATCACGTTCTTGGTCAGTATGCAAATTAGCATAAGCAGCTTGCAGACCCATAATGTCAATAGATGTGGTAGAAGTCGTCATTTGGCGAGAAAGCTCAGTCTCAGGAGGAAGCGGAGCAGTCCAAATGTTTTTGAGATGGCAGCAACGGAAACCATAACGAGCATCATCTTGATTAAGCTCATTAGGGTTAGCCTCGGTACGGTCAGGCATCCACGGCGCTTTAAAATAGTTGTTATAGATATTCAAATAACCCTGAAACAAATGCTTAGGGATTTTATTGGTATCAGGGTTAATCGTGCCAAGAAAAGCGGCATGGTCAATATAACCAGTAGTGTTAACAGTCGGGAGAGGAGTGGCATTAACACCATCCTTCATGAACTTAATCCACTGTTCACCATAAACGTGACGATGAGGGACATAAAAAGTAAAAATGTCTACAGTAGAGTCAATAGCAAGGCCACGACGCAATGGAGAAAGACGGAGAGCGCCAACGGCGTCCATCTCGAAGGAGTCGCCAGCGATAACCGGAGTAGTTGAAATGGTAATAAGACGACCAATCTGACCAGCAAGGAAGCCAAGATGGGAAAGGTCATGCGGCATACGCTCGGCGCCAGTTTGAATATTAGACATAATTTATCCTCAAGTAAGGGGCCGAAGCCCCTGCAATTAAAATTGTTGACCACCTACATACCAAAGACGAGCGCCTTTACGCTTGCCTTTAGTACCTCGCAACGGCTGCGGACGACCAGGGCGAGCGCCAGAACGTTTTTTACCTTTAGACATTACATCACTCCTTCTGCACGTAATTTTTGACGCACGTTTTCTTCTGCGTCAGTAAGAACGTCAGTGTTTCCTGCGCGTACACGCAAGGTAAACGCGAACAATTCAGCGGCTTTAACCGGACGCTCGACGCCATTAATAATGTTTTCCGTAAATTCAGCGCCTTCCATGATGAGACAGGCCGTTTGAATGTTGACGGGATGAACATAATAAGCAATGACGGCAGCAATAAACTCAACAGGAGCAGGAAAGCGAGGGTATCCTACAAAGTCCAGCGTACCATAAACGCAAGCCTCAACGCAGCGACGAGCACGAGAGCGGTCAGTAGCAATCCAAACTTTGTTACTCGTCAGAAAATCGAAATCATCTTCGGTTAAATCCAAAACGGCAGAAGCCTGAATGAGCTTAATAGAGGCCAAAGCGGTCTGGAAACGTACGGA
>NZ_CYSB01000043.1 GCF_001458255.1 Thalassovita autumnalis
CGTTTTGTACGACGACCACCGCTCTTTTGGGGCGATAAGTCCACGAAACTGTCTCCGTTCTCAGAAGATAAATCGCTGGACTGTTCGACGTTCAGGCGAACCACAGCTGCAGCGAGGATGCGGCCAATTTCTTCGAGGCGCGCGTCTGCTGACATGCGCTCAGGGCATAGGGGATTGGGACCCGAAATCGGGCCTGATGTGTTTTTTGGCATGGCGACTTTTCGCGATTGAGATGATGCCCAAAAGGTATCTCAAAATATCAAAAACACAAGTAAATCAGTATCTTACGGACAGGGTCGGCCTGCGCGTAGAGCCACGTATCTCTGCGTAATGAATATGCAAGTGCGCGGAGTGCCGATCGTTGTCGCTGAGCCGAATCAGCCTGTCCGACCGTCCATGAATTTGTCGAACGTATCGACGGTCTGCTCTTCTTCCAGCTCGGCCATCTCCCATCGGGATGGTGCGCGGTCAGGATAAATCAGCAGCGAGATTGTCATCTGGTCGTTACTGGGCGAGAACACTGTCATTTCATGGACGGGCTCAGACCCCAACCAGACTCCTGCCGGGTGGTGATGGCCGTGACGACCAGTATCCCAGTCCACTTCCTGCGCGGCCAGAGAGTCCGGCGGCAATTCGGTGACCACCTGCCGTGCGCGATAGAACACGCCGGATTTCAACAACGGCTCGCTGGACCATGCCCAGTCGATAAACCCCTCCTTGCCAACCACGATCATCGCCCGCTTGTCGGTGATGGTCATCCATTTCAGGATCGCTGCCGTCAGTGACACGGCGTAGCGGTCGGCCAAATCAGTCATCAGATCGATATAAATGGCCCGGCCTTTGATCTGCTCACGGAAATCATCCAGCGGCATCAAAAGGTAGGAGGCGAAGGTATTGGCCTCCGCCTCGATCCCGTTCCGCCCCTCATCCCAGTCAGCCATGTTGCGATTGGTGCATTCGAGACCGTTGGGATTGGTCTGCCGGTGCAGCAGGTAATGGCCCAGTTCATGGGCCAACGTGAAATTCCGCCGCCCTGGCGAACGGATTGTGTCGTTGTAAATGATGCCCCACTCTCCGGAACCATCAGGGTTCGGCATCAACATGCCCTCGACGCCTTTAGACAGATCCAGGCCGCCGACCATAGTTATCGGTGCATCTGGAAATACCTGTCGTGAGACATCCTGTGCTAGTGCGGTCACATCGATTGGAAACCGCGGTAGCCCATGCGCTGCCTGATGCAGCGAAAGGATTTGCGTCAGGCGGATTGCCCAACCCTTCGGCGTCGTGGGCAGGCTCAATCCTTCTTTCCCCACATATCGATCATCTGATTGATCTTCGCCTGGTCGTCAGGGGCGAGCTTGCTGAACTTGCGGAAGAAGGCTTCCTTCAGAACCGCATCTCCGGGCTCCTCGCTTTCGTCCAGCAGATAGTCGGTGGTGACCTCGAGCGCCTGAGCGATCCGCGTCAGTTTTTCTCCGGACGGCTTTCGTGCGTCGCGGTTTTCCAACTCCCAAATGTAGCTCTTGCTCGAGTCGGTCAATTCCGCGAGCTTGTCGAGGGAGTATCCCTTCTCCTGGCGGTGGCGCTTGATCTTGGCGCCTAGGGACGTGGTCATAGTATCATCCTTGTTTTCCTTGGTTGCAGGAAGCTTGTTCGGTATGCCGAACAAAATCGTTCCGCGCAAGTAGACTTGGCGGTTTGTTCGGTATATATCGAACATTACCGTATCGCTTTGCGCCGATTCCTCCATCTTCCTCGCCAGAAAGGGCTCCCATGACTGCTATCGCATCCTTCCTTCGCAAGACCCCCGTCACACGGTTGCATGACTATTTTACTGGCTCCGGGTTCACATCCCTTCCGCCGGTCGATTGGACCAAGCCTGAGGCGGAGCTCGTCGAGCCGCTGATCAAAGCTGTCGACGACATGGACGACCGTGAAAAACAACGCGTTGTCATGAATGCCAGTCAGGTCGCTGCTCTCGCAGACGAACCGGGCCAGAATGCGCTGCAGAATGTCGTCATCAACCGGCAGGTGTTCGACACACTGGAGGGGGCTAACAATCGTTCGCTGTGGGTGTTTCTGAATGAACCAGACCAGTTTCGTAAGGCTGAAGAGGTCCGCTACAATGATGAACGGCGCCGTGGCCGGTCATGGAGTGGCTTTGAAGTAGAAAAGGACCGCGTGGTCCGCCGGGATGCTGTATCGGTAGCTGACTTCACCAAGGCAATCCGCGAGCGTTTCGACACGCCGCATGTTCATGTCGATGTCTTCGACCGGCACCGCGTCATCCTCGATGATCAGGAATGCGATCTCGTTCAGGTCGCTGTTTACCGTGAAGGGCGGCCGGAGGACATGCTTGGGTTTGACGCGAACAGCACATTGTCACGCCGTATCGTGAAGCCGGTTTTTGAGGCTGCGCTGACTTACGAGGCGGATACTGGCGTCATAGAGGTGGTGGCCAATACAATTGCAGACCGGAGGGATCTCACTGCCTACATGGCGCGGGACCTGCTTGGGATCGATTTCGAAGAAAAGCATATACCGCTGCGGGAATACCATCTTGGGATGCTGTTGAAGCCCTTTGACTTCCCGACTGACGTTGATGACGGCATAGCGGACGTCACCGTGAAAGAATTGCGTCTTATGGAGGTTGGCCAGCCTAACGAACGGATCGTCCTCGAAACCATGTCGGGCGCCGACCGCACGGTGTGGGAAATGGCAGAAGAAAGAATTGGGCTCGACATTGGCAGTTCTGGGCAAGTCCTGTCCGTTGCATCTGAAACGCCTGAATGGATCGTCACGCGCGCGCGGTTCACAATCAAGTTTCAACCCGGCCCAAGCGGCGGGAGGGGCAAATCGTTGACGCTGACGGTGACCATGCCACATGGCTGCAATTTGAAGGACATGACCCCGCATGAGCGCCTGATCGGCGACAAGTATCTGCGCCGTTGGGGCATTCTGACCGACGGCTCGGACATCGGTGACCTCATTGACTAAGCGGGCGGTCGATATGCTGCTGCAGGTCATGGAGACCCGTCCTGCCAAGGTGCAGGCATCGGTCCTGCGGCAAGTTTCACCTCGGGCAACGGATCAGTTGCTTGAGGCCAAGCTTATGGTCGCATCCGGCCATATCCCGGTCGTCACCGCTATGGATGACTACGAAGACGAGCCCATCCCTGCAGAGTGGTGCGCCGAGCGCAGGCAGTATGGATACAACAACAGCATCGGTCGGTGGGTTGCGGTCGATGCCAAGGATATCGAAGCTCTTGCAGTTGATTACCCGCTGCTCTTCGCGAAGATGCTGGTAGATTTCGAGCGCGCTGCCCCGGCGCGCCCGATCTCGTTGATCGATAGTGTCGCCTGGGATATTGGCACCATCCAGCTCAAGGGGGCGAAATCGCCCATGCCGGTCTGGTTTGCACGTCGGCTTTCAGATCCTGCGGTGTGGAGAAAGGTTGGCGCTCTTCTGGAACGCAGGCCGCCGGATGAGGTCCGTGTCATCCTGACGTCCACACCAGGCGATCGCCTTCCTGTTGCTGCGAGTAAGAAGGACATCATCATCAGTGTGACCGATGTGGCCAAAGCGCCTGGAAAGCTGGCCATCTCACCGCAGGCCGTCGGCGCAAGGGTCTTCCCGGGCGAGGCGCAGCATCGGTTCCCGATTGATCATTCGGATGATTGCGGGATCGTCTGGTATCGGGGTGAAACTCTCACGTTCCGCGGAGACAAGCAGCGTCGGTTCTTGGAAATTCTGTTTTCGGCCTATTGGTCAAAGTCAAAAGTCCTGCGTCTTGCCGCTGTTCTTGAAGAGGCTGGCTATGGTGGTCAGGTGAACACGCTGAAAAAGGCTTTTGGCCGCGGCATCGACAAATGGCGTTTCGTCAAGGTCGAGAACGGAAACTGCTGGATCGATCCCTGATCCTGCCCAACGTTTGTCTATGAAGAGGCCGTCCTTCGGGGCGGCTTTTTTCATTTTCAGGCATCTAACTTCGCTGCCTCCCGGTTGCCTCCACGGTGCCTTCCAGCCCCTCGGTCATGGTGATCCCGCAAGTGTTCGCAAAAACCCCAAGGAGGTTCACATGGCGCTAAGACACCTTTCCCAGATCGAGCTGGCGGCTCGCTGGAACATTTCACATCGCACGCTGGAGCGTTGGCGGTGGACGGGCGAAGGCCCGAAATTCATCAAACTCGGTGGTCGGGTCATTTACCGGCTCGAAGACGTCGAGGCTTTCGAGGTCGAGCAAATCCGCGGCTCGGACCACGAGCCCCACCGCCCAATGTCGGCATAAGGGGGACGAATATGACAATTTCTAACCACATCACACTGGCCGATATCCACCGCATGCCTGTTGGCCAAATCGCGGCACTGCCCGCTGGTCAGCTGGCAATGCTGCGGGATGCTTCTGATCAGCAGCTGACCCAGGCCAAGACGGTCTCGGATTGGCTCGATGGTGCCATCTCCCTGAAATACGCCGAGCGTGCTGCCGAATGCCGCTCTGAGGCAGACAAGGACACCGGCACGATCCGCTTTGAGGATGACGGCGTCACCGTGATTGCCGACTTGGCGAAACGGATTGATTGGGATCAGGCAAAACTCGCCCAGATCGCAGAAAACATCGCCTCAGCAGGCGAGGACCCGGCCGAGTTCATCGATACCACTTTGAAAGTGTCTGAGCGCAAATACACGGCGCTGCCAGAAAGCTGGCGCAAGGGTTTTGAGCCTGCGCGTACGGTCCGGACCGGCAAGCCCAAGTTCCGTTTGGTGCTGGGCGAGGAGGTGCGCTGATGGCTATTTCTCTTGCATCTCTGCGCACCAGTTCGGTGCTCCAACCACCGCGTATCCTGATCCACGGCGTGGCCGGGGTGGGTAAATCGACCTTTGCCGCTGACGCGGGCGCGCCGGTGTTCATCATGACTGAGGATGGGCTTGGCAAATTGCAGGTCCCGCATTTTCCGTTGGCGACGAGTTATGCCGAAGTTGCACAAGCGCTCGACGCCTTGCTGGAGGAAGATCACGACTACGGCACGGTCGTCGTTGACAGCGTCGACTGGCTCGAGCCGCTGATCTGGGCTGAGGCGTGCAAACGCAATGGCTGGCAGTCGATCGAAACCCCGGGCTTTGGCAAAGGTTACGCCGAGGCGCTGACCATTTGGCGTGAATATCTCGATAAGCTGAATGCGCTGCGCGACCGCAAAGGGATGGTCGTCATCCAGATTGCTCATACCGACATCAAGCGGTTTGATAGCCCCGAGCACGAACCTTACGACCGGTATGTGATCAAGCTGCAGACCCGCGCCTCGGCGTTGTTGCAGGAGCATTCTGATGTGGTGCTTTTTGCCAACTATCAGATTTCGGTCGCCAAATCCGATGTCGGCTTCAACAAGAAGGTGACCCGGGCGCTCGGGTCCGGTGCGCGCGTTATGCACACCGAAGAGCGTCCCGCCTTCCTCGCCAAGAACCGTTACGGCCTGCCGGACACTTTGCCGCTTTCGTGGTCAGAGTTCCTCGCAGCCATGCCCCAATCCCAATGATTGCCTTGAAAGGATACGACCATGGCACGTTTTGATACGTCCTTTGACGCCACCAGCGTTGAACCCACCACCGCTTACGAGCTGCTGCCCGCAGGTAAATACCGCGCTCAGATCGTCGAGAGCGAAATGCGCGTGACCCGCAACGGTATGGGGCAGTTTCTCTGGTTGATGCTGGATATTTTGGACGGCCAGCATAAAGGCCGGAAGATCTTTGATCAGCTGAACCTGGTGAACCCGAACCCGACCACGGTCGAGATTGCACAGCGGACGCTGTCGGCAATCTGCCATGCGACGGGCCGGATGCATGTCAGTGACAGTGAGGAGCTGCACCTGATCCCGATGACGATCCAGGTGAAGATCAAGCCCCCAAAGAACGGTTACGGCGAGAGCAATGCCATCGCCTATCTGCCGCCTGAAGGTGAGGGTGCCACGGCTGCAAAGCCTGCTGCAACCTCGTCAGCGCCGCCGACAACGCATGCCGCTTCCGCACCGCCCAAGATGGCCTCCGCGCCCTGGAACAAGAAGGGCTGATCAATCGCGCTGCTCCGCATCCCTGACTGACGGGGCAGCGCCCAACCCCATCTAAGGATATTCCCATGACTGACCTGCATAACGCGGCCCCTCGGGCCGTGATCAGCCCCGGCTTGCCTGATGACCAGCGCCGCTTGATCGAACTCGACGACGATATTGCCAAGATCCGCACGCAGATTGCGACTGCTGATCTGGCACGCCAACGGGGGCAAAAGCCCATTGACCCTGATTGGTTCCACCGGGCACGGACCGCGTTGCGCCACCTGTGCCGTGAACGGGCAGAATTGCTTGCCAAAGGCACCGGCCGCCGTCGCCGCGAAAAGCTGAAAGATGCTCTGATCGGCGTCCTGCGTGAGCGCCACGACCCGGAAACTTGGAGCGGCATTCTGGCCGAAGCCCAAGCCCGCAGCGAACGGGAGGGATTGTGATGGCTGATCTTCCCGCACCACTCACGCCAACGCTGACGGCGATCTACGCCGATTACGAGGCCCGCCAGGGTGATGGCTTCCGTGACCATCTCGGCGCATCCATCATCGGTAAATCTTGCGCACGCGCGCTCTGGTACGATTTCCGCTGGGTGACGCCGTCACGCTTTTCTGGCCGCCTGCTGCGTCTGTTCGAGACAGGCCAGCTGGAAGAGGACCGTATGGTGCGCAATCTACGTGCCACCGGGGCCACTGTTTTGGAGCTGGATCCGGAAACAGGACGGCAAATCCGCGTGGAGGCCCATGGTGGTCATTTTGGCGGCTCGCTCGATGGCGTCGCCCTTGGTCTGCTTGAGGCGCCGAAAACCTGGCATGTGCTGGAGTTCAAAACGCATGGCGTAAAAAGCTTTGCCGATTTGACCGCGAAAGGCGTGGTAGCATCCAAGCCGCAGCATGCCGCCCAGATGCAAATCTACATGCACCTGACTGGCATTACGCGCGCGCTCTACATGGCGGTCTGCAAGAACACTGACGCGCTGCATATCGAACGGGTTGAGGCTGATCCTGCCATGGCCGAACGCCTTCTGGAAAAGGCTGGTCGGGTTATCTTTGCCCAACATCCGCCAGCGCGGATCAGCGAAGATCCGGCTTGGTTTGAATGCCGTTTTTGCGATCACCACGCTGCCTGCCACGAGGGTGGCGGTGCCGCTGTGACCTGTCGGTCCTGCCTGCATTCTACGGCCGTTGATGGTGGATGGCACTGCGCGCGTCATGACAGAATGCTGTCGCCTGCTGAGCAGCGGGCCGCCTGCGGCAGACATCTCTTCATCCCCGATCTCGTGCCGGGTGAGGTCATCGATGCGGGAGACGACATTGTCACCTACCGCATGAACGATGGCGCCTCCTGGTCAAATGACGCCCGCAATACGGAGGCTGCGCCATGCTGACCCTGCGCCCATACCAAGAGGCTGCGATCTCTTCGATCTACGGCTATTTCCAGACCAACAAGGGTAACCCTCTGGTTGTGATCCCGACGGCTGGCGGCAAGTCGCTCGTCATGGCGTCATTCATCGAAGGGGTGCTGAAGGCTTGGCCTGATCAGCGCATCCTGATCGTGACCCATGTGCGCGAATTGATCGCCCAAAACCATGCCGAGATGATCGGGCTTTGGCCTGAGGCACCGGCAGGCATCTATTCGGCGGGCTTGGGGAAACGTGAGGCGCAGGCCCGCGTCCTGTTTGCTGGCATCCAATCAATCCATCGCCGGGCCCATGAGATCGGCCACACCGATCTGGTGTTGATTGATGAGGCCCATCTGATCCCAGGCAATTCCAGCACGATGTACAGGCGCTTTCTGGACGCTCTGCAGGCGATCAATCCTGCGCTGAAGGTGATTGGCCTCACCGCCACACCGTTTCGCACTGGCAGCGGCATGCTGCATGAGGGCAAGGACGCACTCTTTACCGACATTGCCTATGAGGCGCCGGTGCG
>NZ_CYSB01000044.1 GCF_001458255.1 Thalassovita autumnalis
CACGGCTGCCCTGGGCATCTGTCCCACCATCTGCCACTGCACCCGAGACCGAGGAACTGACACTGATCTCTGGGGCATTGGTCACCGTGTAGGTCTGGTTGCTGCCGGGTGTGGTATTGCTTAGCGCATTTCCGGCAAGGTCCTGCACGTCTTGGCCCGCATTGAATGTCAGGCCCACGCTGCCATTGTAGCTTGCCAAATCGCCCCCAGAGACGGTCACATCATATGTGGCGGCGTCGACGGATGAAACGGCGGAGGCATCGCCCGTAGTCCCGCTGGCATCAAAATCAGCCGTGGTGACGTTTTGAACATCTTCTGAGAACACCACGCGGAACACCAATGTGTCGGCAGATGTTGTTGCGGTGGCTGGGGGCTGGCGCGAAATCGAAGTGACAGTTGGGGGTGTTGCATCCGCTGGTGGCACGACCGTCGGAGCAGCTGTGCCGTTGATAGTGTTGCTGCCCGATGGAGACGTTATGTCAATCGAGTAGTCCGTGCCGTCATAGGTGAAGAAAAGGGTGACGTTGCAGGCGGCACTTAGGGCACAAGGCACAAGCTGTTCGCCTGATGCCTCAGCTATTGGGATAGCAACATCACCACCGCCAGCGTTGTAAAATGTGTTGCTGAGACCCGTGCCAGGCTCTGCCGACAGGATGATGGAGGATGTCCCAAAAAAGAATGGATCACCGATGTTATTCCCAATGAGCAGGTTTGGGTTCACGTCAGCTGCATTGGTGACACAAGTGTTTGCATCGGGTCGGAAAACCACAAAATCGCCCTGGCTGATGGCTGGGCACGTTGCCGTGACTGATTGGGCCTGAGCGTCTCGGGGCGCCAGAATAGCCAATGAAAGCGCTGTTGTGAAAAGTAGAAATAGAAAGTGAAGTTGCCCTGCGAGCCCCGCGGAAAACCGAAATTTCGTCTTTTTTGCAGCTTGTCTAATGTGGCTCATAGTTCCCCCGTTAATGGTGCGCCGAAGTCGGGCGGACCATTTAACTAATTAATTGAAAGCACGCGTAAAAAGGGTGCTATTGTATTGCTTTCATTAGAATTAGGTTCGCGAATTCTGAAAAATTTCCGCGATATTTGTACGTCAAAAATTGGGCGCAGGTGGCCCGAGAAAAGTCACAAGTTTGTTCTTGGGCTAAGGAGGTAATTCCCGATTGATCAGTAGGATTCTTTTGCTTGAATAGTAGCGTTGCGAAGGATTCGTGCAACATTTGGTTGCTAAGGTTCGCGATTTTCAAGTTATTTTGGGTGATATTTGTATCTTTCTGGTTTGAGCGCTCGCGCATCGGTTTATCTATTAAGGTGATGTTCTTGATGTGTAATTTGCAACTTTTCGACTTCGTTTAGAGTGTGGCGAAGCTACTGATGCATCTTTAAATTTTATTTCTTGTTGCTTGAAATCGGATGGTGTGACAGCCTCAGGTATATTTTTGAAATATCGCCCCTTGGTTGAGGGCTGATTGAATTTGTTGATAGCTTTCGAGTGTCTTGATTTTCTTTGGGAATTTATTGGGGGAGACTGATGTCAGAACCATTTCTCGCTGAGATTCGGATCATGGGGTTTAATTTTCCACCGCGGGGCTGGGCCCTGACGGATGGGCAGATCCTGCCGATCAATCAAAACCAATCTCTCTATTCGCTGTTGGGCACGACCTATGGCGGCGATGGACGTACGTCCTTTGCGCTGCCGGATCTGCGCGGCCGAACGCCGATTCACCGCGATGATGGACATAGCCTTGGGCAGAAGTCCGGCGCCGAAACGGTGACTCTAACGGCGGCCGAAATCGCTGCGCATACGCATTCGGCTCGTGCTTCTGAGTCAGTGGGCAACGCACCAACTCCAACAGGGCATGTTTTGGCGTCTGAGACGGCGGGGGAAACGGCCTATCGTGATCCCGGTGATCTGGTGGCGTTGCGCAGCGGATCGGTCACCAATGCAGGGGGCGGGCAGGCACATGACAACATGCAGCCCTACACGGTTTTAAGTTTCTGTATCGCGCTGCAGGGGCTGTTCCCATCGCGCAATTAACATCAGGAGGGCATTGAAATGTCGGAACCATTTGTTGGTGAAATCCGGATGTTTGCCGGTAATTTTGCACCGCGAGGTTGGGCGTTCTGCGATGGGCAGCTGCTGGCTGTTTCGCAAAACGACGCGCTGTTTTCGCTTTTTGGAACGATCTATGGCGGCGATGGCCGCACCACTTTCGGATTGCCGGACATGCGGGGGCGTATCCCGTTGCATCAGGGCTCAGGCCCTGGCCTGTCCCCACGTCGGCTGGGCGCCAAAGCCGGTGAGGAGAATGTGACGCTAACCGTGAACCAGCTGGCCAGCCACAGCCATGATCTAAACGCCAGCAAGCAGTCGGCAAATCAGGCCAGTCCTACGGGCCGGGTTCTGGCCGCTGGGGCTGGGGTGCGGTTTTATCGAGCACAGGCGCAGGACGTCGATATGGCCAGCACGATGGTGGCCAACACAGGCGGCAGCCGGTCGCATACGAACCTGATGCCAGCCCTCTGCGTGCACTTCATTGTTTCGCTGTTTGGTATCTATCCCAGCCGTCATTAGGAGGCAGAAATGTCAGAACCATTTATTGCAGAAATTCGCATTTTTGCTGGCAATTTTGCCCCGCGCGGCTGGGCGTTCTGTGACGGTCAGCTGTTGCCAATCTCTCAGAACAGCGCGTTGTTTTCCCTGATCGGCACCACCTATGGCGGGGATGGTCGATCCACGACAGCGCTGCCGAATATGCAGGGGCGTGCCCCAATGCATCCTGGGCGCGGGCCTGGCTTGACCTCCCGCCGGTTGGGCGAAAAAACAGGTGTTGAAACAGTCACCTTGTCAGAGGCGCAAATCCCGTCCCATTCGCACGTCGTGCGTGCCGTCTCGACCGGGGCGGATACGGCTGAGCCGTCCAATACCACGGCTCTGGCACGTTCGTCCTTTGGTGACAGCCTGTATCAGACAAATACGTCGGCGAACTTGGTCGATATGTCGAGTGTCAGCCTGGCGACCACCGGGGGCGGACAGGCGCACAACAACCTGCAGCCCTTCCTCACGCTCAACTATATCATTGCCCTGCAGGGGCTTTACCCCAGTCGCGGCTAAACAAGCGGGGATCTGGTGACAATATCAACGGCTGATTTCCTTAAGACGCCCAGAGCATGCCAATATGGCGTCGCTCTGCGGCCGGAAGTGGCGGCGGATCTACCCTTTCTGCAGGCGCTTTACCGGTCAACCCGCGAGGCGGAGTTGAATCAAACCCAGTGGCCTGAGGCACAGAAGACGCAATTTATTGAGTTGCAGTTTCGCGCGCAACGCAGTCATTACCATCAACATTACCCAGACGCACTTTGGCTGATCCTTGAAAAGGAAGGTGACGCCATCGGGCGTTTGTATCTGGAGCGCTGGTCCGCTGAGCATCGCATCATTGATATCGCCTTGCTGCCGCAGTGGCGGGGGCAGGGGATCGGGCAGGCTCTGCTATTGGATGTGATTGATGAGGCTATGAGCGCCGGTAAAGCCGTTGGCATTCACGTGGAAAAGCAAAACCCGGCCATGTCGCTCTATCTGCGGCTTGGGTTCCGATGTGTCGAAGACAAAGGCGTCTACGATCTGTTAAGGCTGCCCGCTGGTTTGTCACCCCCGGGTTAGGGGCGACGAAAGCGATGTAAGGATCCGGTTGTCCGAGGTGAGACAGCGGGTCAGGTGAAGACCGCCTCATACTGGAAGCCCGCGTCTTTCTGGGCAACGGGCACGAGAAACAGCGCCATCTCCCCAAGTTTTTCATGAGTCATCTCATAGGTCCCTTGGTGAAGGGCAGGGGTGACTGGCCCCTGCCAAAGCAGGGAGAAGGCGCCGCCGTCGCGGGCACCTGTCCCAATTGCGGAAGCCTCAAGCAGCTTAAGCACGCAGCTTCCGTCAGTGAGCGAAAGTAGAAAATCTTGCCCGACGTGGGGGTGAAACGCCTCACAAGTCATCGTCTGAAGATTGGTCATGAAAACACCTGTCTGAATGAAATTACCAGCAGGTTAAGCGATCGCCCTTCGCCCGTCTATCGCTATGCGTGAAGTGGCGGCCAGTCACGGCAATGAGGGGCCACTTCACCAACGTCGAGGAGGGGCCAACAGGCGAATTTGAAAATGATGTATCGAGATTAGTGGAGGCGAGTACCGGACCCTCCTCCATTCCAGTAACCCATTGATTAGCCACAAGTGGCAGGTGCGAGGTTGCTAGGTGTGTCACACTTTGTGTCACACTTGAAGAGCCATCATTTCAGCTCAACGTCTTTTCGAATTAGTTCACCCGGCGGAGTAATCTTGTTGCCACTTTGATCTTCGTAGTTACTCAGGGCCGTTGTCAGTGCTCTGCTCAGCTGGGCAGCAGTTGAAAGAGACATGTGGGCACCAACGATCTCTGTGGTGGTGCCATCGATTTCGGAAACACCCATTAGCAATTTGACGCCGTTGTCACTTATGGCGAGGTTTATTGCATCACACGGTATGTAACGGAACTCTGGTGAACGAACTGTTTTCATCTCGGTCTTAACTGGTTGTGTATCTGGCATAGTTGCCGTCCTTTTCCTCGCCCGGGTGGGAAGAGCAAATTACATATTGATTAGTGTGCGATTGGGTTGGCTTGACTTCGGCAACTGAAGTCTCCGTCGAGACGGTTTCCCATCTGCAAGTTCTAATCGGGTTTGTTATCCACTCCGCACAGGGCTGATTGGATTTTCCTTTTGCGAGATCGTCCCTGAGATGCAGTTCGAAGAATTCTCCGCGAATTGCAAAGGTTAGGTCACTCAGAGTGTCTAGTGTTAGGTTGGCGGGGCCGCCTAGCCAGCGGGTTATTTGCTCAGGACGCTTGCCAAGCATTTTGGCAAGGTCGGCCTTGCTCATGCCGCTTTTCTCGAACTCGTCCAGCAGTAGGCTATGCGCCTTGTTGCGATTGCGGGCTCGAACAAAGCTCAGGTCAGATAGCCGGATTTTTTCGCCGTTTGCAGGCTTAGACAATGATCGCCTTTTGAAGGAAAAAGTCATCGAGGCTGCCTCCTGTTAGTCTTGTATGGCCGGGAAATAGATTGTCCCAACGTTGAATTGCATCTTCTCGAGCATTGGCCCATTCGCGGCTTCCTGGGCCGCCAAGGTCTCTGCGTACTCTGGTTATAAGTCCGACAAACAAGTCCGGTTCGCAGAAGGCTCCAAAGACCCGAATTGCGGGTTTCGGCGCCACGCTCCGTATGGTCCATATGCCTAAGTGTGGGGGATCGATGCGCGCCATAAATGCACCATCTCCCTTCCCATAGGGGTCCATTCCAATTGGTATGGTGTCGCCGGTCACATAGCGGTCGAAGTCCGCCTCAAGTTGCCCGTAGCGCACCCCCAGCTGTGGGTCGTTCCATGTTTCCTCGTCCAGTTCTTCCCAAATCGCTTTCGCTAGGAACAGCGTGCGCAAGCAGGGGTCGCCCTCGATCATTGGGGTCCATTCCTGAATGTCGCCGCTCTCTCTCCTTTCTATTAACGTGGTGCGCATTGATTTTAAAGTCAATCCCTTGTCGGTTTGTAAAAGATGGGGGCTTACAGTGAAGATGATGTGTTCAAGAGCACTCTAGGTTGGGTTGAGGGTGCCTGCAACGACTAGAGGGGTATTCGGTGGCGTGGGTTGCATTTAGGTGTCTGAATTTCCGGCACATTTTTGCGAGTAGGTATCTACTGTGATTTCAGGGCTGTTGTCCCCCCTGAGGGTGTGTCTCGTGCACAACCAACGTTGACATTTGCAACACTATGTTGTTCGACTACCGGCTGTATCTAAGCCGAGCGGGTGAATTCTTATGCAGCAGTACGTGATCTACCGTCGTGTCAGTACCAAGGAGCAAGGGCGCAGTGGCCTTGGGCTGGATGCTCAGGACAGAGACATTGCGTTGTACTTCGACGGCTTTGCCACTGGGCCTTATGAAGTGCTGGAGACCTTTACCGATGTCCTGAGTGGTTCTGACGATACTCGGCCCGCGTTGAGCGCGGCGCTGGAGATGTGCCGCCGGACGGGGGCGACGTTGCTGGTGAGCAAGTTGGATCGACTATCGCGCAAGGTCTCAATGATCGCGGCTCTGATGGATGACAAGAGGGTGAAGCTCCGTGTTGCCTCTATGCCGAACGCTGATAAATTTCAGCTGCACATCTATGCCGCGCTGGCTGAGCAAGAACGCGAGTTCATATCAGCTCGAACTAAAGCGGCTCTGGCCGAGGCAAAACTGCGTGGGGCTAAACTGGGTGGCCTCAGGGATAAAACCATGCAGCGCAACAAGGCGGTGCAGGCCAACGCGCTGGCCCGGGCCGAGAAGGTCGAGGGGATTGTAATGCCACTGCGTCAGTCCGGCGCAACTTTGCGTCAGATTGCGGATCGTCTAAATCAGGCAGGCGTAGAGACCGCCAGAGGAGGCCGCTGGCAGGCTTCTCAGGTAAAAAGGGTAGTGGAGCGGCTTGAGGCCCGATAGGGCGCTGTATGGCGCTCTCTGGGCTTGTATTGAGCTTGGTGTTAATCCGAGCTGGTATCTATTTCCTTTGAAAAGCCGCCTTTGCTAGCTTGCCCGAGAGGTACATCATGTATTCCTTAACCCTCCGTCTATAGACAGAAGAATTCTAGTATCTGTCTGTATCAGTTATTATCCAAGATGTTCACTTGCTTAGAAACTCAATACAAATTGGCTGTATACTGTTAGTATCCGTCCGGTATCGGGGCGGTTTCAGGCTTTTTCGGGGCGCCAGTTCCATGG
>NZ_CYSB01000045.1 GCF_001458255.1 Thalassovita autumnalis
TTCAAAGGTTTGGGATACACCTTAGCTGACTGTCCAGTTTTCTGGGACCACTTCATCCTTCACGCCTTCCAGAACGGTTTCAACTTTCTTGCGGCGTTGCAGGATAGATGGTTTTTCCTTGAGTGCTTTCATCACATCGTCTGCCAGCGGTTGCTTACCAGAGAACATCATCTGCGACACGAGTGCTTGGAACTCTTGGTCCTTTAACCCGTGTTCGTCTTCAAAGGTCTTGAACGCCTGTGAACGCTCTTCTGACCAAAAATCTGCAAACGCTTGGTGGATGTCATCCTCTGGTCCAAGCATGGGCAGTTTTTGGTCAATGAACTTTTCAATATAGGGACGCTTGCCACGCAACGAGACCTCAGACTGCAAAAGTTCGAAGATGCGTTTGCGGTATTGCTTTGCTTTCTTCTTTCCGTCTTCGCCTTCGCCGTCCATCAGGTTCATGGAGGTCAGCAAAGCGATGATGTAAGATACGTTGATGTCATCTCGGCGGATCAGTTCCAGTTCAAAGTCTATCCCATCAAAAGCGGGTGGAACATCTTCCTCTTCGGTCTGTGACAGGCGGTGCGCCATATCAACATACTTGCTTTTGAAGTCCTCAAAATCTTGGGGGTGCACAGGCAAGGTGGTTTCATCAAATTCGCTGAAGGTTGCCAGAACGTTGCGGATACGGATCAGATCACGGAATGCCTTCACAAACGCTGCTTGGGCGTTCTCATCTTGCAGATCATCTACGGCGTCAGGTGTTTGAACGATAGCGAACAAATCCGCCGCCGCTGCTTCAAACTTGGCAAGGTGTTCATCGTAACTGCCAATGATGATTTCTTCACGGGCGTTCTTGTTGGCGAACAGCGCAATGGCGTCATCCGTGGCCTCTTTCAGATCACGGAAACAGACAATGTTCCCTTGTGACTTTTCAAGGTTCAGGATGCGGTTTGTTCTGGAAAACGCTTGGATCAGACCGTGGTATTTCAGGTTCTTATCGACATAGAGCGTGTTGACAGTCTTGGCATCAAATCCAGTCAGGAACATGTTGACCACCAACAGGATGTCGACACCCTGTTCTGGATCAAATGGTTTGTAGTCACGGGACTTCACACGGTTCGCTACTGCCCTGTAGTAGTTGTAGAACCCTTTCCCATCCAAGACGCTTTCCTGAACGCCATAGAGGGCGTTGTAGTCGTTCACGATCTCCACCAGACGATCCCGCTTTGGTGTCGAGACGCTGGATGTGCTGTCAGATGGAAAATGCGTTTCAGGGATCAGACCATCGGCGTCAGGGTCTTCTTCATTGGCGGCATAGGTGAAAATGGATGCAATTTTCAGATCATGTTCACCCGCTTTGCGCTTTGCATCAAAGCATTCGTAATATTGTAGCAGCGCATCCACGGACCCCACACACATGATGGCACCAAACTGCTTGCCACGAGACTTCTTGTGATGGTTCTGGATCACCCAATCGGTGATCGTGGCAATACGATCAGGGTGTTCAAAGAACTCCTTGGAGCGGTGTTCTTTCGCTTCCTCATCCATGTGCTGGACGTATTCCACAGCAAAGCGCAGAACATTTTCATCACGGATGGCATCTGTGACCACATATTTGTGCAGGCATTCGTTGAAAAGGTCTTTGGTGGTCCTGCGCTTGATGGCGTTGTCGGCAAAGATTGGGGTGCCAGTGAACCCAAACATCTGAGCGGCAGGAAAAAAGTCCACAATCCGTTTATGAGCATCACCGAACTGACTGCGGTGGCATTCGTCAAAGATGAAGACAACACGTTCCTTGCGCAAAGCATCCATCGCCTCATGATGGCGAGTGCTACTGATGGCGTTGTTCAGTTTCTGGATCGTGGTGATGATCAGTTTCACATTGGGGTTCGTGAACTGCTTCACCAGTGATTTGGTGTCATCAGTTCCATCAACGGAACCCGGTTGAAAATGGTTGTATTCCTTGACCGTCTGGTGGTCCAAATCGGCACGGTCAACCACGAACAAGGTCTTCTTGACCTTGGGGATTTCCATGAGGTTCTGTGCTGCCTTGAAACTGGTCAGCGTCTTGCCTGATCCCGTAGCGTGCCAGATATAGCCATTCTGCCTACCAAGTTGGACACGTTCTGTGATCTTTTCGGCGGCGTAGTATTGGTAACTGCGCAAGACCATCAGGATACGATCGCTCTGGTGCAGAACGATATACTTGGCAATCATCTTGGACAGATGACACTTTTCCAAGAACAGGTCTGTGAAGGCATCTAGGCGATTGATTGCCTTGTTGTCGACATCTGCCCAAGTGAAGGTTTGTGCGAAACTTTGGTGCCTGTTGTTGGCATAGTAACGGGTGTTCACCCCGTTCGAGATCACGAAAATCTGCACATACTGGAACAGACCACCTGCCGCTGTGAAACTGTCTTTCTGGTAGCGGTTGATCTGGTCAAATGCCGCCTTCAGTTCGATACCACGGCGCTTCAGTTCGATTTGGCAGAGGGGGATGCCATTGACCAGCAAGGTCACGTCATAGCGGTTCTTACGGCGTCCCTTGATGCCGATCTGTGATGCCACTTGGTATTCGTTGCGGCACCAATGTTCGGTGTTGAAAAACTCAACATAGAAAGACGTTTCATCGTCACGGGTCAGGTGGAAACGATCCCGTAGTGTATGCGCCTTCTCAAAGGGTGATCCCTTTTCAAGGTGGTTGCGGATGCGTTTGAACTCAGCATCACTGAAGGTGGTTTTGTTGTGCTTACCAAGTTGCGACTGAACGTTCTTCCAGAGGTCATCTTCTGTTGCCAGATGAACCTTGTCCCATCCCTTACCTTGCAGGCGCTGGATAAGGGCATCTTCAAGCTGACTTTCACTCTGGTAAGAACTCATCCCGCACCGCCTTACACAAACATCTGTTGAAGGAGACCCTTCTTGAAGGTTTCCATCTGATCTAACATGGATGATGTCTTTTGGATTTTAGCGTCCAACGCAGACAAGAAGTCTGCAATTTTTTCCTGCTCTTCAGCACAGGGTAAGTCAATCGGAAGCGCCATAAAGTCACTTGTTGTTATGTTCATCCGATCATGCCTTGCGCCCTGATTGGCTACGGATCGCATGTAATCATACCATACTGATGATTTGAAATAGACGCTTAAAAAACCCTGATGCTGAACCTCTACCCTAAAAATAGTGTAGAGCGGAGACATCACTCCATCTTCCTTAAGGTTTTGCGAAATAGGACCAACGGGTGCTGAGCTGGATATTCTTGGATTGTAAACAAAATCATATTTTCGAATTTTATAGTAACCTGAAATATTAGCTTCATTTGCGATACTTTTGTCAAAATACTCCGTTTGAATAACAACGCCCTGAACAGCAGAATTTGTTAAAACAAGTGTTAACTCAAGGTCCTTGTTCTTCTCCGTTGATCGCTTCGCAACATCCCCCAACGCCACCTCTTCCCACTCAGGAAAATCACTTCCATCGCCTTGCTTGAAGCGGACTTCCTGCGAAAAGATTTTCTGCATCAAACCCTTTTTATAGAGTTCAAGGGCATCTTTCTTTTGGCGCAGTAAGTCGATTTTCTTGTCTACAGAGGACAGGAATGATGCGATTTTTTGTTGTTCGGGAAGGGAGGGGATTTGAACTTTGATAATGCCAATATCAGATGCATTATAGGAAGGCAGGGCACCAACTTGTGCAAACTTCGCCAAGTTTAATTGGAGAAATACTTGGTAAATAAAGCGAAAATCTATTTCGGGCGAAGGCAGAAAGGCCATCATATTATTATCGAGCAGGAAGTTGCGAGCTTGACGCTTTCGGTCCAGAAATATTGCAGCACCTACTTTCGCAAAGATAATGCTATTTGAGGCGATGGGTTTATATTTTAACCTCTTAATCTGCTCTTCGGTCACATAGTTGTTTGCCAAGACCATCTCTTGACTGTTTTCAGGAATGTTCATATCCGAAACTTTATAAAAAGGTGTTCCCTCCAAACCTCCCTGTTCTTTTTCCGGAAATCCAACACCCGACTTCAAGGTGCCGATTTCATCTATCCTGCTGCGAACCCATTCCCCACCAAACTCAGGAAACCTCAACTTAGGAACCGCACTCATACTGGTGCCTCCAACCCAAGTTCAGCACAGAATGCTTTGATGGTTTCATCCACTTCCGCCATGTCCTGCTCAATCTGTTTCAGATTGGCGGTCACAGCGGTCAGATCGACATCAGGTTCTTTCTCGAACGTGTCGACATAACGGGGGATGTTCAAGTTATAGTCATTTTCGGCAATCTCATCCAGATGCGCCAGATGACTGAACTTATCTTCCACAGTGCGGTTCTGGAAGGTCTCAACGATCTTGTCGACATCTGACGGTCGAAGATAGTTTTCGTTCTTGCCCTTCTCGAAGTTCTTTGATGCGTCAATGAACAGAACCTCATCCGTTTCACGGCACTTCTTAAACACCATGATGCAGGTGGGAATGCTGGTGCCGTAGAAAATGTTGGCAGGCAGACCAATCACGGCATCCAACCAGTTCTTTTCCTTGATGATGAACTCTCGGATATGCCCTTCTGCACCACCACGGAACAAGGCACCATGGGGCAGCACAACCGCCATGGCACCGTTGTCATCCAAGTGGTGCAGCATGTGGGTCACAAAAGCATAATCTGCCTTAGAAGATGGTGCCAGACGACCATAAGGGGCAAAGCGGTCATCTGCTTGAAACAAGTCTTTCGCTGACCATTTTGCCGAAAACGGTGGATTGGCAACAATCGCTTCAAACCGCATCCCCTCGTGCATAGGGGTTTCAAGCGTATCGTCCTGTTTAAGATCAAAATTCCGATAGTGGACCCCGTGCAAGATCATGTTCATGCGAGCAAGGTTGTAGGTGGTGCGGTTCATCTCCTGACCGTAGAAATCACCAACCTCTTTGACCTCACGGGCAACACGCAACAAAAGCGACCCTGACCCACAGGTAGGATCATAAACAGATTTCAGACGGGTTTTCCCTGTGGTCACGATGCGGGCAAGGATCGTAGAGACTTCTTGCGGGGTATAGAATTCACCTGCCTTCTTGCCTGCGCCAGATGCAAATTGCCCAATCAAGTATTCATAGGCATCACCAAGCACATCGGCATTGGCATCTTCCAACTTGAAGTCGATAGCATCCAGATGAACCAGAACCTTTGAAATGATCTCGTTCTTGGCGTTTTCAGTGCGCCCCAACTTGGTGGATGTCAGGTCAAGGTCTTCGAACAGGTTATCGAAATCATCTTCGGACTCGGTGCCCATTGTGGAACGCTCAATAGCATTCAGGACACTGGTCAGTTCTTCGAGAATGAATTCGCCCTTGGACCCACGCACGGCGATCTGGTGGAACAGTTCGGATGGTTTCAGGAAATAACCAAGTGCCTCCACGGCCTCAACTTTGACCGCTTCAAGGATTTCTTGCCCCTCGGCAGTGTTCTCATCCAGTGACAGGTATTCGATACCATCACCACTCAGGATGTCGTTGGCATAGATGTGCATCTTCTCGGACAGATACTTGAAGAAGATGAAACCCAACGCATAGTCACGAAACTCATCTGCATTCATCTTGCCCCTGAGGGTGTTGGCAATATCCCAAAGTTTTGATTCAAGGGATTTTTTCTGCTCGTCTGTCATCGTCTCTTCACCTACCCATCGACACAGAGACAACATGCAAGATCATGGCGCAGAAGGCAACGGACCTCAGGAGGCGCTGTGACGCTCACAGGGGCGCTTTGTGCGCTTTGACCATGCAAACCTGAGCAAAACTGGACAAGCGCACTGACAGGCGATCCTATGGCACCTAGCACCACACAAAATTGTGGATTACATAGTGATCCATGAACTATGTCACCTGATCGAACACAACCACTCGCCAAAATATTGGAAATTGGTTGAAGGATACTGCGACGATTATCAGGAATGCCGCAGATGGTTGAAGGATCATGGTGCAAATCTGAACATCTAACAAGGAAACATTATGGATATTGACCTAGACGAACTGGACTTGGATGAACTCAAGTCACTTCAAAAGAAGGTAACAAAAGCAATCGACAACTTCGAAAAGCGGAAACGTGACGAAGCACTGGAGGCAGCGAAAGCGATAGCATCCGAACATGGGTTCAAGTTGGAAGACTTGATGGGTGACGCACCTTCTAAAAAATCGAAAACTAAGTCAGAACCAAAGTATGCCCATCCTGAAAATTCAGAACTGACGTGGACTGGTCGCGGCAGAAAACCTGCTTGGATCATTGAACATCTGGAAGCAGGTGAGTCACTTGATGAACTACTGATCAAGTAGTGCTGGCACGCGCTGTGAGGACCGCACAGTGATATTGGTAGGGGTGCGCATGGTTCCCCTGCCAAATCATCACAAAGGCACTCTACGCCTTCACACTGACCACTGTCGCTGCCGTGAAGCATTTCTATCAAGCACAACCAAGTAGTGCTCAATCGCTTCATGTATCAACTGACTTCTTGGTTTGCCTGAATGCTTGTGTTGATCCAACTTCATCAGAAGTTCAGAATCCATGTTTAAATTAACGGGTCTGTAAGTTTTTATCTTTACCATGTGCGTCTCCTTATAATTTCTTGGGTTTTATTTTAATCTGTTGCCTCATAAGGTTCCTCTTTTGATCAAATCGCCTTTGAAGTCCATAAAGAACATCAAACAAATGACTGGCGCTCATCGTGTCTTTCTCAGTCGCATAAACATCAAATGGATAGACTTTCGGTTGATATGTATAAATACTTCTATTGATCGCTTGCAGATGTGACTTCATAGCATATTGAACATAATCACCTGTCGGTGATTGATGCTTCGCATCGTGACACTTTTTCTTGTCGAATATATCAATCCAGATGCTTTCTTTTATAATGCATCCATCTGCATCAACTACATCATCTAAAATTTCCCTAATGTCTGATATTGATGATCTGATTTTGGATTTCCAGTAAGAGATGTTTTCGCGTATAACTTCCCAATCTTGTTTGGAAAACAATATGATCCCATGATAATGTGGCATCATTGGATCAAGCAAAACATGATCAGGAATGTATCCGCTTCTGCTTCCCTCTACATCACCAGCAATGAACATGGAAAATGTAAATTCATCTGGTGAAGGTAGTCTTCCATATATTGCTCTATGGATTTTTTTATAAATTGCGTTTTGAACTCTATCTGTGTTGTGGAAGTTTTTCACTTGTATTGTGAAAACTAAGGCATTCGCCTGAACATCCACAAAGTTGGTGTGCTTATCAAATATTCTTGATAAATACATTATTGTTTCATTTATTTCATCTTTCTTTTTCATAAATATTCCTTTCAATTGGCAATACTAAACTATATGCGGATTTTTTAACTTCCGCATTTTCTAATTTCTAAAGATTTGGTTCGGACAATCGCTTATGTAAACTTTGCCGAAAGACGTTCATTAACGGTGATTGCAACCACCTGTTCTATTTATACGTATGTATCTATGTGTTTTGCTGTTTTTGGGGATTTTTTTGCGATTTCTGAATTTTTTCTTGTCGCAGCACATCGGTCCCAATGGGACTTCTTATCAATTCAAGTTTTCGCCAGTTGCATAAGGTCAAGATGTAGCAGGTATCCCCAAACCGCTTCTGACAATGTTGCACACGGCTAGATTTTCTTCTTACGCAATGATATAAATGCAACGAATCCTTATGCAACAAAGTGGAGCAGAACTATAGCGACGATATTATACGCCCGGGTTTCGACATCTGATCAGACCGTTTCACATCAAAAGACCCAAGCGGAACAAGCGGGGTTCAAACTTGATTGGGTGATAGATGATGAAGGGGTGTCCGGCGTCTCAGTGCCCTTGAAAGATCGTCCAGGTGGAAAACGGTTGTTCGACAAGTTGAGGGCGGGCGACACCTTGGTTGTCCGTTGGGTAGACCGTCTTGGTCGCAACTATGAAGACGTGACCGCCAACATCCGAGAGTTCATGCAAATGGGGGTCACGATCAAAACCGTGATCAACAACATGACGTTTGACGGTGCTACTGATGATCCAATGCAGAAGGCAATACGTGACGCCATGATTGCCTTCATGGCAGCGAATGCACAAGCACAGGCGGAAGCACAGAAGTTGGCAGCGAAGGCAGGTCACGAACACAGGAAGGCAATGGGTGATGACGCCTACAAGGGCAGGAAACCTTCCTTTACCACTCCACAGATTGACCAGATCGTTGCCAAGGTTGGTGAAGGCGTTGGAGTGAACGAGATCGCCCGTCAGGTTGGTCTCAGCAAGTTCGCAGTGTCACGTATCAAATCTGACACAGCGGGTGCCTATGCCAAAGCGGCACGCTGGGGGATTTGAGAATGCTATCATCAACGTGCCAGTTTCAAATCTACGGAGGTTCAACTGATGACCAATGAACGCAAAGATCAAAAACAAATGACGCAAGAAGAACTTAAGCGCCTTCGAGAAGGTGATACTGCTACTAGTTATGAAGATGCGATGGCATTCAAACGGTTGGTGAAGAAGATGGAATCCGAAAAATCGCAGCAAGAGTAATCGGATCAATCATCCTTCGACATTGAGCGATGATACTCTTTTGCACCTTCCCAACCCATGTCTGGAAAAGGGTTGTAGGAATCCAAAACTTTCATAAACGCTTGTTTTGCTGCACTGCCAAGGATCGCTAGTTTTGGTTCACTTGGGACGCTCACAAATACCTTCCCATCGCTTCCCGATGCATCATACCTTCCGCACGGTGATGCCGTTGTGACTGCATCATACAGATCAAATGCGTCCTGTTTGGTTTCTGGTCCATATGCGGACAACCAGTCTTGGAAGTTGGTGGTGTCGTTTTTTGACATATGTTCGGCACTCCAAAATTCTGATTTTCGAATACTTTACGCGACAACTTGGCAGGTTCAACAGATTATTTAATTCAAATAAAACAGCACCTTAGTAAGGATGTCACCTTGCAGACTGTGTGAAGTTTTGTGTGAAGTGGAGCGTCTAAAACCATCGACGGTCATCGAAACAGGCATGACTTGAGAAGAAAATTTAGCATCGAATATCACGTTAAAACACTGTTTTTGCTTGTTAAAAATTGATTGTCGATAGTTGTGGAAGGTTTGGTATGTGCGTTTGTAATCAGTGGGTCGGGAGTTCGAGTCTCTCTGGGGGCACCATTTTCCTTAGTAATCTTGTGGAAATCTTGCAGCTTTTCAGCGGTTTTCTATTCGTTACTACAGGACTGGCCACCAAATGAACCACCATAATCACACGTACCTCAAGCGTCGTAGCGGGATCTATTACTATACACGTAGAATTCCTTGCGAACTGCAGCAGAAATATAATCGTGACCGGCTTTATGTTTCTTTACGAACCAGAAGTCGAAGAAAAGCTATGGCTGCATCTGAAAGGTTATCAAACGAACTGGAGACGATATGGTCTCAGATTAGGGCTGAGGGTATTGTGTCTAAAGTTTCCTCCGGAGTGAGATTGTTTACACAGAACTCTCTCCAGTCGCGCTCCGCTCGATTAGACAATGATGAGGTTTCAGCATTACCATATATCAGCGTGGCGTTGGAGACTTATTTAGACTTGAAAGGAAGAGACAGGTCACCGAGCTTTGAGAGTTCTGTCCGTCGGTCTGTGAGTTACTTAATTGAAGAACTGGGTGACAAGCGGATTGATAAATATGCTCGTAGTGAAGCCCTAACATTTCGAGATGCTTTATTACGGCGGCAGTTGTCGATTTCTAGTGTTAGGCTCAGGACTCATAGCCAGTAAATAACGAGTGCGGCGAGAGCGATGGCTGAC
>NZ_CYSB01000046.1 GCF_001458255.1 Thalassovita autumnalis
CATGGAACTGGCGCCCCGAAAAAGCCTGAAACCGCCCCGATACCGGACGGATACGACCCCACTACCCATGACACCAGTGATCTGTCGCAGCAGTTAGCCTACGCGGCCTACGAACACCTCAACTGCCCGATCATGGTGTGTGACGACCAACTCGTCATTCGCTACGCAAACACCGTTGCTTTTGAAATGTTCCAAAGCCTTGAGGCCGACATTCAAAGTGACCTGCCCCATTTCAGCGCCAGCGATATCATCGGCAAGAAGATTGACGTCTTTCACAAGAACCCGTCTTACCAGCACAAGCTGATTGCCGCGATGAGCGAGACCCACCTGGGTAAGTTCAAAATCGGCAACACCCACCTGTCCTTCCACGCTTCGCCAAACTTCAAAGAGGACGGCACGCTGGACGCAATTGTGGTGGAGTGGCAGGACCGCACCGCTGAACTGCAGGCAAAGGAAGATCTGGATGCTTTCCTGGCAGACGTGAAGTCCATGGGCGACGCCCATGAGCGTGGCGAGACCGGCACCTTCATCGCCTCGGCCAATTATCCCGAGGGGCTGGCAGAAGTGTCCAAAGCCGTGAACGCGATGGTGCGCGGCCATATGCATCTGCAAAACCAGATGGTCGAAGCCGTCGAAGCCTATGCTTGCGGCAACTTCAACCACAAACTGGAACAGTTCCCCGGTGAGAAAGCCTATATCAATCAGAGCTTTGATATGGTGCGCGACAGTTTCCACGGGCTGACGAACGAGATCCGCAAAGCCTCGGAATCGATTGTGAACGGCGACCTGGCCATCACTATCGAAACCAAGAAGTTCCAAGGTGAATACCGCGAGGTTCTGGAAACCTTTGACCGGGCCTTTGGCGATCTCAGCAACATGATTGGTGAGCTGAACACCCAAATTCAGGAAATCTCCAAATCCTCGGAAATGGTCTCCTCCTCCTCATCGACCCTGTCGATGGGGGCAGAACGGACCAGCCAGGCGATCGACGAAATCTCCTCGTCGTTTGATGAGACCGAAAGCATGGTGCGTGCCACCTCAGATGCGGCCAATCAGGCGCATGAAGTGGCCAATTCTGCCAGCCAGACGGCCACCGAAGGCAGCGAAACCATGGCCAATCTGCTGAGCGCAATGGACGGTATCGATGCCAAAGCACGCTCCATTGCCTCGATCAACAAAGTGATCGATGAGATTGCCTTCCAGACCAACCTGCTGGCGCTGAACGCGGCGGTGGAAGCGGCCCGTGCGGGTCAGTATGGTCGCGGCTTTGCCGTTGTGGCCCAAGAGGTGCGCAACCTTGCCGGCCGTTCCGCCAAAGCGGCGCAGGAAACCACATCGCTGATCGAAGATTCGACCCAGGCCATTCAGGACGGGGTGAAGATCGCCAACGATATGGACACCGCTTTCCGTTCGCTGTCGGATGCTTTCGACGACGTGCAGTCGCTGGTCAATGAGATCAACGTGGCCACCCGTGAACAGCAGTCCGCTGTGTCGCATATCTCAAACTCGGTTGGTGAAATTGCCACCACCGCCGCCACCACCGACACTGAGTCTTCGTCGCTGGCAGCCGGTGCGGAGGAGCTCTCCTCCTCCACCAGCATGATGCGCGCCCAGCTGGGCCGTTTCAAACTGCGCGACACTGGTTCACCGATGGCAGCCGCGATGGCAGATTTCGATCTTTCCAGCCTCAGCCCCGAAATGGCGGCACAGGTGCAAAAGATGCTGGAAGATGAAAATCTGACAAAATACGCGGCCGAATAAGGCAGCAGGACGAACGGGTTCTAAAACTCAGGCGCGGTCAATCATGACCGCGCCCTTTTGGCGTTTCAAATATCTATGGGCGAAGGTTGCCACGCTCAGATATTTTGAGCATCTATGCCTCAGCTAGCGCGGCCATTTCCGGGCGCATCTTCCAATCCGCTTTCAGATCGCGCAGCAGTGGGAAGGTCTTGAACAGAATCGGCAGGCTCTCTGCCTTCACAGGTTCCGTGCCCCGTCGCCCCTTGCTGTCATTGCTGGCATGGACCGAGCGGATATACTGCGGTTCCAGCGTGTGAATGACCCGCACCGGGCGGCGTTCCAACACCTTGTGATGGGCCACACGGAACGGGCTACGGTGGCTTTCGGATGGCGCCACAACCGTCAGCCCCAGATTGGTGGCCGGAACATTGCGCGGAATAAGCTCCAAATTGCCATCCTCAAACAGCGCGGTGACACCCCGCGGCCAGGACAGGAAGACGTAGTTGGGCTGGTTCGCCTTGCGCAGCGCAACCGCAGCGTTTGCTTCGCCGCGCAGGTCGGCGGTGAAATCGACCCCGACCGCATCATCATCATCCAGCACGATCTGCGCCGTGTGGGCATAGCGGTTGAAGGTCTGCCAACGGTATTTCTGAAACGCCTTAGATGTCGAATCCGGCTCGCGGAAGATCACATGGGCGCGCGGCCCCAGCATGTCATTGCAGACCTCTTTTAGACGATCCTGATAGGGTTTCGGCATCAAGGTGGAAGACAGCACAATCAGGTTAAAATCCTGATCCGTCTGATCCCGTAGCGACGGCAGCGCCACCTTGCGCAGGTAGTATTCCCGCTGCTCCAACCGTTCCGGCGAAAACAGCTTTTCGGGATCACGGCTCGCCTCACCGCGCCAGCCAGACTGGCCGTAAAAGGAATACCGCATCAAATAAAGCAAATGCATTGTGCAAGCCCCGCCCTGTCGCGGTGTTCTTGAAAATACTGCCCACACCGCTGTTTGTTATCTGATGAGAGTCTAACGCCTTTGCCCCAGAGCCGCAATTTTTTTGCGGACAACGCGTGCCAGCAGGATTGCACGGCAATTTGCCCCCCGCAAACCCCGCTTCGATCGTCGGCAAAAGAACACCTCTTAGTGGCCAGCGGCCCACCCGCGCCGCCTTGAGGGGGTCAGAACACATCATGATCTACAAAAAACACAACGTTTACAGATCAATAAAATCGCGAAGCCAACACAGTGCGCGGATCAAGTTTCATTCCCTTGACCACCCGGCATGCTGACCTAATTCTCCCCTAAGTGTTTTTGTTGAAGTCTTTCGGAATCTTATCATGACCAGATTTTGACAATCTCTTTCAGGCACTCACAATCCTACACGCACTTTCTTTCCCAATGCTTAGGTGCAGCGACGATTGCCCCTGTGTTGATCGCAACATCGGCTGCGGCGCAGGATCGCGACCCGTTCTTGTTTTACGACCAAAACGGCACCAAGGTGCGCGGCCACTTGCAGGCGGGGATCAACTTCCCTGTTGAATCCAATCTCTATTGGAACCTGCCATAGGCGATCACACCGGGTCTGGATTTTGGGCCCGATACCAGCTGGGTCGAAGCCTATGTCAAACCCGGCATCAGCTTTGAAAACACGCTTGATACAGGCGCCACGATCTACGGGAAACTGTCCGCTGTTGCCTCCTACACCTGGGGCACGGACGCCTTTGACACCGGCGATACCGGTGCCACCACTTTGGAGGAAGCCTACGTCGGCATTCGCGGCACCGCCGGGGCCGGCCTGAGTTACGATGTATCGGTGGGGCCGCGCGAACTGAAGCTTGGCACCGGGATGTTGATCTCAAACGGGGCCACCAGCGGGTTTGAACGGGGGGCGCTAAAACTTGGCCCGCGCAAGGCCTGGGAAATGTCAGCCATCGCCAAGCTTTCAGGCAATGGGTTGACCGGCACAGTGTTTTACATTGATCCCAATGAATTGCCCTCCACCGATGCTGGTAATGAATTGGCGGGCATTGATCTGCGCCACGATGGGGCGCAGGGCAGCTACCTGGGCGCCACCTACATCCATGTTTTGAATTCAGGCTCCCCCTACCCGCAGGCCGCACCGGGTGGCATCGGCGCACCGTCTGTGCTGACCGGCGCACGCGAGGGCACCAACACGATCAACCTCTATGGTAAAACCGCGCCCTTTGCGGGCGCTTTGGCGAACTGGACCTTCACCGGGGACTATGCTTACCAGTGGAATGACACCGTCGATCTGGAGGCCTGGGCGGGGCGCGTCACGGCAAGCTATGCCTTCCAAGGCATGGCCTGGTCACCTGTGCTGACACTTGGATATCAAACCTTCTCCGGGGATGATCCGGACACAACCGCCTTGGAACGGTTTGACCCGCTGTATTACGAAGGCAGCCCCAGCGCCTGGGCGACGGGGTCAAAATCTGCCTCGACCTTCATCAACTCCAACGTCAACGCACTCTCGCTGGCGCTTCGGGTGAAGCCCAGCCCGAAAGACACCGTCACCTTCCGCTATTCCCACATCCGCGCAAATCAACTGAACAGCCCGATCCAATTTGGTCAGGGCACCCGGGTGGATGCCAATGGTGTGGTGGTCAGCGGGGTGTCAGATGCCCATCTCGCCGATGATTTCTTCGTGGAATACAACCGAATTATTAACCGCAACACCTATTTGACCGCTGGCGTCTCCATCTCCCTTCCCGGGGCTGGGATCAACGATGCCGCTGGTGGAAACGCTGACAATTGGAACGGAGGATTCGTGAATGTCGTTGTCAACTTCTAGGCTGATGACCCTTGCTGCAAGTGCTTTTCTAATGACGGGGGCGTTGAACCCCGCCTTGGCCCAGTCAAAACCGCTGAGCGCGCAGGAGTCTGATCCAAACGTCATGGGCTGGATGCAGGGCTTCCCGCCGCCGGCCGACAAGATGATCACCCAGCCGGATTCCAACTACTTCAGTTTCCCCAAACTGCGCTGGTCAGTCTGCCACCTGCGGGAGTTTTTGCCGACCGAGGAAATCAGCCGCGGCATTGGCGCGCCAAGCCCGCTGAACTACCCCTCCGCGGCTGAGTTTGCCACGCTGCGTGGCACCATCGATGCGCTGACCTTCACGCCGATGAACAACGACAGCCCGATGACCTGGGAGGAGTCCCTTTACGCCAATTACACGGACGGAATGCTGATCATTCACAAGGGTGAGGTGGTGTATGAACGCTACTTTGGTTGCCTGAAAGAGGATGGCAAACACGCCATTATGTCGATGACCAAATCCATCACCGGCCTCTTGGGGCAGATCCTGGTCAGCGAAGGTGTCTTGGATGACAGCCTGTTGGTGCGCGACATCATCCCGTAAATTGGCGACAGCGCCTTTGCCAGCGCCACGGTGCGGCAAGTGATGGATATGACCACCGGCGTAAATTACTCCGAGGATTATTCAGACCCCAACGCTGATATCTGGCTCTACTCCGCCGCGGCCAGCCCCCTGCCCAAGGCCGAAGGCTATGAGGGGCCCAATGGCTACTGGCAATACCTGCAACAGGTGCAGCCTGGGGGCAATCATGGCGATGCTTTCCACTATAAAACCATCAATTCAGACATGCTGGGCTGGATCATCAGCCGGGTGACGGGAAAATCGGTGACCGATCTGGCCTCGGAACGTCTGTGGCGGCCGCTGGGTATGGAACAGGACGCCTATCAAACGGTAGATGCAATGGGCGTGCCCTTTGCCGGTGGCGGCGTCACTGCAGGGCTAAGGGATCTGGGCCGATTGGGTCAACTGCTGCTGAACGAAGGCAACGCCCACGGCACGCAACTGTTCCCGGCCGATGTGGTCAAAACAATCAAAGCTGGGGGGGATCAGTCAAAATTCATCGGTTTCCCCACGATTGAGAACGGCAGCTACACCAGCCAATACCGGGTCTTCCACAATGATCACGGTGCCTTTGCAGCGCGCGGAGTCCACGGCCAGACGATCTATGTCGATCCCACCGCGGAAATGGTTCTGGTGCGCCTGTCCTCTTTCCCGCAGGCCCAAAACGGCTTCATCGACCCAACCTCCCTGCCCGCCTATCAGGCGGTGGCGGAGTTCCTGCTGGAACGCGACTAAAGGCATCGGCCAGCGATACCTAAGTCCATGACGATCACAAGCGAGCCCCACCTGGGGCTCGTTTCCGTTTGCCTAGCTTATCACCGGGAAGGATTGCGGAAAATTAGACGCATAAACCCACAAACAAAAAAGCCCTCAAGTCATTGCGACTTAAGGGCTTTTTATGCTCCGGCGGTAGGGGCGTAAGCCTCTGTCCGGGATCCCTTGATTCCTTAGAAGTTTTCGCAACCGACTTCCGCGATGACTCCGCATGTGCTCCAAGAAGTGCCACAATGTGGAGTCCTGTGCAATGGATGAAGAACTGAATTTCTGGGGTGCTAACGGTTGCTGTAGGAGGGTCACGTTTTGTCGCTGAAACCACAGGGAATGTGAGGAATTGCCATTTTGTAGTTCATTTTCATTCGAGCCCCATTTGTGGTTCGTGTGGTTTTCCCTTCACCTTGGTCGATCCAGTAGGGACTCAGGGAGGGTCGGGGTCGAGATGGTTATCGACCGTGGCACTGCTTGAATTTCTTTCCAGAACCACACGGGCAACGCTCATTTCGCCCGACCTTCTTACGGGGCTCGAGGGCGTTTGCCGCTCCACGCCGTTCGCTAAAAATCGCTTGCATATGTTCTGGCACGTAAATCTCTCTTTGACGTGGTCCCCCAAACACTCGAACCCGCTCAATTATTTGTTTCTGCTCCTGAAATGCCAATCTTTGCTCTGGCACCATCGCTTTCTCGAATGGTTTGAGCTGTTCTACCTCTTTGGAAGCAGCCTCATGATCGCCACAGTAAGCCAGCACAACGGCATATAGTGCCCGCGTTTCCAGAACTCTTGAGGAAAGACCAACACCTTGTAAAACAGGAAAAATATTGTTCTCGAGTATCTGCCTTGCACCGATGAAATCGTTTATCCACACGAAGTCGTCAACCAAGTCGAGCCCCACCCGCAAAAGGGAGTCGAAGGCATTCGCCAGTTGATAAAATTTCATTGCTTGAATGCGGACTGCCGCTGTGCTCGCGCTTTTTCCGCCGGTGGCTTGTGCGAGTAGGTCAAGAGTATCGGCCAGATGCTTTAGAGTGTCGGTGAGATCTCGATCTTGAGGGAGCAACGGGCTCAACTGTGGGGCGTTGCGTCCGATTAAGTCTCCTGGTGAAATTCCAAGTTCTTCATAATAGTCTTCGGCAAGTTGTGAAGCTGCGGTGCAAGCACCAAGGTTGTCGCCGAGATTGAAGAGAGCAAGCGCCCGATTATACCTGAACACTCGCATATGCTCAGATTTCGCGGGCAGGCGTTTCTCGACAATCGCGAGCAATTCTTCGACGCCTTTTGCTTCTCGTTGCATAGACTTGAGGAGCATTTTTTTCATGCCCCAAGCCAACCACTCATCCACACCGAGACTGCCTGTATCTATCAGTGTTTGCATTTCTTCAATGCGATCATGGGCAGGTTCGAAGTTTCCGTCTCTGAGGTCGTTGAATACAAGTCCGTCCAGCGCCCAGAGACGTGTTCCGGCTTCTTCGCCTACGCTTGCGGCGATGCTAATTAAAAACGGTTCGATCTCGGGCCAGACACCCATTTCGTGGAACAGTTCATTCGTCGCAAACTCTACCAAGATTTTCGCATTCCCGAGCTGCCCAAAAAGGCGGATGAGAAGACCCAGTTTTGCGATGGTCCAGTCTTTACGGATGGACACGGTGAGAATTTCAAGGAGGGCGGCCTTCGCTTTGCTCTCAAGATTGTTTCCTTGTCCAGCCAGCTCCGCCAGACCATGTATGCGAACGGCGTCGTGTATTTTTAGGCCAGAGGTGCCAAATAGCTCAAGCGCACCAGTTCTTGGTAATGTTCGCAGGCGTGCGGAACTTGCCCGGACGTCGAGATCGCAGGTGGCCTGCAGTAGCTTGATGGCTTCATCCCGTGTTAATGCTATGTCTGCCAGGCTCAATATTGCGATCGTTTCACGTGCGTCTGGAGGCAATCCTTCAAATGTTCGTCTAAGGATGATCTCTTGAGCGGTCTCGACCAAGTGAGTCTGTGCTTCAACCTCCTCACAGAAGTCGCGGATTAGTCCACCATACTCCCGGGTTGCGACCGCGGCAGCGTTCAGAACGTAGAAAGGTAGTCCACCGGTCAGACGAGCAAGACGCTCGCAGTCATTGAAGTTGGCTTGGCAACCTGCGTCGTGAATGGCGGTGGCAATCGTATCTTCATCCCAGCCGTGAAGGGTTTCAGCTTGGATGGCGAGCCGTGCTTCCAGATTTGAGATCTCGAAACCTGGCTGACCAAGTAGCAAGAACCGAAAATTGGGGGCTCGATCGACGATAACTTCAATATCCGATGCTGGAACTCTATGTGCATTGTCAATCACGATGTGGGCGTGGAGGCCCTCTTCGCCGAGCTTAACGCTTAGTGCTCCGAGCATGTCGATACCACTTGCACCGGGAAGTAATATCTCGCCAAGTTTGCCACTCGACCGCCCGAACATCCGGCCAGCGACCTCACGAGTTACAGCCGATGCGAGAGCTGGTCCAGGAGTGTCAACAACGTCAATGTAAGTCACTGGAATAGGGGCATGGGTGGCCGCTTCGGCCACCCATGCCGTCTTTCCTGCTCCTGAGAGGCCGGAGATGATGCGAACCTTTTGGTCGCCAAGAAGCATTGGTTCATCAAGTTGTGTTCTGTAATTTGGTGGCGGAGCAGGTAGTTCCTGCATCTGAATGACCAGTTGTTCGAATAACTGTGGCAACTCTTCACGCGAGAAACTGTGGTCTTGTCTTGGTGGGGTTCCTGCTGAAGCAAACATCACCATGCTCGCGAGTTTCCAAGTGAGGGTCTCCGGCTTCAACAAGGCGAACGGCAAATCGCCCGCGAGCTGGGAACAGGCACTAACTGCCTCCCAAACATTTCGAGGAGGAGAAGGTAAGAATACTTCCTCTTGGGCCGGACCATCGGGCCAGTGCAATTGAACGTCGTCTGGCCAATCTTTGCTGGAAGCCCTCTCGAACAATGGTGTTGATGGTTCAGCGTTGGACGCGATTATGAAGCTGGCAGACCCTTTCCGTTTGCCCTTGGTGTGTTCACTTCTGATTTCTTCGAAACGTTGAAGCGCGCCTTTAATATCGCTGGGGTTCAAGCTCCCGACGCGTGTCTTTACCTGAACGTAGACGCGTCGTCCCGGAAGCACGATCTCTATGTCCTCGTCACGTTCAACGATGACACGTTCCACTTCGTTTGGCCCCGCCATAAGAAGACAAATCGCTGCATACAGGTGCTGATATAAGAAGCCTCGGTGAACTGCTTCAATTCGGATCAGCTGCCGCTCGCTGAGGACAGAGTTGTCTTCGCAACTGTCATTATTTTTACTTGTAGCTTCTGTTTTTGTGTCGGCGGTCAAAACAAATCTCAATGTAAACAACTTTTTGTGGAGTTGATAAATCGGATTTCGCCTCATGGCAAGTTCAACTCTGAGCGTCCCAAGACAGGGGGACGAACTGGTTGTTCGTCACCGAAACGAAACCAGAAGCGGACATAGGTTTGCAGTTCCTTTATTGTGCGAAAAGGTCTGTCTCACAAGCAACGGAAACGGGTTTTTGAGCTGTTTGCAAGCTCCCAAAACTCCAAAAAGGGAATTGGAAGCTTGATTTCTTTTCTTAGCTGATGTCGCTTCCATCACCTTAGAGAGTAAGTTTAAGTAGGGGCATCTAAAGCCTTCGGTGCCCCAAAAAGCTAACGATTTGAGTGGTTGTTTTGCATTCTGATGTGGCGAACCCAGCTATGCATTTACTCATACAATGGCGTTCGCGAGTAAGATATCTGCCTCGCGGATCGCAGCCAGTTTGTCGTCCAGCGCTACTTTGGCAGTTTTGAACTGCTTCCAGCGATAAGCGAGGTTCACATACTCGACGACTTTCTGATTTTGCTCCCAGACGAGATCCACATCTTGCGCCAGGGCTGCATCCCCTTTGCCCTCGCGGATTTCATTGAGCGTTTTGCGGATCTGCTCCCCCATGAGCTCAATGAGATCAGCCCCTACATTCTTGAAGCCGTTCCGCGCCTGAAGCGAATGAAGGGCCTCGAGAATGACAGATTTGCTCGTGCCGCTGGGGACCAGACTACCGCCGAGCCATTCTTCCGCCAGCAAACGGCCCTGAACCAGTGCTTCCAGTGTCATCTCGTGCACTTCTCGTTCGATTTCGATGTGCATTGATATCTCCTATGCATTTGAGACCGCGGGTTGCGGACTCTCAAGACGCCAGAACCAAGGAGACGGGATCTGGCGGGCATGTTTGGCCGATCAGGCAGCCAAACGATGAGACAACGCGGCGCTCAACTTAGCATCTTCGTATCCGTCCGGTATCGGGGCGGTTTCAGGCTTTTTCGGGGCGCCAGTTCCATG
>NZ_CYSB01000047.1 GCF_001458255.1 Thalassovita autumnalis
GTTTTTCGAACTGTGAATCACGCCCCTACGCGGAAATCAATGGGTCCTGACCCTAATGATTTAGGAGCGTATTGGTTCTCCCTTGTGATTGCCGGGAGAGCGGTCATGGGGTTTCGGACAACATGTAAGCAATGGTCCCAAAACAAATTGCTGCGCCTTTCGGCAATAGGATGACCTGCCCAAGGATTCTTAGGATCGTCTACCGACATCATCCAAGAAGCAACTCCATCAACGCCATCCGTCTCATGGCCAATGTCAAAACCCATCTGCCGCAACAAGCTGGCTGCAAACCCTGTTCCTGTACGAGGATGCCCCACAATGAGAAACTTCCGGTGATAGATGTGGTTTCTATGGTGTCGAATTGACTCCTGGTAATCGTCAGCCTCCTGCCTCAGACCTTGCTCAATAAGGTAATCGACCCGCTTCGCTTTCGGATGAATCAATGATGGCAAGCTGCCAACGGACCAAGACAATTCAGAGGCTATAGGTGGAAAAATTGTCACCGCCTGATGATCCTCGGCTACGTCACGATGCAGGAAAACATCCGCGGTATGAGAAACATCTTCAAACTTCTCTATTACAATGCGAGCAAAGGCAGAGGTCATTGCATGACAGGGGTTCGCCATCCGAATCTCTTGCGAAACTCGCACGTCTTTACTGGCAGCTTCGTGATCAGAACCATAGGCCCAACCGAGACGCAGCAATTTCGGCGTCTTTGCCTCAAATTCCAGCTCTCCCGTATCAACCCAATGCTTCAACTTCGATAGGACAGGTGCAAACTGTTCGTGGATCCTGACGTCATCTTCCAAAATCAGCGCGGTTTCATTTGACGAAGCTATTTGTCGCCACAAACGTAAATACGTCGCAAAAACAGCCACTTGCTGAGGAATCAATATGTTATTACACTCATCGCTACCGCAAGAAAGCTTGCCACAGCGGAAACACGGCGGAAACTGCCGCACTTTCTGTTGCTCAAAAAGTGATTTAACATCAGGATGATCGGGCCCACAGGCATCAAACCACTCAAACTGCCTTATCCCCACACCTTTTAGGTGTTCGGCAACATACGATCGCCGATCTTTGGATTCCGGCAAGCTTACAACATAGATTTTGTCAAATAAGTCGGACCAGAAGTAGTCATTAATGCCCATCATTTTTCCATTCCTATTCAACCTTCATCAGCCGGCTTTTAGGTCTTGCACTACAATGACACCTACGATTTCTTCTTTCGAAAACGCAATGTGAAAAGCCGCCAACCCTTTAACTATGCCCCTCATCGCCCCCACTCACCGTACCCGGTTTTTTCTGTCTCTGCTGATCCTTGTGGTGCTGGCGGGGTTGTTCTGGACCGGCTCGCGCTATCCGTCGCTGAATGAAAAGGCGATGATGTCGGGCGCTTTGCAGCTGGAGGACGCGCTGTCGTTTGAGGCCCGGTTTGAGATCACGGGGGATATGGGGCTGGCGGAGCGGCTGTTTTTCTCCACCCTCAACTGGATCGACACCAATAAGAAAGGCATGACCTTCGGCATCCTCTTTGCCGCCGCCTTTCTGACTGCTGCGGCCAATCTGACCAGCCGCAGTTTTCGCGGCGGCTTCAGCAATGCGCTGCTGGGTCTGGGGCTGGGGGCGCCTTTAGGGGTGTGCGTCAACTGCGCCGCGCCAATTGCCAAGGGGATGTATGCGGCCGGGATGCGGGCTGAGACGACGATGGCGGCGATGATCGCCTCACCCACCCTGAATGTGGTGGTGCTGACCATGGCGTTTTCGCTGCTGCCTACCTATATGGCGCTGACCAAAATTGCCCTGTCGCTGGGGCTGATCCTGATTGTGGTCCCGCTCGTGGCGCGGCTGCTGCCGCAAAAGGAACTGCCGCCAGAGGCACAGCTGAGTGCCGCACCGGTCCCGCAGGCCTGGAGCGCGGCTGAATTAGGCTCTATCCCAGCCGAAACCGAAGCTTTTCTGCCGGCACTAATCGCGGTGGCGCGCGACTATGTCAAAAACCTCTGGTATATCATCAAACTGACCGTGCCGCTGATGTTGCTGGCGGGGTTCCTTGGCACCTTGGTAGCTGTGCTGCTGCCGGGGGAGCTGATCCTGGGGCTGGAGTTTTCCGCCTTGGTTTTGGCGCTGGTGGTGCTGGTTGGGGTCTTCCTGCCGGTGCCGATCGGCTTTGATGTGGTGATGGCGGGCGGGCTGCTGGCGACCGGGCTCAGCCAGGGTTATGTCATGGCGCTATTGTTCACTTTGGGCAGCTTTAGTGTCTATTCCTACTTCATTATGGCCACGTCTCTGGGCCAACGCGCGGCGCTCAGCCTGACCTTTGCGGTGGCTCTGGCAGGCTTTGGTGCCGGGCTGGGCACCGATGCCTATCACCGCTGGCAGAGCGAGAAAGCGCTGGAGCTGCTGTTGCAGGGCGATGCCGGTGACCATGTCCCCGCGCTTTGGGGCGCAGCGATGGCCGACACCCCATCTGTCACCGTGACCGCCACACCACTGAACCCGCCTCAAGGCCACAGCGACGGGCAAAGCACCTTCATCCGCCAGGAGGCGCGGGAGATCGGAATCGACAAGCCGGTTGAATTCACCATGCGTGACATGTGGCCCCCATTCTGGGAAGGCCGCAGCCTGGCCTCGGGCGATATCGACAATGACGGCGATCTGGATCTGGTTGTCGCCTCCACTGAGGTTGGCCTCTACCTCTATGCCAATGACGGCAGCGGCCAGTTCAGCCGGATCAGTGTCGATTTGGGCCCGCTGGCCGAGCGCAAGATCTTCAACGCCGTTCTGGTCGACCTCAACAATGACGGCTGGCGCGACCTGTTTCTGACCAGCTATCTGGAGGGCAATTTCCTCTGGCTCAATCAGGGCGGCCAGTTCACCGGCCCGCCGCAGCCGGTGCAGAACCGTGCCGACACGCCGCTGACGCTCGCGCTCAGCTTTGCCGATGTGGACCGCGATGGTGACCTGGATGTGGCTTTGGGCAACTGGGCCGCAGGTTGGTACCGCCGCATTCCGGGTGAGGAAAGCCGCAACCGGCTGCTGTGGAACCCCGGTGCGGGCCAGGCCTTCACCGGTGCGCAGTACACCGATCTGCCCGGCCTGCCCGGGGAAACCCTCAGCATCCTGTTTTCTGATCTTGATCGCGACGGGGCGGCGGATCTGCTGGTCGGCAATGACTTCGACATCCCCGACTATTTCTACCGCGGCGATGGCGCTGGTGGCTTTGCCATGATCGACCATGCCAGCGGGATGATCCCCTATACCACCACCACCACCATGGCGCTGAAAGTGGCCGATCTAATGAATGACGGCCAGCCCGAGGTCTACATGGCCCAGATCGCCGGTCGCGCCTCGGGCGTGTCGGAACGGCTGAAGATGCAGCCGTTGGAGCAGTATTGCGACGCCATCAAAGACCCCGCGGCCAAGGCCATCTGCGCCAAGAACATGGCGATCAAGGACTGGTATAAATCCGGCAACAACTTTGACCCCACCTATGCGGCACGCTGCCAGCAGCTGACCGGACGATATGCCGAAGAATGCCGCGCCATGCTGGTCAAGGATCTGGCGATCCAGAAACGCGACGCCAAGGTCTGCGCGCTGATCCCGGCCTCACAAGTGATCCCACGCGCCTATTGCGACCTGCATTTCAAACCCACCCGGCAGCCTACCGCCGACGAAATTGCCCTGACCCACCCGCAGCGGCTGCGCGCCAATGTGCTGCTGGAACAGCCGGACGCAGGCGCGCCCTACGCCGACACTGCCGTGGCCCGCGGGCTGGAGGTGGGCGGCTGGAGCTGGGATACCAAAGTGTTTGACGCCGACCTTGATGGCCATCTTGACGTCTATATCGTCAATGGCACTTGGGTCCCGAATGAGGTCTCGCCCTCAAACCTTTTTTTCCACAATCAGGGCGATGGTGGCTTTGCCGAGGCCTCAGGCCCCTTCGGGTTGGAGGATTACCTGATGACCGCCGCCGCCACCCAGGTGGACATCGATGGCGATGGCGATCTGGATCTGGTGGCCCACCCGGTGAACGGACCGTTGGTGGTGTTTCGCAACACCATGGCGGGGCGCGACGGCGCCCATGCGCTGGTGCTGCGGCTGAGCGATCAGCGCGGCAACCGCGACGGCATTGGCGCGGTGGTCACGGCGGTGCTGCCGGATGGCCAGCGCCTCAGCCGCGAAATCCAGCTGGGCGGCGGCTTCATGAGCTTTGACGCCCCCGAGGTGCACTTTGGTCTTGGCCCTGCCGCGGAGGTGAGCGCGTTAGAAATCCATTGGCCCGATGGCAATACAGATCAGCTGCCAGGTCCCTTCCCCGCCGGCCAGCGTTATCTGGTGGAACGCCGCTAACCCGGCGACAGGTCACGGCGACAAGGGCGCGCCGCTAAGGGCCTAAAAAATCCAAGTGTTTTCATTTTTTGCTAACCAGCGTTACAGTAAGACTACGGTAGTGATCTTACTTTGGCCCTGCCTAACACTCAAACCCGCTCGCCCCCACTTGCAATGAAAACCGCCCAACCCAAATCGGAGCGCAATGACCAAAACGCTTTACCTCCATATCGGCGCCCATAAAACGGGCTCAAGCGCGATCCAAATCGCCTGCCACAACAACCTGGACGCCCTGCGCGCACAGGGATGGGATTTTGCTTTTGAACCAGGGCAGCCGTTGAATTGGGGGCAGTGTTTTCAGTACGGACCACAGGGGCCGGACGTACGGTTCAAATTTGATCCAAAATGGATGAAGCAGCTGCGCAACAGGTTAAGCCCCCCTGACGCCCATACAGTTATCCTTTCTATGGAAGACCTGTTCTTCCTTGATGGCGTCGACATTGAAAACTTCTGCGCGATGATTGGGGATCTGTTCGATGAGGTTCATGTGGTCGCCTATCTCAGACGGCAGGATGAGCTGGCCAATTCGCAAAAAGCACAATCAGCAAAAACGGTGCAATCTGCACGTCTGTTTGGGCTTGAAGCTGACCCATTACCTGCGCTCACCCCAGCCGTGCGCCGTTATTTAAGCTTCGCCAGCAAGCTGGCACAGTGGCAACAGGCGCTGCCTGACTCCCAGATTCAACTAAGGCACTACCACCGGCCTGCCCTCCATCAAGGCGATGCCGCCGCTGATTTTTTTGACCTGTTGGGCCTGGATTTGCCCTGGCAGGTTGGTCGGATCAACGAAAGCTTGGGCGCGATGCCCATCCGTCTGCTGCTGAACATCAGGCAAATGGGCGTCAAAAACGTGCGCCTGGCAGATCTGGTCGATAACGGCTGGCCCTCAGACGACCCAACACCGTTTCTACCAACAAGGTCGCAGGCCGCAGCTTTCCTGACCACATTTTCCGCAGAAAATGACAAGCTGGTTGAACTATTTCCAAATTTTGAAGGCTTTCATCAAGGCTTTGACCGCTATCCTCGCAGCGGCAAGGACACTGAAATCAAAGAAGGCACATTCCGCCACTATGTTGAAACAAACCTAACCCCCCTGACGGAGAGCCCGGCAGCGCCCCCTTTGTCACCGGAGGTGCAAAAGGAATTGCGCCCGGCGCTGGATGCTATTCTGGCAGATCTGCCAAAACATGAAAAATCCGTTGCGCATCTACTGCGCGACTGGTTGCCTAACCGTAGAAAACAAACGCTCATCGGACCGATGCGAAGCAATTCGCAGCCGCACAAAGATTGCAAGACCTCCTAGTCTTGTGCCAACAGAAGGCCGATCAATTGCGAAAGAAGGCAAGTTGAATGCTCAAAACCCTGTATATGCATATCGGGAACCAGCGAACCGCCACAACTTCGATTCAGTCGTTTCTGCAGAAGAACGCCGGCCCTTTGGCAAAACAAGGTTATTTTTCAGCCAATGGTCGCCGCCGTCATGATACCTTAATGCATAGGTTGTTCAGCGGCAATTTGTCAATGGGCAAGTTTGTCCAAGATCTGCAGACTCAAGCGACCCAACACAAAGCAAAACATGGCGTCGAACAGCATAGTGTTTTCATCACAGACGAAGCGATCTGCCAACGCAAAGACTTGACCCAGATCGACGCCTTGAAAGAGCACTTTGATGTTAAAATCATCTTTGCATTGCGACGACAGGATCTTTGGCTGGAAAGCTGGTATTTTCAAAACATCAAATGGCAATGGGACCCTAAACTCGCCCATTTGACCTTCGACGAATTCCTGGAGCGCCGCGGCGATTTCCATTGGGCGCATTACGATCAGCATCTCCGGATGATTGAAGGGCATTTTGGCCAGGAAAACATCAGCCTGCTCCCCTTTGAAACCGGTCAGCTACCCGATGGTCCAGTAAATGCGTTCTGTCGCTTGATGGGTCTGAAGGACCTCAGCGCGTTCAGTCAGCCGCAGCACCTCAACGGCTCCCTTTCTGCCACGATGGTTGAGTTTATCCGCAACCTACCGATGGATGCGATCCCTGAACAGCAGCGTGAGTTGGTGCGTTACTGCCTCCAGCGGGTAGATAAAGAAGTGTTTGGCCATTGCGGTCGCCAGAGTGAACGCTTGCTGAAACCGGACCACCGGCGGCAGATCCTTTCGGAATATGCAGAAGGCAACGCAGCCGTTGCACAGCGATATTTCGGTCGGGACGATCTGTTCAGGGATCCACTGCCCGCCGATGACACCCCGCTGGCGGAACTGAAAATCCCGTCAGACAGCAGCGAACTTATGGAACAATTCGTCGTGCCTTTCATCACCCAGCTTGTTTTGGACGATATGTTGAAAGCCCCCGGAGAACCGAAACCAACAGCGCCACCTCAAACGGCCCGTAAGGTCAGCTGATGCATGATGCGCCGCTCCAATCCCTGATCTGGCCGGACCCAACGCTTTGCCCGGACCCGGATCTTTGGTTGCGGCTGCACGGCGATGTGGCGCTGGACGCGGACGGTCGCGGATTGCAGTTTGGTGCGGCGGGGGGCTGGGCAGGTTTTGACACCTACGGCAACCTGTTCAATCTGGCCCGTTGGCGGGAACATTGTGATCTGACCGCTTTGCAGCTTCGTTTGCAGGGATCAGGGCAGCTCACCCTGGAAATCTTTGAAATGGGGCACCCGCCTGAGGTGCCGCCGATTCTAGAACGTCAGATCACGCTTGAACCCGGCCAGCCCCTGACGCTGGACCTGCCGCTTGATCAGCTTGACCCAGATGCGGAGGAGGCCAGCGGTCTTTTGGCCTTTGTGCTGCGCGCCACGGCGCCGGCGCAACTGACCGCCGCCGATTGGATCAGCCCCGATGCCACCCAGCGACAGCCAGACATGCTGCTGGTCATCACCAGTTTCCGACGTCCTGAGGCGCTGCAGGCCAGCCTGTCGCGCTTTGCCACCTATTTGCAGGGCAGCCAGATCGGCGGTCACCTGCAGCTGGCTGTGATCGACAATGATCAAAGCCTGCGCGCCTCGGGGGCACTGCCGCCGGACCTGTTGCAGCACCCGCAGATCAGCGTGATTGAAAACGAAAATCTGGGCGGCGCCGGGGGCTTTGCCCGTGGCGCGATGGAGGCGCAGGCGCGCGGGGTCAGCCATTGCCTCTTCATGGATGACGACGCCGCAATTCCCATGGCCGCGCTGGACCGCACATGGAGTTTTCTGGCCCATGCCCGTGATCCTGCCACCGCTGTCGCCGGGGCCTTGGCCGAATCCAAACGCCCCTGGTGCCTGTGGGAAAACGGCGCGCTGTTTGACCGGATCTGTCGCCCGCAACAAGGTGGCATCGACCTGCGTGATCCTGGCGAATTAACCATGCTTGAACAGATCAGCGCCCAGCCACGGCCTGATAATTTCTACGGCGGCTGGTGGTATTTTGCCTTCCCCATCGCGGAAATGCGGCACCTGCCTTTTCCGTTTTTTGTGCGTGGTGATGATGTCAGTTTCAGCCTGGTGCATGACTTCAACATCGTGACCCTGAACGGCGTCATGGCCCATCAGGATGAGGATTTCACCCGCAAGGAAAGCCCGCTGACCGTCTATCTGGATCTGCGCAGCCATCTGGCCCATCACCTGGCCCTGCCAAACATGCGGCTGCCCGCGTGGAAACTGGGCCAGATCATGCTGCGGTTTCATCTCCGCTCTTTCCTCAATTTCCATTACGAAAGCCTCGAAGCGATTGCGATCGCCCTCGAAGATGTGCTGCGCGGGCCTGAATTTTTTGCCGCCGAGGCGGATCTGCGCCATCGCCGTGCCGATTTCGCCCGCCTGACCGAGGTGGAGCGGTGGCAACCTGCCGCGCCCGGCGTAACCGCTGAGGAGGCACCGAAACCGCCGCCCCGCTGGATGGTTTTGGCGATGAAGCTTACCTTGAACGGCTATTTCCTGCCGGGGTTTGACCGGTTTGGCGCAACCCGGGTGTTGCCCGCCCGGCTGCGGGGAAATCGGCGGCTGGTCTGGGGGTCGGCGCATCTCACCTATGTCACGCAGGACGGTCAGTGTTATCACCTGCACCATGACAAACGCCGCGGCTTTGCCCTGACCCGCCGGATTGCGGCGGCAACCTGGCAATTGCTGCGCCACAAGGCCCGGCATGAGGCCGAATGGCAGTCAGGTTACAAAAAATTCACCACTGGGGAATTTTGGCGCGCCCGATTGGGCCTGGCCCCGGACGCACAGTCGGAGCAGCCGGAACCGGCCAGCAAATCCGCCTAAACTTACCTCGCTCACACCGGCGGCGTCAGAAAGGCCGGGCAGGTGCCGTGCTCCAGGAAATGCGCGGCGGCATCCAGCGCCTCGCGAATGGTCACATCCATATCCAGATAACGATAGGTGCCCAGACGCCCGACAAATGTGACCCCCGCACAGCCCTGCGCCAGTTCCACATAGTCCGACAACAGCGCTTTTTCCTCCAACAGGCGGATCGGATAATAGGGAATGTCGTCCGGGCCGGCCGCCCGGGCGGTTTCACGGTAGAGGACGGATCCCTCATGCTCTTCCCAGGGGGAGAAGTGTTTGTGTTCGGTGATCCGGGTGTGCGGCACATCCTCATCACCGTAGTTCATCACGGCGCAGCCTTGATAATCACCGTCATGGCGGAACTCTTCGAAATCCAGCGTCCGGTAGCCCAGGCGCCCCAGCTGATTGTCAAAGAACCCATCCAGCGGCCCGGCGTAGAACAGGTGGTCAAAGCCCGCCGCCATCCCGCGTTTGAACGGCGTGTTCAGATGCAGGGTGATTCCCTCATGCGCCAGCATCGCCGCGACCATGGCGCTGTAGCCCTCCTCGGGCATGCCTTGAAAGCGATGCGCGAAGTAATTGTCGTCATAGTTGAACCGCAGCGGCAGCCGTTTCAGGATCGAGGCCGGCAATTGCGACGGCTCCATGCCCCATTGTTTGCGCGTGTAGCCGCGGAAAAACGCCTCATAGAGGTCGCGCCCAACAAAGCGCAGCGCCTGATCCTCAAAGCTTTGCGGATCGGTGATTGAGGTGTCGGCTTTTTCATCCTCAATAAAGCGGCGCGCCTCCTCCGGGCGCATCGCCGTGCCGAAGAACTGATTGATGGTGTGCAGGTTGATCGGCAGGCTGTAGACCTGTCCCGCCACCGTGGTTTTCACCCGGTTGCGATAGGGCAGAAAGCGAGCGAATTTGCCCACATAGCCCCAAACCTCGGCATCGTCGGTGTGAAAGATATGCGGTCCGTAACGGTGCACCATCACCCCGGTGTCCGCGTCCCGTTCGGTGTGGCAGTTGCCTGCAATATGATCGCGCGCTTCAAAAATGGTGACCTGGTGCCCGGCCTCTGCCAGCTGCCGCCCGATCACCGCACCTGACAGCCCGGCCCCAACCAAGAGAATGTTCATCGCTGTCCGCCCTGCCCTGTCCTTAGGCCACCCGACCCCTTTGGCCTGACTGTCCCACAGTGAGCCGCCGCCGTCCAGACCACAGCCGCGCCAGCCACATCCCGTATAAGTCGCATCGCTTAACAGGATCTTAAGTTTATCGACGCATTCAAAAGACTGGCCTCTTCATCGCCATAATCCCGTCTTCGTCACGGCCGCGAAATCCAGTAAAATAAGGCCCAAGGACAGAAACAAGGATCCCCCCGCCATGTGCCTGATGTGTTCCGTCACCCAGACTTTTGACCCCGCCCGCCACGTCGACGGCGGCCAAAGTGACAGCCCCTTTGACCCCGCGCTCTGGGGCACAGATGCGGGTGATCTGGCAACAGATGGAACGATTGTCAGCCGCGCCACGATCAGCGAAGGCGATGACGCAAGCGCCAGCACAGCCACCAATTACAGCATGTCGGTTGATGATACCTTCAACGGCAGCATCGACAGCGCCGGGGACCGCGATTGGGTCGCCATCACGCTGGAGGCGGGCGAAACCTACAGTTTCTACCAGACCGGGCTCAGCGGCGGGCTGTCTGATCCCTACCTGCGGCTCTACGATGCCACTGGCAGCCAGCTGGCCTATGATGATGACAGCGGCGGCGGGCTGAACGCGCGGCTGGTCTATACGGCGGAAACCAGCGGCACCTATTACATCGCGGCTGGCAGTTTTGATGACGGCAGCACCGGGGCCTATCAGTTGAAGGTGACCACCTCGCGCGGGGCCGAGCTGGACACGCTGGCGGGCTACCTCACCGATGGCTATTGGCAGGATCAGGGCTATGGTCGCCACGCCTTCAACACCTCGGGCAGCAATGAAATCACCGTCAACCTGACCGGTCTGACCGCCGAAGGGCAGCAATTTGCCCGCTGGGCGCTGGAAGCCTGGGAAATGGTGGCTGACCTCGACTTCCGTGAAGTCTCTAGCGGCGGCCAGATCACCTTTGATGACGAACAAAGCGGCGCCTATGCCTCCTCCTCGACCTCGGGCGGCAACACCATCAGCGCCAATATCAATGTCAGCCGCAACTGGATCGCTGGCGACGGCACCCGCACTGACAGCTATTCCTTTGCCACCTATATCCACGAGATCGGCCATGCGCTGGGTCTGGGCCATCAGGGCAACTACAATGGCAGCGCCAGTTTTGCCAGCGATGCGCTTTTTGCCAATGACAGCTGGCAGCTTTCGGTGATGTCCTACTTCGATCAGACGGAAAACCCGAACACCAACGCCAGCCGCGCCGCTGTCGTATCGGCGATGATGGCGGATATCATCGCGGTGCAGGATCTTTACGGGGCAGCCGGTGCCAGCAGCATCACCGCCGGCAACACCACCTGGGGCGCCAACAGCAATTTGGGCGGCTACTGGGGACAGATGTTCTCGGCCTGGTCCAGCGGCAGCACAAATGCGGCCTATGGCGGCGGCGCGATCACCTTCACCATCTTTGATCAGGGTGGCACCGACCGGCTGGATCTGAACTTCTCCACCACCAACAACGCGATCGACATGCGGGATCAGCATTTCTCGGATGTGGGTGGGCTGACCGGCAACATCGGCATCGCCCGTGGCACCGTGTTGGAGGAGCTGATCAACGGGTCCGGCCATGACACGGTTCTGGGCAACAGCGCTGACAACCGCGTCTGGGGCCGCGCCGGCAATGACCAGATCGATGGCGCTGCGGGCAGTGACGTCCTTTATGGTGAGGCCGGAAATGACACGCTGATCGGCGGGGATGGCAACGATAGCCTCTATGGCGGCTGGAACCATGACAACCTGTCGGGCGGCGACGGCAATGACCGCGTTTGGGGCGGTATGGGCCGGGATACCGTCGATCTTGGCAATGGCAATGACGCCTATTGGGATACCAGCCAGAGCGGCGAAAACGGCATGGACACGATCAGCGGCGGGCAGGGCAATGACTCGATCCGCTCTGGTGGTGGCAATGACGTGCAATATGGCGGCAACGGCTATGACCGCATGTGGGGGGGCAACGGCAATGATACCCTTTCGGGCGACAATGGCCGGGACCGCGCCTATCTGGGCAATGGCAATGACACCTACCTCGACAATGCGCAAACCGGCGTGCATGGCGGCGATCGCATCTGGGCCGGGGGCGGCAATGACACCATCCATCTTGGCGGCGGTGATGACACCGTGAACGGTGGCGCTGGGGCGGATACCTTTATCTTCAACGGCTCGGTTATTGAGGATGACCGTATCGTCGATTACGTCACCGGCACCGACGCACTGGAGTTTGACGATACGCTCTGGGGCGGCAGCACGCTCAGCGCGGCGCAGGTGGTCAGCACCTATGCGTCGGTTGTGGACGGTCAAGTGGTCTTTGACTTCAGCGCCGCGGGCACCATCACGCTGACAAATATCTCCAGCCTCACCGGACTCAGCGACGACCTGTCGATTTTCTAAGCCACAGGGTTTTGAAACCTGCTGCTCAAAATCGCGCTGACCCGGCTGTCACCGTGCGGCCGGATTAGAACCTTTGGGCCGGGTTAGAGACTAAGCTCAGAGAAAGACCAAATCCCCAGCGTCCAAATCCGCAAGCGAGATCCCCTGCAACAGCACCGATCCACCGTCCCAGTTGAGGCGCAGCCCAGCCGCCTCTTCCACCGGTGAGAGCTGCGCCAGGCTGCTGCGCCCAACGTCCAGCTGCAGCCGGTCATTGCCCAGACCAAAATCGCTGATCGTATCGGCGCCACTGCCCTGCTGGAACACAAAGACATCGGCCAACTCCCCACCTTCCAGCAGGTCATTGCCATTGCCGCCGATCAGCGTGTCAAACCCGTTGCCCCCGCGCAGCGTGTCCCAACCGATGCCCCCTTCGATCCAGTCATAGCCTTTCTGGCCCTCCAGCAGATCGGCGCCCCCTTGCCCCAGCAGCGTGTCATTGCCAGCCCCGGCCTGCACCCGATCCTGCCCGGCGGTGCCGCCCTGACCCCGGTCGTAAAAGATATCGTTGCCATCCCCCAGCAGCACATTGTCAGCGCCCTTGCCGCCGTAAACCGTATCATCGCCAGACCCGGCCCAGACCTGATCCGCCTTGTCGCCGCCATAGATCAAATCATTGCCGCTGCCGCCGTAAATATGGTCAAACCCATTGCCGGCATAAATACGATCATCGCCCGCATCACCAAAGAAACGGTCACCGCCATCATCATAGGTCACTGACCAGAGAGTATAACCAGCACCCTCTGCGCCCAGCCTGCCCAACCCACCGTCCGCCATCACCGCATAGAGGACATCGCCATTCTCCATACTGGTCATCACCGCACTATTGGGCATCAAGCTACCGCCACTCACAGGCAGGGAGTTAAGATCACCGATCTGACCGTCTGCCGCCCAGTCATAGGCAACCGACCGCCCGGCCCCATCAACACCAACCACCAGATGCCCCTGCCCCGACCCATCGGTCAGCAGCTGCAGATCCTCTGACAGCGCCGTGCTGAGCCCGCTGCTGTGTGGCAGCGTCTGCAGGACAGATCCATCCGCCCCAAGCCGTATCAGCCCACCGCCACTGGCCCCCACCGCCCCCGTCAGACCCAAAAGCTGCGGCCCGCCGCTGGTCTGCACCACCAATAGATCACGCACATCCAGCGCTAGCCCCGCCAAAGAGGCCGCCCAAAGCGCGCCCGTTCCTTGCACCAAATCCACCATGAAACCCCAACTCCACTTCGTTGGGATCACCCTGCCAGCGCGAACCGGCAAAAGACAGGCCGCTCATGCGGCGCAAAGGCGGCGTTGCGATAAAAATTTAGCGAAATTTTCGGCGGGGCGGCTTGAGTGCGTTACCGGGCCATCTGTTCTTCGTGAAAGGCAATCGCGTCATCGACATTGTCAAAATAGCTCAGCTGGCCATGCTCCAACACCAGCCCAGCATCGCAATATTCACGCAATTCGTTTAAGTTATGGTTCACCATCACCGAACCGCTTTCGGCCATGCGGGCGCGGAACACAGCCTTACTTTTGGCACGAAACGCCGCATCCCCGGTCGAGGTCGCTTCATCCACCAGATAGGTGTCAAACCGGATCCCCATCGACACGCCAAACCCCAGCCGGGACCGCATGCCAGATGAATAGGTGCGCAAAGGGGCGTTGAAATGTGGCCCCAGCTCGGCGAAATCTTCCACGAATTCAACCAGGCTCTGGGTGTCGACACCATAGATCCGCGCCACAAACCGCACATTTTGCGCGCCTGTCAGATCGCGGTGAAAGGCACCGCCCAACCCGACGGGAAATGAGATCACGCCATCGCTGACCACCCGGCCCGAATCGGGCGGCAGGTTGCCGGCAATGATTTCAAGCAATGTGGATTTGCCCGCACCATTGCGCCCCAACAGCGCCAGTGACGCGCCGGTTGGCAGGGTCAGGTTCAGATTGTCGATGACCACCTTGCGCTGGCCATTGACCCAAAAACTCTTGGTGAGGTTTTCTAACCGGATCATCGCCGATGCCTCCCGCCCGGACCTTAGCCGCGATCGCGAATGGAATAGTAGACCAGCACCAGAATACCCCAGCCCAAAATCAACAACAGAAACGCCGTGCCGATGATCATGTTGCGCCGCGGGTATTGCGGGCTTTCGGCCAGGGTGGGCGGAATATAGGTCGCCAGATAACGGCTTTGACGCACCGCATTGGTCTGCGCTGCATCATAGGCCGTCAGCGCCGCCCGGTAGGAGCTTTCTGCAAACTCACGCTGCACCAGCAGGCCCTCAAACTCGGCCATCAGGGTCGGATAGTCTTCACCGGTGCCCAAAACCTCGGTGGCGGCGATGCCGGCCCGCTCTTCTGCAATCCGCGAACGGATCACCTCAATTCGGCGTTGGGCCTGTGTCAGACGGGGATCGGTGGACCGGGTTGATTGCTGCAATTCGTCAAAGGCGATCAACTCCTGCGCAAGGGTCTGCTGCAGGTTCCCCATGACCCCCATCCGGGCCTGTAGGTCCGCCTCAAGATCCACGATCTGGGTACGGGTCCGGAAGGATGTCATCTCCTGGCGCGCCCGCAGAAGACGCGCCAAGGCATCCTCCAGATCGGCCGCCGCATAGCGGATCGCATCCTGCCGCGCGCCTGCGTTCAATTCGTTGACCATGATCTGGCTGGCATCAACAACCGCCTGCGCCACCCGCTGCGCCATTTCCGGGTCGAACGCCAACACCTCCAACTCGGTCAAGCCGCTGGCCTGATCGTAGGACACCCGCACCGCCCGTTCCCAGAACCAGTGCAAATCCTCAATCGTGGCGTCCGGCCACAGCGCAAAGGCCGGGTCACTGCCCCAACGGGTGGCATAGTAAGTGCGCAGATCCAGCTGTTCATCAATCCGGCGCACAATCTGCTGGCTGCGGATAAATTCATAAAGCACATCGCCATCCGGCGACGACGACGTGCCGGTAAGTGCTGCCAGACCACCCATCAATTCGGTGGCGCTGGCGCCTTCTTCCTGCCGCACGGTGAACCCGGTGGTGGAGGCATATTGATCTTCGGCCACCCAATACATGTAGCCGGTGACGGCCCCAAGCGGCGCCAGAACAAACAGCACAAAACTCAGCAAAACACCCCAGTGACGGCGGCGCATCCGCACCGGCGTCGCCACGGGGCGCACCTTCGGTGGACCGTTTTTGCCGCCCGGCCGTCCCTTGCCCGGCGGTGGCCCTGCCTTAGGGCCTGCACCCGCCGCGTTAGACCCTTCGGTGCCACCTGCCTCAGCTTGAACCGGCTGGGCTTCTGCAGCGCGTGGATTATTGTTGTTGTTTTCCAATTTTTTATCCACCTGTTCCTTGGCCTTCTTCGGGCCTCGGGGGATTTGAATCCCACCGCGCACTCATGCATAGTTATTCCGAGAATTCCTGACCGGTGCAAACACTAATGTCGCAAACTGAAACCCTGCCCGATCTGCAAACAGAACCAATGGCCCCGTTGGCGCCAATGTCCTCAGTGAAGTCGTCCCCTCTGATCCTGCGCAGCTGCCGCACGACCTTGGCCCTGATCCTGCGGGAAATGTCGACGCGCTATGGGCGGTCACCGGGGGGTTATCTCTGGGCGCTTCTGGAACCTTTGGGCGGCATGCTGATTATGGCAATCGGGTTTTCGCTGATGGTCCGCAGCCCACCGCTTGGCACCAGCTTTCTAATGTTTTTCGCCACCGGGATCGTGCCGTTTGGCATCTTCCAAAACCTGTCACGGTCCGTGGGGAATGCGCTCAACTACTCCAAGGCGCTGTTGAAGTTCCCGGCCGTGACCTGGGTCGAAGCCCTGCTGGCACGGTTTCTGCTTAACGCTCTGACAAACATTCTGGTGATGGGCATTCTCATCACAGGCACCATCATTTTCGCGGGTCTGCGTGTCCGCCCCGATTTCGAACCTGTTTTGATCGCCACCGCCCTTCTGTGTCTGCAGGGTTTGGGCTGGGGCGCGTTAAACGCTGCCTTGGGTGGGTTGCTGCCGATCTGGAACACAGTTTGGTCCATCGCCACACGCCCCCTCTTCATCGCGTCAGGGGTCTTCTTCCTCTACGGTGACCTGCCGCCTGCCATTCAGGACATCTTGTGGTACAACCCCATACTGCATGTTTTGGACCTGTTCCGGACGGGATTTTACCCGACCTATCACCCCAACCACGTCTCGATCCTCTACATCCTGATCACAGGGTTGGTGCCGCTGTTCTTTGGCGTCCTCCTGCTTGGCCGCTATCACCGCTTCATTCTAAGCCATCGCTGACCCGGCGCGTCAGGGTTCCGGATTAACAAGCCCCTGCACCTCAGCGTGGCTGAGCGAGAAATCCTGACGCACAGCGTCACGCACCGCACGACGATAGAGCTTGTTATAAACCGACCGATCCGCCCCGTAGCGCCGGCCAATCAGAAACCACTTGCTCGCCGCCAGCACCATCAGCGGCCAAAACAACAGGCCAGCCGCGCGGCGATACATCACCAGGCCGTTGCGGTAGCTGTAATAGACCTTCCACAGCGGATCAAAGACCCGCTTCTGATCATTGGCAAAGGTTGAGCAATCATGCTCAAAAACCAGCGACGGTTCAAAATGGATCCGAAAGCCAACACGCCGCAAGCCAAGCGTGTAGATCACATCATCGCCATACAGAAACAGCCGGCGATCAGGCAGACCTGCCTCGGCCAGCATACGGCGCGACAGAAACAGGCCAACAAAGGAGGTCAAATCGATCTCCGTCGGTGCCTCACTTGCATAGGCCTTACGCGGAATGTGATAGCCATCACGCCCTTTGCCCCGTAGCGCCCGCCACAGGGTCCGGCCAAAAGCCGCCGGTCGCCAGAACGGATTGACCGAGGGACGGTTCATCTCACAGATCTGACCATTGGGAAAATAGACCGCCGCCGCCGCCGCCAGATCATCCGGGCGTTCAGCTGCCACAAAGCCCTCCAATGTCCCGGGCTTGGGCCGCGCATCATCATCCATAACCACAACCCAATCCGGATCGATCTCATCCCGGATCAACCGCAGCCCCGCCTCAAACCCGCCAGCCCCGCCTTCGTTGGTCTTGCACCGCAGCACCCGCAGGCGTGGATCCGCCTGCTCAGACAGCCAGCGGGCCGTATCATCTGTTGAGGCATTGTCGACAACCACAAGCGTATCCAACGCGTCAGCCGCACTGTCCAGCAATCTGGCAACGGTGATCTTCAATTGATCCAACCGGTTGTAGGTGACCACAACGGCCGCCAGCCGCAGCGCCGCGCCTGCAGCGGGGTTCTTCAATGGTGCTATCACATCGCTCTCGCTGTTGGTGGCCTTGCTCTCTTCGGCCATATCTCGCGGACAAAGTCAAACCTCATACAAATTCGCCATACCCGCTTGGCAGCATTACCGCAGGCTGGCAGTCTCAACGATAACAAATCGCTTAGAAAGCCGCGTCATGGATTGGAAAACACTGGACAGCAAAACCCTGCTGGATCTGCCACCGTTTTTGCGGGTGCGTCAGGAACGGATCGAAATCCGCCCGGATGAGGTCATCGATGACTTCTATCAGGTCGATTTGCGCCCCTTTGCGCTGGTGGTGGCGGTGCTGGGAAACGGCAATCTGATGCTGATCGATCAATATAAACACGGCCCCCGCCGCAAGGTTCTGGGCTTTCCGGCCGGGTTTATTGAAACAGGCGAAGATCCTGAAACAGCCGCCCGGCGCGAATTGCTGGAAGAAACCGGGCTGGAACCTGCCGCCCTCTATTCCCTCGGCAGCTATGTCGACAACGGCAATCAGGGCGGCTGCACCGGGCACTATTTCCTGGCCACCGGCTGCCACCAAACCACCGCCCCAAACCCCGGCGATCTGGAAGATTTCTCTTATGCGGAGATGACCAAATCTGAGGTCGATACAGCCCTCGCTGAAGGCCGATTTGGGGTCATCCACCATGTCGCGGGCTGGGGTCTGGCAAAGACCAAACTGGCCGAACTGCATAAGGCGTAGGCCCTAAACGGCCTCGACCAAGGCCTCACGCATCCAGCAACCGCTGCAAATATGCGCCGTAGGTGGTCTTCTTGTAGGGCTCAATCAGCTCCGCCAGCTTGGCGGCATCGATCCAGCCTTTTTCAAAGGCAATCTCTTCCGGGCATCCGGCTTGCAGCCCCTGCCGTTCAACCAAGGTCCGCACGAAGTTTCCTGCATCCAGCAGCGACGCATGGGTGCCCGTGTCCAGCCAGGCATAGCCGCGTCCCATGGTTTTCACCGACAGCTGACCTTCAACCAGATAGCTCTCCAGCAAGGTGGCAATCTCCAGCTCCCCCCGGTCCGAGGGTTGCACCTGACGCGCGCGCTGCGGCGCGTCACCATCCAGGAAATAAAGCCCGGTCACCGCGTAGTTTGACGGCGGCACTTCAGGCTTCTCCACAATGCTCTCGGCCCGGCCATCGTTGTCAAACTTCACAACGCCGTAACGCTCAGGGTCCGCCACGTGATAGCCAAAGACCGTCCCACCAGACGGCTGCGCATCCGCCGCGCTCAACAGGTTCGGCAGCCCGTGACCGAAGAAGATATTGTCCCCCAGCACCATCGCCGAAGGCGCGCCATCCAGGAACGCTTCGGCCAGAATATAGGCCTGCGCCAGACCATCGGGGCTGGGTTGTTCAATATAGGTCAGCTGCATGCCCCATTGACTGCCATCCCCCAAAAGCCGCTGGAATTGAGCCTGATCCTGCGGTGTCGTAATCACCGCCACCTCACGAATGTCTGATAGCATCAGCACCGTCAGCGGGTAGTAAATCATGGGCTTGTCATAGAGCGGCATCAGCTGCTTGGAGACCGCCATGGTCAAAGGATAAAGCCGCGTGCCCGAACCGCCGGCCAGAATGATGCCCTTGCGCTTAACCATGTTTCAAATCCTTCAAAACCTCTGCCAGCCCCTGCGTCCAATTCGGGGCCTTTATACCAAAATCAGTCTCTAAATCAGCGCAATCCAGCCGGGAATTCAGTGGCCGCACGGCAGGGGTGGGATAGTCCGAGGCCGGAATATCGCTGACCTCAGTGGCACGGCCCGCCTGGTGAAAGATCTCGCGCGCAAACTCCGCCCAGCTGGTCGCGGGTTGACCGGCAAAGTGGTAGATGCCGCGGCTCGGACGCCCCACCTGCATCTGCCCCGCCAGCGACAGTAGCGCTGCCGCAATGGCGCGCGCCGGGGTTGGGCCGCCGATCTGATCCCCCACCACCGTCAGCTGGTCGCGGGTTTCAGACAGGCGCAGCATGGTTTTGACAAAGTTATTGCCATGAGCAGAAAACACCCAGGAGGTACGCAACACCGCATAGCCTGCGCCGCTTTCGGCCACCGCCACCTCACCCGCCCGTTTTGAACGGCCATAGGCATTGAGCGGCGCCACAGGATCATCAGCGCCGCGCGGCTGATCGCCCTGCCCGTCAAACACATAATCGGTGGAGATATGCAGGAACGGAATGCCCAATTCAGCGCAGGCCCGCGCCATGGCGCCCGGCGCCTCCCCGTTTACCACGGTGGCCCGCGCCTCCTCTTCTTCGGCCTTGTCCACGGCGGTGTAGGCGGCGGTGTTGATCACCACAGCGGGCCGCAGCGCCATGATCTGCGCGGCACAGGCGGCAGGATCGCTCAGATCGGCCTCAGCCCGGCCAAGAAACCGCGCGTCCGGGGCCAGCGCCGCCAGCTCCCGCGCCACTTGACCAGATCTGCCAAAGACCAAAATCACCTGCCCGTGCCCTTTTCAACGATCCCCAAATACTCCTGCCGGAGGCGCAAATTCCCCAACGCTCTCACGCCTTCACCCCCAGCCGTTCGCCCACACCATCACGCCCCTGCAGCGCCTGCCACCAGGCACTGTTGTCCAGATACCAGTCTACGGTACGCTCCAGCCCTTCCTCGACGGTGACCGACGGGCGCCACCCCAACTCATCCCGGATGCGGGTCGGGTCGATGGCGTAGCGGGCATCATGGCCCGGGCGGTCGGTGACAAAGGTGATCTGATCCGCATAGGAACCACTGTTCAGCGGGCGTTTGCGATCCAATATGGCGCAAAGTGTTTCCACCAGCTGCAGGTTGGTGCGCTCATTCTCGCCGCCGATATTGTAGCTGCGCCCGACTGTGCCCTTCTGCAACACCGTCAGCAGCGCATCGGCGTGATCTTCCACATAAAGCCAGTCGCGGATGTTGCTGCCATCGCCATAGATCGGCAGCTCTTTCCCAGCCAGCGCGTTCAGAATGATCACCGGGATCAGCTTCTCGGGGAAGTGATAGGGCCCGTAGTTGTTCGAACAATTGGTCAGCAGCACCGGCAGGCCATAGGTCTCGCCCCAGGCGCGCACCAGATGGTCCGAGGCCGCTTTTGAGGCGGAATAGGGACTGCGCGGATCATAAGCGGTGTCTTCTGTGAACATCACCTCAGGATCGCTGGGCAGGGAGCCATAGACCTCATCGGTGGAGATATGCTGGAAACGAAACCCCTCCGGACGGCCCTGCCCCTCCCACAGGGTGCGCGCCGCCTGCAGCAGGTGAAAAGTGCCCATGACATTGGTTTCCATAAACACCGCCGGCCCGTCGATCGAGCGATCCACATGGCTTTCGGCGGCCAGATGCAGCACCGCCTCAGGCTGGTGTTTCTGGAAACAGGCCGCCACCGCCGCGCCATCACGGATATCGACCTGCTCAAACTGATAAAGTGGGCTGTCTGCTACAGATGCCAGATTGTCCAGACAGGCGGCATAGGTCAGCGCATCCAGGTTCACCACCTCATGGCCCGCCTGCACCGCCTGACGCACCACTGCCGAACCGATAAATCCGGCGCCGCCGGTCACCAGGAGCTTCATGCCTGCGTTCCTTCATAGGTAAAGGGGCTGTCAAAATCGGCGAGTTGGGGTGCAATAGTGTCTTTTTCAGACAGCACCGGATCCACTTTCAGCCCCCAGTCGATACCACAACTGTCCCAACGCACCGCACCGTCACAGTCAGGCGCATAGTGATCGGTGCATTTATAGATGATCTCAGTATCGGGCTCACGGGTGACAAACCCATGCAGGAAGCCCGCCGGGATCCACAACTGGCGACCGTTTTCATAACTCAGCTCTTCGCCGACCCACTGCCCATAAGTGGGGGAGCCTTTGCGGATATCCACAGCAACATCAAACAGCCGGCCCCGCCCACAGCGCACCAGTTTGCCCTGCGCATGGGGCGGCGCCTGAAAATGCAGCCCGCGCAGGGTGCCAACCTCAAGCGACATCGAATGATTGTCCTGCACAAACTCCGGCAAATGCAGCCCCGCCGCCTCCAGCACCCGCCGGTTCCAGCTCTCCGAAAAGAACCCGCGATGATCGCCAAACCGCTGCGGCGTCAGCACCACAACACCAGGGAGGGACGTTTTCCTAAGCTCCAAAACAGGTTCCTTCACATGCCGTCTCAACAGACGTAGTTGATCTGTTGGCAGCCTATACGCCCATCACATGTTTATCAAAACACTCTCAAAACAGGCGCACGGGTATCCGAGCACGCCGGCCAATACTACACTGCAAGTGAGAGCCAGCGCTGTTAGCCCTTGGCACCCTGCCCCCGGGCATAAACATCTTCGTATCGAATGATGTCATCTTCCCCCAGATAGGCCCCGGTCTGCACCTCAATCAGCACCATAGGCACCTTGCCGGGGTTGCGCATCCGGTGCACCGCACCCAGAGGGATAAAGACCGATTGGTTTTCCGAGACCAGCTGCACCTTCTCGTCAATCGTCACCTCCGCAGTGCCCGAAACCACGATCCAATGTTCTGCGCGATGGTGGTGGGATTGCAGCGACAGGGACGCGCCGGGATGCACATGGATCCGCTTCACCTGAAAACGATCGCCGATCACCAGGCTCTCAAACCAGCCCCAGGGACGATGATCTTTTGGGAAAGTTGTCGCCTGCGCCGCCTTATTCGCCTTCAAAGCATCAACCGCTTTCTTGACGTCCTGCGCCCGGTCCATGCTGGCGACCAGCACCGCATCGTTCATCGCAACAGTGATCACATTGTCCAGCCCGATGCCGACCACTTCCACCGCGTCATTTTCAGACCGCAGCATGCTGTTGCTGCAATCGATCGAGGTCGCATCGCCCGAGGTCATCACCCCGCGCGCATCCCGCTCCCCTTCACGCCAGACCGCATCCCAGCCGCCCAAATCAGACCATGCGCCGGTGAAGGGCACAACAGACAGGTTGCTTGCCCGCTCCATAACAGCATAGTCGATCGAAATATCATCCGCCTTGGCCCATGGCTCAGGCGCCAACCGGCAAAAGCCCAGATCGCTCTCCGCGCCATCAACAGCGGCCGCAACCGGCGCCATCAGTTCGGCCGCATAGGCCTCAAATGCCGCCACGATGTCTTTGACCTTAAACAGGAAGATCCCCGCGTTCCACAGGAAATCACCCGCGGCCAGCATCTCCTCGGCCCGAACCGCGTCCGGTTTTTCCACAAACCGCCGCAAGGCCACAGGACCACCGTCAGAGGCCTCAGACAGTTCCAGATATCCGTAACCGGTTTCTGGCCGCGTGGGCGCGATGCCAAAGGTCACCAACTGCCCCTGCTCAACCGCCTCAAGCCCGCGCTCCACCGCGGCCTGAAACGCCGCAACATCTGGCACCACGTGATCGGACGGCGCCACCAGCATGATTGCCTCAGGATCTTCTTTCTGCAGATGCAGTGCGGCCGACAGAACCGCCGGCGCAGTGTTGCGCCCCTCAGGCTCAATCAGGATCGCACCGGGATCAATGCCAACCTCTTGCAGCTGCTCAACAACAATGAAGCGAAAATCTGAATTCGTAATCACCACCGGCGCGGCAAAATCCGCCCCCTGCATCCGCAAAGCGGAACCTTGGAACAGGGTGTTTTCCCCCACCAAAGGCACAAACTGTTTGGGATAAGACTTACGCGACAAGGGCCACAAACGCGTGCCCGACCCACCGCAGAGAATAACTGGCGTAATCATTGGAAAAACCCTTTTGGTACGAACCCTCTAACGGATAGTGCCAGCCCAGTGTCGTTGCAAGTCAGGAGTACCAGCACAGACCATCCCAATCTCACCCGGCACTGCCGATATTGGCGGTCCAAACGCGGAAACGGCTTTGATCGGTCACTTCCGAAATCAACCCACGCTGCTGCAGCGCATCAAGGTTTCGTTGGACCGAAGCACGGCTGACCCCCGTCATCTTTTCAGCCGTCGGGGCAGAGATCATTGGCCAAGCCGCAAAGAGGGTCAACAACCGCCCGTGTGTTTTGCCCGACAGATCCTGCGTTTCAGCGGTCGCGCGCGCGGACCAATCCTCCAGCAGGCGCAGGATCCGAATGGCACGACTGGCGCCGTTGCTGACACCCCTGATCCAATAGCGCAGCTTGCGCTCCGCCGTGCCACTGGCCAACAGCGCCGAGGATCCGCCCATCGCAATCGGTGCAAACCTCAGCGCCGCCCCCTTGGCCTGCGCCGCAATCCGCGCGCCAACAACACTGCATTCCAGCTTGTCACCGGGGCTGCCGATCCCCGCCAAGGGCCAGAGGTGATGGGCAAAACCCCCCAGTGCGATCGGGTGCAGCGCATTGGCCGCCAGAATCGCCGCGCTCCAACCCTCGATCTTGTCATCCAGCAAGGACTGCTCGCCCACCGGGGTTCGGTTCAAAAACGCCTTCATGCCCTCAAGCGGCTGCAAGTTTCCCGCAAGCCGTCGATAGGCCCAGGACCCGCGCTCCAAATCCCGGGCATCATCGCCGGGGTGTGACAAGCGCAATTCGGTCCACAGACCCAGCCGCTCCACCGACAGCCGCGATCCCGTTATCCAGCCAAGCTGCGCCGCTTCGGTCAGGGCAATCCGCTGCGACCACCCTTTGGGCCCGCGCCGCAACATCTCATCCAGCACACCAAGCAGCCGCGCCGCATCGGCTAGCTCAACCACCAGATCTCGCTGCGCCGCCTGCCAATCTGCGATCTGAGACAGCTCATCGTCAGAGGATCGCGGCAAAGGCGACAGGAAATCCGGCTCCTCCTCTGGCGGCGCGGGGACGAACCACAGGTCCGCTTCCTCCTGATCCTCTTCCAAATCGGCATTATATGGGTCTGGGTCGATCATAAACCGGTCCACAGATAGATGTTGGTTTCAAAAACTCTACGAATCTCAATGCTCAAAATAAAGCCATTTTGAGCATTACTTGGACAACACGGATTTTTGCCATCTGTATTGACGCATTGCGGATCTGAGGCGCGGCACGTTCCATCAATGTGCGGAAACCGTCAGCTTCACCTCTCCCTAAGCATCCCCAGGACAGAAGCGAGCATCCAGCCCCCCTCCCCCTCCTCAACCAGACTATAGCCGCTCTCCCAACTGACAGCTCTAAAAATAGTCTCTAATCTGCCAATTCGAGCCTGATGGTCACCTTTCAATGATCCCAAAATACTCACAAGATCCGCCCTCTCGACCCCCAGCCCCGGTTTTCTCTCGCAAAACACAAAACGGTCTGACAATTGCCAGACCGTTTTTCTTCTAACCTATTATAAACAAGTCATAAAACGCGAAATTGCCAATTGGCAACTCCTTCCTCACTCTCGCCAGTGGTTCAGAAACTGCGCCATGGCGGCGCGCAACGCGGGATCGGACAGGCCGGCGTCAAATTCCAACACCACTTTGCGTCCCGCGCGTTTCATTTTTACGCCCTCTTCGTAAGGCTCGCCGCAGAAAATCCGCGCTGGCTTCTTGGCGCCACGCTTCTCAGTGGCCACGGCCTTCAACCGTTTCAGCGTCGTGGCCGCATCAATGCTGCCCCCCGCGGCGCGCTCCCCTGCGATCAAATCCGCCTCTGCCAGAACAGCCTTCTCATGGCTTTTCAACACCGGTTTCAACTGGCGCGCATGCAGCTCTTTCAGATCACGGATAGACGGGAAGGCCTTCACCACCGCCTCGGGCAGCTTCGCCAGATCCAGATAACGTGACAGCCAGCCCGGGGACACCTCCAGCCGTTCGGCCATGACCTTCTGGGTGCCGCCATAGTAAAGCGCAATCGCCTGGGCATAGTCCCGCGCGCGCTCAAAATCCGAGATGTCTTCGCGATCCCGGTTTTCGATATCAGCCAGGCGAAACGCCTCTTCGTCGGTCAGCTCGCGCTCTTCCACCAGATATTTGAACTGCGGGTAATTGTTGGCCCGCAGCCAACTGACGGCATAGTGCCGACGCGCGCCGCAGATCACCTCATAGGTGGCACCCTGCCCCGGCGGCAAACGGCGCACAATCGCCGGAAATTCCTGCTGCCCCTGCGATTTGATCCCATCGATCAGATCCGCGCAGTTTTCCGGCGTCAGCAAATCATAAGCGCGGTTGTGCCGCTCCCACATCCGGCAATCCGCAGGGTCCACCAGCCGCAGCACCTTTTCCTGCCGTTCTCCGCTGGCCTGTTCCGCCATGGTGTTCGATCGTTTCAGGAACCGCGCCGAGGCCCGATCTTCCGCCTTTTTGCTTGCGGGCAGCCCGCTCAGCACATCGTCGAAAACCGCATCATGTCTCTTGCTCATAGGATCCCCTCCTTACGCAGGGCTGCATGGTGGCTGGGCCAGGTCTTGCGGATCAGCACCTCAATCTCACGTCCCACCGCATCCAGATAGGTGCGGCAGCGCTTGTGTGTTTCCGTCCGGGCAGCGGCGCCGGTGATTTCATAAACGCTCTGCAGATTGGCAGCGGCATTGTCGATCTCGGCCGAGTCCTTCAGCACCGCCTGCAGCATGTCCTGCGGGAACACCGCGTCCATCATCCGCTTGATCACCTGATGCGCGCCTTTCTGGTCGTTCATCTTGGTCGCCAAAACCTTAACAAAATGATAGCCCCGCGCCCCGCCATGTTCGGCCAGCTCATGCAGGGTTGCGCTCATCATGCGCAGGAAATGCGCGGTGGAGCCGAAATCGATATTGTTGGGCGGCGCCGGGATCACCAGCGCGTTGGCGGCGCGCAGCACCGACAGGGAAATCATCCCAAGCGCCGGCGGCGGGTCCAGGAGGATCACGTCAAACTGGTCCGAAATAGACTCTATTCCGGCCCGTAGTCTATCCAGCACAAATCCCTCTTCGCGCATGATGCGGGCGGCGAATTCATATTCAGCATCATAAAGCCCAAGGTTCGCCGGAATCAGCGCAACACCGGGCCAATAGGTCGCCCGCAGCGCATAATGCAATGAGGCGGGACCGCCATGCTGGAAGAACGGGTAAAGCGTATCTTCGTTTTCATTCACGTCCACATCCGGGTTCAGCCCAAACATCGACGTGGTGGAGGCCTGGCTGTCACAATCGATGACACAGACGCGATAGCCTTTCAGTGCCAGATATTGCGCCAAATGCACGGTGACGGTGGATTTGCCCACGCCACCTTTGAAGTTTTGAACAGCCAGAACCGTCGCCGGGTCCGAAGCCGCCCGATGCGGCAGCGTGCCAAAGACATCGCGCATGCGATTGATCTCGGCCAGGGAATAGCCCGTGCGGCGACCGGTGGTTGGATCCTTCTCAGGTTCCGGCAGGCGGCCATCGGCCTCCGCATCGCGGATCGCCTTTTCGGTACGCCCCACCATTTCACCGGCCGTGCGGACGTTGAACCGCACATCCAGTCGTTTTTCAGTGCCCGGCGCAAACAGCCGTTCGCGCAACCGGTCGATGACGATATCTGCGCGGCTTGCCAGCGCCTCGATCTCATCCAAAGTGATAGGAAAATCAGTCTCTGCCATGATACCCTCTGAAGGTGCCTCATTTTTCTTTTGCGACTATTGTGTCTGCTGGGGGCATCACGCTCAAGTGCGAATTTTGGGCATCCTTACTGAAAAAACCGCACTTTGCAGATCGGCAACGTCAGGTTCGCACGTTGCTGGGGATATCCTGTGGAAAATCCGGTGCGACTGGCGCTGAAAAGGGTGGTTTTGCGCTGAGACCTGCAAAGTGCGCCGATTCCCATTAATCCAAATTGAAAAAACCGGGGTTCCAGATTCTAGGATTCTATCGTTCAGTCCGGAAGATATGTTTAGAGTCAGACACTAACAACTCTATCGCTTACCTATTGGGTGCTTAGGCTTACGTATCGGGTGGTCAAAGCTTACATTCTGGGACGGTAAGACTTACGGATTGGGGGTCTGAAAGCTTACTTTTCGGGTGGGGAGAATTTGAGCCTATTTAGAGCCTGTTTTGTGCAACAAATAGAGGGGTCTGCGAATCACTGACGAATCGGGGTGAGTCGCTTAAACTTACAAATTGGGTGCCCCCGCTTTTTGATCTTCTTCTTGGAAGCTTACACCGCTTCTGATACATAAGTAAGAAATCAATGTAGGCGACCCCGGAAAACCGGGGCGTGATTCCCGAGGCGCAGCATGGCAAACCCACCAAAACAATACCGCACGCTGGATGCCCGGCCCAGTGCGGAATCGCTGATCAAACCCGGTGAGCTGGTTGATCTGGTTGAGGTCACGCCGCTGACCCTGACCGACCGTCGCATCTATAACCAGCTGCTGGAAAATGCCTGGGACGGGATTGATAAGCCGGTCACCCATGTCATTGCCAAATCTGCGCTGCGCGGGTCGCATAATTCCAATGACCGCGTGGGTGAGTCGATTGAGCGGCTGATGTCGGCGATTGTGAAGGTGCAGGTGGAATGGGACGGTGAGCCGGCGATTGAACGGGTGCAGCTGTTGGGCGGCTCGGTCGAGGGGCTGCGCAAGGATGGGATGCTGGAATATGAGATCCCGGCGCGGCTGCGGCGGATCATTTCCAACTCCACCATCTTTGCCCGGCTGCAGCGTGAGGTGATGTTTGCGCTCAGCTCCAAATATGCGCTGACGCTTTATGAGATGGTGCAGAAGCGCGGCAATCTGCGCTGGAAATCCTCGGAGAAATTTTCGCTGGAGGCGCTGCGCGGAATCTTGGGCGTCCCAAAAGGTAAGCTTACGTCTTGGTCAAACCTGCGGATGCGGGCGATTGAGCCGGCGGTGGCAGAGGTCTCTGAGCTGAGCGACTATGTCGTCGAAGTCTCACCGGTGAAAACCGGGCGGTCGGTGACCCATGTGGAAATCCGCTGGTGGCGCAAGGATGGTGCTGGTCAGGGGGAGGCGGAGCGCGCGTTGCAATATGCCTCCACCGGGCGGCGTGTCAGGGCGCAGGAACGGGCGGAGAAGGTGGTGTCGCCGGACCCGCAGACGGCCGTGCCACAGGCCCCGGGGTTGAAGCCACGACCGGCCCGGATTGCCGGTGATCCACTTCGCACGGAAACCTATGAAACCGCGCGGCTGCGCCATCCCGGCTATGACATTTACTTCGTGGAAAGCGAATGGCGGGCTTGGGCGGCAGGTAAGGGGGAGGCCAAGGATCCCGATCGCGCGTTTCTGGCGTTTTTCAAGAAGTTTGCTGAGGCAAACCCGATCTGACCTTTGGCAATTGCCACTGTGTGATTTTCCCTAAGTCCCTAAAATTGCGTTGAAATACCGGAAATTGCCAATTGGCAATTTTTCGGGGCAGGCCCGGGTTTGGGGCGTTGCCCCCTTGGCCTGTCGGCCAATTCCCCCAGAGTATTTTGGGAACGATGAAAGAGCGGGCAGGGGCGCCGGTTGGATTATCAAAAAAGCCCAAGCAGTGCTTCAGGCGCAGGCTCACGGGAAAGATCTTGGATCGTGGCAGGGGGCGCGGTTCAATGGGGCAACTGTTTTTCAAAGGGTTCCTCCATGACTGACCGCAGCTATTACGCCCCCAAGGGGGGGCTGCCGCCGCAGACGCAACTGCTGACCGACCGGGCAATGTTCACCGATGCCTATGCGGTGATCCCCAAAGGCACCTTCAGCGATATCGTGACCTCTTTCCTGCCGTTCTGGGAGGGTGCACGCTTCTGGGTGATTGCCCGGCCGATGTCTGGATTTGCTGAGACCTTCAGCCAGTATATCGGCGAGCTGCAGCCGGGGGGCGGATCCACCAAGCCAGAGACGGACGCCGGTGTTGAGGCGGTGATCTTCGTTGTTGAGGGGGGGCTGCAGCTGACCATTGAAGGTGCGGCGCATCAGCTGGAGGAGGGCGGCTATGCCTTCCTGCCGCCGGGCTGTGACTGGTCGATCAAGAACACCACTGGGGCCGAGGCGCGGTTCCACTGGATCCGCAAAGCCTATCAGGCGGTGGAGGGCATCGATCTGCCTGAGGCCTTTGTGACCAACGAAAAAGACATCGCCCCCACGCCGATGCCCGACACTGATGGCGCCTGGGCGACGACGCGGTTTGTGGATCCGGCAGATCTGCGCCATGACATGCATGTGACCATTGTGACCTTCCAGCCCGGCGGGGTGATCCCCTTTGCCGAGACCCATGTGATGGAACACGGGCTTTATGTGTTGGAGGGCAAGGCGGTCTATCGTCTGAACAAGGATTGGGTTGAGGTGGAAGCCGGTGATTTCATGTGGCTGCGCGCCTTTTGCCCGCAGGCCTGTTACGCGGGGGGACCGGGGCCTTTCCGCTATCTGCTCTATAAGGATGTGAACCGGCATATGCCTTTGGCGCCGGGGGCGTTTCTTATTGTGTGAGACTGATTGGTCGGGGGCCGCAGCCCCCGTTTCCTTAGTCTTCTTCCGGCAGAACCAGGTTCAGCACGATGGCGCAGAGCGCGGTGGGGGCAACGGCCGAGGTCATCAGCGTTTTCACCACACCGGGCAGATACTGCACCGCAGTGGGCACCAGGTTCAGACCCAGACCTGCCGCCAGCGAGATCGCGATGATCACCATGTTGCGGCGGTTCATCTTGACCTCGGTCAGGACGTTCAGGCCCGCCGAGGCGACCATGCCGAACATCACGATCACACCACCACCCAGAACCGGCAGCGGCATGGAGGCGATGACGGCGCCGATTTTCGGCAGCAGACCACAGATGATCATGATCAGACCTGCGATGGTCACGACGTGGCGGCTCATGATGCCGGTCATGCCGACGATGCCGACGTTCTGGCTGAACGAGGTGTTTGGCAGACCGCCGAAGACACCGGCCACGGCAGTGCCCAGACCGTCCGCATAGGTCGCGCCCTGGATTTCCGCATCGGTGGCGTCACGACCGGCACCGGCTTTGGCGGTGGCCGAGGCGTCGCCGACGGTTTCGATGGCCGAAACGATGGAGACCAGAGTCACCGCGATCACCGCGCCGAGGCTGAACTCAAAGCCGTAGGGCAGGGGTTTGATGCTGGTGATCCAGGAGGCTTTCGACACTGCGCCGAAGTTCACCATGCCCATCATGATGGCTACGATGTAACCGGCGATCAGGCCGATCAGGATGGCGGCGTTGGACAGCATGCCTTTGGTGAAGAATTTGACACCCAGAGCAACGATCACAACGGTCAGAGCCACCGACCAGTGCATCAGCGAGCCGAAGCTTTCTGCCTCCATCTGGAATTTGGCGGCGCCACCGGCGGCGTATTTGATCGCAACGGGGATCAGGTAGAGGCCGATTGCCAGGATCACCAGACCGGTGACCAGCGGCGGGAACAGCCAGCGCAGTTTGCCGATAAACGCACCAAGGGCGAAGTGGATCGCACCGCCGATGATACAGGCGGTCAGCGCCACGCCGAGGCCCTGGGTGGCGGCAACACCGGCCAGAACGCCAACAAAGGCAAAGCTGGTGCCCTGCATGATCGGCAGGCGGGCGCCCACGGGGCCGATGCCGACGGTTTGGAACAGGGTGGCGATGCCGGCAAACAGCATGGCCATCTGGATCAGGTAGATCTGTTCAACGCTGCCAAAGGCCAGACCGGCGGCACCGGCAACGATGATGGAGGGCGTCACGTTGGAGGCAAACATTGCCAGAACGTGCTGCAGCCCCAGGGGCACGGCCTGTGCCAGGGGCGGGGTTACATTCGGATCGCTGAACTGCGTTCCGGTGGTGGTATCAGCCATATTCACTATCTCCCTAGTTGGCTTTTGGCCGCCCCGATCTGCTGCCGGGTTGGGCCGGTGGTTACTGGTCTAAGATGTCATACGGATCCTCGAGCCAGTGTTCTTCAAGGTTTGGCAAATCGCTGATGTGGTCAACAACCACGTAGCGACCGGGCGCCCCGAGGGGTGCCAGTACACCGTGCCAAACATTGCGGTGTATATTGATCGATTGGCCCGGCTGGCTGAGGAAGACCTCAGGCGTGCCGGGTTTGCCATCTGCATCGGGCGCGACGCTGACGATCATCGGCACGTTGTCGAGCGGGATGAAGGCCTGCGAGCCGAGCGGGTGACGCTCCATCAGGTCCAGCCTGTAGGGCAGGGCGCGGGCCTTGGCGTCAAACAGGCTTATGCCGGTGCGGCCTGGGCCTGAATCAACCAGCGCGAGATCATGATGGCGACCACACATTCCTTGATTGATGATCTTGTCAGGCGCGCCGCTGCATTCGATGACATCGCCATAGGGGGCGAAGGCCTCAGCAGTGAGGGGCCGGAGGGTCAGCGTTGTCACGGCAACAGATCCCCCAGACGGAATTCCGCGATGCGTTCGACCTGTTTGCAGGCCTCTTCAAACTCGACCTCAGTGCTGTGGTCGATGCGGCGGTGGAAGTTCGCCATGATCGAGGCCTTATCGTGATCGCGCACGGCGATGATGAAGGGGAACCCGTGTTTGGCAACGTAGGCGTCGTTAAGAGAGGTAAAGGTTGCCCGTTCCTCATCCGTCAACATGTCGAGCCCTGCAGAGGATTGCTCGGATGTGCTTTCGGCGGTCAGACGACCAGCGGCGGCCAGTTTGCCGGCCAGATCGGGGTGGGCGGTCAGCACGTCGTGGCGTTCCTGATAGCTGGCGGTGCGGAAGATGCGGCAGAGCGCATTGTGCACACCGGCGGCGCAGTCATGGGCTTGGCCCAGTTCCAGGCCGTGGGCGCGTTCGGCGATCCAGGGCGAATGTTCGAAGATTGACCCGTAAAGTTCCACGAAACGCTCTTGCGACATTTCAGAGGGGCGTTCAAACCGCTGATGCGGATGGGTTTTCTGCCAGTGCTCGGCAATCTCCAACCGGGTGGGGGTCCAAACGCCGTCAAAGCCGGCGATATAATCCAGGAACCGCTTCAGCCCGGCGATTTTGCCCGGACGGCCGATCAGGCGGCAGTGCAGGCCGATCGACATCATCTTAGGCGCGCCATCACTGCCCTCGGCATAGAGCGTGTCAAAGCTATCTTTCAGATATTGATAGAAATCTTCGCCTGTGACCCAGCCCGGCGCGGTGGCAAAGCGCATGTCGTTGGCTTCCAGCGTGTAGGGGATGATCAGCTGATTCTGCTCGCCCAGCTCCACCCAATGAGGCAGGTCGTCATCATAGGTGTCGCTGATGTAATCAAACTGCCCGGTTTCTGCCACCAGACGCACAGTATTTGAGCTGCAGCGCCCGGTGTACCAGCCGCGGGGGGGCTCACCAACGACCTCAGTGTGCAGGCGAATGGCTTCTGCAATTGCAGCGCGCTCTTCCTCGGCGGGCATGTCTTTGTGTTCGACCCACTTCAACCCGTGCGAGGCAATTTCCCAGCCTGCCGACTTCATCGCGGCCACCTGTTCGGGGTTGCGGGCCAGCGCTGAGGCGACGCCGTAAATGGTGACCGGGATGTTCAGACCGGTAAACAGCTTGTGCAACCGCCAGAAGCCAGCGCGTGCGCCATATTCGTAGATCGACTCTATATTCCAATGGCGTTGACCGGGCCATTGCGCGGCACCTGGGATGTCTGACAGAAACGCCTCAGACGCGGCATCCCCATGCAACAGGCAATTTTCCCCGCCTTCTTCGTAGTTTAGCACGAATTGCACAGCAACTTTGGCGCCGCCGGGCCATTGGGCATCGGGGGCATTGGGGCCATAGCCACGCATGTCGCGGGGGTAGCGGGTCATGAGGGATCTCCTGATTATTTTGGAAACCTTTATAAAACGCCGTTCTGGCAAAGACTTTCTCAAATATTTTGAAACAGTTGTTTGGGCATTTGTTGTGTTGCAGACAGGTCAAAAGCCGCAAAATAGGCGCAACAGGTAAATTTGCCCGAAAAGGAGGCTGACCATGGCTGGCTATCTGACGACTCACGTGCTGGACACCGCACGCGGCTGCCCGGCGGAGGGGCTGAAGATCGATCTCTATCGCATCAACGGTGAGACCCGCACACATATCCGCACCCTGGCCACCAATGATGATGGCCGGACAGACGAACAGATTCTGCCTGCCGCAGAGTTTGAAATTGGCACCTATGAGCTGGTGTTTCATGCCGGCGCTTATCTGGATGCCTGTGGCACCCCGCCGGAAGAGCCGCGGTTCGTGGATGTTGTTCCGATCCGGTTCGGCATGTCGGAACCGGCGCATTACCATGTGCCGCTGCTTTTGAGCCCGTTTGGCTATTCGACCTATCGCGGGTCATAATCGGCCCAAGTCAGGCCGCCCCGGTGATCGTTTGGACTGGAGAAATTCAGGGCTGGTGATTGTCAGGGGAAATTTGAAACTGCTTGGGAATATCAAAAGTACCCAAGGGAATTGGGGTCGGGTAGCCTGATCTCAATCTTTCAGGGAGTAAGACATGCAAGATCTCGCGATCATGTGGGACTGGATCGGCTTTGCGGTGCGTTGGCTTCACGTCATCACCGCCATGGCCTGGATCGGGTCATCCTTCTATTTCATCGCGCTGGACCTCGGTCTGCGCAAACACCCCAACCTGCCCGTTGGCGCCCATGGCGAAGAGTGGCAGGTGCATGGCGGTGGCTTTTACCACATCCAGAAATACTTGGTGGCGCCGGAAAACATGCCGGATCACCTGATCTGGTTCAAATGGGAAAGCTACACCACCTGGCTGAGCGGCGCGGCGCTGTTGATGGTGGTCTATTGGGTCGGCGGTGAGCTGTATCTGATCGATGCCGGCAAGGCGGATCTGGCGCTGTGGCAGGGTATTCTGATTTCGGCCGGGTCGCTGACGCTGGGTTGGCTGATCTATGATTTCCTGTGTAAATCGCCCTTGGGCAACACGCCAACACTGCTGATGTTGCTGTTGTTTTGCATGCTGGTGGTGATGGGCTGGGGCTATAATCAGATTTTCACCGGCCGCGCGACCATGCTGCATCTGGGGGCGTTTACCGCCACCATCATGACGGCCAATGTGTTCTTCATCATCATGCCGAACCAGCGCATCGTGGTGAAAGATCTGCAGGAAGGCCGCACGCCGGATGCCAAATACGGCAAGATCGCCAAGCTGCGGTCGACCCATAACAACTATCTGACGCTGCCGGTTGTTTTCCTGATGCTGTCCAACCACTACCCGCTGGCCTTTGCCACCGAGTATAACTGGATCATCGCATCGCTGATTTTCCTGATGGGCGTCACCATCCGCCACTTCTTCAACACCTCCCATGCGGGGGGCGGGTACAAGTGGTGGACCTGGTTGGTGACGGCCATTCTGTTCATCGGGGTGATGTGGCTGTCGACCGCACCCCTGATGCAGGACACATACGAAGAGTCGGAGGCGCGCGTGCTCAGCGCCTCCGAGCTTAAATTTGCGGAAGCCACCCATTTTGAGGATGTGATGAATGTGGTGCCGGGCCGCTGCGCCATGTGCCACGCCCGCGAACCCTATTATGACGGCATTGCCCGTGCGCCCAAAGGCGTCCTGCTGGAGACCGAAGCCGATGTGGCCGCGGCTGCCAGCCAGATCTACCTGCAGGCCGGCGTGAGCCACGCCATGCCCCCGGCCAATGTGACCTATATGGAGCCGGAAGAACGCAAGCTGATCATTCAATGGTTCCGCGAGGCGACGCAGGGCTGATTTGCCGTTCCAGACTGCGCTGTAGAAAAGGCCGGTTCGCGCGAGCGAGCTGGCTTCTGGTTTTTTGGAACATTGAAAAGGGGGCTGTTGTGGCTCCAACGGGCGGGTTAGAGCCTGTTTCAGCGGCTTTTCATATGTTCTGCGAGGGAGGCTTTGGCGCCTTCGATATGGGCCAGGGTCAGGGCGGCGGCGCGCTCGGCGTCGCCTTTTTCGCAGGCTTCCAGAATGGCCAGGTGTTCGATGTTGGCGCGTTCCATGCCGTCTGACAGCACCAGCTGGGCGCGCAGGTAGCGGTCAATCCGGTCCATGGCATTGTCCACCACCGAGATGTGGTAGGGCAGGGCGCAGGCAGAGTAGAGCGCGCCGTGGAATTTGCGGTTCAGATCGCCCCAGTCCATCGGGTTTGGGGAGGCGGCAAAGTCTTCGCAATAGGCGCGGGCCTCGGCCAGCAGGGTTGGCGACATCTGCGGCACCGCGCGGCGAATGACTTCGCATTCGACCAGGGCGCGGAAATCAAACACCTCGGAGGCCTCTTCCAGGGACAGGCCGGCGACAACGGCGCCTTTGTAGCGCTGGGATTTCACCAGGCCTTGTTCTTCGAGCCGCGAAATCGCTTCGCGGACCGGGATCCGCGAGGTGTTGAACATCCGCGCGATTTCATCCTGACGCAGCGGTTCGCCATCCTGCAGTTCGCCCTCAATGATCGCTTTGCGCAGCGCTTCAAAGACGATGGTAGCCGCAGATGCGGTGCGGGAAATATCGACAGATTTCAGTTTCAAGGCTCACCTCCGTTCTGACGCAACCTAATGGACAACAAGGAAAAATAGAACCGGGCTTTTACCGGATTTTCCGCAGTTGAATTTTTTATATTGAATATTGGATCCAATATCCAGTAGGACTCTCGCCAACGGCTCGCAGGGGAGTGAGTCGGCTCAACAGGAGGAAGACCATGCTGAAGAAATTGGCCGCTGTAGGTGCGGTACTGGTTGCGGGCGCGCTGCCTGCTATGGCGGATACGCTGGATGATGTTGTGGATCGTGGCACGTTGCGCTGTGGCGTGGTGCTGGATTTCCCGCCGATCGGCTATCGCGATGCCAACAACGAACCTGCCGGTTTTGACGTGGAATACTGCAACGATCTGGCGGCGGCGCTGGAAGTTGAAGCCGAAGTTCTGCCGGTGACCTGGGCCGAGCGTCTGCCGGTGATCGTCACCGGTCGTGCCGACGTTGTGTTTGGCGCCACCTCGGACAGCCTGGCGCGGGCGCGGACCGTGGGTTTCACCATTCCCTATGCCATCTACTACGCGCAGGGTGTTGTGAACGCCGAGTCGGGCATCGAGACCTTTGAAGACATGCGCGGCAAGCGTGTGGCGGCTGCGATCGGCACCGTGCCGGAGCAGGAGTGGCTGAAGATCGCCGCCGAATGGGGTGAAGAGCACCTCTATCAGGGCTATCAGTCCGAAAACGAAGTCTTCCTGGCCGTGGCGCAGGGCAAGGCCGACATTGGCATCACCACCAACACCGCCGTGAAGCCGATCACCGATCAGTATGACACCGTGCTGGCAGGTCCGCGGATGCCCTGGACCACCGATTACACCTCGGTTGTGGGCAAACGTCAGGACGTGACCTGGCTGAACTATCTGAACCTGTTTGTGACCCATCAGGTGCGCTCGGGCCGTTATGGCGAGCTGTGGGGCAAATACGTTGGTGGCGAAGCGCCTGAGCTGCGCATCCCCGGCGTGATGTACTGATCTGACCAGATCTGAACCCGTTCCCTGCCCTGCCTGAACAGCGGGGCAGGGGGCGTCCTTCGGTCCAGATGGGATCAAGATATGTTTGACTATAACTTCCATTGGCGGCCGGTGATGAAAAGCCTGCCCGACCTGATCGAGGCAGGTTTCCTGACCTTGCAGGTGGCCGCGCTGGCGATGCTGTTTGGCATCGTGATCGGGCTGGGGCTGGCGCTGATCCGCCTGCACCTGCGCGGGCCGCTTTACTGGTTCGCCACCGCCTGGGTGGAACTGGCGCGCAATACGCCAGCGCTGTTCCAGCTGTTCTTCTTTGGCTTTGGCCTTGGCGCCTTTGGGCTGCATCTGATGCCCTATTCGATTGTGCTGGCGGGTCTGAGCTTTAACTGTGCGGGCTATCTGGCTGAGAACTTTCGCGGCGGGTTTCAGGCGATCCCTGACACCCAGATCCGCGCGGCGCGTAGCCTTGGGATGAGCGCAGTTCAGGCCTATGTGCGCATCGTGATCCCGCAAGTGCTGCGCGTCGTCTACCACCCGATGACCAACCAGATGGTCTGGGCGGTGCTGATGTCTTCGCTGGGGATGTTGGTGGGCTTCCGTGAACTGTCGGGTGAGACCCAGTTCTTTGCCTCGCGCACCTTCCGTATCTTTGAATATTTCGCCGTCACAGCCGTGATTTACTACGTGATCGTCAAGGTCATCCTGGGGGCCTCGCGCCTCTTGGCGACCCGGCTGTTCCGGTACTGAGGAGAGATGACATGAGTGATACCGTTTCTTTCTTCTCAGGCTTTGCGCCGCGCGATCTGCTGTTTCTGGGTGAAGCGGCGCTGCGCACCATGTGGATTTCGGCGCTGTCGATCACCATGGGGTCATTGCTGGGCGCGGTGTTTGGCTGGATGCTTTACGAAGGCAAATGGGTGGCCACGCTGACCCTGGCGCCGGTGCTGGATGTGTTCCGCTCTGTGCCGCTGATCATTCAGCTGGTGTTGTTTTACAACTTCGCCCCCATCGTTGGGCTGAACCTGGATCCCTTTGCCAGTGGTGTGGTGATCCTGACGATCTACACCGCTGCGCTGGTGGCCAATGTGGCCCGCGGTGGCATCGAGGCGGTGGAGCCGCCGATGCGCCGTGCGGCGCGCAGTCTGGGCATGAGCTACTGGCAGGACATGCGCCATGTGGTGCTGCCGATTGGCCTGCGCGCGGTGTTTCCGGCCTGGGTGGGTGTGGCGCTTGGCGTGATGAAGGACAGCGCGCTGGTGTCGGTGCTGGGTTACGTCGAGCTGCTGAAGGCCAGCCAGATCCTGATCACCCGGACACAGGAACCTTTCCTGATCCTGACCATCGCAGGGGCGTTCTACTTCGCCCTGTCTTATCCGATCTCGCGCTATGCCGCGAAACTTGAACAAAGGTGGGCACAATGATCGAAATTCGTGATCTCCACAAATATTTCGGCGCGTTGCACGTGCTGAAGGGCATCGATCTGGATGTCGAAAAAGGGGAGGTGCTGAGTGTGATTGGCGCCTCGGGCTCCGGCAAATCCACGCTGCTCTATACCATCAACGGGTTGGAGCCGGTGCAGCAGGGCCGGGTTGTTGTGGATGGCGTCGATGTGCACGCCAAAGGCACTGACCTCAACAAGCTGCGCCAGCGTCTGGGCATGGTGTTCCAGCAGTGGAACAGCTTCCCGCATCTGACGGCTTTGGAAAACGTGGCTTTGGCCCCGAAGATCGTCAAAGGCAAATCCAAGGCCGAGGCGCGTGAGATTGCCGCCGCGCAGCTGAAACACGTGGGGCTGGGGGACAAGCTGAACGTCTACCCATCCGCCCTGTCGGGTGGCCAGCAGCAGCGTCTAGCGATTGCCCGCGCTTTGGCGATGGAGCCGGAATATATGCTCTTTGACGAGGCGACTTCAGCCCTTGACCCCGAACTGGTGGGCGAGGTGCTGGAGACCATGCGCATGCTGGCCGAAGAGGGCATGACCATGATCTGCGTGACACATGAAATGGGCTTTGCCCGCGATGTGTCGGACCGCGTGGCGTTTTTCCATCAGGGCGTGATGGAAGAGATCGGCCCGCCGTCGCAGATCTTTGGCGATCCGCAATCTGAACACACCCAGAAATTCCTGGCGAATGCGCGTTAAGCGCCGCCTGACCTTTATAGACTTCTCAGAAGGACAAAACTGATGACCTCCAACATTTTCACCGGGACCATTCCCGCCCTGATGACCCCCTGCACCGCCGACCGGAAACCGGATTTTGACGCGCTGGTGAAAACCGGCAAAGAGCTGATCGCGGCAGGCATGTCGGCCGTTGTTTACTGTGGCTCGATGGGCGACTGGCCGCTGCTAACCGATGCCGAGCGGATGGAAGGTGTGCGCCGTCTGGTGGAGGCCGGTGTGCCGACCATCGTGGGCACCGGTGCGATCAACACTGCCTCAGCCGTGGCCCATGCCGCCCATGCGCAAGAGGTTGGCGCCCATGGTCTGATGGTGATCCCGCGGGTTCTGTCGCGTGGGCCTTCGGCCACCGCGCAGAAGAACCACTTCAAGGCCATTCTGGCCGCTGCGCCGGATCTGCCGGCGGTGATCTACAACAGCCCCTATTATGGTTTCGCGACCCGCGCCGATCTGTTCAACGCACTGCGTGCGGAACACCCGAACCTGATCGGTTTCAAGGAATTCGGCGGCAAGGATGACCTGCGCTATGCAGCGGAAAACATCACCTCAGGTTCGGACGATGTGACCTTGATGATTGGTGTCGACACTACTGTGTTCCACGGTTTCGTCAACTGCGGCGCCGGTGGTGCGATCACCGGTATTGGCAACGCGCTGCCGAAAGAGGTTCTGCATCTGGTGGCCCTGTCGCAGCAGGCAGCGGCTGGCAATGCCGCGGCCCGCGCCAAGGCGCAGGAGCTGGACGCGGCGCTGGGGGTTCTTTCGTCCTTTGACGAGGGGCCGGATCTGGTGCTCTATTACAAACATCTGATGGTTCTGAACGGGGATGAGGCTTACGCGCTGCACTTCAACGAAGATGACGCGCTGACCGCAAGCCAGCAGCGTTACGTGGAAGATCAGTACAAGCTGTTCAAGGACTGGTATGCCGATTGGGCAGCGCAGGCCGACGTGCAGGCGCTGGCAGCATAAGCGGGGGCGATGATGGATTATCGGAACCTTATTGGCGGCGAATGGGTCGCCTGCGGTGAAGGCCGCGCCAATGTGAACCCTTCGGATATCACCGACATTCTGGGCCATGCGGCCCAGGCCGGTGAGGGTGAGCTGGAACAGGCGATTTCTGCGGCAGATGCGGCGGCCCCGGGTTGGGCTGCCTCAACACCGCAGCAGCGGTTTGACGTCTTGGATTTCATCGGGACCGAGATTTTGGCCCGCAAGGAAGAGCTGGGCACTCTGCTGAGCCGTGAAGAGGGCAAAACCCTGCCCGAAGGCATTGGTGAAGCGGCCCGTGCCGGTCAGATCTTCAAGTTCTTTGCCGGTGAGTGCCTGCGCCAGACCGGGGATATCCTTGCTTCGGTCCGGCCCGGGGTTGGCGTTGAAGTGACCCGCTCGCCGGTGGGCGTTGTGGGGATGATCACGCCGTGGAACTTCCCCATTGCGATCCCTGCGTGGAAGATTGCGCCGGCGCTGGCCTTTGGCAATGCGGTGGTGCTGAAACCGGCCGATCTGGTGCCGGGCTGTGCCCATGCGCTGGCTGAGATCATTTCACGTTCTGGCCTGCCGAAGGGTGTGTTCAACCTGGTGCTGGGTCGTGGGTCGCTGATCGGGCCGAAGCTGATTGCCGATCCACGGGTTAACGCGATTTCCTTTACCGGATCGGTGCCGACCGGGCGCGGGATTGCCGCTGACTGTGGTGCGCGTCTGAAGAAGGTGCAGCTGGAGATGGGCGGCAAGAACCCGATGGTGGTTCTGGACGACGCGGATCTGGATGTGGCGGTTGATGCCTCGCTCAATGGGGCGTTTTTCTCCACCGGGCAGCGCTGCACGGCATCGTCGCGTCTGATCGTGACCGAAGGCATTCATGACGCCTTTGTGGCCAAGCTGACCGAGCGGATGACTGCGCTGAAGGTGGGCAACGCGCTGGAAGCAGGCATTCAGATGGGTCCGGTTGTGGATGAATCGCAGCTGGCGCAGGATCTGGACTACGTCGAGATCGCAGCCTCCGAAGGCGGCAAGGTCATTGGCGGCGAACGTCTGGAGCTAGCGCAGCAGGGCTTCTACATGGCGCCGGCGCTGGTCACGGAAACCACCAACGACATGCGCATCAACCGCGAAGAGGTCTTTGGCCCCGTTGCGTCAGTGGTGCGGGTGAAAGACTATGATGAGGCGCTGGCGGTGGCGAATGACACCGAATTTGGCCTGTCCTCCGGCATCTGCACCCAGTCGCTGAAACATGCCACCCACTTCAAAGCCAATGCGGCGGCGGGGATGGTCATGGTGAACCTGCCAACGGCGGGCGTGGATTATCACGTGCCCTTTGGTGGCACCAAAGGGTCGTCCTTTGGCTCACGCGAACAGGGGCGCAACGCGGTGGAGTTCTACACCACTGTGAAAACCGCCTACACGGGGGCATAAGGCATGGGCGCGTCAGTTATTGTCATCGGGGCAGGTGTGGTGGGGATCTCCACCGCGCTGGCGTTGCAGTCACGGGGCCATCAGGTCACCGTGCTGGATCGCAGCGGGGTGGCCGCTGAAGCCTCGGCGGGCAATGCGGGCGCGCTGGCCTTTGCCGATATCGAACCGCTGGCGACGCCGGGTATCCTGAAAAAGGCCCCGAAGTGGCTGCTGGACCCATTGGGCCCGCTGTCCTTGCCGATGGGCTATGCGCCACAGATCGCGCCCTGGATGCTACGGTTCTGGCGGGCGTCCTGGCGGGATCGCTACACCACTGGTGTCAGCGCGCAGGCCGCGCTGATGCATCTGTCGAGACAGGCCTTTCTGGATCTGGCACGCGGACAGGGGATGCAGGATCAGCTGCGCCATGAGGGGCAGCTGCAGCTTTATGAAGGTGAGGCGCAGTTTCGCGCCGCGCTGCCCGGTTGGGCACTGCGGGGCAGTCACGGCGTTGACTATCAGCTGCTGGACAGCGCTGGTGCTATTGCCGAGATCCAACCGGGGCTGGACGCGCGGTTCACTCATGCGGGCTATACGCCGGGGTGGATCAACCTGTGGGATCCGAAGGTCTGGGTTGAAGGACTGGCCGCGCGTTTTGTGGCGCAGGGCGGCGTGATTGAGGTGGCTGAGGTCACCGGGCTCAGCGATGGCGGCACCTTGGTTCTTTGCGCCGATGGCAGCCGGCGGACCTGCGATCATTTGGTGATCTGTGCTGGCGCCTGGTCGCATCATCTGGCGCGGATGCTGGGCGATAAGATCCCGCTGGAAACCGAGCGGGGGTATAACACCACGCTGCCGGCAGGCGCCTTTGATCTGAAAACCCATGTGACCTTCCCCAACCACGGTTTTGTGGTGACCAAGATCGGCACCGGCCTGCGGGTGGGTGGCGCGGTGGAGCTGGCGGGGCTGAAACGCGCGCCAAACTACCGCCGATCCGAGATTTTGCTGGAAAAGGCGGCGACCTTCCTGCCCGGTCTGCAGACCACGGGCGGCACGCAATGGATGGGCTACCGGCCCTCCTGCCCGGACAGCCTGCCGGTGATTGGACCGGCACCCAACGCGCGCCATGTGACCTATGCCTTCGGGCATGGCCATCTGGGGCTGACACAATCGGCAGGCACGGCGCAGCTGGTGGCGGATCTGGTGGATCGCAAACCTGCCAACCTGGACCTGACGCCCTATCGGGCGGATCGATTCAAGACGTTTTTCTAAAGGGTAAGACATGAGCCAACACACGTTCCAATGCATTGACGGGCACACCTGCGGTAACCCTGTGCGGGTGGTTTCGGGCGGTGCCCCGATGTTGGAAGGCAACACGATGCTGGAGCGTCGGGCGCATTTTCTGGCGGAATATGACTGGATCCGCACCGGGTTGATGTTTGAACCACGCGGCCATGACCAGATGTCGGGCTCAATCCTCTATCCGCCGACGCGGGAGGATTGCGACGTTGGGGTTCTGTATATCGAGACCTCGGGCTGTCTGCCGATGTGTGGTCACGGTACCATCGGCACCGTCACCACGGCGATCGAACACGGGCTGGTGACGCCGAAAACGCCCGGCGTTCTGCGGCTGGATACGCCTGCGGGGCTGGTGATTGCCGAATACCGTCAGGAGGGTCGTTTTGTCGAAGAGGTGCGGCTGACCAATGTGCCGTCGTTCCTTTACAAAACCGGGCTGACGGCTGAGGTCGACGGGCTTGGCGCGGTTACGGTGGATGTGGCCTATGGCGGCAACTTCTATGCGATTGTGGAACCACAAGCTGCGTTTCGCGATATGGCAGACCACCGCGCGCTGGATCTGGTGGGCAGGTCGCCCAAGCTGCGCGCGGCGCTGAATGAGAAATACGATTTTGTGCATCCCGAAAAGCCCGAGATCACTGGGTTAAGCCACATTCTGTGGACTGGGGCCCCCACTGTCGAGGGCGCTACGGCGCGCAATGCAGTGTTCTATGGCGATAAGGCAATTGATCGATCGCCCTGTGGCACCGGCACCTCCTCGCGCATGGCGCATTGGGCGGCGCGGGGGGACCTGAAGGTGGGCGACAGTTTTGTGCACGAATCGATCATTGGCAGCCTGTTCGAAGGCCGCGTCGAAGGCACCGCCAAAGTGGGTGATTTCGATGCCATCATCCCAAGCATTGGGGGCTGGGCGCGGGTCACCGGTTTCAACACGATCTTTATCGACGACCGTGATCCCTATGCACATGGGTTTGTGGTGACCTGAGAAGGTTCTGGGGAGGCGATGATGGGTGTATTGGCGGTGAAGGCCGAAGCGGCAGGCGCGGTTCTGCTGCTGGACGAGGGTCTGAGTTTCTGGGGTGGGGTGGATCCCGCCACCGGGCAGATCATTGACGCCAATCACCCGCAGCACGGGGCGTCCCTGGCGGGGCGGATTGTGATGATGCCGACCAGCCGCGGCTCCTGCACGGGCAGCGGCGTGTTGCTGGAACTGGCGCTGAACGGCCATGCGCCGGCGGCTTTGGTGTTTCGTGAGGCCGAGGACATCCTGACGCTGGGCGCGCTGATTGCGGGGCGGATGTTTGATCGGCCTCTCGCGGTTGTGCGGCTGGCGGCAGCGGACTACACGGCGCTGGCCGGGGAGGCCACGGCGCGGATTGAGGATCGTGTGTTAGAGGCCGGGGCCTTGCGCCTGGAGCTGGCGGAAGCAAGCGCTGAGGGGCTGGCGCTGTCCGAGACGGATCGCGCTATCCTGAACGGGGCCAAAGGTAAGGCGGCGCAATTGGCGATGGAGGTCACCTGCACCATGGCGGTGGGGCAGGGGGCAGAACGTCTGACCGATGTTAGCCGCGTGCATATCGATGGCTGCATCTACGCCAGCCCCGCCAATCTGCGCTTTGCCGAGGCGATGGCCGAGATGGGCGGGCAGGTGGTGATCCCCACAACGATGAACGCCATTTCGGTGGACCGTGAGAACTGGCAATCCCAAGGCGTGCCGCAGCTGTTTGGCGATCCCGCCAGCCGCTTGGCCGATGCCTATGTGACGATGGGGGCAAAACCCAGTTTCACCTGTGCACCCTATCTGCTGGAGGAGCGTCCGAGTGAGGGCGAAGATGTCGCCTGGGCGGAATCCAATGCGGTGATCTATGCGAACTCGGTCCTCGGGGCGCGGACGGTGAAACATCCCGATTTCCTAGATCTGTTCATTGCGCTGACGGGGCGGGCGCCGCTGTCTGGCGTCTATCTGCGAGGCAACCGCCGTCCGGCGCGGGTGATTGAGGTGACAGTGCCCGGTCAGCCCGATGATGGGGTCTGGCCGATGCTGGGCTGGCTGGTTGGGCAGGCAGCGCCGGATTGCATCCCGCTGATCCGTGGCGTTGATCATTTGCAGCCGAATGAAGATGACCTTAAGGGGCTGTGCGCCGCCTTTGGCACCACGTCGGCTGCGCCGATGCTGCATGTTGCGGGCGTGACGCCTGAGGCGGACTTGTTGCCCTTGGAAGGTGCTGAAGTGGTGACGCTGGATGCTGCCGACTTTGCCCGGGTTTGGGCGCAGTTCAATGCCGGTGGCGGCAAAGTGGATCTGGTGGCGCTTGGCAGCCCGCATTTCTCACTCACCGAATGTCACCGGCTGGTGGCGGCATTGGACGGGCGGCAGTGCGATCCTGCGACAACAACGCTTGTCACTTTGGGCCGCGCGACTTTGGCGGCGGCCAAGGCGGATGGGACATTGGCCGCGTTGGAAGCGGCGGGCGTGAAGGTGGTGCCGGATATCTGCTGGTGTTCGATCTCGGAACCGGTGTTCCCGCCTGAGGCCAAGGTTTTGATGACCAATTCGGGCAAATATGCCCATTATGCGCCGGGGCTTTGTGGCCGGGCGGTGCGTTTTGGCGGGCTACAGGCCTGCGCAGAAACAGCGGTGAGCGGTGTGGCGCCTGAGGGGCTGCCGGACTGGCTTGGATAACGAAAGGGACGCAAGATGCGCTCAAGCAAAACCATCCATGTGATTTCCTGCCATGCAGAGGGCGAGGTGGGCGATGTGATTGTCGGTGGCGTGATGCCGCCGCCCGGGGAGACCCTGTGGGAACAACGCAGCTGGATCGCGCAGGATGAGACCCTGCGCAATTTTGTGCTGAATGAGCCGCGCGGTGGGGTGTTTCGCCATGTGAACCTGCTGGTGCCGCCAAAACATCCCGATGCCGATGCCGCCTTTATCATCATGGAGCCGGAGGACACGCCGCCGATGTCGGGATCAAACTCGATCTGTGTGTCCACCGTGCTGCTGGATGGCGGGTTGATCCCGATGGTCGAGCCGGTGACCGAAATGACGCTGGAAGCGCCCGGCGGGCTGGTCAAAGTGCGGGCCGATTGCCGCAATGGCAAGGCCGAGCGGATCACGGTGCAGAACCTGCCAAGCTTTGCCGATCAGCTGGGCGTGGATCTGGAGGTGCCGGGGCTGGGCACCATCAAGGTGGACACCGCCTATGGCGGCGACAGTTTTGTGATCGTGGATGCCGCTGCATTGGGGATTGAGATCCGCGAAGATGAGGCGGCAGATATCGCCCGTCTGGGGGTGCAGATCACCAATGCCGCCAATGCGCAGCTGGGGTTCAGCCATCCTGAGAATGCGGATTGGGATCACATTTCCTTCTGCCTGTTTGCCGGTCCTGTCGAAGAGGTTGAGGGCGGGTTTGCCGCACGTTCGGCGGTGGCGATCCAGCCGGGCAAGGTGGACCGGTCGCCCACCGGCACGGCGGTGTCGGCGCGGATGGCGGTGCTGGCGGCGCGCGGGCAGATGGCCAAGGGGCAGACATTCACCGCGAAATCGATCATCGATTCCGAATTTCATGGCCGCATTGTTGAGGCCACTGAGGTTGGTGGCAAACCCGCTATCGTGCCGCAGATCAGCGGCCGGGGTTGGGTGACGGGCATTCATCAGCACATGCTGGATCCCAGCGATCCCTGGCCCGAAGGCTACCGTTTGAAAGACACCTGGGGTGCCTCTGGGGGTACATCCGGCGCGATTGCCGCTACGGGTGCTGAGGGCGAAAATTCAGGCGATTGAGCAGGCGAACGGCCACAGCGCGGGGCAATTCCATTTCCAAGGGTGGACTTGCCCCGGCGTCCTGCGTATGGCTTGCCGGGCAATAATGTTTCGTTTTGGCCCGGAAATCTTCTCATGAGTGCAAGCCAGACCCCCATCACGCAGACCACTGGAAAACATTCCTCTGTGAAGCGGCCCCCGAAAGGAGAGCCCACACAATTGGGCGCGTCCATTCGGCAGCGCCGCAAGGCCCTGGGCAAGACGCTGGTGCAGGTGGCGGGGGAAACGGATCTGACCACCGGTTTCATTAGCCAGGTGGAACGCGGGATTTCTTCGCCTTCGCTGAGTTCGCTGATGGCGATTGCGGCGGCGCTGTCGACCACGGTGGAACAATTGCTGAGCGTGCCGGACACCCTGCGGGAGTATACACCTGCGGATGCGCGGCAAAGCTATGCGCTTGGCACCAATGGGCGGTTTTATGAAAAACTGGGACCGGGCTTTTCCGGCGCGTTGATGTATCCGACGATCATCCATCGCCCGCCCGGCCACGAGTCCGAGAAGATGTGCCATCCGGGCGAGGTGTTCTTTCACCTGATGGTGGGCCAGATCGAGTATCATCTGGACGGCACCGTTTTTGTGATGAACCCCGGCGACAGCCTGCATCACGACACCAACAAGCCGCATTTTTCGCGCGTGTTGGGCGATCAGGAAACCACCGAGATGTGGGTCAGTACCACGCCCATGGGGCCCAGTTGATTCGCCATTTTGGGCGGTCCTTCACCTGAATTTGTTGGTTTTCCCCCGGTTTGAGCCATTCAAACCGGTGAATGCTTGCGCAAGCATTGAAAAATTTGTTGAAAAACAGTGCCTTATTAAGATTGTAGATTGGATACAAAATACTTGATTCGATCTGGCGAAGCTTACTAAAATAAATTTTAGTGAAGCTACAATTCCGCCGAGGACGGGATTGAAAAACTGGATCACTAGGGAGGATTCCAACCATGAAACGTTCGATCATGGTGGCGGCTTTGGCCGCTGCTACGGCTCTTTGCAGCCCTGCGATGGCGCAGGAACGCGGCGGCACTTTGAACTTTGCGCGTTATGACGGCTCACGTCTGATTGACCCGATCTATGCCGATCGCAACCCCGATATCTGGATGGTGGGCAGCCTGTTTGACACGCTGCTGCGCCCGTCGGCCGATGGCAACTCGGTTGTCGCCGGTCTGGCCGAAAGCCACAGCGTGTCGGCAGACGGCAAAACCGTCACGCTGACGCTGCAGGACGGTCTGAAGTTTTCTGATGGCTCGGCGCTGACCGGCGACGATGTTGTCTTTTCACTGGACCGCGCGCGCAATGGTGACCTGAGCCCCTGGGCCGGTCTGCTGGGGTCAATCGAAACGGTGGCCGCAGAGGGCAACACGATTACTCTGGGCCTGAAGACCCCCGATCCGACGATCCTGTCGATGCTGTCGACCTTCAACACGGCGATTGTGTCCAAGGCGGCGTTTGACGCAGCGGCGGGGGCCACCGATCAGGAAAAATCGGCAGCGATCTTTGCGGCGACCTCGGCCGGTGTGGGCTCTGGCCCGTTCTACCTCTGTGGGTTTGAGCAGGGTGCGACGATGGATTTCTGCGCCAATGAGCACTACTGGAAAATGGGCGCAGACGGCAAAGCACTGCCTTATCTGGAGAAGGTGCATTTCGAAATCATCCCCGATGATGCGACCCGTATCCTGAAGCTGCAGGCCGGCGAAGTGGATCTGGCCGAGTTCATTCCGTTCAGCCGTGTGGCTGAGCTGGATGCGGACCCGGCGGTCAATATGAACCTCTACCCGTCGACCCGGATCATCTATTCGCCGATCAACACCCGTGACACCCGCGCTGATGGCTCTGCCAACCCGCTGGCGGATGCCAAGGTGCGTCAGGCGATCAACTACGCCACCAACAAGGATGCGCTGATCGGTCTGGTATTGCAGGGCGCGGGCAAGCCGATGACCTCGCCCTTGATGGCGGCGGCAACCCCGCTGGCAACCGGTGAAGCCCCGCTTTATTCCTACGATCTGGACAAGGCCAAAGCGCTGATCGCTGAGGCAGGTGTGCCCGCCGGGACGGAGATCACCCTGACCACGCTGGCGGGTTCGGCTGATGACGCCACCATCTTTGCTGCGCTTCAGCAGATGTGGGCGCCGCTGGGTCTGAACGTGAAGGTCGAGCAGGTCGATGGTGCAACCCGTGGCGCCAAGAACCGTTCGGGTGAGTTTGACATCCACACCTATGGCTGGGTGAACGATGTAAACGACCCAAGCCAGGTTGCCGGTTGGCTGGGCTACCACCCGACCCGCAAGGCTGTAGGCACCGGTTGGAACAACCCCGAGTTCAACACCTTGTTCGAAGCCTCTTCGGTCGAGATTGATCCGGCCAAACGCGCTGAGCAATACGCCAAGATGCAGGACATCTATGCCGAGGCTGCGCCGCTGCTGTTCATGTATGAGACGCCGTTTGCGGTTGCCGTGTCGACCAAGGTTGAAGGCTACGTACAGACCCCGCTGGGCAACAACATCTTCGAGGGGGCTTCGGTCAGCCGTTAGGCTCAGAACACACTGATGTTCTAGCACCGGTTTGGCAGATTTTCGAACTGACTAGGAGCGTGCCTGCAGGAATAGACACCTATTTCAAAGGGATGTGACGCAGCTCAGTTCGAAAAACCGCCAAATCGCAGACGACAAAATCGCTGCATCTCAGTGGCGTGAGGCGCTTGAACATAGATCCACTATGTCCGGCGCACCTCAAACACCTGAGATTTTGCGATTTTGACGCCGGTGCTGAAAATCAGTGGGTCCTGAGCCTAAGACCACCGAAGCAAATAAGGGCGTCGCCGGTCTTACTCCCTTTCCGGCGGCGCTTTATCAAATACCAAGGGAGCGGAGGCCAAGATGGCCAGCATCCAATATATCCTGAAACGACTGGCGCTGATGGTCCCCACCTTTTTTCTGGTGATGGTGATCATCTTTCTGCTGGTGCGTTTCCTGCCGGGGGATCCGGCGACTGCCATTGCAGGGGACCGCGCCAGTGACGCGGATCTGGCGGCCATCCGCGACCGTCTGGGCCTGAATGAACCGATGTGGGTGCAGTTCTGGCTGTTCCTGACCAACACGTTGCAGGGCGATCTGGGCCGCTCGATCCTGATGCGGACTGAGGTGGTCGATGTGATTTTTGACCGGCTGCCGACCACCGCCTTCCTGACGCTTTATGCGGTGGGCCTGTCGATTGCCATTGCCGGGCCGCTGGCCTTTGTGGCTGCGCTGAACCGGGGGCGCTGGCCGGACAACCTGATCCGCACGGTGTTTCAGGTCGGCCTGTCGATGCCGGTGTTTTACATCGGTCTGGTGCTTCTGACCTTTCTGGGGGCGCAGCTGCGCTGGTTCCCGGTGGGCGGTTACGGCGAAGGGTTCTGGTCGCATATGTACCACCTGTTCCTGCCTTCGGTGACTGTGGCGCTTTACACCTCGGCGATCATCATGCGGAACCTGCGGTCCGCCATTATCGAGGTGCTGGATGCTGAATATGTGCAATTTGCCCGCGCCAAGGGCCTGCCGGATCGGTTGATCCTGGGCCGCCATGTGCTGCGCAATGCGTTGATTTCCACCGTGACGCTGCTGGGCCTGTCGATTGGCAACCTGATGAGCGGCACGCTGGTGACCGAAACGGTGTTTGCCGTGCCCGGTCTGGGCCGGTTGATGCTGGAGGCGATCTTTGCCCGCGACTACCCGTTGATCCAGGGGCTGACGCTGACCTTCGCGGTGCTGGTGTCGCTGGTGTTCCTGCTGACCGACCTGTTCCAAAGCTCGCTTGATCCAAGGATGCGTCTGTCATGAGTGAAGTGACTGTAAACACCACCTCCAATGCGCCGAAACGGATGACCCGTGCACGGCTGGCGCTGGCCAAGCCGGGGTTCCTGCTGGGCTGTGCGATCATCGGGATCTCAACGCTGCTGGCGCTGTTCCCGCAGGTTTTTGCGCCTTATGATCCGAACTTCATTGACTATCTGGCGGTGCGCCAACCGCCCAGCTGGGCCCATCCTTTTGGCACTGACAGCCTGGGGCGCGATGCCTTCAGCCGGGTGATCCATGCCTATTCCGTCAACATGCAGATGGCGGTGCTGGCAACGGTTTTTGCCCTGGTGATCGGCGTCGTTGTGGGCGCGTTGGTGGGCTACTATCGCGGCATTGCCGATATGATCTTTGGCCGGGTGGTGGATGCGGTCATCACCTTCCCCTTCCTTGTGCTGGTGATCGCGGTGGTCGCGGTTCTGGGGCCGGGGCTGATCAACATGTATATCGCCATCACCATGGTGGGCTGGGTCTATTACGCCCGTCTAATGCGGGCCGAGGTCATCGCCCAGATGGGCAATGACTATGCGGCGGCCGGGTTGGTGATGGGCTATAGCGACCGGCGGATCATCTTTCGCCACCTGCTGCCCAATGCCATCACCCCGGTGGTGATCTACTGGATGACCGATATGGCGCTGGCGATCCTGCTGGGATCTTCGCTGGGCTATCTGGGCCTTGGCGCGCAGCCGCCGCAGGCCGAATGGGGCGTGTTGATCGCCGAGGGGCGCAACTTCATCACCACCGCCTGGTGGCTGTCGCTGATGCCGGGCATCGCGATTGTGCTGACCGGCCTGGGCTTTTCGCTGATCGGCGATGGTCTGGCTGATCTGTTGCGGCCACGCGGGTGAGGAGAGGACAATGAACAATCCAATTCTTGAGGTGCAGGGGCTCTCAACCACGTTTCACCGTGGCGGCGTGACCCTGCCGGCCCTGCGCGATGTTTCGTTCAACGTCGGCAAGGGGGAAGTGCTGGGCCTGGTGGGCGAAAGCGGATCGGGCAAATCGGTCACCCTGCGCTCGGTTCTGGGTCTGGCGCGCCGCTATGGTGAGGTGACAGGCCAAGTGCGCTGGCAGGGCCAAGACCTGACCGGGCTGAGCGAACGGGAGATGCGCCACATTCGCGGCCGGGAGATCGCGATGATCTTTCAGGAGCCGATGACCTCACTCAATCCGCTGCTGACCGTTGGGCGGCAGCTGACCGAAACGCTGAAAGCACATACCGATCTGAACCGCCGCGCCCGCAAGGACCGGGCGATTGAGATGCTGGATCTGGTGGGCATTCCCGCCGCCGCTTCGCGGCTGAGTGACTATCCGCATCAGTTTTCCGGTGGCATGCGGCAGCGGGTGATGATCGCCATTGCGCTGGCCGTGGGGCCGCAGCTGCTGTTGGCGGATGAGCCGACAACCGCGCTGGATGTGACCATTCAGGCGCAGATCCTCGATCTGATCCTGAAGCTGTCACAGGATATGGATATGGGGGTCATCCTAGTGACCCATGATCTGGGAGTGGTGGCGCAGACCTGTGACCGGGTGGCGGTGATGTATGCTGGCCGGATTGTAGAGCAGGGGGCGGTGCGGCAGGTGCTGAAAGGCCCGCGCCATCCCTATACCGTTGGCTTGATGCAATCGGTGCCCGAAGGCGTGGCCCCGCGCACCCAGCTTTATTCTGTACCGGGCACGCCGCCGTCCCTTGCGGCGTTGCCTCAGGGATGTGCCTTTGCGCCGCGCTGCGCCTTTGTGAGTGGGCCCTGCGCGGCGCAGCGACCGGAGTTGGAAAGCGTTGGGGAAGGTCGCGAACTGGCCTGTTTCCATCCGGTTGAGGCTTTGGATGGGGTCGCGTCCAAAGCCGGGGCACATCCCGCCAGTTCCCCCCATATGACAGAGGAGAGCGCGGCATGAGTGAGACCGTTCTTGAGGTCGACAATGTCACCCTGGCCTTCCCAATCTCACGCAGCCTGATGGATGTGGTGCACCGCCGTCCGGGCAAGGTTGTGCGGGCGCTCAATGGCGTGTCGCTGGCCCTGCAGCGCGGCGAAACACTGGGCGTTGTGGGCGAATCCGGCTGTGGCAAATCCACCTTGGCACGCAGCATCGTGCGGCTGTATCCGCCCACCTCGGGCCATGTGCGCCATCACGGGCAGGATGTCTTTGGCGGCGAGGCCAAGAAAGACCGCGACTACAATCGCCGGGTTCAGATGATGTTTCAGGATCCGTTCTCCTCGCTCAACCCGCGGATGACGACGGGCCAGATCCTGTCCGAGGCCTTGCGGGTGCATGAGATGCGGCCCGAGGCGGAGATCCCGGCGCGGGTGGCGGAGCTGCTGGATCTGGTGCGGCTGCCGCAGGACGCGGCCGAAAAACTGCCGCATGAGTTTTCCGGTGGTCAGCGTCAGCGGATCGCCATTGCCCGTGCCCTGGCGGTGGAGCCTGAGGTGCTGATTGCGGATGAGCTGGTTTCAGCACTGGATGTTTCGGTTCAGGCGCAGGTGGTGAACCTGCTGCTGGAACTGCAGGACCGGCTGGGCCTGACCATCCTGTTTGTCGCCCATGACCTGCGGCTGGTGCGCCATGTCTCCAACAGGGTGGCAGTGATTTATCTGGGCCGGATCGTCGAGATCGGCGACAGTGAAACGCTGTTTTCCAATCCCAGCCATCCCTATTCGCAGGCGCTTCTGTCTGCTGCACCCTCGCTGGATCCCGATGACAAAGGACAGGCGCAGCACCTGAGTGGGGAGTTGCCCTCGCCGCTGAATGTGCCGCCGGGCTGTGCCTTCCACCAGCGCTGCCGTTTTGCCTCAGCGCGCTGCAAATCCGATATCCCGACACTGCGTAGCCTGCCCAACCGGGGTGAGGTTGCCTGTCACCATGCCGAAGAGATTTCTGAGAATGCCTGACACTCATACCCCCCAAACAACCGCAGTCAATCGGGCCACCGTGATTGCCGATCTGCGCGCTGAACTGGCGCGTCAGGGGCTGGATGCCTTTCTGCTGCCGCGGTTTGATGCCTATCAGGGTGAATATATCGCCCCCCATGATGAGCGCTTGGCCCATGTGACCGGGTTCACCGGATCAGCGGGCATGGCCATCGTCACCCGCGATATCGTCGCGGTTTTTGTGGATGGCCGCTACACGGTGCAGCTGGGCAACCAATCGCCCGGGCCGCTGTTTTCGCATCACCATATCTTTGATGAACCGCCCGAGGACTGGCTGGCGCGCCATGCGGGGGAGGGTTGGATTATCGGCTTTGATCCGATGCATTATCCGCCCGCCTGGTTTGATCGTTTCGCGGGGGGCGCCCGTCTGGCCGGGGCGCGGTTGCAGGCCGTGGCGCAGAACCCGGTGGATCAGATCTGGGCCGATCAGCCTGCGCCGCCGATGGGGCGGGTGACCGAGATGCCGCTGCAGTATGCGGGCAAATCAACCTTGGACAAATGCAGCGATCTGACCGGCGCGATGGCGGCTGAGGATCTGGCGCTGCATGTGGAAACCCAGCCTGACAACATTGCCTGGTTCCTGAATGTGCGGGGCGATGATGTGGCGTTTAACCCAATGCCGCAAAGCTTCATGCTGATCGGCGCTGATGGGGCCATTCACTGGTTTGTGGCGGCGGCGAAATTGGCGGGTGAGGTGGCGTTCAACCTGCCGGACAGTGTGCGGGTGCATCCCCCTGAAGCGTTTCTGCCCACCCTGTCTGACATGGTCAGCGCCGGGCAGGGGGTGTCGATCGATCCGGATTTCTCACCCGTTGCGGTGCGTTTGGCGCTGGAGGAGATCGGCGCGCGCATTGTCGAACGGCGTTCCGCCCTGACCCTGACGAAAGCGCAGAAAAACCAGACCGAGCTGGAAGGCCTGCGCGCCTGCCACATTGAAGATGGTGTGGCCTGGGTGGAGTTTTCAGCCTGGCTGGCGGCAGAGGTTCCGGCGCGCGCGGCGGCGGGCAACCCGCTGCATGAACGGGAGGCGGAACAGAAGATGCTGGCGCTGCGGCAGGCGCGGGCGGGGTTCATCAGCGAGTCGTTCAATTCGATCTCAGCCGCATGGGGCAATGCCGCCATGTGCCACTACGCCACCACCGAAGAGATGAGCGCGCCGATCCTGCCGGAAAACCCCTATCTGCTGGACAGCGGCGGCCAGTATGACACCGGCACCACGGATGCCACACGGTCGTTCAGTTTTGGCCAGCCCCGGCCCGAAGGCTATGACGTGGCCTATACGGCGGTGTTCAAAGCTTTCTATGCGCTGTCGACCTTGCGTTTCCCGCGGGGCACCCAGGGCCATCATATCGATGCGATCTGCCGCCGGCCTTTGTGGGATCTGGGGCTGGATTATGACCACGGCACCGGCCACGGGATCGGTCATCGCCTGTCGGTGCATGAACATCCGCAGCGTATTGGCAAACCCTACAACCCGGTTGATCTGGTGCCGGGCATGGTGATGTCGATTGAGCCGGGCCATTACGTGGCAGACCATTACGGCATTCGCATTGAAAACCTCTATGCGATTGTTGAGGCGGCTGATGGGTTCCTTGAGTTTCAGAACATGACCTATGCGCCGATCCAGACCGATATGCTGATCACCGCGCATCTGAGTGAGGAAGAGCTGAGCTGGCTCAACGCCTATCACGCGGAGGTTCTGCGCAGGCTTTCACCCTTGCTGAGCGATCAGGCGCGGGCCTGGGCTGAGGTGGCGATGGCACCGGTCAGCCGGTAACCAGAGGCCCCGTCCGGTCTGGGCGGGGTGTGATCTTGGCAAAGGGGCATCAAAGCGCCGCGATCTGTTTTTCCACTGTGGTGAGGGTCTCGGCCGCGGTGCAGCGCAGGGTGACACTGCGGCCTTGCCAGAACTCGACCGCGATGCCCAGATCAGGGCAGAGGATCACCAAACCGCCGGGGCCGCCGGGCTGGATGGTGATGCCATCCGCCGCCTCCAGCCACAGCAGCGGGGGCAGGTTTGGCCATGTGACCGGCTGCCAGAAAGGGGGCCCATCCGTGCCGCCGCGCAGATCTGTGGTGGGAAATCTTGCGGCGTCAAAGGCCTGTAGCCAGGCCTGCTGATCGCCGCCGATCACAGGGAACAGCGCCAGCAGTTCCGTGCTGCCACGACAGGCCAAGGTCAGCAGGGTCAGCATCCGGTCATGGGCACTGAGGAAATGCTGCAAGGGTTTGGCGTGCCGGTCGCTGCCTTGGTCCAGATCCAGCGTCAGGCTGTGCGGCAGGGCGGTGGCCAGATCACGGTAATTGGTGACGCCAAAGGCGTTTTGCAGATGATCTGACAAGCTGACCATGGGGGACCCTGTTTCCTAGCGTTCGCCGCAGAGTGTCACAGGCTGCGGGCAAGTCAACCGCGCTGTGCCACCATTTCACGGAACTGGGCTAGCTGTGTTTCCAGTGCCTTGGCCCGGGCAATCATTTCATCAGTCAGCTGCGCCTCAGCCGCGACATCGCGGATGAAGTTCACCGATTTCACCACATCGCGCCAACGTGGATTGGCGGGCAGCGTGTCCACCAGCAGGTATTTGTCCAGCGTGCGTGTCTGCAGTGAGGTCTTATCCAGATTGACCCGCCAGATGCCGGAGGTTTCGGCAAATTCGATTTTGCCCTTGCCGGTCAGATCGCTCCAGAGGGTGAGGGTGCCGGACATCAGATCGACAATGCATTGGCGGTAGGCATCATTGCTGGGGGCGGGGGTGGCCTCAGCCCCGGCGGGCGCGATGAGTGAGGGCAGCGAACTGTCCACCACATCGCGCAGTGAATGCACAAAGGCGCCGGGGCGTTTGCCCGCAGGCGACAGCAGGATCGCCTTACCGCCGCCCGCTTCGGGCATCATCGCAAAGACCGAGGCACCGATGGTCTGATCGCCCAGGCTCAGGCTGATCTGTTCCGGGTCATCATCGGCCTCCACCGCCGAAAGCTGCAGATGCGCCTGTGGTGGCAGCAGATCGGACAGCAGGCTCTGATTCACCTGAATAGATCGATCCAGCAACTGTTCGGCCTGCGCATTCACATAGGTGACCACATCGCGGGCGTTCACGCAGATCAGCCCATCGTCGAGGGTATCGAGCAGCTGCGTCATCCGCCGCTGGCTGAGGCGCAGGGCATCCTCAATCTGGACGCGGCGCTCAATCTCCTCGCGCAGTTCCAGGTTCTCCTCGCTGCTGCGATGGGCGCGTGAGGCTTGCAGCAGGGTGCGAATGCGCGACAGCAGTTCATCCTTCACAAAGGGTTTCACCACATAGTCGTTTGCCCCGGCTTCAAAGCCCGCGATCATATCCGACGACCGGCCGCGCGCCGTCAGCAGGATGATCGGCAGCTCATGCAGACCATAGCGGCGGCGCAGCTGTTGCGTGACCTCCAGCCCGTTGATCCCCGGCATCATCACATCCAGCACAATCAGGTCCGGTTTGGCGGTGGCGACCGAGCGCAGCGCCTCTGCCCCGCCAGCGGATTTGATGACCTGATAGCCCTGTGGCAGCAGTACGTTTTGCAGTACCTGCAGGTTGATCGGTTCATCATCCACGGTCAGGATCACCGGTGCATCCTCGACCAGCCCACTTTGTTCCGCACGGGCGGGCAGTGGGGTGTGTTGCGGTGTCGGCAGGGTTTGGGGGGCAAATTCATCCGGGGCCTGCGGCGCGGGCGCATCGCTGACCGGCAGGTGTACCTCAAAGGTGGAGCCGTGCCCCAGTTTTGAGGTGACCTCAATCCGGCCTTCCATCAGCACCGCCAGATTGCGCGCGATGGTCAGGCCCAGACCGGTGCTTTTGGGGCCTTGGGTGCCGGGAGTGAGCTGTTCCAGCGGGTGAAAGATCAGATCAATCGACTCGGCCGCGATGCCCGGGCCCTGATCGGTCACGGCGACCACAATGTCATCACCGTCCTGCCGGGCCGCAATGGTGATGTCACCGCCGCCGCCGTATTTGGCGGCGTTGGAAATCAGGTTGAACAGGATCTGTTCATAACGCACCGGATCGGCCCAGACGGCGGGCAGATCTTCGGGCAGGTCCAATATGACCTCCAACGGTTTTTCCAAGGATCCGCTGGCCATCATCGGTTCCACCAATTGCGCGACATTGCGCAGGGAATGACCCACATTCACCGGCTGCAGGTCCAGCCGCATCCGGCCTTCGCGAATGCGGTAAATGTCTAGGAGGTCATCCACCAGTCGCGACAACCGCCGGGCCGAGGAGGTGATGAGCCGCAGCTGGCTTTTCTGGCCCGGCTTCATCTCGCCCATGGCGCCGGCCTCCAGCGTTTCCAGAATGCCGATGATGCCGTTCAATGGCGTGCGCAGCTCATGGCTGGTGTTGGCCAGAAAACGGTCCTTGATCCGGTCGGCCTCCTCCAGCTTGGCGTTTTTCTCTTCGATCTGGCGCAGGTTCTGTTGCAGCGCATCATTTTTGTCGCGGATCAGGTCCAGCTGATCGCGCAGGCCTTTGCGCATCGAAGACACGGCCGAGGACAGCTGGGCATATTCCACCGGGCTGTCATATTCCGGCAGGTTTTCGTTCAGGTTGCCGTCGGCCACCGCGCTTGCGGCCTCGGCCAGGCGACGGATCGGGCGGGTCAGCGATTTGGAAAAGAAGAACAGGAGCAGGGACAGCGCGGCCAACGTGCTGGCGCCGATGATGGTCAATGCGGTGCTGAGGCGGCGTGAGTTGAAAAACGCATCTTCCATGCTGGCCTCCGCCACCACCAGCCAGGGCGGATCGGGGTGATGCAGCTGACCCCAGGCGCTGAGCGTTGGGCTGCCCATCAGCCCGGCCTCCAGAATGGCGACGGCGGCGGGGTTTGTCAGCTCCGCCGGCAGGGGCAGGGCGCGGCCAAATTGATCGCGGATCGCGGCGTCAGAACTGGCAATCACCGCACCGCCTTCGCTGAGCACGGTGAGCGGCGTTTCACTGCGGGCCAGCAATGTCTGGATGCCACTAGTAGGCATACGCAGGATCAGCGCGCCGCGTTTGCGCGAATGCAACCGCACCGGCACCGCGACATAGCCGGCAAAGGTTTCAGTCACCGCATCAAGGGAGAAGTCCTGAATGATCGGTTCAATCCCCGCCTCCCGGCTGAGCGCATCATGGGCGCGTTCCAGCCCGGCGGCGCTGCCGTCAAGAAACCGGCCCAGATAGGCATCGGGGGCAGAGGCATAGACAACCTGCCCGTAGCGATCGACAAGATAGAGGTTGTCAAACGGGCTGTCGGCCAGAAAGCTGAGGAAACCGGCGTGAAAGCGGCGATAGACGTTGGCATATTCCAGCGCCTCACGCAGCAGCCGGTCCCCGGCACCGATGCCATCAGGTTGACCCCCGGCGCGGCCAACCTCAAAAATATCGCGCAGCAGGGCGCCACCTGCCCGTTCGCCGCCGGGCAGCTGCCGGATCGCGTAGCTGAAGCCGTAGAAGTCGCCGACCGAGTAGCGGACGTTTGAACTGAGCGCCAGATCCTCGGCCTGTTTGCGGGCATGGGTCAGGTATTGGCTGATCTCAGAACTTTTGGCGTTGCGGGCAAATCCAACCTTCTGAAAGGTTTCCGAGGTGATGGTCTGATTGACCAGCGCATAAAAGACCCAGCCGCCCAACGTCAGCGGCAGGACGGATGCCACCAGAAAGGTCACCAGGAGGCGGGCGCGAATTCCATTGAGCAACGCTAGGGTCCTTTTCTGGGCCAAAGGGGCGCCGGGCGGGGCGCGGTGGTTTCGTTATCTTCGGCGATTTGACCGGCCTGGGGCAAGGGGGCGCGGTGAGCGAGGTGGTTCTAGGGACTTGGCGGTCTGTGATGTAACATGTTGATTTTATTGCAGTCGGCGCGGACCAGCGCGGCAGTTTGACGAAACTTACGATATTTCAGGTGTCTTTGCGGCGGCCAGCCCCGTTTGATTAAGCCACCCGCTGCCGGGGGGAGACCGGGCAGGAACGGGGCAAGATTTCGTGTGATTGCACGGGTGTTTTCGGGGGCTGCGGAGCGCGGTCTTTGACACTAGGATCCACCGGGAGGATTAAATGAAGAAGACTGTATTTGCCGGGCTGATGACCACGGCCAGCTTGATGGCAACCGTTTCGGTTGCGGAACAATCGGTTGTCACCGCGCTGCCGGAACAGGTTACGGCGTGGGTGGAAAACTATAACCCCTTCAACCAGACCACCGCGCTGCCGTCGGTTCTGCACCTGATGTATGAGCCGCTGATCATCTTTAACGCGATGAACGGTGGTAAGCCGGTGTTCCGTCTGGCCACGGATTTCCAGTATTCGGATGACCTGAGCAGCATCGACGTGACCCTGCGCGATGGCGTGAAGTGGTCTGATGGCGAAGCTTTTGACGCCGATGATGTGATCGCGACCTTTGAACTGGTGATGGGCAACGCCGCGCTGGACAATCAGGGCATGGCCAAGATGTTGTCGGGTGTGGAGAAGCTGGCCGCCAACAAGGTGCGCTTTAACCTGAACACCCCATCGAGCCAGGCCATGTTCCAAATCGCCGAAGTGCCGGTGGTGCCGCAGCATGTCTGGGCCGGTGTCGATGATCCGGTGGCCTTCACCAACCCGAACCCGGTTGGCTCGGGCGCTTTGACCGCAATCCAGCGGTTCACCCCGCAGGAATATGTGCAGTGCCGCAATGAAAACTACTGGGACGCCGACAGCCTGAAGGTTGACTGCATGCGCTTCCCGCAGATTTCAAACAACGACCAGGCGCTGGCCGCGGCCGCCAATGGTGAGTTGGACTGGATGGGCTCCTTCCTGCCGGACATCGAAAACACCTATGTGTCGAAGGATCCGGACAACCACAAATACTGGCTGCCAGGCGGGTCGCTGGTGGCCTTCTACCTGAACCTGGAAAGCCAGGATGCGGGCAACAAGGAAGCGTTTAACAACGTCAGCTTCCGCCATGCGGTATCGATGGCCTTTGACCGGGATGCGATGGTTGAGATTGCCGGCTACGGCTACCCGACCATCAACGCCTACCCCTCAGGTCTGGGCGCGTCGTTCCATGCCTGGAACGATGAGATGACCGAAGAGAAGTTTGGCCAGTACACCGCCTATGACGTCGACAGCGCCCGGTCGCTGCTGGCCGATGCTGGGTTCAAGGACGTCGATGGTGACGGTTTTGTGGAAACCCCCAGCGGTGCCGCGGTGAACGTGGATATCATCGTACCAAACGGCTGGACCGACTGGGTGAACACCGTGCAGATCGCGGTGGAAGGCCTGAACGCGGCCGGCATCAAATCCAACGTGGCCACCCCGGAAGCGGCGGTCTGGACCGAAAAGCTGATCAACGCGGACTATTCGGTTGCGATCAACGCGATTTCGGTCGGGGCAACGCCTTACACCCAGTATGAGCGCGGTCTGCATGAGCGCAATCAGGGCAAGACCCGTTTTGGCGCCGCGCGCTATTACAACGCTGATCTGAGTGCCAAGCTGGATGCCTTCACCCAGACCACCGATGTGGATGAGCAGATGGCGATCATGGCTGAGGTCCAGCAGATCCTTGGCGCAGAAATGCCGATCGTGCCGGTGTTCAACAACCCGCTCTGGTATCAGTACAACACCAAACGCTTCACCGGTTTCTTCAATGCCGACAACCCGGTGGCCAACCCGGTTGTGCATAAGACCAACCCGGCGCGTCTGCTGCACCTCTTGAACCTGCGCCCGGCCGGTTAAGCCTGGGACAACTCCCCTGAGGGTGGCCTGTCTGGCGCATGGGATGGGCCCCCCCCTCTTGCCTCCTCCGTCTGGCGCAACACGCGCGCCGGACGTTGAACGATTGGGGTCCTTATGAACTTCCTCTTGAAACGACTGGCGTTTTACCTTGTGGCCTTTCTGGTGGCCGCGACGTTTAACTTCGTCATCCCGCGGATGATGCCGGGCAACCCCGCTGACATCATGCTGGCCAATGCCAATGCCGCGATGGGGCCTGAGGCCCGCGCCGCGCTGATGGCCATCTTCGGCTTCACCGAAGGCCCGCTATACCTGCAATACATCGACTACCTGAAAAGCATCTTCACCTGGGATTTCGGCACTTCGGTCAAGTTCTATCCGGTGCCTGTCACCGACATGCTAATGCAGGCGCTGCCCTGGACCCTGTTCCTGACCGGAGGGGCGCTTTTGGTGTCTTTTTCCATCGGTACGCTTCTGGGGATCCTCGCCGCATGGCGCCGGGGCACAACGATTGACGTGATCGCCTCGCCCACCGCGCTGGCGCTGCAGTCGATCCCTTCGGTGGTGGTGGCGCTGGCGGGGCTTTATTTCTTTGGCATCGCCAACAAGGTTTTCCCGACGGCCTATGCCTTTGACCCCGCGCTGGATCCTGAGTGGTCGCTGGCCTTTGTGGGATCCGTTCTGACACATGGCTTCCTGCCGATCATTACCCTCTCGGTCGTGTTGGTGGGCGGCTATCTGGTGACCATGCGCAACAATATGATTGGCCAGCTGGGCGAAGACTATATCGCCATGGCTGAGGCCAAGGGCCTGTCGGACGCCCGCGTGCGTTACACCTATGCCGCCCGCAACGCGCTGTTGCCGTCGGTGACCGCGCTGGCGTTGAGCTTTGGCGCGTTGTTTGGCGGTTCGCTGGTGACGGAGGTGGTGTTTAACTACCCCGGTGTTGGCAACCTCCTTTACCTTGGGATCGTGGGGCGGGATTTCCCGCTGATCCAGGGCCAGCTGCTGATCATGACGCTGGCCATGCTGACCGCCAATTTCCTGGTCGATCTGGCCTATGTCTTCCTTGATCCGCGACTGAAGAGGGCCTGATGACAAGCGTTTTGAAAACCTTCCTGCGCAATCGCAAAGCGGCCATCGGTCTGGCCATTGTCATAGCCTATGTGATTGTCGCCATCGCCGCGCCGTTGATTGCGCATTACGAACCGCTGGCCCGGGTGGGGCGGCCGCATCAGGCGCCTTCGGCCGATCACTGGCTGGGCACCACCCGGATGGGGCGCGATGTGTTCAGCCAGCTGATCTATGGCACCCGCAATTCGCTGATGGTTGGGGTTCTGGCCGGGTTCATCGTGACCGCCATTGGCACCACCATCGGCATCACTGCCGCCTATTTCGGTGGGCTGATTGACGATGTGCTGAACTTCCTGACCAACGTTGTTTTGGTGCTGCCGCAGCTGCCGCTGCTGCTGGTTTTGGCGGCCTTCCTTGGCCAGGTTTCGCCGCTGGCGATTGCGCTGATCATCGGGTTGACCTCCTGGGCCTGGGGCGCGCGGGTCACGCGGGCGCAAGCGCTGTCCCTGAAAACCCGCGATTATATTCAGGCGGCTGAGATGATCGGGGAGCCAAGCTGGCGCATGATCCTGGTAGAGATGCTGCCAAACCTGTTGTCGATCATCGGTTTCAACTTCATCGGCTCAGTGATCTTCACCATCATCACCCAGGCCACGCTGGAGTTTCTGGGCCTTGGCAGCCCGCTGACCCTCAGCTGGGGCACCATGCTTTACAACGCGCAGAACGCCTCGGCGATCATTGTTGGCGCCTGGTGGGAGGTGCTGGCCCCCTGCGCTGCGATCGTGCTGATCGGGGTTGGGCTGTCGCTGATGAACTTCGGTGTGGATGAGATTGCCAACCCCCGCATGCGCTCGCTGGGGCAGGTGGCCAAGGCACTGCGGCTGGAACGCCGCCTCAGCCGTCAACGGATGCAGGAGGCCAAGTAATGAGCCAAGACCAATCGCCGCTGATGCAGGTGCAGGATCTGCGGATTGAATATCTGACCGCCGGGGCGCCGTTTCGGGCGGTGCGCGATGTGTCCTTTGACATCAACCGCAATGAGGTGCTGGGCCTTGCCGGCGAATCCGGCTGCGGCAAATCCACCATCGCTTACGGGCTGATGCGGTTGCACAAGCCACCGGCGCTGATCCGTCAGGGGCAGATCCTGTTTGAAGGCCGCGATGTGCTGGCCTTTGACGACGCGGCGTTGCGGGCCTGGCGCTGGTCTGAGGTTTCGATGGTGTTTCAAAGCGCGATGAATTCGCTCAACCCGGTGATGACCGTGTTGGGCCAGTTCAGTGACATGTTGAACGCCCATCAGAAAACCGCTCGGGCGCGGGTCATCATCCGCACCGCTGAGATGTTGGAGATGGTCGGCATTCCGGCAGAACGGATGCACGCCTATCCGCATCAGCTGTCCGGTGGCATGCGGCAACGGGTGGCGTTGGCCTTGGCCCTGACGCTGCGGCCCAAGCTGATCATCATGGATGAGCCGACCACCGCGCTGGACGTGGTGGTGCAGCGTGAGATCCTGCAAGAGGTGCTGCGCCTGCGCAGTGAGCTGGGGTTCTCGGTTCTGTTCATCACCCATGATCTGGCCCTTATGGCGCAAATCTCGGACCGGATCGGCATCATGAAAGAGGGTGAGATCGTCGAGATCGGCGACACCAACCAGATCGTCAACGCGCCGCAGCATGACTACACCCGCACGCTATGGGAGGCGATGCCGGTGCTGGAGCAGGCAGAAGCGTCAGAAAGTGAGGCCGCCCATGTCCCCTAAGGACACCATAACCCTGCCCGATATTCTGCGGCTCGAGGATCTGACCAAGACCTTCTATGTCAAACCGGTGTTTGGCCCGGCCAAGGTGGTTGAGGCACTGCGCAATGTGAATCTGTCCCTGCGCCCTGGCAAAGCGCTGGCGCTGGTCGGCGAAAGCGGATCGGGCAAATCGACCGTTGGGCGGATGATTGTGCAACACCACATGCCGACCAGCGGTCGGGTGCTGTTTGAGGGTCAGGATATCGCCGGTTTCACCACCAAGCCGCTGCAGATGGCCTATCGTCAGGCGGTGCAGATGGTGTTTCAGGATCCGTTCTCTTCACTCAACCCGGCGCATACCATCCGCCACCACCTGCAACGCGCCCTGCGGCTGCACCAACCGGATCATGCGGATGAGGCGGCGGTGAAACGTATTCTGGAAGAGGTGGAACTGGATGCAGGGACCGCCCCTGACAAATATCCGCATGAGCTGTCCGGCGGGCAACGTCAGCGGGTGAACTTTGCCCGGGCTTTGGCGGTGAATGCTCGTCTGATTGTGGCGGATGAGCCGACGTCGATGCTGGATGTGTCGATCCGCAAATCGGTGCTGGCGCTGATGCACCGGCTGAAAGAGGAACGCGGGCTTTCGATCCTCTACATCACCCATGACATCGCCACGGCGGAATATCTGGCTGAGGATACGGCGGTGATGTTTCGCGGTCAGGTGGTGGAACAGGGGCCAACTGCCACCGTGGTCGGCCAACCCCGGCATGGCTACACCCAGTTGCTGCGCGCCGCTGTGCCCGATCCCAAGGTGCCGCTGACCGGTGGCGATGGGGCTTTTGCCCGTCGCGCCCGTGAAGTGCGCGAGGCCGCCGCCGCCCCGGTGCGGGCCTATACCCAGATGGCGCCGGACCATCTGGTGGCCCATCATTGACCCCTAAGATAGAGCCGAACCATGCCCGATATGCTCGTCCCGCTGTACCGTTTGCCCGCTGTGCCAGAGATCCCCGAAGGCATCGAACTGCGCCCTGCGCGTCCTTATGAGGGGCACGCGCTCCTGGGGTTTGTGGCGGAGCATTTCAATGAAAAATGGGTCAGTGAGGTGACCGTGGCGATGGCGGCGCAGCCGGCCAAGGTGCTGGTGGCGGTTGAGGGGGGCAGATGCCTTGGCTTTGCCTGTTACGACGTGACCGCCCGGGGCTTCTTCGGCCCGACAGGGGTGGATCCGGCCGCGCGGGGCAGGGGGCTGGGCAAATTGCTGTTGCTTGGGGCGCTGCATGCGCTGAAGCAGGATGGCTTTGCCTATGGCGTCATCGGGCAGGCGGGACCGGTTGAGTTTTATCAGAACACCTGTGGTGCCACCGTCATTCCAGACAGTGAGCCGGGGTATTACGGCAACTCCTTCGCCTAAGCGGCGCGGGATCACAGACATATACAAAAGGACAGGCAAGATGGCGGATTATCATCTGGATACTTTGTGGCGGCCGGAGCAAGGCGAACATGGCGCAATGGAATTTGTGCTGACCAACCTGAGCGATGCGCCGCTGCGCGATTTCAGTCTCTATTTCGGCGCAATCACCCGTACGGAACTGCCCTCGGATGCCGTTGGGGGGCAGTTGCTGCGGCGCCAGGCCAATTATCATGAGTATCGGGCAACAGATGTTGAGCTGGCACCGGGGCAGCGATGGCATCTGACCGAACGCAGCCTGACCCGCAGGGCGTTGCATTCCAACGAAGGGCCAAAATCTGCCGGTCTGTTGTTGGCGGAGGAACGCGCCGCGGTCTTTGCCGCGGATCTGCAGGCTGCGCAACCCTTGGCGGCGGATCCCGTTGCGGACCGTCACGCCGGTGTGCTGCCGCAGCCGCAGCAGATAGAGGTGACGCAATACTGGTCCACTCCGCCGGCTCATCTGCTGGTGACCGGTGATCTGGCCCTGCAGCGTGAAGCGGCGAAGGTGACCGCGCTGACCCGCCGGCTGCATCCGCTGACACCCAACCCCTTTGTGCTGGCCGCGCCGGAGGGAACAGTAACTGTTTCGGCGCAACGGGCGGATCTGCCGCTGGATGGCCACCGGTTGGAATTTGCCGAAACCGGGGTGCAGATCAGCCATGGCGCGGGGGCGGGGCTGTTTTACGCGCTGGTCACCTTGGCGCAGTTGCATTGCCACGCGCATCAGTCCGGTGGGACCTCTGGCGCGACCTATGGTTTCCCGCTGCAGGGGGTGATTGAGGATGCCCCCCGCCACGGATGGCGCGGTGCGCATCTGGATGTCAGTCGCCAGTTTTACAAGCTGGGCAAGGTGCTGCGCTACGTTGATCTGATGGCCTGGCACAAGATGAACCGGTTCCACTGGCATCTGACCGATGATGAGGGCTGGCGGCTGGAAATCAAAGCCTACCCGCAGTTGACTGAGGTGGCAGCGGCCACCGGGCATGACCTGCCGGTGCTGCCGCAGCTGGGCGCCTCAGAAGAAGGGCAGGCAGGTTATTATACTCAGGATCAGGTGCGCGGCGTGATCGCCCATGCCGGGGCGTTGGGTATTGAGGTGATGCCGGAAATCGACCTGCCCGGTCATTGCGCCTGTGTGATTGGCGCCCTGCCTGAATTGGTGGATAGTGAAGAAACGCCAGCCAGCTACCATTCGATCCAGGGCTTTGCCAACAACGCGCTGAACCCGGCGATGGAATCCTCTTACGTGCTGGCGGAGCGGATCCTGAGTGAGGTCTGCGACCTGTTTCCTTTTGAGGCGGTGCATGTCGGTGGCGATGAGGTGGCTGATGACGCCTGGATGAAATCACCCAAGGCGCAGGCGATGATGAAGGAAACCGGCCTGAAGGGCACCTTTGAGCTGCAGGCGCATTTCCTGCGCCACCTGCAACAGTTCCTTGCGGCGCGTGGCAAGAAGATCGCGGGCTGGGAAGAGATGGCGCATGGCGGCGGTGTCGACCGGGAAAACTGCCTGCTGTTTGCCTGGACCACGGTGGAAAAAACCGCCGAACTGGCCGAGGCGGGGTATGATGTGATCTCCACCCCCGGTCAGGCCTATTACTTGGACATGGCGCAGTCGGACGCATGGTATGAACCGGGTGCCAGCTGGGCCGGGTTTACACCGGTCAGTAAGACCTATGCGTTTGAGGCCCTGAATGACTCCGCCGCCTTGGCCGAGCATCTGAAAGGTGTGCAGGCCTGTGTCTGGTCCGAACATCTGACCACGATGGAGCGGGTGAACCATCAGGTCTTTCCCCGGCTGAGCGCCATTGCGGAGGCCGGCTGGACCGCAGCGGCGCAGAAGGATTTTACCCGGTTTGAGGCGCTATCGGGTCTGATGCCGCGCCTGTAAGCAGGGATACGTGAGGTGAATTCGGTGCCCCCGCTCTGGCAGGGGGCACCGCAAACACGCCTCACTGGGCGGCGTAGTCATCCATTAAGGTTTGTAGCGCCTCCAGCGAGTCCGGAAACCGGGGGAAGCTGTGCGGCAGGTCCATCGTGACCCAAGGCACCTTCTCCTCGGTCATGACCTCCACAAAGGGGGTTAGGGCACTTGCCGCCTCTAGGACCGAGCTGCGCATGTTGATCCTGCCGCTGCCCTGCCCGACCTCGGAGTAGATGAAATTCAGGCAATTTGGGCAGAAATAGTGCCTGCGCGTGGCGGATTTTAACCCACCGGTGATGACCTCCCCTGTGACAGTTACGCTGTCCTTTGGGAACATCGTGGTCAGGGAATAATCGCTTGCGGTCAGCTTCTGGCAGTCACGGCAGTGGCAGGCCATGGTCAGCAAAGGCGCGGCGGTGACGTGGATCTGCACCGCACCACAGAGACAGGATCCATCAAACGGTGGTGTGGGGCGGGCCATCACATCCCCTCTTTCACTTGATCCCATCATAGGCCGCTTGCAGATCTTTCATCGCTTTACGATACGCCCCGGGCCCGTAGCTGATCCGGGCGGCGCCAAGTTGGGCCAGTTCCGCGACCTGTTTCAGGGGCGGCATCATCATCACGTTGACCGGCAGGGTGACGGCCGCGGTGATCTGGGCGATCAGATCCTTGTCCGTCAGGCCGGGAATGAAGAAACCGTCTGCGCCCGCCTCGGCATAGGCGGCGGCACGGTCCAGCGCTTCGTTCAGATGGTCCTTATGGGTGGCGGGATCAGAGCCGAGGAACAGATCGGTGCGGGCGTTTACAAAGAACGGCATATCCTCGTCAGTGGCCGCCGATTTGATCGCGGCAATCCGGGCGACCTGATCCGCCACAGCATGCAGGCCTGTGCCCTGCACGATCCGATCCTCAAAGTTGATGCCAATCGCGCCGGTTTGGATCAGCCGTCGGGCATTCTCGCCTAGGGCACCCGGATCAATGGCGTAGCCGCCTTCAAAATCGACCGAAACCGGTACCTCAACCGTGGCGCAGATGCGGGTCACGATCTGCAACAGAAACTCCAGCGGGATCTCCTGCGCGTCGCCGTAGCCCTGTGCCGCGGCCACCGACCAGCTGCCGGTGGCAAGGGCCGGTGCGCCCTGTGCGGCAACGGCTTTGGCGCTGCCCGCATCCCAGATGTTATAAAGCACAAGGGGATCGCCCTTCTGGTGCAATGCGGCAAAATTGCGGGCCTTTTCAGCCTGTGACATGAGGAGATCCTTTCGTGGGATGCGGCAGATATTGCCGTTCGATTTCCAATAATTTCTGTTTGCGCCATAAGCCGCCGCCATATCCGGTCAGGGATCCATCAGTGCCGATGACCCGGTGGCAGGGCACCACCAGTGCGATCTGATTGGCACCATTGGCGCGCGCCACTGCACGGGTGGCGGAGGGGCGACCGATCTGTTGCGCCAGTTGCGCGTAGCTGCGGGTCTGGCCCGCCGGGATCTCTTGCAGGGCATCCCAGACCGCGGCGCTGAAGTCACTGCCATGATAGGCCAGCGGTGTCTGGAACCGGGCGCATCTGCCGTCAAAGAAGGCGGTCAGCTCCTCTTTGATTTGTTCGCCCGGATCGGTGCGGCCAAGGCCTAAGCGCCCCTTGGCGAAGCGGTCCAGCCGCGCCAGTTCCTTTTGTAGGGCCTTGCGCTGAAAAAACTCCAGCAGATGCAGTTTGGATTTGCAGCTGACCGCGATCATGTCACCTAGCGGTGTCGGCACCCAATCGGCGTAAAGCAGCGGATCGATGGCAAGCGTGCCGGGGGCCTTGCCGATCAGCTTCAGGAAGGCGCTGCCGGAGTCAAATCCGGCCTCAAGTTGGCTGGTGATCACCGCACCGCCCTGCGATAGAGTTTCAAACCCGTCGCGCAGCCGCCGTTGCCGCGCCATTTCCAAGAAGGTCATGCCAAACTGACGTTTGAAACTGCGCCGGACGGTCGACAGATCAAAACCCATGCGGGTGATATCGCCTTCGCGCCAGCGGTAAGCGGGCCGTTCGTCCAGTGCCGCCAGCAGCGTGGCGATCATCGGATCGGCCAGCGCCATGGGTTCCAGCGGATGGCAGCGTTTGCAGGGGCGAAAACCGGCCTCAATGCAATCGCAGACACTGGCGTAGAAGGTGCAGTTTTCCCGTTTGGGTTTACGCGCCGGGCAGGTCAGGCGGCAGAACACACCGGTGGAGGACACGCCAACATAGGCCTGGCCATCATAGCTGGCATCGCGGTCCAGTAGCGCCTGGTAAAGGGTGTTGGGGTCGGGCAGATGAAACAACATGCGCCAAGGGATAACACAGCAATTTGGCGCTGCCGCCGATAATCGGGCGTCTATTCAGAATTGTTATCTGGGGCGGCTGGCAGGTCAAAAGCGGCCTGGATAGGCCGCTTTATATTGTGTGAGAGGCCGTTTATTTGGCCAGCGGCTTGTACGCGATGACGTCTACCTCAACCTTGGCATCCACCATCAGTTCCGAACGCACGGTGGACCGCGCCGGGCCGCCGTTGGGAAAGAACTCGGCGTAGATCTTGTTGAAGGTCCAGAAGTCGCGGGTGTCATCCAGCCAGCAGTTGGCCTTCACCACATCGTCAAAAGTGCAGCCGGCCATTTCCAGCACTTTGCGTACGTTTTCCATGGTGCGGCGGGTCTGCGCCTCGATGCCGCCGGGCACCACTTCGCCATTGTCGCCCATGGCGATCTGGCCGGATACGTAAACAAAGTCACCCGCGCGCACAGCAGGGGAGAAGGGCAGCGCCTGACCGCCTGCGCCAGTGCGGTCGTTACCGATACGTTCGATTGCCATGAGTGTAGCCTCCTAGTCGTGATGTTCTTGAGTGTGTTGGGGGAGGGTCAGGCGGCTGCCAGAACCTCAGAAAGGGTGGGGATTGGCGCCACAGCACCATATCCCGTGGTCGAAAGTGCCGCCGCGCGGTTGGCCCGATCTGCGGCCACAACAGGCTCTAACCCAGCCAAAAGCGCCGCAAGAAACGCGCCGTTGAAACAGTCGCCTGCACCGGTGGCGTCTTTGGCGGTGACTTGGAGGCCTGGCAGCGTGACCTGCTGTTCCGCAGTCGAAATCAGCACGCCCTCCGCGCCCAGGGTCAGCGCCACGACGGAGGCGCCGAGGTCATGGTAGAACCGCGCAATCTCTTCCGGCATCTGCAATCCGGTCAGCTGGCGGGCATCGTCCAGACCGGGCAGGGCAATATCACAGTGGCGCATCACCTCATGGGTCACGGCGTGTGCGGTTTCCAACGGCCAGAGTGCGGTGCGCAGGTTGGGGTCAAAGGCAAACAGCCCTTCGCCTGCGTGGATCTGTTTGGCTGCTTCCACCACCGCGCCGCGCATGCTGTCGCTGACCGCAAGGCTGATGCCCGAGGCATAGAAAATCGCCGCCTCCGGCAGCCCCACGGGCAGATCGCCCAGGCCAAGACGCGACGCAGCCGAGCCTTTGCGGCGGTAGGTGAAGTGATGGCCACGCGTATCATGGGTGACAAAATAGACGCCGGTTTCTTCGCCTTTTGCGCGGATAACGCCGCGCAGGTCTACGCCTTCGCACCGCCACATCTCAATCAGACTGGCGCCAAAAGGATCATCGCCCAACCGGGTGATCATCCCCGTCTGCGCCCCCTGACGGGCGGCGGCCACCGCAACGTTGGACACATCGCCGCCAAAGCCGATTTTGAACAGGCCGTCCGGTTGCTGGTTAAACTCGACCAGCGGTTCGCCGAGGCAATAGATCTGCGGGCTCATCGCACCTGCCCCCGCGCCGCAACGGGTAAGGGGCCGATCACTTGGCCGTCGCGGATCTCAACCAGCTCATCCAGCATATTGACCACCACACAAACGTGGTTCGGCACAATCCGCAGCTTGTCACCGACCTGCAGGTCGATTGGGCCGTCGCTGACCAGCCGGCCATGTTCTTCGCTCAGGCTGTCGATGACGATATCGTCCCGCCCCAGCACCGCACCGTGGCCGTTGAGACCTAACTGGTCCGAGGTCAGCACCTTGCTGCCCGCATCGATCACCGCCCGGTTTTCCGCGGGAACAGAGACAACTGTGGCCAGCACCGTCAGGGCGCAATTCTGCCATTTGGCGGTGCCCCGTTCGACCAGCGAACGGTCGTTGTAAACGCAGGTGCCCACGCGCAGCTCATCCGCCAGATCCATCTCATGCGCTTGCCACATGTCGGGGCTGCCCCCTGTTGTGATCCGGGGGATCGCGACGCTTTTCGCGGCAAAAACAGCCTGCGCCTCGGCAAACCAGTGGCGCACTTCGGCGATCTTTCCGGCGGGGGGGTAGGTCATCAATCCGGCAAAGCGCAGGCCCGCGGCAGCGTTGATCTGATCGGCCAGTTGCAACGCGGCCTCAGCGCTATCCACACCACACCGGTCCGCGCCGGTGTTGCATTCCACATAGACATCCAGCGGGGCCGACGCGTCAAACCCTGCGGCCAGACCAGCAATCACCGTGGCATTGTCTGCAACCACCGACAGGCGGCAGCGCTGCGACAACGCCTTCAGTCGCGCCACTTTGGCAGCACCAAGGATGTTGTAGGTGATCAGCAGATCCACGTCCTTGGTCCGCATACCGTCTAGCATGGCCTCTGCCTCTGAAATCTTCTGGCAGGTGATCCCGACCGCCCCTTGGGCAATCTGGTAATCGGCCAGCGACGGCAGCTTATGGGTCTTGATATGGGGCCGCAGGTCCAGCCCGTGCTGGTTACAATAGGCCTGATAGGCGCGCACATTGGCCTCGGCCACATTCATATCCACACAGGCGGCAGGCGTGTCGATCTGATCCCAAGAGGTGGCGTTGCTCATGCGGTGACCTCCTGCGTGGTGGCGTCAGTGGCGAAGGGGTTTTCGACGATCGGCCAGATCGCGCGGGTCAGCCGGGTGTATTGGGTTTTGGCCGGATTGTTGGGGTAGGGGCCTTCGACGGCGGCATAGAGGATCTCTGCGGCCACCGGCGCAAAGGCACCGTGGAAATGGTTGGTGGATTTCACGATCAGCACCCGTTTCCGGGTGATATCGATCCCCAGATTGGTGAAGAGATCGGGCGAGAACGCCTGACTGCGGTTTGAGTTCAGCACAATATCCAGATCGCCGATCCGCACTGCTGCCGCATCGCCCAGAGGCACCACCGAAGTGCCAAAGCTTTGCACCGCGTCGCGCACAAGTTTTGTCACCGTGACCTTGGCATCAATCGGCGCGCCTGCATGGGCTGAGGTTTTGCCGCCAAAGCGCAGATCAAAGGTCGCGCCTTCGCCCGCGGCAAAGCACAGCCGCACCGCCATCGGGTCCCAGATGGTGCCAAGTGCGGCACCTTTGAGGCCCTGATCCATAGCCTCCTGCAACAGGATCGTGCTGTCACCCGCGACACCGCCACCAGGATTGTCCCAGACATCGGCTAGCACAACGGGGCCAGCTGTGCTCGCGGCGGCGTCCACTGCTTTGATCGCCTCGGCAGGGGGCAGGAAAGGTGGTTTGGTGGCGCCGCGATAGGTGAACAACTCCAGCCCTTTTTCGCGGGCCAGACGGTCACCAAATTCGGCATTGCCGTCGGTGATCACAATTGTCTTGGCCCCCAGATCAGCCGAGTCACCGGCCATAAACCCGTGGATCAACGACATCGACAGCACGGTGCCCTCCGCCTCCAGCGCCTTCATTCGATCTACGAAACCGCGCATCGGCAGGCGCGAGGTTGGCAGCACATCCATCATCCGGCAGTCAAAGGTCGAGATGACCGGCGCAATCTCACCCCGTGCAGCACGCAGGGTCAGGTCAACACAGGCTTCGCCGGCCTCAACAAAATCGGTGTGGGGGAATTCCTTGAACACGGTGATGATATCCGCGTTTTCCACCCGCTTGGCGCTGAGGTGGCTGTGCGGATCAAAACTGACGCCGATTTTGGCATCAGGGCCTGCGATCTGACGCGCGGCCTCAATCAACACACCCTCACAATCGGCGCAATCCTCGGCGATCATCGCACCATGCAGCCCCAGAACCACCGCATCCACCGGCAGGGCGGCGCGCAGCTGATCCAGCACTTCCTCGCGCAGACGGTCCCAGGTGGCGTTGTTCACAGTCCCGCCCGGTTCCGCCCAGGTGGCGGTGCCTTCGATCAGGGTGAAGCCTTCCGTGGCTGCACGGCGGCGCAGGGCAGGAAACACCGCCGAACACAGTGTCGGCGTTTCGGGATGGTCCCCGGGAGGCGCATAAAAGCTCTGCGCGAAATCGGCAAAATCGGTGCGCAGCGGCGAGAAGCTGTTGGTTTCCGTGGCAAGCGAGGCGCAGAACACGCGCATGATTGTATTCCTTCAACAGAGGAAAACCGGAGGCATTCCGCAGAACGCCCCCGGTTCCTTGGGAGGTTAGTCGATGTAGGTATCGCCATTGGCTGCGTCGACCGCGCCTTTGAACAGGGTCAGCAGCTCACCCGCTTTGGCGTCCAGGTTTTCAGCCACATGGGCCTCAAACGCAGGCTGTGCCGCTGCCGCCATCGAGGCACGCTGTTCGTCATTCAGTGCGGTCACTTCGATCTTGTCCATCAAACCCGCCAGACCACGATCCGAGGCTTCAATGATGCGGCTCAGACCACGTGATGCAGTTACACAGCTTTCGGCGGCGTAATGCAGGGTGGACTGCTCGGCCTCGCTCAGGCCTTCATAAAACGCGCGGTTCACAATGAAGGTGTAGGGCGAAAACAAATGGTTGGTCAGCGTCATGTGCTGCTGCACTTCGGCAAAGTTGGCGAAGCTGATGATCGGCACCGGGTTCATCTGGCCGTCAATCACACCGGTTTGCAGACCGGAATAGACCTCACCCCAGCTCAGCGGATAGGCCTCTGCGCCCAGCGACTTCACGATGGTCTGGTGGCTTGGCAGGGTCATGGTGCGGATGCGGATGCCGTCGAAATCCTTCAGGTCCGCGATTTTGCGCTGTGAGTTGGTGACCGCAAAGAACCCACCGGTGTCCGGGAAGCCCAGAACCACAACGTCGCCCAGCTCGGCCTCGATGTCATCGGCCAGTGCCGCGCCAAAGGCGCCGTCAAACACCGAATAGGTCGAGGCGTTGTTGGCAAAGGCAAACGGCAGGTTCAGCACGTCAATGCGCGGGTAGTAAGACGCCATCGCACCGGTGGAGGCCAGGGTCGCCTGGATTACACCGTCACGCACCTGCTGCACATGTTCCGAGGCCGAGCCCAGCTGGTTCGAGCCAAAGACCTCAACCGTGACGGAGCCGTTGGTGTCTGCCGCCACGATGTTCGAAAACACGGCAGTACAGGCGTGGGCCGGGTTTTCAAACGGGTCGGTTTTGTTGTCATGGCCAAAGCGGATCACGCCGCCATCTGCCAGTGCGCTGGTTGCCGTGATCGCGGTCAGTGCGCTGGCTGCCAGAGTTTTGCTAAGGGTTTTCATCATGTCTCCTCCACTGATGAATTGGGGTTATGGGTTGGGGTCAAAAGGCGGCTGGGATCAGGGGGCAAAGCCCAAGGCACGGGGCAGCAACAGCGCCGCGTCCTCCCAAAAGGCAAAGATGAAGAGGATGGCGACCTCGGCGATCAGGAACGGTGCCAGTTTGACGGAAATCCGCTCCAGCTTTTCCCCGGTCACCGAGGACAGCACAAACAGGCAGGCCCCGACCGGCGGCGTCATCAATGAGATGTTGAGCGCCAGCACAAAAATGATGCCCGCGTGGATCGGGTTCAGGCCGATCTGTTCAGTCAGGGGCACCAGAACAGGGCCAAGGATGATCAGGATCGCGGTGATATCCATCACCATGCCAATGACCAGCAGCACACAGATGATGATGGCGGTGATGGCATAGGGATTGTCCGACAGGCCTAGCACCGTGCCGGCAATCGCCTGCGGGATCCGCTCAAAGCTCATCCACCAGCCAAGAATGCCCGCAAAGGCGATGATGACAAAGATCACACCTGTGATCCGCGCCGTGCGCACCAGCATCCCGTAAAGATCCGCCACATTCAGCGTGCGATAGACAAAGAAGCCGATGAACAGCGCATAGGCGACGGCGATGCTTGCGGCCTCGGTCGGGGTGACCACACCACCCAGAATGCCGCCAAGGATGATAACCGGCATCAGCAATGCGGTGATCGAGGACACAAAGGTCTGTCCCACCTCTTTCAATGAGGCGCCGCGCGCCGCTTTGGGCAGGTTTTCCCGTTTGCCGCCAATCACGATGACCATCATGCAGACCGCACAGATCACCAGACCGGGCAGCAATCCGGCAGCAAACAGCCCGCCAATCGACACCCCCATGAGCGAACCATAGACCACCATCAGGCCCGAGGGCGGAATGGTCGGCCCAATGATCGAACCGGCGGCGGTGACCGCACAGGCGTAATCGCGTTTGTAGCCTTCCTTCACCATCGCCGGCACCAGCGTGCGGCCAAAGGCGGCGGCATCTGCGGTGGCTGATCCGGTTAACCCCGCAAAGAAGACCGAGGCCAGCATATTGGTATGGGCCAGCCCGCCGCGGAACCGTCCCACCAGCACCTGCGCCAGTTTCACCAGCCGGTCGGTGATGCCGATGCCGTTCATGATTTCCCCTGCAAGGATGAAAAACGGCATCGCCAGGAAGGGGAAGATGTTCAGCGCATTGAAAATCTTCGACGGTGCAATCGCCAGAAAGTTGCTGCCCCCCATCGAGATCAGGCCGGACACACCCGCCATGCCAATGGCAAATCCGATGGGCATCCCGACCACGATCAGGATGACAAAAATCGCCGCGACAATCATACGTCTGTTCCCAGTTCTTGCGTGTGGCTTTCCAGATGGCGGCCTTGGTCACGTAGCATCACCAGAAGGATCTGCACCGAACACAGCAGCGCGGCGGCGGGGATGGCGGCATAGAAAGGCTTCAGCGTTGCGCCCAGGATCATCGCCTGCCGTTTGGCGCCGCTTTCGGCAAAGCTGAGGCCGAACCAGAAGACATAGAGAAACAGCGCCAGCGCCATGAGATCCATGACGATCAGCAACAGTTGGCGACCACGCGGCGGTAGGGCCAAAAGCACGGCGCTGAGGCCGATATGCTCCCGCCGCGCGATCGCCGCTGCAACAGCCAGAAGTGCGGCCCAGATCATCAGATAACGGGCTAGAACCTCGGGCCAGGGCAGTTGCCAATGGAAGTAATAGCGGTCAATCACACCGATCCAGACATCCAGCACCAGCGCCGCGATCAGCAGGGCCAGCACCGCCTCGGTCACGCGGTTGATGCCGGCGCTTAGGCGGCCTGCGGTTTCTGATAGCATGATGTCTCCCCCCCATCCTGCGAGTTCTGTAATTCAGCTACATGATTTGCGGCGATACGGGGATTCGTCAATCGAAATTTGTGACTAAGTTACATATCAGCGGGTAAATATGGGGAAATTCGTTGCATTTTCTTGGTCAGAATGTATCTGAATTACATAACTGCCGTAGCCGGAGCCCCCTTGTGACTGACCCAAATACCGCCATTGCCCCGTTGGATCTGATTTCCCGTCTGGATCAGATGCAGGGTAAATTTGCCTCACGGGAACAGAAGGTTGCGGATTTCGTCAGCGCCCATCTGGAAGAAATTTCCGGCATGACCATCGCGCAACTGGCCCGCGCCTGTGAGGTTTCGACCCCCACTGTGGTGCGGTTCTGCCGGACCCTGGGCTGCGACGGTTTCCGTGATTTCAAAATACGGCTGGCGCAAAATCTGGCGGTGTCGCTGCAATATCTCGCGCCAGAACCGGGGCAGGCCCCCGAAACTGACGGCGCGGTGGATCAGATCCTCGGCGCGCTTTACGCCACGCTGAACGTGATGCGCGGGCAGCTGAACGGCCAGCAGATCGATGCCGCGATTGCCGCGCTTTCGGGCGCCGGGCAGATTGTGGTGGCGGGGCTTGGCGGCGGCTCCACCATGGTGGCGCAGGAAGCGGCGAACCGGTTTTTCCGGCTGGGCCTGCCCTCGGTCGCGGTGTCAGACAGTTACCTTTTGCAAATGCGCGCCGCGACGCTGGGCAAGGGTGACGTTCTATTGCTGATCTCCGCCTCAGGTGCAGCGAATGAGCTGACCAGCGCGGCCGAGATTGCCGGCGGTTACGGGGCCACCGTGCTGGCCATAACCCGCCCCAAGTCCCCCCTGTCAGACCGTGCCAGCATCGCCATCGAGGCTGAGCTGCCCGAAGACCCCGACATCCACAAACCCACTGCATCACGTTATGCCCATCTGGTTTTGGTGGACGCCATTGCGATGGGGTTGGCACAGGCGCGGGCGGAGACGACCAATGAAAACCTGCGTCGCATCCGGGCCTCCCTGACCGCCTATCATGGTCGCACCGGCCCGCAGCCCCTAGGCGACTGAGCGGGCGCCGCCAAGAAAAAAGGGCCCCGGAAAACCGGGACCCAGGGGCGCTAACCTGAAATTCGGGGATCTGAATTTCCGGGGGGGAGAGGCAGCGCGACAGTCAGGAGGAGTGAGCAGCGGGCGTTACTTGCGCAGGGAGATTTCGACCCGGCGGTTTTGCTGACGGCCTGCGGTGCTGGCCGGTTTGGGCGTCTCAGCGCTGGCCTGCAGCGACAAGGCGTTGCCGCCCGCCATTGCGGAACCGGTCAGGGCAGAGGTGGCCATCAGGGTGGCGGTCATCAGGGCGATCAGACGGGTCATTATACTCTCCTAAAGCAGCGTTGGTGTGGGGCGCTTCATTGCGCGATCTGTCCGTAAGTCGGCTGAGCGGCGCGGAGGGTTCAAAGTTTTTTCAACTTTTTTCCCGTCCCGGCTGAAGGCGCGGCGGGGGGGTGCATTTCAAATCGACCAATTCCGCCGCGTTTTCGGTTATTTTCGTAGCTTTCCGGCATTGTTTCTTTGCCAGATTCTGCGCTACATCTGTCCTCCGACGCGCGACCCCGTTTGGGGCGCAGCCACGCAGTCCAGAGGAAGATCAAGATGCCGCACTATCGTTCCAGGCGTTCCACCCATGGCCGCAACATGGCGGGGGCCCGTGGCCTCTGGCGTGCAACGGGCATGACGGATGAAGATTTTGGCAAGCCGATTATTGCGGTGGTGAACTCCTTCACCCAGTTTGTGCCCGGTCACGTGCACCTGAAGGATCTGGGCCAGATGGTGGCGCGCGAGATTGAAAAAGCCGGTGGCGTCGCAAAAGAATTCAACACCATCGCCGTGGATGACGGTATCGCGATGGGCCATGACGGGATGCTCTATTCGCTGCCCTCACGTGAAGTGATCGCGGATTCCGTGGAATATATGGTCAACGCTCACTGTGCGGACGCCATGGTCTGTATCTCCAACTGTGACAAGATCACCCCCGGCATGATGATGGCCGCCATGCGCCTGAACATTCCGGTGATCTTTGTCTCCGGTGGTCCGATGGAGGCCGGCAAGGTCACCATCGATGATCTGGAACATGCGGTGGATCTGGTTGACGCCATGGTTGCGGCGGCCGATGACAAATACACCGACGAACAGGTGCAGCACATCGAAGAAAACGCCTGCCCCACCTGTGGCAGCTGCTCGGGCATGTTCACCGCCAACTCGATGAACTGTCTGGCCGAAGCGCTGGGTCTGGCGCTGCCGGGCAACGGCTCAACCCTGGCAACCCATGCGGACCGGAAAAACCTGTTCCTTGAGGCGGGTCGCAAGATCGTTGAGATCACCAAAGCCCATTATGAGCGTGAAGAGCCCGGCCACCTGCCGCGCGAAATCGCCACCTTTGAGGCCTTTGAAAACGCCATGGCGCTGGACATTGCCATGGGCGGCTCGACCAACACGGTTCTGCACCTTCTGGCGATTGCCCATGAAGGTAAGGTGGATTTCACCATGGCCGATATGGACCGGCTCAGCCGCAAGGTGCCTTGCCTCTGTAAAGTTGCACCGAACATCGCCAACGTCCACATGGAAGACGTGCACCGCGCCGGTGGCATCTTCTCGATCCTGGGCGAACTGTCGCGCGGCGGGCTGTTGCACAATGATGTCAGCACCGTCCACAGCGCCACCATGGGCGAAGCGATTGCCAAATGGGACATCAAGGTCGCCAACAACCCCGAGGCCGAGCAGCTGTTCAAAGCGGCCCCCGGCGGTGTGCGCACCACACAGGCGTTTTCGACCCAGAACCGCTACAAGGAACTGGACACCGACCGCCAGAACGGCGTGATCCGCACCGTGGAAAACGCGTTTTCCAAAGAGGGTGGTCTGGCCGTGCTTTACGGCAATATCGCGCTGGACGGCTGTATCGTGAAAACCGCCGGTGTGGATGAAAACATCCTGAAATTCTCGGGCCCCGCCAAAGTGTTCGAAAGCCAGGACGACGCGGTAAGCGGCATCCTGACCGGCAAAGTCGCTGAGGGCGAAGTGGTCATCATCCGCTATGAGGGTCCGCAGGGCGGTCCGGGCATGCAGGAAATGCTCTACCCGACCAGCTACCTGAAATCCAAAGGTCTGGGCAAGAAATGCGCGCTGCTGACCGATGGGCGTTTCTCCGGCGGTACCTCCGGCCTGTCGATCGGCCACGCCTCACCCGAGGCGGCAGAAGGTGGCACCATTGGTCTGGTGGAAACCGGCGATCTGATCGAAATCGACATCCCCAACCGCACCATCAATCTGGCCGTGGCCGAGGACGTGCTGGAAGCCCGCCGCGCCGCCAAAGGCCCGCTGCCCTGGGGCCCCGCCGAGGACCGCCCCCGCGCCGTGTCCAAAGCATTGAAAGCCTACGCAGCCTTCGCGTCCTCCGCCGCCAAAGGCGCCGTACGGATCCTGCCCGGCGAAGAGTGATCCCGCCCTTCCGGGACCAGTACAGACATCAGAAAAGCCCCGCCTCCGGCGGGGTTTTTCATGGGCTGTCGTTGCAAGATGCTGTTTGCTGCGAGTGTGTTAACGTCCGCTCACTCGTCTCGTTGCAAGCATGAGGCCAAATCGGTGTTTTCTGATATTGCTCTGACCAGACAGTATTTGCCCAAACCTCTGGCCAAGAGAGCACCCCAATACCTGTCCCGTTCCTTCAGTGCTTCCTTACAGTCAAATTGCGTTCGCACTGAGCTGTGAATGAACTCAAATAAGAAATCGTCGCCGGCAAAGCGCTTGGAGAACTGAAGTAAAGATGCCGAGTACTCTGTGAGAAAGACCATTTGTCCACGCGTAGGCGGGACGGGTCCTACGCACTCTCTTTGATAAGACAAGTCAAAACCTAATGCGCGGCCCAACAATGCCGGATCAATTTCTGCGCCAGCTCTCAAAACATTAGGGCAGAATACCACTACCCATAGGATGGAAAGACGAGCCAACCGCATCCTTTTGAACCACGTGTCACTTATTGCATTGTTGTACATCAATTCTCTTTGCGAGTTGCTACCATAGCAGACATTTGAGCAACGCGGAGCATTGGTCAAGAGAGCCCCAGCCCGCTTGTTGAAGCCCCTCCATTGGCTGGGTTTTTCATGGGCGACGTTCACCGATGGACCCTCAATGTCCGCAAATCACGAGTAAAGCGGTGAATCTATTCGTTTGAAGGCGAGCAAGACGTCGAAGCCTCCCAGCTGTTGCCCTTTCGTTTTTTTGTCTCTCTCCAAAGCACGGTCCCAGGCCGAAGCCCGTTGCGTGCACAAATTGCATCTGTTGCCAATACAGCTATCAGAAAATTAGCGTGCTCAGAGAGTGTCGGCGCGTCGATTGCAATGCTCAAGTCTCCCGTAATGTCAAACCCAACCACACTCCCGCCAAAGTCCTCACCAAGCAACTTTCCCGAAAAGTCAAAATCTTGCCCACCAGAGGAAAGAATGGGGAATACGATCTCGAAACCAGACATCACTTTTTTTACGTTTACACTTCCATCAGGCAACATTGGCACCCGAACCGTTTCTGCTTGTGCAGGTTGCGCCGAAACTAAGCAGGCGAAAAGAAGTGACTTGAGGCGCATATGGAGGAGCTCTGATTAACCACCGTAGGCGCGCATACTAGCTATTGCTTCGAGCAATGATCAACCCGATGGGATCAAACGGTCGTTCGCTTTGAAGACATTTGCGTTGGGTGTAGAATTTGTAGGTATGGAGCGGACTTGCGGTGACGCAGCAAGCCAGCCATGTGATCCGATCCTGCCCAGCGAAGAATAAATCCGGCCCCAACCCGGTTGGTGAAGCCCCGCCATTGGCGGGGCTTTTGCATTCTGCCGTTGGGCCTCGCGCAGGATATCCTGAGTAGGCGGACGCTGCAGTTTATTCGGCCAGATTGTTCACCGCATTGGTAACGCCGACAACCGAACCAATGAGGCCCAGCACCGTCCGGGCGGAGGTCACAACCGTTTCGGTCCCCAGGACGGTGTCCTTCGGGTTGATCTCAAACTTGCGGGCGGCAAACAGACCATCGGCCGAGGTCAGGTCAAAAGCAAAAACCACCTGTTCCTGCAACGGACCTTTGGCCGAATAGTCAGCCCCTTCGGGCGTTGGCACGGTGTCGTCCACCGGGTAGTCGCGCAACACCAGAACCGATTTCAAATCCGCACGGCTGTCTGACAGGCCACCGACGGTCGACAGGGCCTCCATCGCGGTCAGGCTTTCACGGGTGAAGGGCACAACCTCTTCACGGCCCGTGGCGCCAAGCGCGGTGAAGAAGCGATCATCTTCGGCAACCACAACCTTATCACCGCCCCGCAGGATGGTATTCAGGTTGGGATCCGCCATCAGCTGTTCGGCCCGGATTTCATAGACATGCCCGCCCCGCAGCAGGCGCACCAGCGGATTCTCAAGGCCGGGGCGGATGCCACCGCCGGCGGCAATCAGGCTGAGGATCGAATAGTTGCGGCTGGGCAGAGGATAGCTGCCCGGGGCAGAAACGCCACCCACCAGATCGGCGGCATTTCCGGCACCCTGCTGTACCGCCAACTGCACTTGCGCTTCGGGGGCCACTTCGGTCATGGCTTCCTGAATCTTGGCACGGGCGGCGGGCTGGGTCAGATTGCGGATTTCCACTTCACCCACATAGGGCATGAAAATCATCCCGGTGGCAGACACCACCATGGGGGGCAGAGAGGCCTGTTTTGACACACCGTTGGACAGCAGCGAGTTGTCCTGGTTGTCCCAGACCACGACGGAAACAACATCGCCGGTGCGGATCAACTGGCTTTGCGGGCCACGGGGGTTGGCCAGCCATTTGTATTCACCTTTCCAACCGGTCACCGGCCAGGCGGTCAATTCAGCCACGTTATCACGGGTGACAGAAACCACCTGATAGCTGGGCGCGTCGCTGTTTTGCTCACTCAGGATTTCACTGCTGAGGGCAGATCCACGCGGGACCGAACAAGCGGTCAGAGCCAGAACAGAAAGGCCAGCTGCTGCCCATGTCATCATCTTGCGCACGGTGATTCTTCCCCCGGGGTCTGTCGTTGCGACAAGTTCTAGCGCCTTGTCTGTCCTCTGCACAGCCTGCAGTCACCTAGGGTCACAATCGAACATTAAGCGTGGCCAGAACGCCACCCCTTCAAAGGGTGGGCTCAGGGCTATTTTTCGTAATGTGCGCTGGTGTTTTGATGCCAGCGCCAGGCGTCGCGGATCATATCAGCCAAGTTGGAGCGCTGCGGTTGCCAGCCCAGCTCTTCGATCGCGCGGCTGGAGCCGGAGACCAGCTTGGTGCAATCGCCGGCGCGGCGGTCGCCCTCAACATGAGGAACCTCTTTGTTGGTGACGGCTTTGGAATGCTCAATCACCTCACGCACGGAAAACCCGGATCCGGTGCCCAGGTTGAAGACCCGATTGCCCTTGCCGTCCTGCAGCCATTTCAGCCCCAGCACATGGGCCTCGACCAGATCCATGACATGCACGTAGTCGCGGATGCAGGTGCCATCGGGGGTGTCATAATCGGTGCCAAAGACCGTCAGCGCGGCGCGTTTGCCTTCAATCGCGTCCAACATCAGCGGGATCAGATGGGTTTCTGGCTGGTGGAATTCGCCCACCTCAGCCTCTGGATCTGCACCGGCGACGTTGAAGTAGCGGAAGATCACATGGTTCAGACCGTCGCTGTCAGCAAAGTCGCGCAGCATTTCCTCAATCGCCAGTTTTGATCCGCCATAGGCGTTGATCGGCATCTGTGGCGTGTCTTCATTCAGCACCACATTGTCCTGATCGCCATAGGTGGCACAGGTTGAGGAGAAGACGAAGTTTTTGCAGTCCGCGGCCAGGGCGGCCTCAATCAGGTTCAGCGCGCCGTTGACGTTTTCACGCCAGTAGCGGCCCGGCTGCTGCATCGACTCCCCCACCTGGCTGAGCGCGGCGAAATGCATCACGGCCACCGGCTGATATTTGGCAAAGACCTCATCCAGTTTGCTGCGGTCCAGCAGGTCGCCCTGTTCCAACGGGCCGAATTTGACCGCCTCGGCCCAACCGGTCGAACAATTGTCAAAGGTCACCGGGGTGAAGCCATTGGCCTTCAGCACTTTGCACGCGTGCGAGCCGATGTAGCCTGCGCCACCGGTCACCAGAACATGGGTCATTTAACGGGCTCCGTCATTTTCGATATCAACGGTGAAAGCAAAGCTTTGGCTTTGACCGGCGGGCAGCAGCACCCCATGCGGGCGATCTGTCAGCTGCGGGCCGCTGGTGCTGGTGGCGGCGGTGCCGTGCCAGGGTTCCAGGCAGATGTAAGGCGCCCCCGGCTTCTGCCAGAGCGCCAGATTGGGAAGGCCATCCCAGGTGAAACGTAGCTTGGGGCCGCTACCTGATTGCAGCGTCAGCCCGGTGCCCGCCCCGGTGGGGAAGATCATGGCGTCGGCCTCAAACAGCCCGGCCACCAGCGTCAGTTCCCCGGCCACAAACGGGGAGGGCAGGGGGGTATCCACCAGCAGGCCATCACTGTTCAGACGGTAGAGCGACGGTTCTGCGCCATTGTCCAAAACGACCTGATGCGCCCCGCTGCTGCCGGGCAGCGGCCAGCGAAACGCCGGATGGAAGCCAAAGCCAAAAGGCATGTCACTGTCGCTGCGGTTTTCGACCTCAGCCGTCACGGTCAGGGCGTGACCGGCCAGTTGATGCGTCAGGCGCAGCGCAAAGGCAAAGGGGTAGATGGCGCGAGTTTCATCACTGTCGGTCAGCTGATGTGTGCAAGCCGTGTCACTTGCCTCAACCAAGGTGAACTGCGATTTGCGGGCAAAGCCATGTTTGGCCATGGTCGCGGTGAAATCCCCCACCGCAATCTGATCCTGCGGTGCCGCACCAACGATGGGAAACAGCAGCGGTGAACGCCCAGTCCACCAATCTGCATCGCCATTCCACAGCCAATCCCGGCCATTACTGTCGCGCAGATATTGGGTTTCCGCACCAAGGGGGCTGACCCCGACGGACAGGTGTTCATTGCCAATCCGGGTCAGCGCCGCCATCGATTAGATCCCTTTTGCCAGGGCGTCGAAATCGCGCAGGCGTTTGATCAGGTCACCCATCTGATCCACCGGGATCATGTTCGGCCCGTCGCTGGGCGCGGTGTCGGGATCCTGATGGGTTTCAATGAACAGGGCCGAGACACCAACCGCACAGGCGGCCGTAGCCAGAACCGGTGCAAATTCACGCTGCCCGCCTGAGGTGGTGCCTTGACCACCCGGCTGCTGCACCGAATGGGTGGCGTCAAACACGGTGGGATAGCCGGTGGCCGCCATGGTCGGCAGGCCGCGGAAATCGCTGACCAGCGTGTTGTAGCCAAAGGAGGTGCCACGGTCACACAGCATGATCCGTTCATTCCCGGTCGAGGCGATCTTCTCCGCTACATTGCCCATGTCCCAAGGCGCCAGGAACTGGCCCTTTTTCACATTGATCGCCGCACCGGTTTTACCCGCCGCCAACAACAGATCGGTCTGACGACACAGGAAGGCGGGGATTTGCAGGATGTCACAGACCTCTGCCGCAGGGGCACAATGGGCCGCCTCATGTACATCGGTCAGCACGGGAACGCCAAATTCCTCTTTGATCTGGCCGAGGATTTTCAAACCCTCTTCCATACCCAGACCCCGCTGTGTCGAAATCGACGAACGGTTGGCCTTGTCATAGCTGGCCTTGAAGATGAACTGAGTGCCGGTCGGCGCGCAGGCCTCGGCGATTTTTTCCGCCATCATGCGGGCGTGATCCAGGCTTTCCAGTTGGCAGGGGCCAGTGATGAAAGCGATCGGGTTGGCCCCACCGATCGCAATATCGCCAACGGTCACGGTTTTGGTTTTGGTCACATCCATGGCTTACAGATCCTTCAGCACAGAATTGATACGGTCCACGTCTTCGGGGTTGTTCAACTCCCAGAACACCCGGCCTTTGCCTTCCACTTCGACACAGCGCACCTTGGTGTCATTCACCAGGAAACGCAGCTGTTCAAGGCCTTCCAGCACCTCCAGCTGGCTCACCCCCCAGGAGGTATAGGCGGCCAGCGCATCGGGCCGGTAGGCATAGCAGCCGACGTGGTGATAAACGGGAATGTCGCTCTCGGGCACTTTTTCGGGGTCGATATAGGGCAGCACTTCCTTAGAGAAGTAGAGCGCATGGCCCTTGGCGTTGAATACCGCCGTGGTGCCGCCCACACGACCGGCTTTGCGGTCCTCAACAAAATGGCCGTAGGTCAGTGGATCGCACTGCAGCACCGGGGTGGCCACCTGCGCCTCGGCATCGTCCTTCATCGCGGCGATCAGGTCTTCGACAAACCATTCCGGCGTCAAAGGCGCATCGCCTTGCAGGTTCACGATCAGATCGGCCTCAACCTGACCATTGCGCAGCGCCTCGGCACAGCGCGCGGTGCCATTTTCGGCCTCGGGGCTGGTCATGATGACAGAGGCGCCAAAATCCTTTGCGTGATCGGCAATGCGGTCATCATCGGTGACCACATGTACTTCGGCCACGCCGTTCACACGCTGCGCCGCCTCCCAGCTGAGGCGGATCAGCGATTTCTTTTCGCCTGAGGGCAGGGTCAGCTCGGCCAGCGGTTTGCCCGGATAGCGGGTTGAGGCATAGCGCGCCGGGATCAGAATAACGGTCTTCATCTCAGATACTCCTTCCGCCCTTCGGGTCAGGCCACACCGGCCCGCAGCAGGTCATGCAAATGCAGAATGCCCACCGGGCGGTTGTCACCATCCACCGCAAACAGCGTGGTGATCTTACGTTCATTCATCAGCGCCAAAGCCTGTGCCGCCAGCAGATCGGGGGCCACGGTGATCGGTGACAGGGTCGCGACCTCACCCGCCTTGGCGGCCATCAGGTTTGACATGTTGCGGCGCAGGTCCCCGTCTGAGACCACACCGATCAGCGCCTCACCCTCAGTCACACCGGTGGTGCCAAACCCTTTGGAGGTCATCTCGATCAGCACATCTTCCATCGGGGTGTCTTTGCTGACCAGCGGCAGCTCCTCAACCCCGTGCATCAGCTGCGCCACGGTCGACAGTTGCGCGCCCAGCTTGCCGCCGGGGTGGAAGGTGGCAAAGTTTTCCGCCTTGAAATCCCGCTCTTCCATCAGCGCCACGGCCAGCGCATCCCCAAGCGCCAAAGTCAGCGTGGTGGAGGTGGTGGGCGCCATGCCCATCGGGCAGGCCTCAGGCGCAGGTGGTAGCAGTAGTTGATAATCCGCGGCCCCCATCAGCGTTGAACCGCCGCGTGAGGAAATCCCGATCAGAGGGATCGAAAAGCGGCGGGTATGGGCCAGCACATCCGACAACTCACGTGTTTCGCCTGAGTTGGAGATCAGAATCACGATGTCATCCTGGGTGATCATGCCCAGATCGCCGTGGCTCGCCTCAGAGGCATGTACGAAATAGCTGGGCGTCCCGGTCGAGGCCAGGGTGGCCGCGATCTTGTTGCCGATATGGCCCGATTTGCCGATGCCCGAGATGATCACCCGACCTTTGCTTTCAAGGCCAAGGATCAGCTGCACCACGGGTTCAAAATCAGCCGGCAGATGCTCAGACAACAGACGCAGCGCGTCGGCTTCGATGTCCAGCACGCGACGCGCGGCGCTGACCACTTGAGACGGGGAAGAAGCTTGGTTTTCCATGTGCTTTCCAATGTCACAAGCCTAAGGGCCGATCAATGGCTAATGGCCAATCAGGGCGCTGTCGGCGGTGTGGTACCGACGGGACCACGCCCCAGTGGTCTGAAACACAAACGAAAAACCCCGCGCCTGGGGAGGGCGCGGGGCAGGGCGGGGGATGTGGCTATTGAAATCTTAGCCACGGCCACCAGTGGGGTCACGGGTTTCGGGGCCAACGCTGCGGCCAGCTTCGCGGCCCTGATCGCGGGTCGGCTCACGCTCGGCACGGTCGTCGTCATCATTGCCCTGCGGACGCGGGGTCTGCTGCGGGATCAGGCGGGCTTTGAACTTGCCGTTGCCACGATCAAAGATCTTGATCTGAGTGCCGGGCATCGGCACGGCGGTGGCGTGCAGTTCATCACAGGCGTCCATACCTGCTTCCGAGCAGCTTTCGGGGTGGTTGGTCTGGTTACAGGCCGAAATCACGTGGTTGTAGCATTCGCCCAGCGAGGCACCGGCGTTGCCAGCATGAACAGCAGGAGCGGCCGAAAGGGTCAGAACGGTGGCGAAAGCGGTGAAAGCAAAAGTACGGGTCATTTTGAAGTTCCTTTGGTTGGGTTAATGTCGTGACGCTCATTTGCGCCTTACATTCGTGGGTCGTGTGGCCCGGCCAAAAGGTTCAAAAGATTTCAAAGTTTTTTGCGATTTTCGTGTAAGTCGATGTTTTGTCAGCATTTTTATTTGCTCTTATTTTTGAACGGCACGCCAATGCCAGCAGATCAGCAGCCCGGCGCCTGCACCAAACCCCAGCCAAACTGCACGTCACGGCCCGGATCGCCCAGATCGCGCAGATCCCGGCGCAAGGCCCGGCGCAGCCCGTTGGCCCCTGAGGTGCCGCGCGCCATCGCCTGCGCCGCCAGTGCCGTCACGATCGGCGCCGCATAGGAGGTGCCAGAGGCATAGCTGCCCCGATTGCCCTTGGCGATGTAAAGGTCCACGCCAGGGGCGGCGAATTCGATATGCCCGCCCCGGCTGGCCTTGCGATAGCGCCGCCCTGCAGCATCCACGGCGGTCACCGCGATCACCTCGGGCGCTGCTGCAGGATAAAGCGCCACGTTATCGCCCCTGTTGCCAGCCGCCGCCACCATCACCGTGCCACGCGCCGCCGCCGCCTGCAGTACGTCAGCAAAGGCCTCATTGGGCGGACCGGCAAAACTCATGTTCACCAGCCGAACACGTTGCCCGATCAGCCAATCCAAAGCGGCGGCCAGCCGTTCAACATCCGCCGCCGCGCCGCGTTTTTCCTTGGCAAAGGCGTTTACCGTATAAAGCCGCGCCCCCGGGCTGAAACCGGCCAGCGCGCCGCTGGCATCCTCACCGGCGATCAGGGCCGCAACACCGGTGCCATGGGTCGGCCGATCTGCCCGTTCCCCCTGAAACAGCACCGAATGCCGGGTCAGCTGCGCCGGGGCCAGTGCGGGGTGGCTGGCGTCCACCGGCCCGTCGATCACGCCCACCCGCGTGCCGTTTAACCGGCAGCGCGATGGTTCGGAAACCCCCAACATTTGCGGCGCGTAAAGGCGCGGCTTGCCTTGGGCGTAGCGATAAAAGTGATGCAAGTCCAACCGCGTTTGCGGCGCGGCATTGGCCAGCAGCTCCTGCGCGTCATCGGGGCTCAACCGTTGCAGATCCAACACCAGAACGTGGCGGCGCAGATTTTCAAACCGGCGGGACCGGATCACCACCGCGCCCGCCTGCGTCAGGGCCGCCTGCGCCGCCCCCGCCTGGTTGAGCGGCCCTGAGGTGACAAATTCGAACCGGTTGCCCCGCGCCTGTGCCGCATCTGCATTGCGCGACGGCCGCCGTTCAACCGCCGCCCCACCATCATCGCGGGAACTGCCCCGATCAGCCGGGCTGCCCGTCGGTGCCCCGGTGGGATCACGCGTTTGCGCCACGGCAAAAGGGGCCGTGGCGATCATCGCGCAAGCGATCACTGAACAGATCAGCGCAGTCAGTTTGGGCCGCATCGGATCACTCCTCAGGTAGGCTCAGGCTGTCCACCAGATCAGAGGCGCTCAGCACCGAACGGGCTTCGTCCAACGTTACCCCGTCCAATAGACGCAGTTCATAAAGACCCAGTGCCGAGGGACCCGCCATAATCTCAACCCCGGCCGCCAGCAGCAGCCCGCGGATCTCCACCTCAGGCGCTTCGGGTGCAAATGCGATTTGCAATGCGGCATCCCCAGCCAGCTGATAGCCTGCGGGGCTGTCGGGGCTTCCGCTCTGGCCGTAATATATCGCCTGACCCAGGCTCCAGGCCAGCAGCAGCGCCGCCGCCACCTGCCAGAACACAGGCCTGATGATTCCGTCAGGCTGATCCGGTGCCTTCTCTGGTAGATCCGCGGGCGCAGCCTCCGCTTCAACCGAGCGCATTAAGCGGGCCAGCCCCACTTCGCCGGGGCTATAGGCGGCCTGCTGTTCGGCCTGCATCTGCTGGCGGATGGCCTGCAAGGCGGTCAGCTCAGCCTGCAAGGCAGTGTCTGCGGCAACCGCCGCTTCCACCTCAGCGCGTTCGGCGCCCTCCAGCGTGTCATTGGCCAGAAACGGTAGCAGGGCGGAAATCTCATCACGTGTCATGGCTCACCCCTCCGTCCGGCTGGCGCCTGTCAGCCGCATCCGCCCCTGAAGGCAGTTCAGCAGCAGCTTTTTGGCATGGTGAATGCGGGTTTTGATGGTCCCTTCCGGGGCCGAGACGACCTCGGAAATCTCGCCGTAGGTCATGTCCTTGTAGAAGGCCAAAGTGATCGCATCACGGTGATCCGGCTTCAGCTCCTCCAGGCAATGGCTGAGATGCGCCGCCTCTTCGGTTGCCGCAACACAGAGCTCGGTGTCGACATCCTCATCCACGGTTTCAGCGATTTCATCGGTCAGATCCTGCCGCCCGCGCTTGCGGTGCAGATCGATGACCTTGCGATAGGCGATGCCAAATATCCAGGTTTGCACTTTCGACCTCCCTTCAAACCGGTCGGCAGAACGCCAGACCTCCAGAAACACGTCATGAAGTAAGTCGGCTGACTCGAAGGGATCGTTCAATCTGGACTGAATAAATCTGAACACCGGCCTCTCCAGCGCCTGATACAGCGCCGCCAAAGCCGTCTTGTCGCCCTCAGAAATACGGGCCAACAGGGGTCGATGCGGGTCCATTGCCTCACCGCTGCAATTTCTCAATGGGATGAGCTTAGGGCAGGAGGATGAAAACTCAAACTGTGGATTGGAGCCTGAGGCAAATTGTAAATATTTCGTGTAATATATATTATGATAAATTGAAAAGTCAAAGTTTCTGACAAGTCAACTTCTTAACCTAAATCGACTTTTTCGGGGCCAGCGGAAAAATTTGACCCATAAACTTGTTTGGCTCGACGTAGCAAGTTCCCCACAGTAAGAAGAAGGAGCAGATTGGGAAGGACTACATAGTTGCGCTTACTACTATCAAAAGGAATTGCAGCAATTTCCAAGCCCCGATGCGGTTCCACCAGCATTAGAAGGATGATAGATCCATTTCTTGAGCCTGATCGCGGAGATATTTCAGTCAACGTTGCCAACGAACGGCCTCCGTTTCATCCGCATATGAGCGCGCCGTATCTGCGTGAAATCGTTCAAAAAATATCCCCTGACGCTAGCTTGGAATACTTCATAACTATCCGTCATCCTGTTGCGCTACTTGCATCGTACTACAAATTTTTCCAACCCGACGAACACTCAAGGTATAATTTTGATAGCCGGTGGGCAGGGCAGATCGGAATGAGCTTTGAACACTGGGTACTAAATGGTAGGCTTGGCCTAAACCCAAACTGGAAGCGCCTTGGTCCTGATAGTATTCTTGAAACCAACCTTTCCCCGCTGAGCCTTGAAGCCATGGCGATGAACAAGGATGAAAGCTGGGCTGTAGACCACATCTTCAGAATTGAAGAAATAGATAAAGCAAGCAAGTGGCTTAGCGAAAAACTTGGTAGCGACGTACAACCCCAGCATGTTAACCAGTCTGATGACCTTTGCCTCCCACCTCTGGGATCTGAGGCTATGAGTAAGGTTCGTCTCATGATGCCTTTTGAAAGCGAACTATACGGCATTTGAGTAAGGCTCAACATGAACCCATAAAAGGATGTTTGGTCACGGGCTCGAAGTACATGGAAAGTGAGGGACATCCGCAAAACGCCGAATCAGTTCATATTCTCTATGAGTCCTACAATTTTTGAGGCTTCGATTTACCCAAGTTTTGCGTGCAAATCGAACCACCCTACGCTGTCTGCCCATAAGTTATTCGGCGCTTTTTTACGTGCATAGCTCAAGCCCTCATTTACAGCGATAGCTTCATCAAATGTTAGCCAACGGCCCACCAGATCTTCGCCGAAAACGCCTGATGAGCTGAAGTGGTCCCACCTTTTCGGACAGTTTTGCAGCTTTGCTAAGGTGTATCGGGT
>NZ_CYSB01000048.1:0-32045 GCF_001458255.1 Thalassovita autumnalis
ACAACGCCGAGGCTATCGCCACGGTCGCGGCCTCGATCCAAGAGTTTGGCTGGCGTCAACCCATCGTCGTGGACGAGGCAATGGTCGTGTTGGCCGGGCACACTCGTCTGGAGGCTGCGCGCAAGCTTGGGTTCAAGACTGCACCGGTGCATGTCGCCAAAGGGCTGACAGCCAATCAAGCACGCGCCTTCCGGATCATGGATAACCGCTCCAGCGAGAATGCGGAGTGGGACAAGGATCTCCTGAACCTCGAACTCGCTGATCTGCTGGAGGCGGATTTTGAGCTCGGGCTGACGGGCTTCACCGATGATGAGCTTAACGCGCTGATGTCGAGCCTTGAGGACGGCGCCGGCTCCCAAGAGGGTGAGGACGATGTGCCGGAAACCCCTGAGGATCCGATCAGCCGCCCCGGCGATCTCTGGATCCTCGGCAGCCACAGGCTGCTCTGCGGCGACAGCACCGTGGCCACGGATGTCGAGAAAGTACTGAACGGCGTAAAGCCGCTATTGCTTATAAGCGATCCACCGTACGGTGTGGAATACGATCCCAACTGGCGCAACCAAGCAGGTGCGGCCAAGACCAAGCGCACCGGCAAGGTGCTGAACGATGATCGCGCCGATTGGCGCGAAGCTTGGGCTCTGTTTCCCGGCGATGTCGCCTATGTCTGGCATGGCGCGCTGCACGCTGCCACGGTTGCCGAAAGTCTGGAGGTCGCGGGCTTCACCATCCGGTCCCAGATCATCTGGGCCAAGGACCGACTGGTTCTGAGCCGCGGTGATTATCACTGGCAACATGAGCCCGCGTGGTATGCCGTGCGCAAATCTGGCAAGGGTCATTGGGCAGGCGACCGCAAGCAGACAACGCTCTGGCAGATTGCCAACAAGGATCAGGACGAAAAGACCGTTCACGGGACGCAGAAGCCGGTCGAGTGCATGCGACGGCCTATCCTAAACCACTCGAGCCCCGGGCAGGCTGTCTATGAACCCTTCATGGGATCAGGCACCACGCTGATCGCTGCCGAGACCACGGGCCGCGTCTGTCTCGGCATCGAGCTGAACCCGGCTTACATCGATGTAGCCGTCCAACGCTGGCAGAAATTCACGGGCAAAGAGGCGGTGCTTGAGGGTGGCGAGATGACCTTCGATGCCCTGAAACCTGAGCGCGAGGCTGCATGAACCAGTCCCGCCTCATGTCTTTGGTCGAGGCGATCACCAACGTGATCGTCGGCTATGGCGTCGCGGTTGTGACGCAGATCCTGATCTTTCCGGTCTTTGGGCTGCAAACAACGTTGGGACAAAATCTTGCTATGGGCGGGATATTCACGATCGTCAGCCTGTTCCGCTCGTTCCTGCTACGGCGGCTCTTTGAGTCTCGCAGGGTTGCGGGGCAGCGCCGTTAGACCAGCCCAAGGCCTTGCAGGCAGCTTGCCGTATCCAACAGCTGATGGGTCGGGATCTCGACCGTAATAGTGAAGCTGTCGGCATAGGTTTTGGCGTCAACGCCACCATCGTCCATCAAGGCGGTTTCAATCTCATCGAGGATGTCGGTGATGCGGCTTCGGTCGAAATGATCGGGCAGCTTGCGAATGGCGATGCGGATGGTGCTGGTGTCCATGGCGTTGGCTTCGTTCATTCTGCGTATTCGCCCTCGCAAAAGGCGCTATCGGTTATGCGCTTCAGCAGGTTTGCGTAGTGTTCGAGGCTGCCGACGTCGCCCCAAGTGATGGCGTCGTGGGCGGTGTTGAAGTGGTCGTCGCTGAGCGCCTGCAGGCGCGCCAGCATGGCGTCGATCTCGGCTTTCTTGGTCATGAAGGCGTCCAGTGCGGCTTCATGGTTTCGGCGCGCCTTCTCGGTGCGCAGTTGGTGGCGGGGCGTGGTTTGCGGGTTCAGGCGGGGCATCTTGGCGTCTCATTCAGGTGCATCGTTTGCTGTCATCAGCTTCGCTCTGCGGGGCCTGCCTATCCAGTATAATCGACGCAATTTCAGTGCTTTGATCGACGTGAAGGGATCATCTTGTGTCAGCAGCGACCCAACCCATCGGCGTCATCTCAAGGCTTCTGGACCTCTCGGAACGACGGGTCCAGCAGCTGAGCCGGGAAGGTGTGATCCCCAAGGCCGAGCGGGGGCAATACGACCTCATTGGGTCGGTGCGCGGGTATGTCCGCTACCTGCGCGATCAGGCGCAGAAGGCGCAGGCGGGTGCGCCAGACTATGCCGCTGAACGGGCGCGGTTCATCCGAGCGCGGGCCGACCTCGCCGAAATGGAAGCCGAGGAAAAGCGCTGTTCTCTGATTGCGGCAGACCAGATCGAGGCGGCCTGGATTGCGGTGTTGGCGCTCTTGCGCACCCGCCTGCTAGCTCTGCCGGACCGGCTGGCACCTCAAGCCTTTGAACAACCCTCCGTCGGAGACACCCGGACCCTGATCCGCGCCGCCATCCGTGAGGTGCTTGATGATCTCGCAGAGCCAGACATTGAATTCGAAACCGATCCTGAGATTGACGGGCTCGCCGATCCTGAAACGGACGGTTGCGAAAGCCCTGGCGGTTCTGAAGCCGCCTCCGGACCTGACGATCAGTGATTGGGCGGACCAGAACCGGAGGCTGAGTTCTGAGGCCAGCGCTGAGCCGGGCCAGTGGCGCACGAGCCGGGCCGAATACCAGCGCGGCATCATGGAAGCGGTCTCTGATGCTGCCACCGAAACTGTCGTCATCATGTCCAGCTCACAGGTGGGTAAGGCGCTGGCGCTCGACACGCCGCTAGCGACGCCCACAGGCTGGACCACGATGGGCGAGGTCGCGGTTGGCGACATTCTTTTTGACGAAACCGGCGCGCCGTGCCGCGTCACCGGCGCCACGGACGTGATGCTTAACCGGCGCTGCTACCGGGTGCGGTTTTCGGACGGGAGTTCGATCATCGCTGATGCCGATCACCTCTGGGCGGTCGACAGCGACACACCAGTGCGCGTGCAGGACGCGATGAGGGACCTGTTCCATGACGATCCACCGGGCGGTCCTGACGACGAAGGAGATTGCTGAAACTGCGCATTACTACGGCGCGAAAAAGCGGAACCGATACGCCATCCCTGTGGCCGGTGCGTTGCAGCTGCCCGAACAGGCATTGCCGATCCCGCCCTACGCCTTGGGCGTCTGGCTGGGGGACGGCCACAGCTACGGTTCACAGATTACCTGCCATCAGGACGATCTGGAAATCGCCTACCATCTTCGCGCTTGCGGTGTGGAGGTTGAGGTCAAGTCGAAGGACAAGCGGGTTCCGCATATCTTGACGCTGAAGCCAACACTGCCTTGGCCCGACAATATGTGTCGCCGTGGGCATGACATGGATGTGCTGGGTCGCCACGGGAATGGGCAATGCGCGGAATGTGGGCGTCAGTTCTCGATGCAATGGAAGCACGGGCTTCCCGTTGATCCGGTTCTGGAAGCCGGAAAGCCGTTCAGCCTGCGCCTTCGGGCAATGGGGCTGGCCAAGGATCGGAAGACGCCAGCAACCGGCAAACACATCCCGCCGACCTACCTGCGCGCCTCGATAGATCAGCGCCTGGCCCTCCTGCAGGGGCTGATGGACACGGACGGCTACATCGCTGAATGCGGTCGCTGCGAGTTCATCATGGTGCATCGACGTCTGGCGGATGGCTTTGGAGACTTGCTGGCCTCGTTGGGCATCAAGTTCACTGCTGTCGACAAGCAGCCCACGGTGATGATCGACGGCGAACGACGTTTCGGAAACCCCGCGACGCGGTTCTCGTTCATGATCTATGACGACACGCAGGTGTTTCGACTGGCGCGGAAGCGGGCGCGTCAGGTCTCGCGGGAGGGGCGGCGGACGACGGAAACCGAGCGCCGCCGCATCGTGGCAGTTGAGCCTGTGGAGAGCGTGCCGGTCCGCTGTATTCAGGTGGACAGCCCGAACCGGCTCTATCTGGCTGGGCGCACGATGATCCCGACGCATAATACGGAGATGGTCAACAACGCCGTCGGCTATCACATCGATCAAGATCCGGCGCCGATCATGGTTGTGATGCCAACGGAGCGGGACGCGGAGACTTGGTCAAAGGACCGGTTCTCGCCGATGGCGCGGGATACAGCCTGCCTTCAGGATAAGATCGCCAATCCGAAGTCGCGGGACGGCAATAACAAGATCCTGCACAAGCGGTTTCCGGGCGGGCATCTGACGATTGTGGGCGCCAACGCACCCTCGGGGCTGGCAAGCCGCCCGATCCGGCTGCTGCTCTGCGATGAAGTGGACCGTTATCCGTTCAGCGCAGGGGCCGAGGGCGACCCAGTCAACCTCGCGAAGAAGCGGACGGTGACGTTCTGGAACCGCAAGATCGTGCTGGTCTCGACGCCGACGAATAAGGGCGCAAGCCGGATTGAAGCGGCGTTTGAAGAAAGCGACCAACGGCGGTTTTGGGTGCCGTGCCTGGCGTGTGGGACCGAGCAGATCCTGACCTGGGAACAGGTCAAATGGGACAAGGATGAGAACGGCAGCCATCGCCCGGAAACTGCGCGCTACCACTGCGCTGACTGCGACGCCGCATGGAAGGACGAGACCCGCTGGGCGGCCATCTCCAACGGCCGCTGGATCGCGGAGGCACCATTCAATGGGACTGCGGGCTTCCATCTGAACGAGATCTATTCGCCCTGGGTGCGGCTAGAGGCCATGGCCAAGGCGTTTCTGTCAGCGCGTGCGGGTGGGGACGAGACCATGAAGACCTTCGTCAACACCTCGCTCGGTGAGACCTGGATGGAAAGCGGCGAGGCGCCGGACTGGCAGCGCCTCCAAGGGCTGAAGGAAGACTGGCGCGCAGGCACGGTGCCGGCGGACGGGTTGTTCCTGACCGCTGGTGCTGACGTTCAGAAAGACCGGATCGAGGTTGATATCTGGGCATGGGGCAGGGGTCTGCAAAGCTGGCATATTGATCACATCGTGATTGAGGGTGGCCCGGGGGATCCGGCGTGCTGGCAGCAACTTTCTGATCTGCTTTGTCGGGCATGGCAGCATGAGTGTGGCATCTCGATGACCCTCGCCAAACTGGCGATCGATACGGGCTATGAGACCAGCGCTGTCTATGCCTGGGCGCGACAGGTGGGGTTTGGGCAGGTTGCACCGGTGAAAGGTCTTGAGGGCTTCAACCGGGCGAGCCCTGTAACGGGGCCGACCTATGTCGACGCCACCATAGGCGGCAAACGCCTGCGCCGTGGGGCGCGCCTTTGGACTATCGCCACGTCGACCTTCAAGGCCGAGACCTATCGTTTCCTGCGGCTCGATCCGCCGGAGATCTCCAGCCTGGCAGATGTAGAGGCGTTTCCTCCCGGCTTCATGCATCTGCCGGGCTGGGTTGATGCGGAATGGTTGAAACAGTTGACGGCCGAGCAGTTGGTGACGGTCAAGAATAAGCGCGGCTTTGCCAAGTTGGAGTGGCAGAAGCTGCGGGAACGCAACGAAGCCCTCGACTGTCGGGTTTATGCCCGAGCCGCGGCTTGGATTCTCGGGGCGGATCGCTGGTCGGAGGCGAGGTGGGAAGAACTCGCGGCGCAGTTTGGGGTCGCTGACACTAAGGGCACTGCCTTCGCCGGGGGCCCACAGTCTGCGCGAAGGGCACAGATCCGCCGCGTTGCGCGGTCAACATACATGGGATGAGTTTGGGCATGGCAAATCTGGCGACACTGAAACTCCGCTGCGACGCGCTGACGTCGCAGCGCGCCTCCGGCGTGGCCCGTGTCAGCTACGATGGCAAGACGGTGGACTATCGCAGCGTGGCCGAGATCGACCGAGCTATCGAGGCCCTGGACCGCGAGATCGCCTTGGCAGAGGGGCGGCGCATGGTGCGGCGGGTACATGTGATGACCTCAAAGGGGCTTTGATCCATGGCGATGTTTGGTTTTTGGCGCCGTGGGCAACCCCGGCGCGCAGATGGCGTGCGCGCGCGGCTTGAAGGGGCAATGTCCAAACGCCGGCTGCGCGGTTGAAGGCGAGTGGAACGCGCGCAAGCATCCCTCTCGTGTATTGATGCGCAATACACTGCCGGGTCGTGGCCGGCCCGAAACGCCGGATTTTGCGCAAGATACACATTGGCATCGACGCGGAAACGCTGGAAGTTCGCGCCGTCGAAGTCACCACCAGCAATATCGGTGACGCGCCAATGCTGCCAGAGTTGCTCAACCAAATCCCAGCCGATCAAACCATCGGGTCAGTGACCGCCGACGGGGCCTATGACACACGCAGATGCCATGACGTGATTGCCGCTCGGAATGCCCATGCGGTCATCCCTCCGCGGAAGAACGCCAGGCCTTGGAAACCCACCAGCGCCGGTGCCATGGCTCGGAACGAGGCCGTCAACGCATCACGATATCTCGGCCGCGCCATCTGGCGACGGTGGAGCGGGTATCACCGACGAAGCCCTGTCGAAACCAAGATGCATTGTGTGAAGTTGCTGGGGCAGAGTCTCATGGCGCGGGACTTCGACCGGCAGGTCGCGGAAATCCAGGTCCGTGTTGCCGTCCTCAACAAGTACACAGCTCTTGGCATACCTGTTACTGAGGTCGTAGGCTAAATCCGTCCGGGGAAAGGGGAAGTCCGCCCCTCAGACCATTTGCGGAACAAAGCCGCAAAAAACTCAAGGACCCGAGCCCGTCGCAGCTCTTTACGTGTTACCGCCCGACCTGTCGCATCAGACCCGTGAGCTTGAAAAACATTCTTCTCCAGATCGAGTCCAACATTGATAATCTCCGACATGACCATCCTCCTTTGTGGATCAAAACAAACCAACCTTGGCACATCTATGCCGTCCGGGACGGTCACATCATCAAAGCCCATTGAAACCAGAACCGACTCGAAATAGCTTTGCAACCTTAACATCGAAGGAATTTTTTAAAGATGACTGAACCTGAATGGCATTATATTGTCGGTGACCGCTCCGTCGGCCCCGTGTCAAACACGGAAATCGAAGAATTGCTGCGTACTGACACTCTGACGGGTGAAACGCTGGTTTGGAACGACAGGCTTCCAGATTGGCAGCCAGCCCACAAATGGTTTGAAGTCAGAAAGCCCGCGCCGCCGCCTGTGCCTCCTGTCCGCACCTCGACTGCAGGGGCGATGTCGACAACCAAAGAGAAAGAGCCAGGTCCATCACCGGCCGCCGCCCCTGTGGCAAGCACTCATACGAATACGGCACCAGCGACGGTTGGTGGGTTGTATCATGGCGCACCGGCACGCGATTTTGGAGAGGCGATCAAGATTTGTTTCTCAAAATACTTCACCTTTTCCGGTCGTGCCAGCCGATCTGAATATTGGTGGTTTGCCCTGTTTGTCGCTTTGGGTAGTTTTGTCAGTGGCATCATTGATGCCGCAATGTTCCCCTATGGTGATGCGGCGCTCTTTGCGCCTTTGTTTGGGTTGGCGACCTTTTTCCCTCTCTATGCGGTGTCCTGGCGGCGTTTGCATGACACGGATCATACCGGTTGGTGGATTGGTGGTCCGTGGTTGGCAGCTTTACCGCTTGGTTTGATCGCGGGCGGATTGAACGCTCCCCTGTTTTGGGGGATTGCGGTACTAGTCTGGTTCGGATGCGCGATTGCAGTTTTTATCTTTACTTTAAAGAAAGGAGACTCTGGCCCTAATCGGTTCGGGTGAGCGTCAACGCCCTATGCCCGCAACACGATCCGTTGCGGGCGAAAAGTGATTAGTAGGTCACTTCGGACTATGGCTAGTTATCACGTGCGCTAGAATTTTGCGCATTTAGGATTTCTCCTGCCCGACTTTTCGATTGGGCAGGTAACAACGCTAGGAAACTAAATTTTGGCTTTTCGTTTTCAAAAACAAATCAAACTGGCGCCTGGCCTGCGTTTGAATATTTCCAAGTCAGGCTTTAGCCTGAGCATTGGCCCGCGCGGGGCGAGTATTACAATTGGCCGCCGCGGCGTGTATCGAAACCTTGGCATCCCAGGGACGGGTGTTTCGCATCGAACGCGTATCCGTCCTCCGGCGCGACCTCAGGCATCATCTGCCAAAGTGACATCTGCCAAGACGGCCAAACAGCCTGAAGGTGAAGGGCAAAACAAAGCGCGCTTGGATGCCATACTTAACAATCTGAGGGAACATGGTTCATAACGGCCCCTCTCACGAAGAGATTTCGGTGAAGGGTTTACCCCTGCGCGTTCTTAGGCAAATGGCCCTAGTCCCGTGGGACTGGTATCTGGGAAAACTCAATGCCTGCGGCGTCTCGGAATGTTCGTTTACCTTTGATGAGCATTGGCAGCGTAACCGTCCAAGCATCAGCCGCAACGGTTAACTGAAACGCGTAGTCCGCCTTTGTATCCTGCGCGCGTCGCACAAAAACTAACTCCATGTCACCTGGTCTTCCATGCGAAAGTGAGAACAAAATCTGCGCAGCATTAAGCAGGTACGAACGCACACCTTTCGCGCGCGAATCCATGGCCTGTGGCTGGATTTTGGGTAAGAGCGTGATCTTCTGGCTTTTGTCCAAGCCGACAGCTTCTTGTATTGAAAGGGCAGATTCGCCCCAAACAACACTAAAATCTGCATCTGTCAGGAGTTCAACACGGGTCACAGAAGTCAGGTCCGAAAATTCGATCTCCACCGTAAAATCAGCTGCAAGAGGCATTTCGGAAAGAGCTTCCGCCACCACATCAACCTCATTCCCCAACGGCTGCGACTGAAGCTGCGCCTCAAACGCGTTGAATGTGTCCAATCGTTGACGTGCCGTGATGACTTTGATCGGAGAGAGCGTGGGGAATTCATTCGCCTTTGGAAGGATGCTATGCTCCTTCAACTGGGTCACCGAGATCAAAGCGGCATAGATTTGACCAAGCACATCAGCCTTTAACTGTGAGGCTGGCTCGCTGGTTAAAACGTCTTGCAACACTTGCCTAGGCGCATCTGAGGTAAAAGCTGCTTTGGATTGTTCGAACTTTACTTTGGCAACCTCATGATCTTCCTCACCATAGGAGACCAGCGGTGATGGGTAATAGTCAATCTTGGCCTGGGTGCCGTCGGTTAGGGACACCCACCGTTTTGGGTCGTCTGGCGCATAACCAGCGCAACGCACATCTGCATTTGCCGCTAGGGTGAATGACCGGATCTGTGTTTGTGGTTTTTTCATTCTGAGACCTCTGTCAAACGCTTGAACTGTGCAACGGTTAAACCCTCAGTCGGGGAATACCCATTTTTCTCCTTCCACGACATCAGCGCGCTATTACTGTTTTGTCCCCAAAGCCCGTCAATACTTCCTGCGGAAAAACCTTTGCGGTTAAGGGCAGATTGAATGTCGCGCACTTGTTGTTTGGTCCATGCGATTTCCGGTGACGGCAGCGTAAAAACCGAAACCTGCATTGTTAGGTCGGGTTCTTCGGTCTGTGGCGCATCAAATTTCGGATCCTTGCGGGCCGCTTTGGAAGTGCCAGAATTGCTAACTGACGGCACAGGCGGTGTCGGTGCCTTGGGTTGTGTCACCGTGGGCTGCGGCCTGAGGCGTGGGCGCACATTGATTATTTTTGGCGTAGCTTGGGTTTCTGGTTCCGCTTGTTGAGGCTGCGTTTGTTGTGGTTCCGCTTGTTGCGGCGCCGGTGCAAATGCTCCCCGCGGCAAATCCACGGAACGTTGAGCCCGCGCAATGTCTGAAACAGCACGGTCCAAATCAACGCGCAACAGCTTGGTCGACGAGAAAAGCAGAACCGCGTCTGCGTCTTGTGCCGCGATCTGCGCAACCATCGGCCCGCTCAATTCCATTCGTTGCTCAACACCTTTTTCGGCAGCATCCGAGGCGACAAGACGGTTTTCGACAACGGATAGATAGATCTCAGGCCCTTGTAGATTTGATCTCTCGGCCATGAAGCGGGCGGTATGCTGACGCTCAACGCCCAAAAACCACGGACGCGCCGTAACCACGTCGTCACAGGCCATCGTCAGCGCAATGCGCTCTGTTGGCGTTATGACGAGAACCTGAATGCGCTTATGCGGCAAATAGGTGATTTTTTCGATCTCGGCCCTTTTCTCAAGCAGTGTGGGCAAGGCCTGTACGGCGGGACACAAAAGATCAGCATCGCCATAGGGTTTATAGCTCCGCGCGCCGACTACAAAAACAGGCGCGCCAGATTGATCCAATGTTAAGGTCACAGCTTGGTCAAACGCGTAGTGGGCAATCGGACCGTTTGGACCCAACTCCACAGCGCCCGCCCGAGTGGGGACAAGAACCCCCTCTAACGCCTTTGACGCGGCAACAAGGGGTGCGCCAGTCGCGATCAGATCGCCAAAACGGCCATCTTCCAATGCGCGATGCATCGTTACTCCGTTACGCGCTGTGCCAAAGGCCGATGCGCCCTCATCGTTTTGATACCAGCTCCAGACACGGTCATCGCCCAACCAATCGCGGCATTCGCCCGCGCGGGCGCGTTGACCATCTGCAAAAATGTTTTGTTTTTGCGATGGAAGCGTCAGGCATAGGCTGCGTTTTCCCTCTACCAAATCGGATGACAGACTGATGACCTCGGTCGGATCAATTTCGGCAACAGGGCGTGACAAAGCCGCCAACGAGAAATCATTCTTTGATTGTTGCCACCAACCGCTTCCCGAAGTCAGAACCTCGGTGGTCTCGGCAAATGGCGTTGCAAAGCCCGTCCAATCATCGAATGAGTATCGACCCGCCGACAGAGAGACAGGCTCTGTGTCGAATGAGGTCACAACATGGCCAAGGTATTTGTTCGCATTCGACAGTGTGAACTGCCAACGATCATTCGAGGTGAGAACGCGACCGTTCAGGGGGTTTTCAGGCAGCACATCAAAGGCCGCGCGATCGCGTGAACCTGCTAGGCTCCCTCTGAAAAATTCGCCATTGCGACAGCCGACTGTTACGGTTCCATTTTGTAATTTAGGCACCGCTTGGACCGATCCGTCATTCGGCTCAATGACAAATGGAACGCATTCCCCAAACCCCGTGGATGCGGTGGTCGCCCCAAAAAGGTCAAATGATTTAGGATTGATGCGATAGCCCCCCCCCACACTGATCGGATAGAACCCCTCTTTGGATAAGGCATATTGACCAGCGGAAACACTGGTCACACCGGTCAGTTTGTCAATGTCGGCGGTGCCATTGCTCCATCCCAATGGGTGCCATTTCTGATCCCTGCCAAAATAAGACAGCTGCGGCTGTCCCCGTTTCAACCCCATCTTTAGGCGCGCGCTGTTCCAAGGCAGGAGACCCGAACTACGTTCAACTACAGCCTTGTGATCCACGGAGTTCCACGATTGGCCGGAAAGTTGAACGCTTTGGTCGCGCCCAACGGCAATAACACCCGGCGCCAACCTTTGCCCGCCCCCCAATTGATGCGTTTCAGATTGGCAATACAATTCGCGCGCATCAGAAACTCGATCCAATGCGACAGGTCGCAAACCATTTAGCGTGGCGATGGTATCACGCCCTTGCCACGCTTCATATGTCACGCCGTTGCATCTCACGCGCGCGGCAAGCCGATCATGAGCAAACCCGTCGCGAGAGGAATAGGTAACAGGGGCCAATTCTGTTCCGTTTCTGTTCAGATACATTCCTGCGACTTTGCGATCTGACTTTACCCACTGCCAAAACGGCGTTTCGATGACGAAACGTTGTCTAAGGTCATGGTTTCTTGCGCAACCCGTTGGCGCCGTGCGCGCCGAGGTAAATTCGGCACAGCTCCCATCTTGTGCCTTCGCTGCGACAACCGTAGGCGTCGAAGCAGGCCGCCCGATTGACACCCAAGCCTTAGGAGGGGCATTCGCGGGCGCATTGGAGTATATCACATCCCCGCCCGAGGCGTGACCTTGCCCCGTTAAACGGCGCAACCCGAAATCGGAAGCTAGTAATACCTGACCGTCCGCGACGATCAATCCATTGACCTTGTCAAAGGGGAACACACCCCCGCGTCGCCAGTTAAAAGGGCTGGGCGCGGTAGTGCCATTATTCGCCTCTACCACGATTGTCGCAGCCGCGCTGCCGTTTGTGAAAGACAGCGAAATCGGCGCGTTTGCAGGAAACGGCGCACGATACTCCCACGGTTTTTGGCCCTGTTTAGGCGGCACCCAAGATTGCGCGCGGCTGTTCCAGACCAGTTTTTGGTTCGCCGTTTGAGCCCATAGAATTTCCTTGTTCGGCGCTGCTGTTTGGACATCAATTGACCGAATGCCATTCGGCGGCACGATCGGATCGGACAGAGACGCCAAGCCAGAAAACGATCGTGCAACTTGAGTGCCAACGCCAGTTACCGTGACAAATTCACCGTTGCTATACCCCAAAGCGACGAGCGTATCCGCGGCAAAACGCAACCCATTTCGATCAACCCGCCACTGTTCGGAAGCGACCACGGGCGAAATCAAAAGTTTGCCGGAAACCTTGTGCCATTTGCGACCACTTTCCTGTGCGACAATGCCGTTCCACCGTGGCGGGTCTGAGCGCACCCACTGAGCGCCATCCCATGCCGCCCAGCTTGTGCCTGTTTTCCCAAACATCGTCCCGTTTTGGCCTTCGACCGCTGACATATTACGCGGAACGGGCAGCATTGTCGCAAAGCTCTCGGCATCGGCAAGGCCGACCGGTGTCAAAAGAAATGCCTGTGTTCCGAGTTGCGTGATGTCTTGACGCGTGTCAAATTGAAATCCGCGCGACGAGAAGGCATTAACGCTTTGGCCCCCGACAGAAAGCGTCGCCGTGACTTTTTGGCCTCGCAACGCTTCGACAAATGTCAGATCGGCGGCCGCGATTGTGTGTGTGTCGTTGTCGTTGCTCTGCGCCCCTGTCACCACATCTAACCCACCAGAGCGCAGCAAAAACCGATCATGCGCGAGGCCGATCACATCGGGCTGCGATCCTATCGAAACAACTTGGACGCGGGTAGCATCGTCCACCAGCCAATGTCCTGAAGCAGTAATCCACGCGAAACGGTCTTTCCCGCGATACGCACCGCGCCCCTTTGTCAGAGGTAACAAAATCCCGTTTTCAAAGGCGTCTTTGGGCGCGAGCGGCGTGCCGTCAATCTTGATCGCATTGGAATTTCGGTCCCAAGCCAGCCAATCATTCCCAAAGGCTTCCCATTGCTTGGCAGGATCAATTGGTGCGTCAAAGCTGATCTGCAAGCCTGCCACAGAGACAGCTGCGACCCCAGCTTGCTCTCGCAGCTGTGGAAGTGAGACGTAGCCTTTCCCTTCAAAGCGGGAAATCAACTTGGTAAAGTTACCTTTTGCGGTCAGGCTCACCTGAACGCGACCCGCAAAGTCGCCGGTGCGGGTGAAATTCCCGTCAGGGTTCATCGCAAACCGCCCCGCGGTAGTGGTAAATTCAATGCGATCTCTGCCCGCTTCGACGGATAGCAGGCGGTGCTGATCGCTCCAGCCAAGATCAAAGGACATGGCCCCCTGACAACGCAGCGTTTCCTCTGCCAGCACATGGCGCAACGGGGCATCAAAATAGTCAACTTGCGGCAAATCGCCTTTTACGCAAGCACGGTCCCAGTAAAACCCAATGGTTCCATCTTGATCCTGCGCCCACCAGCCTTGGATATTTCGATCTCCCAAACTTGCGGGAGCGGGACCATTTGCGATCGCCACAGTCGAAGAGGGAAGGCGTAGCAAACCACTATTGGGTTCTTCTTTGCCGTTGCGGAAAATACGCCCCTGAGGCGATAAGCCGTAAAAACCGGCGCTCCCTTCTGTGCCGATATCCTTGCTAAAGGTCACAGCAGAAAGTTGTGTTGCATTCGCGATGACAGCAGAACGCCAGGCGGACGCGCCGTTGGGTAGCGTAAGCACCAGCTTGTCTGAACGATTAGCGACATCCAAAACATCGTTTTGCATCAACCGCATCCGAGATTGCTGTGCCTCAAACTGGTACAAATTCCGCGCCTGTCGATCCCAAAACAAGACAGCATTTGAATGGCGGAACAGGACACCAGAATTCGTCACCTCTGGGTCAAGCAATCGTTGCGGATTGCGGTTTTCATCATCCAAAAGCCACAGCCCGTCCCCGGACTGGTAAATCCACTTATCGTTGATTTCTTCGGCGGCAATGACGTCATCGCGTTCTAGTGAATGGGGATTTCCTAGCACTTGGGTACAATGGGTTTTACTGCTTCCGCCAATGGTAAAGGCACATTTGTACAGCTTTAGCTGCGCGTCCAACCGCCATAAATGCGCGCGATCGGCCAGCCACCATTGATCATTTTCAGGCGTATAAGCAAAGCTCGTGCTGTTCAGCGATCCGCTGAAAATCTTGTCCTGCTGAGGCAGAAAGTTGATCGTGTTGGGCTGTTGCAATGGCCCCGAGATCAGAGCATTTCCACCAAACCCTCCGATAGAGACGAGGGTTTTGCCAGACGTGTCCGTTGAGAAGGAAACGATTTTGCGGTCTCTAAAAGTCCGACCAGAATAGAATTCGATCGAATTCCGACCCAAAATCGCGGTTTGGTCATTACTTTGCGCAAAATCGGAAATCTGTGCAGAAGGTTGCGAAATTTGCGGTGCGGGGGGCAACCTTTTCTTGGAGAACCTTAATTCGCCGCTACCGACATCTGCGCCCCAAATGGCGCCACTTGTGTCCCATAATGTGACCGCAGCAGGCTCGCCCGCAGAAACGAATAAATCCAACTCTTTGATTTTAATTGATAAGCCGACGAACTTCTGGCGCGACCAGTTGCGCGTTGTGATGTTGTAATGATGTAGAGCCGTTTCGCTCAAAAACGTGAAACCGTTATTTACCTTGTAGACGCGTTTAAACGAACTTGTTGCGTCTGAGCTGTTGGCTTGAGGCAACAGGGCCTGAATGGTTCCGTTTTGCCACTCCCCAACGGTTCCGTTCTTTGAATTTAACAAGTGAACAGCGCCTGATTTGACATCAACCGACACATCAACATTCGGCTCGTCAATGTCCCAGTCAATTTCTACGGCCGCGTCCGAACAGCTTTGGCTGTCGCCGATTTTCTCAACCAAAACAGATTGAAACCGTTTTGCCGAGCCGTCAGGGACGACATGCAAAAGATGGCCCCTAACAACTTCAAGATAGCTTGAACGCTGCGGCTTGATCCCCGTCACCTTGAGCCAACGGCGCAAAATGGGATCATAAAGCCCGGCTCCTTTGTCGGTGATCACCAACAACCGCCCGTCAGCCAAGCGCCGCGTATCCAAAGGCGCACCCGCGGGGGCGGCGGCGGACAAGAATTTGCACTCTAGATCGCTGTTCACCCCTACGACGTAATTTGAGCCATTCGACCGAGCCGCCATATAACCGAATTCGCCAGACGCGGCCCATGCGGATTTTACGGTCTCGCCATTTTGCGAAACTTTTCGATCGTTTAGAAACAAAGAGCCGCCCGACAACCACAAAGGCCGCCCATTTACCGAGATGAGACGCACGTCGCCACGCCCGCCCGTCAGTGCTGGATAAAACCTGCTTCTATCCAAATAATAGGGCTGAACTTTGCCATCCCCTGCCAACCATAAAATATTGCCATTGACGTTGGAATCAGACACATTGGACAGCCCAATTGAGGCATCTATGTTGCTGCCGATTTGATATTGCCAACCATCACTAACGGAGGGCGCTGAAACGGTGCCATTTGGCGACATGACCACAAGGTTTTCATAGCCTGCCCCTCTTGCGCCCAAATCGGCAATGCCATCTGACGGCCCAGAAATCGGTGCGCTCCATCCGCGATTTTGCAGGAAGTATCGTTGGATCGCCTTGTTGTCGGCAAAAAACAAGCTATCAGAAACTGCCGCCAGATGGGTGGCGTCTGACAATTGTTGGGACGTCGTACCGAAAATGCTGTGGGGCCGACCCGATTGCGATTTACGAATGATATAGGGTTTGCCGTTTTGCGTCAAAAACGCCACCCCGCCGTTTTGGGCATAGGTGGATTGAATAGGTTGTTCCACATCCATCTGTTGGGTGAATTGCAGCGTTTTGTTCGGCCAATCACCAACGATTTCAGCCGTGAACGCTTGGCCTTTCGCTTCGTTTACCAACCAAAGGTTTGGAGCTGAGACTACCAGTTTACCGGCGTCGCCGCCCTTCCATTTGGGCCAACCATTGGGGTCAAAGCTATAGCGGCGGGTCGTTGGGTTATGCAGAAGGCTGCCTTGAGGCCCTGCAAAAATAAGCGTATTATTCCAAAACGTGGCCGCGGTAAAACGCACCCCTGACGGTGCGCCTAAATCGACAGGTCGGACAAGTTTCGGAGCTTCTCCGGCAAGATCAAACAATTTACCATCGCGGTCTAAAACCAAAATTTGTCCTGTTGCGGTCGGCTGTATTTGGGTGGCCTTTGACGTGAGTTGCTTGCGTTCAAAAAAAATCCCGTTCGACAGCTTGGCAAAGTCGGTCCCCGCCGCCAAATAGATGGTGTTGCCATCAGATGCCGCATGAAACGCGTCTACAGGCGTTTGCAACAGCGTTATCCAAACGCGTGTTTGGATGTCATATCGGTGAACACCAGCCCGCCCCAAGACGACGGGCGACCCTTTTTGCAATGAGGCGTGAAACACGGTCAGATCGGACAGGTTTTCGTCCGTCGCGATCCCTCCTGCGAGCAAAGACAGCTCTCCAGACCGAGTGGTCTTGGACACCGTCAGGCAATTGCTTCCAGTCTTGCATCCGCCCGTCTGAAGCACCATCACTTGGCCGTCTGGTGTTCGATCAATATCTAATACATTGCCACCAGTTTGGTTCGCCGCGCGCTCAATCTGCCGATTTTCTGGCGTGAAGGTCAAAACGCCATCAGGGCTGGCCAACCAAAAACGTTGATGGGCAAACACAATTTGAGATGCCTCAAAGACAGACAGGTTGCGGGCAAGCTTTTGCCACTCTCCCTTGGACTGATCAAACAGACCAAGCCCCTGGTCCCCCGCAGAGGCAAGAACCCAGCGACCATCTTGGGAAACGCCCCATGCTGTTAGGTCGTCTTGCTCAACCAACTCGCCGTTCAAACCGGTCCACCCATTGTCATCCAACAGCTTGGTCCAACGGCTCCGTTTAAGCACGGCAAGCCCGCCTTTGTCGCTTCGTAAGAACGCACGATTTGCTTGGGAACAGTCCCCGTCCAGAGGGCTGTTACACTCTGCAGTTAGGGATGTCGGCCCAGAGGCAAAGCCCAAATCTTGCAGCCCATGATTATCCTTTAGGACCAAATCACGGGCGACATCATAGGATTGCACAACCCCGTTTTCCCTGACCCAAACAGCGTCCCCGCCAATCATCGTCGCATCTACGATGGGCGATGTTTCCGAGCGGTAATCGGTCAATATGCGCCGGTCTTCCACTTCGGAGACGATCGGGGGATCGAAAAAGCCGCGCGTCTCTTCGATATTGCCGAAACCCCAAGCCGCCGCCAGACCGCCACCAATGATTGTGGCGAGAAAGAGCAACAGACCAATATCAATTCGGCCTGTCGGAGGCACCTTGGCAAAGCGGGTTTTGCGGCCACGCTCCCAGATACTTTCTGCCAAGACTTTTATCGAAGACGTTCTTTTAGACATTGTTTCGAAATTCTACAGTTTAAATTTGTTAGAAAAAACTTCGCCGCGGGGACGCATGTTTTCGGACAGGCCCGCGACAGAAGACAGAAATCCGCCGACGGGTTGGGCCGTGATTGATGTTTCACAAACATAGGCCCAAGTTTCAAAATCGATTAAGCATTCCGCGTGAAGCATATCGGTATTCCCCGTGAGGCGCGCACGGTTCCATTGGTCGAGCCACACGCCCCAAACAACCGCATCATGTTGGCCTGCGCCCAAAGCCGCACGGATCATGTTGGTCGCCATTTGTTGCGGTGTTTGACCTGCACGGCCCAACCTGCCGGCGACTTTGATCATGCGATCAACATCCCAATCAAAGGGCGCAATCAGGCCTGGCTCATACTCTCGTGCGGCCCAAAGCGTGTCGAGTTTCTGTGCGAGGGTCATCGCTGCAGGATCGTTTTGAACCTTTTGCCAATGGCACAGAGCCAAAACCTCGATCGGGAGGACCATGTTGTCCTCTCGTATCGCGTCCAAACGGATCAAAAGCGTCACAAACTGACAGGCTTTCAACACCAAAGCAGAACATTCTTCGTCTGGGACCTGTTTGATTTTTCGGCGGATTGCTTCGATTTCTTCAAGCGTTACGGCCTCTGCCAAGGTCACAGCCCCCGTGCGCCGCACTCTTGAATAGCTGGGCAAAAGCAGACCGTGCCAATTCCGAACGATTAGCAAACGCAGCACCCATGTCTGAAAACCACGCACCACGCGCCACGCGCCTAAAAATTCTAACAAAGCAAGGCCCGAGACCAAAGTCACCGGCAACAGCCAAACCACGCCCCAAGGAAAAATTGCAGTCCAAACGGCACTGTACAATGGCAACCACATCACATCATGTATCACATATAGCAAACGCACAGGCCCCGATGGATCAAACCATTGCGACGCCACGGCCCAACACAGCCATGAAAAGGATGACACCAACAGCAAAACGCTCAGCCATCGCCGTGTCCAATTTCGCGGTCGTCCTGCCTGGGCGATGCCAGCACGAATTAATGAAGAACGTCCCAAATTCATGGTGATGTCCCCCCGTTAACCACACCAGCCCCTGAAGGCGCGGGCGGCACTGGTGCCACGCCCCCCCCAGAAGAGATCGCGGGTGCCGCCGGCGCGACAGATGTGGCCGGCGGGGCGAGCGTGCCGGATTGGGGTGGCGTAAAGAACGACAACAAACTGTTCCAAATTAGGCTTGGCGTGTCCCAGATCACGTCACGGAAAAAATAGGCAAGCCCCGCAAGCACCAAGAATGGCACCAAGAAGGGCAACACAGGCCGCAAAAACCGAAATACCAGCAAAAGCGCCCACCAAAGCCTCAGCAAAGTGAGCTTGAACGATAATTTCACAGAAACCCAAGACATCGCAAAATTGATTTTCCGATAGAGACGGGCCGATTGCTTGTTGATCTTGTTCAACTCGGTATTGCTTTGCACCTTTTGGATTAACTGATCGGAAAAGCGATCAACACCCGCCAAGCGCTGTTGAAATTGTTCGGGATCAAAGCTCTCGGCTTCGGCCTCAATATCACGCAACAACGCATCATCCAATTGCTGCCCAATGGGGGCTGCGGTCTCTTGAGAGCTCATCTATAGTCTCTCAATCTCTTGCGTAGAGCGTTCAACGTCTTGGTCTTGGCTTGCAAGCTAAGTTCAGCTTCTTGGATGGAGGCGCTGCGCATTTCGAATTCGCTCATCAACTGCACCATATTGGCAAATCGGTCCGCTCTCATCGTTTCGGCCAACTCGGCGGCTTCAAGCTCCGAGGCATTTACATCCTCCATCAGCTCGGCGGTTTTTTGCAAAAACGCTTCGAGTTCGGACACGTGTTCAGTCGCCTTGCGCAGGTAATCATAGCTTTTGGCAACACGATCCTGCGTCAAAGAGACCTCGGACAGAATTTCAGAAAGAATGCCGTCCATTTGGTCATGGATGCCCGCCTGAGCCTCTGCCCATTCATCAGAGAGGCCTTCGACCCTTTCTTCCATGCCTTTTTGCAATTGCTCAGCAACTTGACCTTCATACAAATCGTCCGCCAATGCCGAAAGCGTTTTACGGTCAGCGATCCGTGGCGAGCGCACCGCCATATGGTCATTGATCCAACGAAGACTTAGATGCACCGGCGCAAAGGCGTTGACGTCTAACACCTCAACTTCGAGGTGGTCATGCCCAAGGTCAGATTTGGAAAACACAAAGCAAGGACGGCTTTCGGAATTCTCAAGGATCTCAGACGCTTCGACAAAAAGGTTCCCCAAAACAAGGCCAAGGTTTTCCGACAGGCTGCCGCCAAAGGCGTTGATCGACGGTGAAATTTTTTCTCCGAAAGGGGTGAAAACCAAAATGTCGTCTGGGTTTTCCGTCAGGCTCACCGCGCCAAAGGGGTCTAACCAATAACTCATTGGGCGATGATCGTCCGTTTGATGCGCCCAATAATGCTGGGGCAACAACCCTTCGAAACTGACCTGTGATGGATCATACATAAAGAAATGCGCCGGTTCTTCGCGGCCGGCGGCATGACCGGCGGCATAAGTAAAACCGGCGTGACTTTGCAGCTGTGGTGGCATCTTTCGCAACCCATCCACCAAGGCAGGAAGTTGCGCATCGCTGAACCGCAAAAGACGCATCTGCGGCGCGGCAAACGAGTTGATCAAATCGATTTCAGCCTCAAGCTCTGAAATCGTCTCGCGGATCTCTTCCAAATCGCCTTCATCGCGTTCGGAGTAGGGAACCTGCTCCAGATTGACTTTGTATCCAACGGGGAACTGCCGCGAGGCTATTGTCGCCTTCAACTGTTCTTTGGCCTCATCAGAGGGGTTTAGTGACACCGACGAGACCGATATATCCAGTGGGAAAAAGGTTTGCGCAGCCTCTTCTAGCCCCGCAAACTCGTCGGTTTTCAAGGTGAAAGACGTTTGATAAATGTCGTTGTCAGCGCCCCAGTACACAACCCAATCTGCGTCATCGGGCACTTTGCCCAACGCTCTCAGACCCGATAGCACCTTGGCGGCGTGCTTTTTCTCTAGATCCCCTAAGCTAAGGTGATCAGGCAGCCAGATTGTGCCTTGATTGACCTCGGTCCCCGCGAGGACAAACGATCCCTCCGCCCCGCGCGCCCTTAATCCCGACAAGGTTGCGCCATCAACGTCGTCATCTTTTAGGTGGACCAAAGTCACCTGTTGTTCGGTGCGCGATGTATCAAACGCGGCAAAAGCCGCGTGCCGTGATCGCCTGATCGTATCAGCAAGGTTCTTGGCGAGATCATCATGCGACCCAACGAGCACGCACAGTTTTTCCACTGTTTCCGACTCAACAGTTTCGTCGCCCAACAGGTGCAAACCAAATGCGCTGATTGCTTCGATGTCGAGAGCGCGAGAGATGTCCATCGGCTCTGCGCGTTTGCGTTTGGGGTCGTAAGTGACAGATAGGGTTTCCGAAAAGCAATCTGCGATCACTTGTCGCGCGTATAAGACCGCGTCCTTTGGGCCCCCAAGAGCGTCGTCCCAATGCGGCAGCACCAATACAACCTGGTGATCTTCGGTTACCAAAAACCGAAGGCCCGCGCGCTCAAGCATCATTAAATCGTCAGTTACATGAGCCAGAAAACGCAGAATACCTCTGCCCACGATCGGCGGAGATTTGTAGACTTGGGAAAGTTTAGACATTGATCGCTCCTAGAACCGATCTCATGAAAGACCAAGAAACTTGGCCAATCCACTGATTGGTGGTGGCCAGATTATCTTCGTCCTCTTCCAATGTGATGGGCTCCATCGGGCTATGTGTGTCAGGCGGGGACACAAAGAACTCGGCCCCGACAAAAAGGTCTTTTGGGAGAATGACACCCTGCAACGTGAAGCCCGAAGAAAAGGGAAGTTTAGCCTCTTGGCGGAAATTGCGCTCAAAGGCATTCCAATCGGCCAAGGCCGCCAAGGCCTCTTCGCTGCCTTCTGGCAATAATACAAAAACAATAACTTTGGCATAATCGGCTGGTGAGGTGGCAGGGTCCGATTTTTTGGGTCCACGTTTGCCCCCGCGCCGCAAACTGGTGAGTGAGCGATCCGCCAAAAGGGCAGATAAAGAGGTAAATTGGGTGTCTTCAATCGCCTCCATGCGGCGTCCTGCTGACGGAAGTTGATTGATGAATTCCGGCAGCAATTGTGTTTCGAAAAACATCTTTTTGCGCATTGCCCCAGACAGTAGAAAAGCATCCACGTTTCTGAGGGATTTCTTCAAACCCTGAACAGGGATATGCGCGACATTTACGCCCAATTCGGTTGCTTCAGCCCATAGCAAATCACTATTTCCAACCCCTAATTGATTAAGGAGGAACCGAAGTCTAATTGACGCATCCGCCCATGCGGCCTTAAGCAAAAACGCACCGTCTCCCAAGGATCTGCTGTCACACAATGTAACCGCCAAAATATCGCGCTTGGGTTGCTGGAAAGGCGGGCGGTGCCGAACCAAAAGCCCCTCATGGAGTAAGCGATTGGCAAGTAGTTCACTGGGCAGTATCAATTCAGACCCAACCGCATCGGGAAAATCTTCGAGTTGCGAAGAAACTCGGATACCTGCAACGCCGCCTTCTTTTGGATGAATGCCTGACCGTTTACGATGCGAGACCGCATTGGGTTTTAGCTTTCGTTTTGTGACTTCGGCCTCTGGGGGAAGTTCGGGGTCGGTCATTAACATCAGGCGCGCCGCCAAAGGGTCAATATCTGGCAACAGCTTGGCCGCATCACGAGAACGGCCAAAGCGTCCTGTGCGTGTTTCGGCAGAATGGCGCGCCGCGCAGTACAGGTTAACCGAAACTTCGGCCCAAAAACCTGCGCCCATGACGTCCAAGTCATCCATAGCAAGATCCACAAATTCGGTCAAACGAGCGTGATCGATCACGTCATTGAACGCATGGTTTTCTGCCGTCGCATTTCTCAATGCGGCAAAACCGGGCAAAACTACCGCGCCGCATTTGTCCATCGCATGCCGTAAGATCGGGGCGACAACCGTATCGTGAAACACAGGAACCGCGTCTTTCCAGAACCGAGAGCCCCCAAATTCGCGCACCATCCCAATAATTTCACCAGCACGTACAAACCCGCGCCCCCAAAAGGGCTGCGTTGCAGGAATGTCCTTTTGCTCAAGCTCAGACAATGCGACAGCCATGGCATCTGACAAAGCCAGATGGCGTTCAGCGTAAATTCGCTGCAGCTCTTTGGCGCGCTCCGGCAAAGAACTCGGCGCAGAGAGGCTGTCGTCAATATCGATCTTTATCGGGGGCATGCTATTGCTTCAAATCCAACCGGCTTTTGTTTTTTAGGTCACTATTAGGGCCGTCCGACCCAAAACGCGGAATGACGCTGAGATCCTCGGCCTCAATTGAGGGAGCCTTGCCCTGCTCCCGCGCGCATCTCAGCAACGCATTGGCCAAGATAATGCCGGCAAATTTGACCAAGCGCCTGTTTGACATATCCGAGGCACCGGATTTTCTCATGGTTTCAACCAGATCTTTTAGACGGGCCATCGTGACTTGGGTCTGGTCGATGGACAATTCACCATTTTGGGTCAGTTCATCCACCGTGACGCGATAGGACACCAAATCATCCAGCAAACCGCTGAAATCCACGTCACCATCGCTGCTTTTTGGTGTGTTGTGGGTTTCATTCCACGCCTTGCTCAGCAAATCGCCCGTGTCACGTGGGGTAGCGTTTTCCAGCCAACTGCGCAGCAAAAACCGGTCATATACCGCCGCGAGGCCGCGCTCACTGGGCGGCTGGTTGGAGGCGGCAAAAAGCAAACGCATCGGCACTTTGTGAACGATGCCGCGATCTTGGTATTTTTTCTCGTTCATGAATGTCAAAAGTGAGTTCAAGATCGCACTGGACGCATTAAACACTTCATCGAGGAAAACCACTTGCGCTTTCTGCATCATGCCTGCATCGTCGCGGATAAATTGTTTCTCGTCACCAAACAGTTTCCCCAAATCAAAATAGCCAAACAATTCAGATGGTTCTGTGAACTGGGTGAGAAGATATTCGAAATACTCTTCCTTCTTCTGCTCTTTCTGTACCTGCCCCTTCCCATAGCGAGGCGCAGTCATGGCATCATCACCCACAAGGCTGATTAGGTTGCAAAATGTACGAATTAACCGCGATTTGGCCGTCCCTGGGGGACCAATCATCACCATCGCCTCGCCCGTCAAAGCGGCGAGCATCATACACTCAATCGTGTCTTGCATGCCAAAAAAACGGTCGTTGAGCGCCTGTTCCAAGGCCACGACTTTATGCAGGGTTGCTTCGTGTTTTTCGTAAAGGCAGCTCAGCCCAGATTTGTTGAACATATTTGTTCACCTCAAAATGATTTTCTTAGAAGGGACGCGGCGCATGCGGGTAGGGTGTCTTTGAAATCGGGGGACATGACATCTATGTCAAAGGATGCATCATGGTCGACAATCACAGCGCCAATTTCGATTGGGTCCGCGCCCAGAATTTCGGCGATGGCAAAGCCTTGTTCGCGGGCCTCATACAACAGCCAAATATCCCAAAACTGTGCCCAGTTTTCTCGTTCAGAGAGGTTCCGCGTGATTTGCATGAAAAACGGATCAATTCCAGTTTCTTGCAACGCCTTGGGCCTCTGAGACGCAACCAAAATAGCCAGTGTTTCAGGGGCTATCGCATGGGCAGGATCTTCGGCCATTAATAGAACGCGATCGGCAAGATAGTGACGCATCTTTGCCAGCAAAGACATCTGAAAGCGCGGATCAACAAAGGCATAATAAATTAAGGCAGCGCCGAACTCTCTCAGTTCATCCCGAGCCTTTGGTCCCTTTTCGCGCTTGATATGATAACGCCACCGCGTTACGGCCGCGTCCCTAAAAAGGGCAAATTTGTTAGCGGGCACGGCCTGGGCGATAAGAGATGACATAAACGCCGCTTTGGGCAAGTCGGGCTGTTCGTCAAAAACATCGCGCAACCGACGCAAGGCGCTGTCGCGGGAGTGATAGCTGTGGTCATCAAAAGAAAGCAAACGCGGCAAAGCTGGCAAACGATTCGCTGGCAGGGGCGCTTTAGCGAACAATGTGTCAACACATTGCGACGCAAGCCCCCTCAACTCGGAGGCCGCATCATCAATGTCTTTTACTGTCGCGGGTGTCGCAGTGAGCGACATCAAATCATAAATCAAAGCAAAGTCGTCTATTCAATTCTTCCGCTCCATAAAGCCACGGAGAGACTAATCAGAGCAATGGCAATCAACCACGCGTGCATTGATAGCGGTGGTGTGTTGCGGTTCTGATGCAGTTGGAAATGTGCTTGTTCAATGCGCCCTCCATAGGTGTTTGAGCCGAGCTCTGCAAGTTTTGAAACATTCGCGCCAAAGTCAAGCGCTTCGGCTCTATCACCACTCATGTTTGTCGTCTTCGCGGGTAAGAAAAGCGGGATTCTTTGCGCCTGTTTTGAGGGCTCTTCGAGTATCAAATAGCCAAATGATTTCTTGTCGTTCAGGTCCAAATTGACCATCGCGTGAAAAACGCCTTCGCGCCCTGAATTGACAAAGTTTAACCCGCTGGCGCGGCCATTCTGGGTTGCGATACGCCCGCCAAGATGGGTTGGGATTTCATCGGCATTACCTTGGGAAAGAACCGTTACGGTGATCTTTGTGGTGCCGCCAGACAGCTCAATTTCAATATCGTAGCGGTCTTGATCGTTCCACCCGATCAACTCGTCCATCGCCCGCCCAACCTCCATGGCGCTGTCTTTGGAAAATGAATATCGCGCAGGGATAGCCCCCAGAAAAACCGCCACAGCCCCCGATTGGCCACCATAGCCTCTGCGAACGGCAAGGACAGGGTCAGGCGGCGGCGTTTCATGAATTGACCAAACAGTTGCGTCCACACGCGGATAGGCAATCGCAATTCCGTCGACCTGCGCCGAAGAGAGCAGCGCAAGATCGTCGAGGGGGGTCGGAGTAAACCCACCTTCGCGAAAGAAACCTGCACGCTCTTTTGGTTCAAAATAAGATAGTTTGATATTTGCGGCTGCCCTATTTGATCTCAATAAAATCTCTTCTCCCCAACCTGCCACCGCAGCGGGGAAGCTATCTCCGCTAGTCGAGATCGAAGTGGTATAACACTGTGGGCTGGTGGACGGCGTCTCGAAATAGCCGTCAGAAATAAAGAAATAGGCGCAATAATTCGACCTAAGCTGCGCCGCACGAGACAGCGTGCTGCTAGGCGCTGTGCCACCGCCGACACTGAGGGCGTCAATAAACCGACGCGCAGCAGAAATGTTTCCGGCCGAAGCGACGCGTTGCGAAAACTCGCGACCTGCTTGGGATGAAAAGGGCAAAATCGCAAACCTGTCATGCTCGGCAAGTTGATCCAGCACCGCATTGGCCGCAGCCCGAGCGCGGCTCATTGTGTCACTCATCGAGCCTGAGGTGTCGATCATAATCACCACATTGCGGGCTGGCGGCTTTTCGATAAAGGCGCGGGGGTTGCTGTCCACAGGAAGATAGGGGGACAGGACACTCTCATTCCAATCGGAAATTCGCTGCGGATCGGTCACATCGCCACGCAGACCGCCATTGATGAGAAGAATGCTCGTCTTACCCAATCCAGCGACCAGCTGATTGAGGTAATCAGATGGGAAGTCCTGCGGCGTCACACTGTCCAAAACCACAAGATCATATTGATCCGGCGAAACCGGCGCGGAAGGATCAGCGCGTTCAATCAGCCAACGTTCTTGTGGCAAAAGGTCCGCCCAAGGCGCGCCACCATAGGCCAAAACACGGGCAGGGCCGCGCACCATCGTAAACACTGTGTTGCTTTGCGTGACCGCGTCCTCGCTATATAGCGCAGAAACATAGTGAAGGCCGCGTGAATTGAACACAGTATCCGCACGCACTGGCGACAGAACCGCGCTATCCAAGGTCACAGGTGCACTCTCGGCGTCAAATTGGCTGAGCTGGATCACACCTTGCCCGCGGCCTGTTAGACGCAAGGTGGCGGGCGCGTTGACATATTGTGTCGGGCCAATATCCGCCGACACTATCCCCCCGCCTGCCGATTGGGAGCCATAGGCGAACCAATAGATGGGCACCCCCATGGACCGCGCCTCTTGATAGGTGGTCTCTTTGACCTCGTGGTCAAAATGGCCATCACTAAGGAGCAGAATTGCGCCGCGTCCGCCGGTCTTTTTGATTTTCGCAAGGGCGGTTTGAAGTGCCAAAGCGCCATTGCTTTGATCGCTTTTATTTTGCGGGCGGACCGCCGCCAAGTTGATCGGCAACTGGCCCAAGCGCTCGGGCCGTGTTATCGAATCGACCGCCGACCCAAATTGAAGCGCCTCGCCACGCCAGTTGATTCCGTCATTTTGCTGCAGCATCCGATCCGTCAGGGCGCCAGTATGTTTGGCAAACTCCGCAATTGCTGCTTTTGCGGCATCGGGATTGCGCCACACGCTCTCGGAGGAGTCAATCAAGGCGACAACCAACCCCGTTTCCTGCGCTGCATCCCCCTTGGGGTTCAGGCGCAAAATCTCGGGCTGCCTCAGGGCAGTGCCCAGCAACACAATACTGAGCATGAAAAACAAAGACGACACACATAACCGCCATGACGACAAAGAGGCGGAACCTTTTGCCACCCTTTCCACCACGACCGCCAAAACGACAGCGATCCCAAGGCCGATTAATGCCTGCGACGCAAGCCAGAGCGACGTGTCGCAAGCGACGATCCCATCGAAAAAGGGGCGAAGATCAGCTTCACATATCATTTATCGACGCTTTCTCGTTTGCACACGCAGCTTCCAAACCCGCTCAAGGATCAGTGCGATCAAGGCGACGAGGACAAAATAGGGCCAGACGGGTTTGGTACGCGCGACCGTTTGGTCCGCCGCAATCGGCGTCAGCGCGTCCGGTGTCGACAAGGCACGCGCTGTATCCCCTTCGAGCCACGCCCGCGATACCTTCTGGCCAGTCGCGCTTTCCCAAGTTAGCGCCATTGGCATCACTTGATCGCCAAGCAACGCACGCAAACCGTTGTAGAAAAAGGTTAGGGACAGGTTGCGTAGGTCCGACCCGCCGTCCACAACAACAGGGGGTAAAATAATCCCGCGAGGGGACTGGCGTTCGGCGATCAATATCCCTCCTTGGCTGTCCATAAGGGTTGGCACAAATCCCTGCGGAAGCTGGAAGTTACCAGCACTGGGCAGGTTTCTTTCCAGCACATCAAAATTCACACCGTTAAAAATGTCGCTATTTTTGAGGAATACGCCAATGCTCCTGTCGGAGCTTTGCCTCGTCCATTGACTGCCCACAATGATGATTGGGCGCGCTAAATCAGCGTGGGTCAAATCCTCAAAACCCGTCACAAGGGGGCCAAGATTTGACGCCTCCAAACCGCTCGGCGCGGGCAAAGTGGCCAAACGCCACTCAACTTTTTGGCTTTGGACCTCGGGGATACTCAATGAAGCCAGATCATCTCCCGAATAGGCACCGCCATCCGGCAGGCTGATTTTGTAGTCGCCCGCCATTGAGATTGGAAAGGCGACTTTAAACCGATCTTCGCGATCTAAAGCCCGCCTGGCAATCTTGGTTGCAACGCCATTAGGACCCTGCAGAGTGACTTGAGGTGGCGGCACCGCCCCCGAACGCAACAGGTCAACGGTCAGAGACGCCGTGCGTGTCGCCATCCCCTTTGAGGCAATCTCAGCCGCGACAATGCCAATGTTATCTTGGGGAGCGCCGACCTGATGCCAAAAATACCCGACAGTCGTCGCGCCAAGCGCCCCCGAGGGTTTGACCTGATCTGTTATAATAAGGGTATGTGTCACCTCACAGGCTTCTGACTTTGCCTCTGCCGCTTTGAGGAGAGAGGCGACTTCGGCACTATACGGTTGCACGGCAACCAATGGCAACGCTTCGGCCAAGGGGCGCGGTGCCGATGCCGATTGTGAAACGGTGACCAACTCTTCGCAAAATGCGGTGTCTGTGCCCATGTCTTTGGCAATTTGGCGTTGCGTGTCAATTACCTGCAAGGCGCGATCCAATCGCGTGGCGCTCCCATCGGCAACGGACATGGAATGACTAACATCCAAAACAACCCGCAGCCCAATAGCGTCGGCCTTGACCTCGCGGTCCCATGTGAATTTTGCACCGATCGCTGCCAAGGCCGCCAACAGCGTGATCAAATGTAGCCAAAATGACATTGATCTTACAGGCAGCTTCAAGGCAAAGCGGCGTTCCTGAGTTGGGTTGTCCTCTGGCTCTGGCAAAAAACGCCCAAATGACAGCGCAACACGCCTAGGAGGGCGGCGTTGCATATACCACGCAATGATGGCGCTACCGGCAAGGCCAGCAATCCCCAATGGCCACATCACAAAGCCCCCCGCGCAGAAACCCAGTGCAACAGCGAACAATGTTGCATGTCATTCACGAACGCGTCCTCGAATTCTTGGCCAGACAATACAGGTTTTAGAGAACGCGGATTGTGCCAAACAACTCCGCTCCCTGACCAGTTTCGTTTTCTATGAGACAGAAACGCATCGACCTTCTTTTTGGTTTCCTTCACAAAATCGCTATCGAACTCGTATAAGTCGTCCTGAAAAAAGCAGCCTTCAATGTCTTGGATTTTTGCCTTTCGGCTTGCGCCGACCTCGGCCAGCTCAGCATCGATACTGTTCATCGGAAGGAGATGGACACTGCGCCAGTTTTTACGCGCTTTATGAATGAACCTTGTGAATTTCTCTTGATCATCCTCGAACAAGAAGTCCGAGACGACAACAACCATTGACGTAGGCTTTAGATGAGCCGCCACGCTGCGAAGAGATAACTGAGGCGTTTCACCCAACGCGGCAAAGTCATTTGATCTCGATTGCCAAAGCTCGTTGACATATTTTTGGGCCTTTACCGCAGCTCCGCGCCCCGAGACGATCAAAGGCGCAACAGAGGTAGAGCCGCCAAAAATAGGCGCGATGACCAGCCGGTCGCCACAGTGTTCAGCCACATTCGCCAAGGCCTGCGCCAGCCAGAACGCATAAACCGCCTTGGGAGAGAGTTCCGGCAAGAACATTGCAGGGCGCAGATCCAGCAAGATCATCAAGGTCGCTTGTTCTTCGGCCTCGAAGCGCCGGACCACCCGATCATTGGGGCGACCAACACGGCGCGATGCGGCCCAATCGACCAAACGAATATCGTCTCCCAATTGATAATCCCGAAACTCCCGAAAAACGAGGCTTTGCCCCGCTTTTTGCCGCAGATGCGCCCCCAAACCGCGTTTTGGCGCATTTTTTTGGGCCCGAAGTCGCAGGCGTTTCAACGTATTTTCAGATAGGGGAGATTTGATCGAAAAACCCGCCACGCTACAAATGTCCCATTTCCCGTGTCGCGTCCAATTTCGCCTTAAACCTGAGGTGATACCCAGCCAGATCATTCCCAACTGCAAGGTCAGGCGCCGCTGCCGCAGCCAATTCCTTGAGATAGTCGTCCAGCCGCTGCGTTTCGTGCGCGGGGCTGTAATCGGTGTCGCTCATTTCGTGATCAATACGGATGCGGTGACGCAGCACAGGACAGACCACGCGCGCCAAAGCGGCCACCGACTCAAATGGGAACTCATCTGGACGACTGGGGTCGGCCTCAACCACCGCGGCCCAGCCGAGCGTAGCCTTGGCAAGTGAAATGGCCGCCCGCGTTCCTAATGGATACTCAACCCTACCGGCCACCATCGCGTTCAAGGCGCTTTGGCGTTTACTGGATAGATAGCGAACCTGATCAAAGCGACCGTTCGTGGCCATCACAATGTTTATGATGTGAACTGAAACCGCTTCTGGTAGTTTCGCGGACATAATGCCACGGCGTGCATTCTCTAAACGTTTAAGAGTCTCCAAACGCGCCTCGGTCTCATCCTGCTCCTCCGAGGCAGAGACCGCAGGACGGGGTTTGGAATACTCTGCGGCGGTATTTGACAACTCTTTTTCGACGATCTTATCGAGCGTATCCGCCGATGGCAGCTCAAGTTTGACCTTGAACATAAACCGGTCAAGCTGTGCCTCTGGGAGATCAAAGGTGCCATCTTGGTCGATCGGGTTTTGGGTCGCCAAAACCATGAATGGGTTCAAAACCTGCTTAACCCCACGTGGGTCTAAGTCGTTAGGGTGGCGCAGTTCATAGGTTTGGCCCAATACGGTGACACGAAACTCGGCCATGGCCTCCAGCATAGCGGCTTGGGTTTTGGGCGTGGCGCGGTTGATCTCATCCGCCAAAAGAATCTCGGAGAAAATCGGGCCCTTCTTGAATGTTAAGCGTTGAGGGTCCACCTCGTCTGGCATCAAAGTGCCGGTAATATCCGACGGCATCAAATCTGGTGTAAACTGGATACGCCCAACCGACGACGGCCCCAAACCCAACGCATTAGAAAGCGCCTTAACAAGGGCCGTTTTCCCCAGGCCTGGGTTGCTCTCAAGCAAAATATGACCATCACTCAACAGCGCAACCAGCATCGCCGCGACAACATGGTCCAGCTCGGATAGTTTCCCCTTGGTTTCTACCGCTTGCGGGATGGATCGAAGAAATTCGATGTCTTTTTCAGTCAACGTATATGTCATTGTAAAACCTTTGCTAATTCGCATTAATATAGGCATTTATCCACGCGGGCAGCCGTTGACTGATTGGTGGCGGTGATACCGTAATATCCGGCGCATCTGTTGCCGTGATTTCGACGAACACCACCTTCGCAGGCGTGCCAGCCTCGGCGAAGATTTGCTGATGCAATTGGATGCTAATCTCTTCTCCACTCGACGGCGTTGTCTCGGGCACGTGGGACCCGCCAATTTCGGTCATATCACCCTTTCCAGAAAGCAAGATTTGACCTGTTTCCGTTCCAGCAGCCAATTCATTGACTGCCTCCACTCTTGCCAAGCTGTGATCTGCCGGCAATCGGGCAGAGTTTGGGTTGCCCGATTGGCCCTGACCCGACTGGTTGCCCGATTGGCCCTGGCCAGTCTGGTTGCCCGATTGGCCTTGAACCGACTGGTTGCCTGATTGGCCCTGACCAGACTGGTTGCCAGACTGGCCCTGGCCCGACTGGTTGCCTGATTGACCCTGACCCGACTGGCTGCCTGATTGGCCCTGGCCAGACTGGTTGCCCGATTGGCCTTGACCCGACTGGTTGCCTGATTGGCCCTGACCAGACTGGTTGCCAGACTGGCCCTGGCCCGACTGGTTGCCCGATTGGCCTTGGCCAGACTGGTTGCCTGATTGGCCCTGGCCAGACTGGTTGCCCGATTGGCCTTGACCCGACTGGTTGCCTGATTGGCCCTGACCAGACTGGTTGCCAGACTGGCCCTGGCCCGACTGGTTGCCTGATTGGCCCTGGCCCGACTGGTTGCCTGATTGGCCCTGGCCAGACTGGTTGCCCGATTGGCCTTGACCCGACTGGTTGCCTGATTGGCCCTGACCAGACTGGTTACCAGACTGGCCCTGGCCCGACTGGTTGCC
>NZ_CYSB01000048.1:32110-56365 GCF_001458255.1 Thalassovita autumnalis
TGGCCAGACTGGTTGCTTGATTGACCCTGACCCGACTGGTTGCCAGATTGGCCCTGGCCAGACTGGTTGCCAGATTGGCCTTGGCCAGACTGGCTGCCTGATTGGCCCTGACCAGACTGGTTGCCTGATTGGCCTTGGTCGGATTGTTTCTGTTTGTCCTCCTCTAACTCCTCTTGCTCATCGGACGCTTGCTGATCCTCAAAGAGCGAAAACTGGAAGAAATCCGAAGGCCTTGGCAGGCGCGGCAATTGATCAATAGGGATGAATAAGGCCATCAGCCAAAACAAAAACGCAGCGATAGCCAAATACTTTATCGGCTTACGCAGTCCTATGAACCGAAGAGACATTCCTCGACGCCAACTCGGCGCATTTTCTGGCGGCACCGAAGCCAAGCGCCCCCCACTGGAACAGGCATTCAAAAAATCACGGGTGTCAGCTAAGCCTAAGGGCCGTAACGCGACTTCCCGTTGCAACAGCGCCGATTGTTTTCTCAGGTCAAAAGCCAACTGAAACGATATGTCAGAAGCCGATTGTCGCGAAAAATCTTGATATTCCAACAACCCCGCATCGGGTTGTCCCCTTAAATCAAACGCCTTTGGCATGCAGATCAGAAAAACACCTAGTCCAACGACAACACCAAAGACCGAGGTATGCCCCCCCGGGAACACCAGAACTGCAGCTGCGGCGATAGATAGGCCCAAACAGGCAAATGCCCATCCAAAAGAGATAAAAAACAAGACTGATACCCGAGCAAGACGGACCGCGAAAGTTCGAAATTGAATATCTTCTTGATCGTATAATCTAATGACCCGTTGTCTCACGATCTTGCGCAGGACAAACAACATTAAACTCAAGACACCTGAAAGGACACAGCCCAAGACAAGCACAACTGTAGCGAACTCAACGTTGTTTAGTTGAACAATCGCCAGTACGCCTGACAAAAATGCGACGAGGACGTAGCCAACCGAAAAAAGTCTAGGAAAGCGAACGGGAAAAGTGCTGGTTTGATTAATCAATCTAAATTCTGGCTTCTTTGGTAAATGGCTAAATCCACTGGCATAGATATTTTTCAAAACAGTAATTAACAATTGATTACATTTGAGTTTAGTTACGATTACAAGCGCGACTGTGTTCAGACTGTCTATCGTCAGAGTTTTTGGGACCAAGGGCGGCGCAAACTAAGAGAGTGTTCGGCTCATCTGGTTGGTTTGATTATGCGGCGCGCTGGCTGTGATGCAAGCGTCGCGTTTCGAGCGTTTTCTGTTTGATCCTTTCTCGTTGTTCCAGAATGGTTTTGTCACGGCCGAAATAGACATCGGCTGGCGTGACGTTGTTAAGGTGTCACATCCCGGAAGGCAGTATGGCTGCTTCTTGAACAGTTCTGGTTTGAGTTTGCGCCAGTCCTTCATCGCCTGCAAGGGCGTTTTGCTGTCCAAGGCTGATTGTGGGAGTTGCTGGTTGTAGAGCCAGACGTAGCGGTGCAGCGTGGCCTCCAGCTCCTCGCCTGATCGGAAGTGATGGCTTTGAAGCACCTCTTCGATCCGACCGTTGAACCGTTCGACCATACCGTTTGTCTACGGCGATTTCGGCGGGGTCAGGCGGTGCTCGATGTCTAGGTCAGCACAGAGCTTGTCGAAATCGTGCTCGCCTGTCGCAGCACGCTTGCGCAGGCCGAAGAGGCGATCGGTGAACTCTTTTCCGTTGTCCGTGAGAATCGTGCGAATGCGGATCGGGCAGGCACGCTCCAGGTCTCGCAGGAAGCGCCGAGCATTCGCCGCAGTCTTTGCCTTGAAGATGCGGATGAAAACCCATCGCGTCGCGCGGTCGATGGCCACAAACAAGTAGCGGCGTGAAGTTTCGTCAGCCATCTGGGGCAGATACTTCACATCGATATGGATATAGCCGGGCTCGTAAGCCTTGAAGGCGGCGTGTTTGGGCCGCGCCGCCTTGGCCTGCAGGTCACGCAGGTTGCCGACGCCATGCCTGCGCAGGCAGCGGTCGAGCCCCGAGCGCGAGACATCCGGGTTCAGGAACTCCCGCACCACCGCCAGCGGGTCATCGAGCGAGACCAGCAGCGTCTTGCGCAGCGCCACGGCCACGGCTTCCTGCGCGGGTGTAAGCGTGGTCTGCAGACGGTGTGGCGTATGGCTGCGATCTTCAACGCTATCGCGCTTGCGCCACTTCCAAACAGTTTGCTCTGGCGTCCCGTGGCGCTCTGCAAGAACCCAGGCAGGCTCATCGCTGGCCTGTATCGCCGTCCGGATCTTCGGCGTCGTGGTTGCCTGACTGTGAAGCTTGATCAGCATGTCGCTCTCCCGTCCCGCGCGTCGGTCAGAACCCAGCGAGCCATGAAAAGCGCGGATCGACGAGGGGCTATGTGATCATCCGGGATGGAACACCTATGGACCAAAGGCCAACTAGTGTTCCGAGTCTGACGCATCTTACCTGTTGCCCCTGATTTCATCGAGAGCGTTCAGGGCGCGGCGTTCGCGGGCGATGATGTCGTCGGCGGTTTTGCTCCAGACGAAGGGTTTGGGTTTAGAGTTGTGGCGCAGGAGATAATCGTAGATGGCCTCCTCCAGGTCCCCGACGCTGGAATAGCTTCCACGCCGGATGCGGCGGGCTGTGATTTCGGCGAAGAACCGTTCGACCGGGTTCAGCCACGACGCGCTCGTTGGCGTGAAATGCAGCTTGAAACGCGGGTGCTTGTCCAGCCAGGCCTTCACGTCCGGCGTTTTGTGCGTTGCATAGTTGTCTAGCACCAGATGTACCTCGCGCTTGCCCTTCACGGCCCGGTCGATGCGGCGCAGGAATTTGAGGAACTCCTTGGCGCGGTGCCGCGGCATGCAGTCGCCGATGACCATCCCTGACTTCACATCGAGCGCCGCGAACAGCGTGGTGGTGCCGTGGCGCTTGTAGTCGTGGGTCACCGTGGCGGCGCGGCCCTTCTTCAACGGCAAGCCCGGCTGAGTGCGGTCAAGCGCCTGAATTTGCGACTTCTCATCGACGCAGAGCACCACGGCCCGTTCCGGAGGATCGAGGTAAAGTCCAACAATATCAGTGACCTTCTCCTCGAACAGTGGATCACTCGAGACCTTGAACTGCTTCGTCAGATGCGGCTTCAATCCCGCGTCTGCCCATAGCGGATCCAGTTGTTGCAGGGCGGTGCGGGCGTCGGCCTCGGTTATACCACCGTCTTTCGCCCGGGCTGCCTTTCACGTGCCCGCGACAATCTCGGGCTGGCGGAAAATGGCGCGGAGTTGGTTGACGACGGCCGCCTCGATCTCGCCCGCGGGCACACGACCCACCGGGCACGATCCGGCACCGTGCTTCAAAACCGTCTGGCTGACGTAGTAGCGGTAGAGCTTGCCGCCTTTGCGCGTGTGCGTCGGCGAAAACGCGGCAACATCCGAGCCGTAGAGCAACCCTTTGAGAAGCGCAGGGGTGTCGGCGCGGGTGCGCGCGGCGCGCTTGCGGGGGCTTTCGGTCAGGATGGCGTGCACGCGGTCCCAAGTCTCGCGGTCGATGATCGCGTCATGTTCGCCTGGATAGCTGTCGCCCTTGTGGACCGCCTGGCCGATGTAGGCGCGGTTGTTCAGCATCCGGTAGGCTAACCTCACCGGTGATCGGATTTTCCGCGTCGTGATTGCCCTTTATGTAAAATACTGGAATTCCGGCTGTCTTTAGTCGATCAAGCTGGGTTGTCAGGAAAGCTGCGGTCCTAGCACTCCGCTGTGTTCCGTCAAAAAGGTCCCCAGAAATAAGAAGGGCTGCGACGTCCTCAACCAATGCGGTATCGACAATTTTGGTAAAGGCAGAACGGGTGGCAGTCCTGACCGTCGCCTGCAGGTCTTCATCCTTCATGGCGAGGGATTTCAAGGGAGAATCCAAGTGGACATCGGCTGTATGCAGGATCTTAATCAATTGAAAAACTCGTCTTGGCAGTTGCTAAATAATATCGGTCGTTGTCCATCGCGTGCGCTTGAGAACGTATCTTTTGCAGGTCTTGGTGCGCGCACAGGCGTTCTGGTATTTTGTTTCAAGGTCGTGGACCTAAGTTTCAAATCACATTACCCCACCACCGGATAAAACGGCTGCCCCCAATCCTCGCCTGGATTGTCCATCATGATGTCGACAAAGACAGGCATGAGGAACGCGAGTATGGCGGCTCCATCTTGAACCTGACCGCGATTCACACCGCTGTTCCAGGTTGCGCCACCATGAACGAGCTGGTTGCGCAGGACATAAAGCCGGTCAAATACCAATCCGAGAATTTTTACGGTGTCGCGCGATTGAACAGCGTGAGCAAACACGCGCGCCGAGGATACAAAACGCTCCTCCCAATCGTCATTTCCAGTCATACCGTTTTGATGCAACCAGAACAGATTGAAGACATGCCTGTTCTGCATCAGCATGTGAATGGGACCTGCAAATCCTGTCCAGATCGCATTGTAAATGCGGTTATCGGTATCAAGCTCGACAAGTCGCTCAAAGTAGCTGTTGAACGTCGTTCGCTCACCAGCAGGGATTTCCTGGAAATCGGCCTCTTTGGCATAAGCGGCGTTAAATGCGATCCAATAGAAGATAAACCCGCCGTCGGCATCGTCACATTGCTCGGCCCGTGCGATCCAACTGATAGCCCGGTGCACGCGCAAGGCCATGGTCTCCGGGAAACCATCCCTGATGGACCGCTGCCGCTCCTTCAGGTCTGCATGTGTGATTGTCGCTTTCATCCAAGGTTCTCCGAGTTGGTGCGCGTATTAGGGCAATGACGGAAAGTCGGACCGTTGGTGGCCTTCGACAAATTCTTTTAGTTCGATCGGTTCCATGACCTCAACGGCATCGCCCCATGCATACAGGAACCAGGACGTCTCGAGCCAACCGGCGGCGCTGAAACGGACAATTAGGCTGCCATCCGCTTGGTACTTTAAGGTCTGCTTTGGATGAAACTGAAACTCCGAAGCACGCTCGGTCGCTTCTGGCTTGAACCGCCAGACCACCTCTTTGAGTTGATCAGGGTCATGATAGGCGCCGAATGCCTGGGCGGCGTAGTCCTCGATGGAAAACCCGTCTTCGGGTACAAACCACTCATCCAGACATGTCGCGGTTTGAATGCGATCCATTCTGAAGTTCAGCAATCCGGCGCCACGATCCGGCTGCTTTGCTACGAGATAGCTGCGTGGTCCAAGAAGCAGGCCGTAAGGCTAGGTGTTTAGTCCCAGCATGTGGTGGTCTACTGATCTGTGACCATCAGAAGGATGCATTATGGGACAAATTCTTCACGGGAGCGCCAAGACTACGCACGCAGTCCGAGCTCTCATACAGCGATCGAAAGCTTCGAACGCGGCGCTGAGCCGGGAACTGGGCATCAACGTCAAGACGGTCGCCAAGTGGCGGAAGCGAGACAGTGTTCAAGATGCTGCGATGGGACCGAAGCAGGTCCATTCAACGGTTCTCAGCATCGAAGAGGAAGCCGTGATTGTTGCCTTCCGACGCCACACACTGCTGCCACTGGATGACTGCCTCTACGCACTGCAGCCGAGCATACCGCATCTGACGCGCTCGTCTTTGCACCGCTGTCTGCAACGACACGGGATTAGCCGACTGCCGGAGGTCGAGGGCGACAAGCCGAAGAAGAGATTCAAGCGCTACCCCATCGGGTATTTCCATATCGACATTGCTGAAGTCCGCACTGGCGAGGGAAAAATCCGCTTGTTCGTGGCCATCGACCGTACATCTAAGTTCGCCTATGTCGAACTGCACGAAAAGGCTGGCAAAATGATTGCAGCTCAATTCTTGCGCAATCTGATCGCGGCGGTGCCCTACAGGGTCCATACGGTTCTGACCGACAACGGCATCCAGTTCACCAACCGCAAGCAGGATACATCAGCGTTCGAGCACATTTTTGACCGCGTCTGCCGTGAGAATGAGATCGACCACCGTCTGACAAAGGTGAACCACCCTTGGACGAACGGCCAGGTCGAGCGCATGAACCGGACGATCAAGGAGGCGACGGTCAAAAGGTATCACTACGAAACCCATTTTCAGCTTGAAACGCACATCACCGACTTCATTGCAGCCTACAATTACGCACGCCGGTTGAAGACGCTGCAAGGCCTCACGCCATTCGAATATATCTGCAAAATCTGGACTTCAGAACCAGAACGATTCAACATCGAAACAACCCACCACATGCTGGGACTAAACACCTAGATGACCCGCGGTTGATCTGAGCGGCCGCTATAGATGATTTCCAGACGAAACGGCCCTCTGAGCCCCTCCTTGACAGCGTCAGCAATCTTTTGATTGAGCGGCACACGCGGCCCCGGACGGGTCACTTGACCCAAGGCTTCCAGGACGGCTTCCGCGTCTGTCTCCGCGCGTTTCGCGTCGCGTGCGGGAAGGCGCAGCATCAGACCGTTGCGCGTGTCATCCAAAGCCTGGGCATGGCGCAGGCGACCTTCTTCCTTGGCGCGGCGACTGGCGATCTCCAAGGCCTCAACCGCGGTTTCCTGATGGGGCTGAAGCTGGGCAATGGTTGGATCGTCAACCCAAGGGCTGCCGCAAGGCCTGTCTTGGAGGGGGCGCGGTCGCGTGCGACCATGTAGCTGAGGCCCGCGCAAACGATCCAGAGGAGTATAACGACTTCCATAGTGGTCTCCTTTTTGAGAGTTTATTGTGTGATTGTGATGTCAGCCGTTTGAGCGGCCTAAACGGATGGCAGGGGCATGACATGTCAGTCTTGAACCTCCACCCGGTGAGGCTGTGATCTGTGCCGCAGCGATGCCTTTTGACTGCGCCCAAGCGGCTACATCGGGTTCGGCCTGGTGTAGCTCCAAACGCAATTGCGTTCGGTCCTGTGATAGATTTGCAGGCCACAACATGTTGGACCTGTCGCCGTGGCTATTTTGCGTCGTCCAGTTTGCGCAAATCCGGTGGACCTGCAGGCCATCGATCGACCAAGGCATCTGTGTCTCAAAGCAATGTACCGGGGCAGGTGGCAATTCGGACGGGAGATGAATGACGCCATTGGCTGCCAGCGCCAGCACCGCCGCAAATGCATCAGGTGCCTCTTGGCATTTGAGCGCTTTGACCACATAGGCGTCCACGGCCGCTTGTGGCGCGGGCAATACCGTGATCTCCGCAGCCACGACCGAAGGCGCCATAAATGCCAAGGCAAAGACGGAAAGTTTCATGAGGGATCCTCCATGCGCAGGGGATTCTGGGGCGCGTGTCATGAGTTCGACTTTGCCCAGCCGGCACCGCGCGCCTCGGCCTCAGTGCAAAACCAGCGTTCGCCTTGCGCCTCATTGATGCGGGTGTTGGCGTACCAACGCATGCCGGGCAGGTGATAGATGCGCTTGCCCTTTGAGTTGATGTTGCCCTTGATGCGGCAATCGTCTGAGGCTTCCGCATTGGTGCTGGCGTCCAGTCGCTCTCCGCGGCGCCAGGTGCTTGGTAACACAAACTCTCCGCTCCAAATGCCGATGCCGGCTTGCTTCGCTGCAGTCTCATCTGCGGCGTAGTCACGGGAATACTTGAGATAGGCAACAGCCCAGCCGGAGCGCACCATCCACTGGTTGAGATCCTGCGAGCCCAAGGTGCAGACAGCGACAATGCGTCCGTAACGATCCTTGTCGGTCTCTCGACATGTGACATGCGCCCGCCCGATCTTATCGGCCAGCGCCAGTGCGGCTTGTTGCCCGCAGCGCCATGTACCTCGCTCGGTATGCTTGCAAGTTTGCCCGCTTTCCGGCGCATCAATTCCGTGCAGCCGAAACCTCTGCTGTCCCATACCCAGCGTGTCGCCATCAATCACGCTGACCTGTCCGGTCCAGGCGTTTTCCGATTGGACCGCCATCGCGGACATAAAAGCAGCCAATAAGACCGCCATGGCCAGAAGATATTTTGCACGCACAACAAACATAGGTTCAAATCTCCAGAGCAAGGGAAGGGTGGGGCGGCGCTAATGGTGCCGCCCCGTTATCTGGAAGTCCACTCACTTATGCCCGAAGTCGGCGGCCCGGATGCCCTCTTGTTCGACCCGTTCGACATTGACCAGATCGCCGCCTCGCTACGCCAGATCTGGGCGTGCGACAGCGAATGCGCCGCTTGCGCACTGGCCGCGGCTGCCCGCGCCCAGGGTTTTTCGCAAAGCGCCGTGGCGCGGCAGATTGCCACTTTCTGGAACCAGTTGAAATGAACGATGCCGACAAGAAACGCTTGCTGGTGCTGACCCCGCGCCTTCCCTATCCGGTGATGGGCGGCGACCGGCTGCGAATCTACCAAGTCTGCAAAGCTCTGTCGGCAAGGTATTCCCTGACCTTGCTGAGCCTGTGCGAAACGCGGGAGGAAATGGACTGTGTGATCCCAAATGACGGGGTCTTTCATCGCGTCGAACGTGTTCTGCTCACCAAGGCACGGTCCTACCTGAATACGCTGATGGTGTTGCCGACCCCGACGCCACTGCAGGTCGGCTACTACCGGAGCGCGGCCTTCCAAGAGGCCGTCAACCGGCTTCTGCCCGAGCATGTCCAAACAGTGTCGAAGCTGGCGCTGAACTTGGTGTCGGCGTCGCGCATCAGGAACTCCGGCGTGATACCTTGTTGTTCGCACCACATCAGAGTGTTGCGAGCCTGCTGCATAACCCATGCCGAGTCCGGGTTATAAGTCGGTGCGCTACAGAAGACGCGGCGGCTGCCGAGATGGATGAACATCAGCACATAAGCCGTCCTTGGGCCGCGTAGCGTAAACACGGTCTGCGAGAAAAAGTCGCAGGCGACCATGGTTTCCATATGCGCGCGGATGAACGTGGCCCAGGGCAGGGCTGGCTTCTTCTTGCGCTTTTCCGGGCTTGGGTGAATGCCGGCCTCGTTCAGGATGCGTTTGACGGAATTGGCGCCGGCATAAAGCCCCAGCTTTTTCAACTCGCCCACGATCCGCTTGTAACCCCAGAGGCGATTTTCAGATCCGACGCGGATGACAACATCGCGTAGTTCCTGCGTCAAGCGCGGCCTCCCGACCGCTTTGAAGGGACGACTGCTGCGCATCTGGGTAAGCCAGCGCTTGTAGGTGGCGGGCTTGGCCACTTCCATCAGCCCGCGGATCTCGTGATCGAACTCCGCACCAATGCGAATGAGTTCGGCTTTCTCGGCGGGCGACAGAATGATCCTGTCGGTGGGGATGCGGGCCCGTAATATCTCGATCTGGGCCTTCAGCAGTCTCAGTTGTGCGTTGTGTCGCGGCATGAAGAACTGGTTCAGGAAGACCAGAAGGAGGGATAAGGTCGAATGCATATTGCCGGGCTCCACCACGGCGTTTAAAAAAATGCCGCTATGTCAACGTGATGGCGCGTGCTTACATTTTGGCACCCCGCTCAGGGAAGCAAAAAATGCTGGGGCCGGCTGATGGCCGCCATCAAGCCGGGGCAGGGGGCCTGTCAGGGCTTTTGCGCTTCCGTTGATCCTCTCGATTACGATATGGCATCCCGCATAACCGCAATACATTCGGGCTTCCCCTCAGGATTTTGTAGATAGGTTCGCTGCCTGACCATTTCGAGGCATGTGACACAGGTTCGCGATTTGGGGTCAACGATTTCAATGGGTTAACGCGAGAGAGAGTTGGGTGCCAGGTTGGCTCCCTCCGCCACAAACCATTCGCCAACCCAAGACGAGGCCCCAGCGTGGGCCTTTTTTCTTTTTGGTTCAAAGGGGTTTAGCGATGCCATCCGACTTTCGGAGACTGGCCGTTGGCCCGAAATCGGTCTCCGAACGCACCGCGTCTCTTTCCACCCGCCCTTCACCAAAATCGAGACGCATTCAAAAAGGTGCGCCTTTTCAGATACTTGCAAAAAATGGATTGCGCCGCAGTTGAGGCAGGTTCGACCGCTATCGATGCGAACAGAGACACCCGAAGGCGGCGTGGTTGTGCGGGGTGATGCGAAGGTTTGAGTGGGTTGGGCCGTGCCTTGGTTGAAAGACGATGTCCCCGCGATTGTGACCCCTAGATCCTGACCCTGTCATTCGCTGCAGCCTGCAGCAACGACCGAGATGCGGACAATGCTGCCTGTCGGCCAAGAAACACCGATGGGCGTAAACGGCACATAACGGCCATGAAGACAAGCGCTAAAGAGTGCAGCCTTTGCGTCACGCACTTTCAGGCAGGGTCGATAGCTCGAAATCAAACCCGTCGCTGTAGTTCGCGCTCAGGAATTCCACAAAGCGGTTGTGGAACTGCCGTGTGTGGTTGTGCGCGAGGCGATCCGCCAATTCGATGTCTTGAACCCGGACCGCCTCGATCATGTCTTCGTGTTCCGAGCCCAAAAGCGAGTCAGTGCTGGACGCTCTGATGTAGTCGAAGTGCATGTGCAGGATACGGCGGCCCTCGTCGAGCAACTGACCGTAGGCGCGTGCGATATAGGGGTTCTTTCCTGCGTTTGCTATTGCCATGTGAAAATCACGGTTGGTCGCGGACATCGCCAGATAGTCGTTTGCGGCGCAGGCGCGTTCAAAGGCGCGCGCTTCTTGGGTCATCAATGAGATTTCGGGTTCCGACCGGTTCTGGGCCGCAAGGCGGGTGTTGATCCTTTGCAGGAAATCGAGCGCTTCGACGTATCGGGGGAGCTCGGTCAAGTTGATGGGCGCAACAAGGGTTGAACGGTTCGAAAGCATGACCACGAAGCCCTCCGCCGACAACCGGACCAACGCCTCTCTAATAGGAGAACGCGACATGGCGAATCGTTCCGCCAGGCTGGTCTCGTCGAGCGGAGTTCCGGGCTGAAGCACCAGTGAAAGGATCTCTCTCTTGAGTTCATCATATACGAACTTCGAGCCGCGGCCTTTGGCTTGTTTGGGTGTAGCCAACTGATTTTCCTCCACTTTCTTTCTCCATGACCGGCTTGGCGCATCATGGGAGCTATTCGCTCTTTGCATAGCCGTATTGACTTGTCGGCAAAATGTCGACAACAAATATGTAGACACAATGTCGACAATGGAGGATTCAGATGACATTCACCAAGAAGATTGCGGCTGCGACCACGGCTCTCGTGGCAACCGCGGGGCTGGCGCAGGCGCAGGTTGCCGATGACAGCCGCCTGAACACAGTTCTCGAACGTGGCAGCTTGCTGTGTTCGGGTCACAACGGATCGTTCCTTGGCTTTGCTGAGGTGGACGATCAGGGCAACTGGAAGGGTGTCGATATCGACCTTTGTCGCGCTTTGGCCGCTGGTCTTTTTGGCCAGTCCGAGGGCAACCTGGAAATCGTTCCGATCAGTTGGGCCCAACGTTGGCCTGCGCTTCAGTCGGGCGACATCGATGTGGTCATAAAGGTTTCGGGCTGGACCCAGTCACGCGACACTGAACTGAACCTAGCCTACAGCCGCCCCTATTTCATCGGTGCCTTCCAGGCCATGGCCAGGGTCGATCTGGGCGCGGAGAGCATGTCCGACATTGCCGGCGGCACGATTTGTGTTGGGGCGGGAACCTCGACCGAGCGCGCCACCGCGACCTATCTCGACACCCACGGCATCGAAGCCGAGCTGCTGACCTTCGAGAACGGCGACGAGCTGCGCAACTCCTACTACGAAGGCCGCTGTGACGCATTGGTGGAATGGGCGCCGAGCCTTGCTGCCGGTCGTGTGGACGCGCCGGACGGGGCTGACAACCACGTCATCCTGCCAGATGTGATCGCGCTGGAAGCCGAAGGCATCATCGTGCCCGAAGGCGACCCGGACTGGCTCGACGTGCAGAACTGGATGCTGTCCTCGCTGTGGTTTGCGGAGATGGAAGGTATCACCTCCGAAAACGTGGATGAGGTCCGCGCCAACCCGCCGTCTGCGACCGTTGGCACTTTCCTGGGCGTTAACGCCGGCTACGGTGCGCGTCTCGGCCTGCCGGACGACTGGGCCTACAACATGATCAAGGAAGTGGGTAACTTTGCCGAGATTTATGACCGCAACATCGGGTCCGGTTCTCCCTACAACCTGCCACGGGGCATCAACAGCCTCTACAATGCCGGTGGTGTATTCTATCCGATGATCATCGACTGATCATTCGCCGATGCTGGGCCGGGCGTCAGGACACGCCCGGCCTTTTTTTCATAACGCGTGCGAAGGGGGCGGAGATGCAATCGCTTCTTAAAAACCGGGCATTCCGCGACGCGGCGCTGCAAGTGGCGTTTGTCGGCGGCCTGGTGCTGATGGTCGTGGCCATGTTTCTGGCGGGCCGCGCCAATCTTGAAGCGCAGGGGATGACCTCGGGTTTCGGGTTCCTGGAACGCGCGACGGGCTGGCGGATCAGCTTCTCGCTGATCGAGTATGACACCAATTCCTCCTACGCCCATGCTGTCATGGTCGGCATCCTGAACTCCCTGTTCCTGGGAGTGATATCGCTGCCGATCGCAACAATCATCGGCGTCACCGTGGGGGTCATGCGGACCTCCGGCAACGGCATGGCCGAGCTTTTGGGCACAACATTCGTCGAGCTGTTCCGCAACGTTCCGCTGATCTTGCAACTCCTGTTCTGGTATACTCTGCTCTTGGCGCTGCCGAGCCCGCGACACGCCGAGCCCATTTTCGGCGGCATCGCGCTGACCGGCCGAGGGATTTACCTGCCCGGGCTTAACGTCGCCGCCAGTTCCGTCTTCGTCGCTTTCCTGCTGCTTCTGGCGTGTTTCGCCCTTGGCCTCTGGATGAATGCCAAGCGTTGGCCGGGTCTGCATCTCCACCAGGCCCGCCGCGAGCGCAACATCCTGTGGGCGCTGGCGCTGATCGCCATACCGGTCATGTTCTGGCTCGGACGCATCCCGGAGACCCCGCTTGTGGACATCCCCCGGGCCGCCGGTCTGAACTACAAGGGCGGCATTCGCGTATCGCCCGAGCTGATGGCCTGCGTCATCGCCATCGCCATCTATGGCGCGGCCTATATCGCCGAGATCGTGCGGGCGGGCTTCAACGCCATCCCCAAGGGCCAATACGAGGCCGGGCATGCGCTGGGCCTGTCGAGCTGGCATATCTTCAGTCGGATCCGCTTGCCGCTGGCGATCCGCATCGTGATGCCGACGATGATCAACCAGTATGTCTGGCTCTTCAAGGCGACCACGATCGGCATTGCCATCAGCTTCACCGACTTCTTCATGGTGATCTCGACCGCGATCAATCAGTCGGGCCAGACGCTCGAACTGATCGCCATCCTGATGGGTGGTTTCCTGATCATCAACTACTCCATGGCTTGGGTGCTCAATCGCGTGAATGACGCGATCAAGCTCAAGGGCACGCAGTTGAGGATCTGAGACATGAGCACGGCAGCTTCCGACACCACCATGAGCTACATCCGCAAACACTACTTCGCGACCCCGCTCAACAGCGCGATCAGCGTTCTGTTGGCACTCTTCACACTCTGGGTTCTGTGGAGCCTCTTCGATTGGGCTGTTCTTAAGGCGATCTGGGGCAAGGGCCTGAATGAGGAATGCCGTGCGCATGAGCACGGCGCCTGCTGGTCCTTCGTGGCCACTCGCTGGCGGATCGTCCTGTTCGGGCTCTACCCGTTCGAAGAACAATGGCGCTCTGCACTTGCGTGCCTTGTCATGCTGGCGGTCGCGGTCCTGTCCTGCATGCCCGCCTTCTGGAGTGCCAAGCGCCTGCCCATCCTCTGGGTTCTGGGGTTCGCCACTTTCTTCGTCCTGATGCGCGGCGGCGTCTTCGGCCTGACCGAAGTCACCGAACGTGACTGGGGCGGGCTGTCGCTGACCGTGTTCATCTTCGCAGCCGTCTGCCTTCTGGGCATGCCTCTGGCAATCATCTTTGCCCTGTTGCGCCGCTCCGAACTGCCCTGGATCGCCAAGACCATGGCGTTGGTCATCGACGTGATCCGGTCGCTGCCGCTTCTGTCGATCATGTTCACGTTCGCGATCGTCCTGCCCTTCGTGCTGCCGGACTGGGCCATCGGCGACAAGCTCTACCGGGTCATCGTCGGCTACGCGATCTTCTTTGCCTGTTACCAGGCCGAGATCATCCGTGGCGGGATGCAGGCCCTGCTGATGGGGCAAGAAGAGGCGGCCAAGGCGCTCGGCATGGGCTACTGGCATCGTATCGGCTACATCATCCTGCCGCAGGCCTTCCGCAATGCGCTACCGCCGACGATCAACCAGTTCGTCATCACCTTCAAAGAAACCTCTCTGGTCACGATCATCGGCTTCTTCGACATCCTGGCCTCGGGCCGCGCTGCCGCTGGCACCGCCGATTGGAGCTTTGCCACTATCGAGATGTATCTCTTCGTGGGCTTCCTCTTCTTCATCTTCGTCTTCTGCCTGTCCCGCTATGGTGCCTATCTGGAACGCCGGATGGCCGTCGGTAGCCGCTAAGGAGCACCCAAATGTCTGAAAATGCGATCTCCATCCGCTCCATGAACAAGTATTACGGCGGCTTTCACGCGCTCAAGAACATCGATTTCGATGTTAGCAAGGGCGAAAAGGTCGTGATCTGTGGCCCCTCGGGCTCGGGCAAATCCACGCTGATCCGTTGCATCAACCGGCTGGAAGAACACCAGTCGGGAACGATCGAGGTGAACGGCACGCCGCTCGACGACAATGTCGACAACATCGACGAGATCCGGCGCGAGGCGGGGATGGTGTTTCAGAACTTCAACCTCTTCCCACATATGACAATCCTGGAGAACTGCACTCTCGCGCCCACCCTTGTGCGCAAACAGTCGCGCGACGAAGCCGAAGAAAACGCGATGACCTATCTGGAACGGGTCAAGATCCCGGAACAGGCGCACAAATACCCCGGCGAATTGTCCGGTGGCCAGCAGCAGCGGGTCGCCATCGCCCGGGCTCTTTGCATGGCGCCCGAGATCATGCTGTTCGACGAGCCCACATCGGCGCTCGACCCCGAGATGATCTCGGAAGTGCTCGACGTGATGGTGGGGTTAGCCCAGGAGGGCATGACCATGGTCTGCGTCACCCACGAGATGGGCTTTGCCCGCCAGGTCGCCGACCGCGTGGTGTTCATGGACGATGGCGAGATCATTGAACAGGCCCCACCCGACCAGTTCTTCGACAACCCGCAGAACGAACGCACAAAGACATTCCTCAGCCTGATCGTAGGTCACCAATGAGCGAGAAACCAAATATCCTGCTGTTCATGGTCGATCAGCTTACCTCTTTCGTGCTGAACACCTATGGCGGCACGGTCTGCAAGACCCCCAATATCGACGCATTGGCGGCGAAGGGCACGGTGTTTGAAAACGCCTATTGCCCCTATCCGCTCTGTGCACCATCTCGGTTCGGCATGATGTCCGGCCGCCTGCCATCGCGCATTGGGGCCTACGACAATGGTGCGGAATTCACCGCCTCCACCCCGACCTTTGCCCATTACCTGCGGGCTCATGGGTATTACACCTGCATCTCGGGAAAAATGCATTTCGTGGGTCCCGACCAGTTCCATGGTTTCGAAGAACGGCTCACGACCGAGATCTATCCCGCCGACATGTCCTGGACGCCGGATGCGGACTTCCGCCACTACAACAAGGACGAAGAACGCACCTATACTTTCGGCGTTTCGACCATCGACACCGTTCGCGATGCCGGCCCCGTCGCCCGGTCTATGCAGATCGACTATGACGAGGATGTCATCCATCACGCGGTGCGAGAACTCTACGCCCGCGCCCGTGGCACCGATGACCGTCCCTTCATGATGACGGTATCGCTGACCCATCCGCATGATCCCTATGTCATCACGCGAGAGTTCTGGGACCTCTACGCGGACGAAGACATCGACGCCCCGCAGATTCCGCATATCCCGGTGGAGGAGCGCGACGCGCACAGCCAGTCGCTCTACTACCATTACGGCCAGGACAAGTGCGAGCTGCGCGATCAGGACTACCGTAACGCGCGCCGTGGCTATTACGGCATGATCTCATATGTCGATGATCTGTTCGGGCGCCTGATGCGTGCGCTTGAAGACAGCGGCTATGCCCACAACACGGTGGTCCTTTTTGCCTCCGACCATGGCGACATGATCGGCGAGCGCGGCATGTGGTTTAAGAAGACGCTCTTCAATCCCGCCGTCCAGGTGCCTTTGATCATCGCCCATCCCGGACATAAGCCGGGCCGTGTGGCAGAACCGGCTTCGCTGCTCGACATCTTCCCGACCCTGCTCGACATCGCCGGGATCGAAGGGGACGCAATCAAGACCCCCCTGGATGGCCGCAGCCTGATGCCTGCCCTGCGCGACGAAGCGTTGAGCGGTCCGGTCCTTGCCGAGCATATCGACGGCGGCACGTCGGCCCCGCGGGTCTGCGTACGCGATGGCGAGAAGAAACTGGTGATTAGCCGGGCCTATCCGCCGCAATTCTACGATCTGGCGGCGGACCCATTGGAACAGACCAATGTCGCAGGTCAGGGCGATCCGGACGAGACCCGGCTGACGCAGCTGGCTGAAGAAACCTGGCCGCTGGACACCCTGCTGGATGATGTGATCGCCAGCCAGACAGCACGCAAGTTGATTGACAACGCACTTTCGACCGGGCGCGAGGAGCTTTGGGATTTCACGCCGCGCCCACTGACCCAAAACACGAACTATGTCCGCCGCGATGACGCGTTTCCAAACGTCGAGCGCCGAGGATACCTGCCTTACAAGACTGAAAGGACCCAATCATGAGCTACAACGTCAAACTTTCGGGCGTTTTGCCCGCTCTGGTCACCCCCTTCGACGCCAACAACGAGATTGATTTCGGTGCCTTCGAAAATCTGCTGAACCATTTCCGCAAGGCGGGGGTCACCGGCTGGGTGCCGAACGGGTCCACCGGCGAGTATTTCAGTCAGTCGACCGAAGAACGCCGTTCTGTCCTGAAATTCGTCAAGGATTTCGCCAGCGACGACGAGATCCTGATAGCCGGCACCAACGCGCCGGCCACCCGCGAGGTGATCGAACAGACCGCGATGGCCAAGGAGATCGGCTATGACAACGTGCTGCTGGCGCCGCCCTTCTACACCCGCCCGACACAGGACGAGCTGATCCGGCACTACGAAACCGTGCTGGCCGAGGTGGACGTGAATCTTGTGCTCTACAGCTACCCGGCCAAGGACGGGGCAGATATCTCTTTCGAACTCATGGATCACTTTGCAGACAATCCGCGTGTCATCGGGATTAAGGAAAGTTCGGGCGTCTTGCAGCGTGCGGTCGACATTTCGAGCCGCTACGAAGGCAAGATCCAACTGATCTCGGGCTCTGACGACATCGCTCTCGACTTCATGTTCTGGGGTGCCGATAGCTGGATCTGCGGCCCGTCCAACTGCATGGCGCAGGCCTGCTGTGATCTGGACCGCGCCTACAAGGCCGGGGAATTGGTCCGCGCAAAAGAAATCATGGCCAAGCTCTATCGTGCGATGAACATCCTGGAAAGCGGCAAGTTCGTACAGAAGATCAAGTATGGCTGCGAGTTGCAGGGTTTACCGGTGGGCGAATGCCGCGCGCCGCTGGGACCGTTGACCAAAGACGAAATGGCCGCGTTGAAAGAGGCGATGGAACCGATCCTGAACTGGTAACCTTTGTCGCTGATCTCAGGGCGCAGGGCACGCGCTGCGCCACGGGATCTGTTTGGAAGTTGTGGAAATGGGCAAGACTGTTGTTGTTGGAGGGGGCATCATTGGCGCCGCTCTTGCATATGAGCTTCAAAAACGCGGGCGAAACGTAGCGCTCGTCGATCCCGAAATGCCGGGCTCGGGCGCGTCTTATGGCAATATGGCGTCAATCGCGGTGACCGAGTTCATGCCCGTTGCCCGTCCGTCAGTCTGGCGCCAGTTGCCCGGATGGTTGCTGCATCCGGAAGGCCCAATAACCGTGCGCCCGGGCTACCTACCGCGGCTTCTGCCATGGTTCGCGCGGTTCCTTGCCGCCAGCCGGCCCTCGCGCGTACGCGCACTGGAAATGGCCGGCGCCGCACTGTGCCAGCGGTCCCTGACCGACATGCGGGTCCTGCTTGGCGAGATCGGTCTTGGCGACCATGTCTCCGACACCGGTTGCTTGTCGCTCTATGCAAACGATACAGAGTTTCGTGCCGATGCCGAACGGATCGACATGCTCGACCGCTACGGGTTTGGCTATCAAGTTCTCGGCCGGGCCGAAATCGAGGACCTGGAACCCAGTATTGATGCGCTGATCACCAAGGCGGTTTTGTTGCCCGACAACCGAACCGTTCGCGACCCCTTTGCCATCGTCACCCGACTTGTGGAGCGGTTCACAGGGGCCGGAGGCACGGTGGAGAACGCGAAGGTGACTGGGTTCGAACGATCGGACCGCATCAGCGGAGTAAGGTTCGAAAGCGGAGCGGTGCTGGACGCCGACGAAGTCGTGCTCTGTGCCGGTGCTTTCACTGGTCGGTTGTCGAAACTCTTGAGCGAGCCCATGCCGCTTGAAACCGAGCGCGGCTATCACACCCAGATCATGGATCCGGGACTGGAGCTGAAGCATTCGATCATTTGGCCCGCCAAGGCCTTTATGGTCAGCCCAACGGCGGGTGGAATCCGTATCGGTGGCACGGTGGAGATGGCGGGTTTGGATGCAGCACCCAATTACCAACGTGCTAAGATCACCCTGACGCGGGCCAGAACCGCTCTGCCCGACCTGAAGGTGCAGGAAACCAGCGAGTGGATGGGGCACCGCCCCGCCTTTCCGGACACGATCCCACTCATGTCGGCCTCAGCGAAAACACCAGGCGTATTCTATGCCACCGGCCATGGGCATCTCGGCCTGACATATGCGGCCACCAACGCAGCCCTGATGGCGGATCTGATCACCGGCGCGAAACCGGTGCTCGACATGTCGCCCTATTGCATCACCCGTTTCTGAGGAGACCCTGATATGACCGAAAAATCCTGCCTGATCATCGGTGGTGGCCGTGGCATGGGTGCCTCCACGGCCCGTGAAATGCACGCGCGTGACTACAAGCTGGCGCTCATGTCGCCCTCGGAAAGCTGCGAGACGCTTGCCACCGAATTGGGCGGTGTGGCCCTTCGCGGTAAGGCAGAGAATGCCGAGGACACGAAAGCGATTTTCGACCTGGCGATGGAGAGGTATGGGCGTATCGACGCCTGCCTGATCCATGTCGGCGGCCCGCCCAAGGGTGATCTGCTGGAGATCCCGGAGGAGGATTGGGACCGGGCAAACGAGATGATCCTGAAACCGGTCATCCGCATGGCCAAACTGCTGACGCCGGTGATGGAGGCGCAGGGCGGTGGTTCAATCGTCAACATCACCACCTTCTCGGCCTTCGAGCCTTCACTGACCTTCCCGACATCGAGTGTTTACCGCGTCGGTGTTTCCAGTTTCACCAAGCTCTATTCAGACCGCTACGGCCCGGCCAATATCCGCATGAACTGCCTGCTGCCCGGCTTCACTGACAGCCTCGATTTGCCGCAAAAGTTTGCCGACATGTCTGCGTTGGGTCGGCTCGCTCGGGCTGAGGAGCAGGCGAAAGCGGCGGCCTTCCTGCTGACGGATGATAGCAGCTACATCACCGGACAATCCCTGCGCGTCGATGGCGGCGTGACCAAACATATGTGAGGACCTACCCATGAAAGACCAACTATTCATCGACGGTGCCTATGTCGCTGGAGCCTCGGGCGAAATGTTCGACGTGATCGACCCGTCGAACCGTGAGGTGTTCCACAAGGTCGCGTGCGGCAATGCAGAAGATATTGACACGGCCGTCGCCGCCGCCCGCCGCGCCTTTGATGAAGGGCCCTGGCCGCGCATGTCGGGGGCTGAGCGCGCCGTCATCCTGCGCAAGATGGGCGACGAGATCGAGGCCCGCACCGACGAATTGGCGCGGATGGAAGTTCAGGACAACGGCAAACCGCTGCCCGAAGCCGTCTGGGACATCGAGGATACCGCCGGAGTGTTTCACTTCTACGCCGATCTGGCGGAGCGGCTCGACAACAGCGCCGAACAGGAGATCGCGCTGGGGATGAAGGGGTTCACGTCCAAGGCAGTGAAAGAGCCGGTTGGCGTTGCGGGTGCAATCATCCCGTGGAATTTCCCGATGCTCATGGCCTCGGTGAAGATCGCCCCGGCACTGGCGGCAGGTTGCACCATGGTGCTGAAACCCTCGGAACTGACACCGGTGACGGCGCTGGAGTTCGGTGAAATCGCTACCAAGGCGGGCCTGCCCAAGGGCGTTCTGAACATTGTGACCGGCTTCGGCGCAGTGGCGGGCAAGCCGCTGACGGAACATGCGGGCGTGGACAAGCTGGCCTTTACCGGCTCGGTGCCAACCGGATCGCGGATCATGGCCACCGCGGCGCGCGACATCAAGACGATCAGCCTGGAACTGGGGGGCAAATCGCCGATGGTTGTCTTTGCCGACACGCCCATCGACGAAGCGGTCGAATGGATCATGTTCGGCATCTTCTGGAACCAAGGCGAAGTCTGTTCAGCGACCTCACGCGTCCTGGTAGAAGCCCCGATCTATGATGCCATCAAGGAGCGGCTTGCCAAAGAGGCGCAGAAGATCAAAATCGGGCATGGGTTGGAAGAGGGTGTATTACTTGGGCCCCTTGTCAGCCAAAGCCAGCACGAGAAGGTGCTGAACTGGATCGAAACCGGCAAGAAAGAGGCCCGCCTGATGACCGGCGGCGGTGTGCCCGAGGGGCTGGAAGGGGGCTGTTATGTCGAGCCGACGATCTTTGTCGATGTTCCTGAGGGTGCCACGATCTGGACCGACGAGATCTTTGGCCCGGTGGTCTGCGTGAAATCCTTCGAGACAGAAGACGAGGCGATCCGGCTCGCTAATGACTCCCGCTTCGGTCTGGGCGCCGCAGTCATGTCCGCCGATCTCGACCGCGCCGAACGAGTGGCCCGCGCATTCCGCGCCGGGATCGTCTGGATCAACTGCTCTCAACCCACTTTCACCGAGGCCCCTTGGGGCGGCTACAAGCAATCCGGCATCGGGCGCGAACTGGGCGAATGGGGCCTGAACAACTACTTTGAGACCAAACAGATCACCACTTGGGACGCACACAAGCCCTGGGGCTGGTATATCAAGGAGTAGACGCCCATGCGCTGGAGCCGAATACTACAAACCGTCGACGTGCATTGCGCGGGCGAGATCGGTCGCGTGATCACAGGAGGTATGCCCTTGATCCCCGGCGATACGATGGCGGCCAAGCTGGCCCATATCAACGAGGTCGATGACAGCCTGAGACGGTTTCTCTGCTCGGAACCACGCGCCGCGGCCAATCATTCCTTCGTGCTCATCCCTCCGGCCTGTCACCCGGAGGCCGATTTCGGATTGATCGTGCTGCAAACCGACCAGGCACATGCGATGTCCGGTTCAAATTCCATGTGTGCGGTGACAGCCATCCTTGAAACCGGCATGATGGAGATGAAGGAGCCTGAAACCATCGTCGTGCTGGATACGGCGGCTGGTTTGGTAAAGGCAACTGCTACCTGCCAAGATGGCAAGGTGACCGGGGTCAGCCTCGACATGCCCCCGTCTTTCGTTGCTGAGATGGATGCCGAAATCGATACCAAAGAATGGGGGCGCGTGACCTATGATCTCTGTTATGGCGGCGTATTTTACGCATTGGTCGATGTGGAACAGGTAGACCTTGCGATTGTGCCGGAGAACGCGCGCACCCTGGCCGAGATAGGAACCGCACTGCGTGACCAAATTGCAGGACAGACGACAATCGTGCATCCGGAAATCCCTGAAGTGCACGGGCTCGCCTACGTCATGTTTCGTTCGCGCGAAGCAGACGGGGCCATGCGCCATTGCACCACCCTGACACCTGCCCGTGCTGACCGGTCGCCGTGTGGCACAGGGACGAATTCAACAGTGGCCGTGTTGCATGCCAAGGAAGAGGTCAAGCCAGGCGACCAGATCACGACCCGGTCCATCATCGGGGGCGAATTCAGTGCGGAATTGACCGGCGAGGCGCAAATCGGACCCTACGCCGGAAGCTGTGTCCGGGTCAGCGGACAGTGCTGGATCTACGGCATGTCACAGATTGGCCTGGACCCGACAGATCCCTTTCCCCACGGCTTTATCCTGTCTGATACTTGGGGTGGTTGAGTCGCAGCTTGGCTTGTTTGAGAGCGGAGTCACTTCTGAGGCATCCATCGACGGGAAATTTCTGTCGCCCCACCCAATGGCCAAGAAGATCACTTCCACGTGCTGAGAATTGCACGTCTGGAACGGCGGCTTCGTGCAACCTACGGCCTTCTGAGAAAGACGCAGCATCGGTCACTCTGGGCTCTCACCCGTCGTTAGCTGCAGAAGGCACGAACGTCGGCTCTATGTGAAATGGGTGCCTCCCCTACCATTTCCAGGCCAGACGCCCGCCGTCAGTCGAATGTGCGCCCCACTTGCTCTCCCCAAGCATCTCCAGCCAGAAAACACAAATCGTACAGGCTGACCGTCGACGCCTCGCGCCCGCAGGTCAGGCGCTTCAGCACCTCGGGCGCGAGGTATGCCAGTCGCAGCTGACGGCTGACATGACGTTCAGCTAATCCCACCGCCTCAGCCAGTTCCTGGATTGTCGCGAACTCACCTGCCTCCATGCGCCGCCGCCAGCCCCATGCCCGCCCAATGGCGCGCAGGATATGCGGGTCCTGCGTTTGGTCCTCGCTCGGCAGATAGTCGGCGGGCGGCAGGATTTTTGGTCGACCGTTCTTCTTGCCAACCTTCAACGGGATCAAGACGCGGATCGTGTCATCGGCATTGGTCATTCGGCTGCCTCCAGACTACGCGGCGCGACCATCTCACGGATGACGCCTGCGATCCCCTCGCGCCTGATGTCGACCTCAAGCCCTGCTGCGGTGACGGTGACACGCCGCACCAGCAACTGAATGATCCTTGCCTGCTCGGCCGGGAACAGTTGCGCCCAGAGCGCGCTGAATTCATGCAATGCCGCGACGGCGTCCGCCTCCGAAACTGCGTTATCCTGTTGCTTCAGGGCCGCCAGCACCTGCGTGACAACCTCTGGCGTTTGCAGGATGCGGCGGACCTCGGTCACGACAGCATCCTCCACCATTCCTGCCGCCAGCCGCATCGGGGCGGTTTCTTCGCCGGTCTCGCGGTTCCGGATCACGTCCATCGAAACATAGTATCGATAAAGCTTCGCGCCTTTTTTCGTGCTGGTAGGCGTCATGGCTGCGCCGGTGTCGCTGAAGATCAACCCTTTCAGGAGTGCGGGTGTCCTGGATCTGCTGTTGTTGGCTCGTTTGCGCGGACTTTCCTTGAGGATTGCGTGGACTTGATCCCAAAGCGCTTCGTCGATGATGGCGTCATGCTCGCCTGGGTAGGCCTTGCCCTTGTGGACGGCCTCACCGCGATAAACACGGTTATTCAGGAGCCGGTAGAGGTAGCCTTTATCGATCAGCGTTCCCTGCTTGTTGCGGAAACCATCACCACGTAGTTCCCGCGCCAGCACAGTGGCGGAGCCGAGCTCAACAAACCGTTCGAAGATGCGTCGGACCGATGAGGCCTCTGCGTCGTTCACCAACAGTTTGCGATCCTGCACATCGTAGCCGAGCGGCACGTAGCCTCCCATCCAGATCCCGCGCTTGCGCGATGCTGCCACCTTATCGCGGATGCGCTCACCGATGACCTCGCGCTCGAACTGGGCGAAGGAGAGCAGGATGTTCAGCGTCAGCCGCCCCATCGACGTGGTGGTGTTGAACGACTGCGTGACCGACACGAAGGTGACGCCATTGCGGTCGAAAACCTCGACCAGCTTGGAGAAATCCATCAGCGATCGCGACAGGCGGTCGATTTTGTAAACGACCACGACATCGACCAGACCATCGTCGATGTCGGCTAGCAATTGCTTCAGCCCGGGGCGTTCAAGGTTGCCGCCAGAAAAACCGCCATCGTCATAGCGGTCGCGGGTGGCCACCCATCCCTCGGACTTCTGACTGGCGATATAAGCCTCGCAGGCCTCTCGCTGGGCGTCGAGGGTATTGAACTCCATGTCGAGCCCTTCTTCCGTCGACTTACGGGTGTAGATGGCGCAGCGCAGGCGGCGGTTTGGACGGGCGGTGATGTCCATCATGCTTCCTCCTGCTTGCGTTCACGTAGACCGAAAAAGCGATACCCATTCCAGCGCGTTCCGGTGATTGCGCGGGCCACCGCCGAGAGTGATTTGTATTTGCGGCCTTGCCAGTCAAAGCCGTCCTTCAGCACTGTGACGGTATGCTCGGTGCCGTCCCATTCGCGCAGGAGTTTCGTTCCGGCCACAGGATTGCGGGGATCGGCG